>NZ_JAKZGP010000059.1 GCF_022549775.1 Belliella filtrata | reverse complement strand
ATCTCTAGCAGGTGGGAAAACCTTGAGAGTACCATGGATTATTGTCTCAAACACCTTTATGCTTATCGACGCCAGATTCAAAGAAATTTAAACAGATCCCCAGAAACATGACAAAGTAGGGTTAATCTTGAATGAATATCAGCTAGAGATAAACGATAAAAAAGTTGAAATAAGTGAATACCCATTCTCTTTTGAAAACGATTGGGTTACTGAGCTTAATCAGTTTGTATTTAAAAGAACCAACCTCCAAAATAGCCTTAAACATTATTTTAGCTTAATATGGGGTATCGGAGCAAAATATAAATCAAGAACCGATTGGGTGTTCAAGTATGCTCTAAGGACATTTGAGTTTAGAACAGTTGAGATTAGCAGAAATAGTTGGAAGTTATTTGAGAACCTCTTATTTAAAACTAGCCTAATTCAACCGGCTATCTTAGATATAACAACTAAAATTCTTCTTTCTTATCGTGACTATTTAAATGAAGAATCCCTCCAGAAACTCACTGTATTAATTCGAGACATAATTAAGATTCACGCTCCTGTAAATCACAGTTTTGAAGTTTCATGGGCATTATGGTTAGCCAAGTCATTTAACATTTCAATAAGTGAAGAAACTGCAAATTCTGTTCTTGATACAAAAGACGATTTTGCAATCCTCATTTTACTGTGTATGACACGAGAAATGAACTTAGTCCAAGGCAGTCCTAATTTTGAAAAAATAGAGACCAATCTTAAGGAAGATATTTTATTCTCTTCCAATTGGTTATTGGCATACGAGAGTATTAAAAAAGGATGGTTGAACCCAGCTGAAGAAAATCTTATTGAAAACAATGGCTTCTTTAATATATTGAAGGACCTTGATATTAGCTTCTTTAATTGTGAGTTACAGCTAACAACCATTCCAAAACGAGAAGGAGCAGAACAAATTGTTACAGGACAGAACTACGAAACAAATGCTGAATCAATTTCACAAGAGACCGTTGATGGAACAGAATTTATAAGCGTATCAGGAATATTATAAAAAGCCAAACCATAGTCGAGGTAAAGGGGAATCCCACCACTAAACCTCTCACCGAACCGTATCCTGATTTTCGGAACAGACAGTGAATCGCTCGATTCATACAGCCTGTTCCGCTCATTACGGAAGCTCTTATTATGCAGTCGGATAGTCCATTTATTAGACTAATTTGTAGCTCAATTTCTAGTGATAAAACAAGTTTGGATATGAAACCGTCACTTGCCTAAGCCACTTAATTGCTTTGACCTTGCTTCCTTTGAAGCTTTTGAACTTGTTCAGGACTCATCTGATCAACCGATGGTGTAAGTAATAAAACACAGGTTTTAAACTTCTATGGCTTATTTTCCCATAATAATATTGAACCCACCCTCGTATCTTTAGATTGAGCAATATTGCCAGATTTTAACACCATTTGGGAACTATGCTTGTGTTCAAACTAGAAAAAAAGAAAGAATAGCTATTAAAACATCGTATGATTTAAATCTTGAGATAAATACCTTTCTCAAACACAGCTACCCTTTTCAACAATAAGGTGAAAATTACTTTAAGGTCGTTTCAAAAGTCTTAGTAATAGATTTCAAAAGAATCACAAAGATCTATTTTCCAAAACATGCTGGATAAGACATATGTTTAATCCGTAATTTTAAGTAAATGCCACATAGAAATCAATTGTTGATATATCTAAGTTGCATTTTTTTATAACCTAAGTTTTTCAATATATTTATAAATCTTTTTATAATAAATCTCTTTTAATTGGAATAATGCAGGCATTTGAAGTTCATAATCAGATCGTCGAGGACTATAAGGACTATCTGAAAAGTTTTAACATCATTAAAGATCAAAGGATCAATAAGGTGGTAGACGATGCTTTTCGAACGACATCTTACATTCCTGAGCCCTTAATTCAATTCAATCCTTCTTTTAAAAAAGCAGCAAAACTTGATAGCTTGGTTAAAGAAGGTATACTTCAACCTGAAATGAATCGTGTATTTAAAGGCTATCAACTTTTCACCCATCAAGAAGAAGCTATCAGATTAGGAACAACGGGTTCTTCATTTATCGTCACATCTGGAACGGGCTCTGGAAAGTCATTGACTTTTTTGGGAACTATTTTTAACGAGTTATTTAAAAATCAATCGAAGAAAGGTATCAAAGCTATCTTGGTCTACCCCATGAATGCATTGATCAACTCTCAATATAAAGAGATAGAGAAGTTTCAGGAAAACTATGGAGATGATTTCCCGATCACTTTCCGTAAATATACTGGGCAAGAATCGCAAGAGGAAAGAGAAGATACTGAGGCAAAGATGCCAGATATCCTATTGACCAATTATATGATGCTTGAACTCCTTTTAACGAGGGGTAAGGAAAAAGCAATCAGAGAATCAATCTCTTCAAACTTACAGTTTTTAGTTTTTGACGAACTGCATACCTATCGAGGGAGACAGGGAGCAGATGTTTCCATGTTGATCAGAAGACTCAAGTCCCTTTGTACTCAGAAAGTACTTTCGATAGGAACTTCGGCGACGATGGCTTCAGGTGAAGGTGATTTTGACGAGAAAGAAGTTGTCGCCAATGTTGCTACAGAAATTTTTGGTGAACGATTCGAGAAAGGTCAGGTTATAGGAGAAACCCTTGAAACAGTAACTAACCCTAAAGCAAAAGAACCTGGAGCTTTTGAGCTACAAGAAATCATGATCAAACAAATTGATATTGATGGTTCTGAAGAATCTTTTAAAAATCATCCATTAGCTATTTGGCTTGAAAGAAAAATTGCTCTTGAGTTCGATGAAAACGGTCAAATCAAAAGAGCAAAGCCTCTTGAGTTAAGCCAAATCATTTCAAGGTTAAACGATGCCGCTCAGATTGATGATAAAGAAAAATGTGAAAAGTTTCTGATCAGATTCTTCGAATGGTCTGAAGAACTGAATAAAAAGAATGCTTCTAAAAGGCTATCTTTCCTTCCATTTAAGATCCATCAATTCATCTCTCAAACTGGAAATGTCTATGTCACTTTGGATGAAAGAAAGTCAAGAGTGATTACACTTGAAGACGGAAGGTACACTGAAGAAGGTGACCAAGGAAGATTTATTTTCCCTGTACTATTTAGCCGGTATTCTGGTCATGACTTTATTTGTGTCAAGAAAAATATTCCTGATGGAAGACTTTTACCTCGTGAACCTGATGATCTACCTGATAGAATAACAAAGGAAGAGCTCAAAGGTAGTAAAACAGAAAATAAGTCAAGGAGAAAGCTTACTGAAAATGACTTTGAATCAGGCTATTTATTGCTCCCTGAAAATGGTGAAGATATTTGGTCAGAAGACATGATTGATTCACTTCCGGAGACTTGGTGGAAAGAAAAAAAAGGTCAAATAATCGTTGATAATTATTACGAGTTCAGGATACCTCAAAAAATTTATTTCAATAGCACTGGCAAATTTTCAACCGAAAAAGAAAATGATCTGGATCAATATGGATGGTTCGTCTCAGCTCCATTATTCATAGATCCTACTTGTGGTGTTATTTATGATCCAAGGACCAAAGAAAACACCAAGCTGATGAAAGTAGGTAATGTGGGAAGGAGTACTACCACCACCATTGCCACATTCAGTATCCTGAAAGCACAATTTGAGCAAAAGACACCTTTTGAAGATCAGAAGGTCATGAGCTTTACGGATAATCGTCAAGATGCATCACTTCAAACAGGTCACTTCAATGACTTTTTGATGATCGGAAAATTAAGATCCTCTATCTATCGTGCACTCAAAAATGCACAAAACAATAGTCTAACTCTTGACACTATTTCAGATGAAGTTTTTAAAACTCTGGGTCTTAAAGAAGATCATTATGCGAAAAACCCAAGTGATCCAGACTGGCCAGATGAGGAAAATGAAAAAGCATTAAAAGATTACCTAAAAGTAAGAATTCTATACGACTTGAGAAGAGGCTGGAGATACAATACTCCAAACCTGGAGCAATGTGCTTTACTGGATATTGATTACAAAAAATTACAGGACTTTGCAGTCAAAAAAAGCTTTTTCGAGAAAGACGAACTACTTGCTAAGCTTGAAGAAGATACAAGGCGAAATGTACTGCTTCATGTGCTGAATTACTTCCGTACAGCTTTTGCGTTTGATTACTACTTGTTTGATGAGGGTAATAGAGCTGCATTAGAAGAACGATTAAAACAGCGTCTTGATCCAGAAAAAGAGTGGTCTCTGGAAGCTGATGAACGTCTTGAGCGTACTCCTTACTTGGTGGTGGAAAGACCAGGAAGAACCAAAAAGGGAGTTTACTTAGAGAGTATAGGAGCCACCAGTAATCTTGGTAAGTATATCAAAAGACTATTTATCAGACATGGGCTTGATCCAATTAAAGGAAAGGTACTTACAGAATACATCAATAATCTCTGTCTTACATTGAAACGAGGTAATTTCTTGTCTATGCAGGAAATTGAAGGAGACAAAGCCAAGGTAAATGGATTCAGGTTACGGGGTGAGATGGTAGTATGGAAACTGGGTGATGGAAGGTCTGTCCTAACAGATGAAGTCAGAATCAATACCACAGGTGAAGGTCTGGAGATAAAGCCTAATCACTATTTTAAAAAATTCTATCAGCAGGACTTTAGAGATTTTGATAAATTTTTCAGAGCAAGTGAGCACACTGGACAGGTTGCTTCCCGCGATAGAATTGAAAGGGAGGAAGAATTCAGGAAAGGAAATATAGCGGCACTGTATTGTTCTCCAACCATGGAGCTGGGAATAGACATCGCCAACCTAAGCATTGTCCACATGAGGAATGTACCTCCCAACCCAGCGAATTATGCACAGAGAAGTGGGCGTGCTGGCAGAAGCGGACAAACTGCCCTTGTCTTTACTTATTGCTCAAGTACTTCACCACACGATAGACACTATTTCAGAAACTCCATTCAGATGGTTGCAGGGGCTGTGAATGCTCCAAGGATTGATCTATTGAATGAAGAACTAATTGCCTCCCATTTGAATGCTTATATTTTCATGAATCTTGGCTTGAGTAATATCCAATCCTCGGTAAAAGATTTTGTGAATATAGACAACCTAAAAGATCTACCACTTTTTCAGAAGATTCAAGACTTTATAGAGTACCAAAAAGAAAGCTATAGCCATTTTTGGATTGCAGGATTCAAGAAAGTGATTGTAGACAAATATCCTGATCTTCAAAAAATTGTCTGGTTCACAGAAGACTGGATGGTCAGCAAATGCAATAGTTTTCTTCATAGTCTTGATAGAAGCTTTGACAGGTGGAGAACGCTGTTTCGCAATGCTGCAAACCTTATCGAAAAAGGTACGACAATTATCAAAGATCCGACTTATAGTTCTGATAGTAGTCAAGCAAGGGAAGCAAAAAGAATGGTAGCTATTGGACATAGACAGAGAGACCTTCTCCTTAATGTATCCAAGAGAGACGGTACAAATGAATCTGAGTTCTATGTTTATCGATACTTGGCCGCAGAAGGCTTTCTTCCAGGTTATAATTTCACAAGACTTCCAGTAAGGGCCTTTATCGGAAAAAGGAGTAATAATGATGGCACCTTTATTTCACGGCCACGCTTCATTGCCTTACGTGAATTTGGACCAGGGAATCTAATCTATCACAATGGTGGGAAATTCCGTGTTACCCGTATGCAACTTTCGGATGCAGATGCTAAAACAGAGTCCCTTAAGATTTCTACTAAAACCGGCTATGCATGGCTTGGAGAAGCTGGAAAATCCGTAAACAATGATCCAATAACTCAAGAACCATTAAAAGGTCAGAGTAATGCCATGGTGTATAAAAATATCATGGAGCTGGTAGAAACAGATACATGGCCTCAAGAAAGGATTTCTTCAGAAGAGGAAGAAAGGATGTCTTCAGGTTACGAGATGGAGCAATATTTCAATTACCCTAAAGGAATTGAGCATACCAAACAGGCTGTCCTCAGTGCATCAGGACACCCCTTGATGAACTTGACATATTGTCCTGCTTCCACACTTATTCAAGTCAACAAAAAGTGGAAGTCTTCTAAGGGTGAAGATGCTGGATTTATTATTGGTAAGGTTTCTGGGAAATGGCTCAAACAATCAGAGATTGAAAATCAAGATCGTGAAAATGATCCAGCCATGACAGTTCATTTATTCTCTACAGACACGGCTGATAGTCTTTATATGCAGCCTATCAAAGCGCTTAAATTGGATGAGGATGGTGTTATTTCATTGACCTATGCTTTAAAGAGAGCAATAGAACAGGTTTTCCAAATTGAAGAATCAGAAGTTGGAATATGGTTCATGGGGCCAGAGGATTCCAGGAACATCCTGATTTATGAAGCTGCCGAAGGAAGTCTGGGGATACTTTCACAACTGGTGCAAAATCCTGACAAACTAAGAGAAATCTTCGAAGAGGCTTATAGACAAATGCATTTTGATCCTGAATCCAAAGAAGACCTTGCTCCAGAGAAGCCAAAAGCAAGTTATGATGACTTACTATCATATTACAATCAGAGATACCATGAAAAGTTAGATCGATTTAAAATTAAAAATGCATTAGAGCTTTTGATGATTTGCGAAGTGGATAATACAGGGTCGGGAAATAGTGGGCACTTTGATCGGGAAAACCATTATCAGGAATTATTAAAAAAGTATGATACTAACTCTTCCATGGAGAGAAAACTAATTGAATATTGCTATAAAAACAGCCTTGTACTTCCTGATAAAGCACAAGTTAATTTGAATAAACAATTAGGATTCTACATCAGTGCGGACTTTGTGTTTCTCCACAAAGATAAAAGCATCAAAGCCGTGATGTTCTGTGATGGATCAGTCCATGACAGAAACACCGTCCGAGAAGATGATTCTCACAAACGAGGAATTCTCAAAGACAATGGCATAGATGTCATTGAATGGTATTACAAAGAGCCGGTTGAGGAATTGGTTGTTAGAAGAAAAGATATTTTTAGAAAAGCATGATCGTAAAAGAAAAACCATCACCGGGTAAACTGATTTCCCTGAGGGGAAGAGAATGGGTAATACTGCCCTCTGATGATGTAGATATATTGAAAGTAAAACCTTTAGGTGGTTCAGATGATGAAGCCACAGGCATTTATCTACCCTTGCAGATCAAGGAAGATGAATGGAAGGAAGCCAAGTTTCCTGAACCCAAAAGAAATGATCTGGGGGATTTCGAAACAGCTAAGCTTCTGTTCGAGGCTTCACGACTTTCTTTCAGAAATGCCTCTGGTCCGTTTCGGGCTATGGGTAAACTGTCATTTAGACCACGATCCTATCAGATTGTCCCTCTTGTGATGGCCCTGAAGCAAGATGTTGTACGGCTCTTGATAGCAGACGATGTGGGGGTTGGTAAAACTGTAGAAGCCCTGATCATATTAAGGGAAATGATCGAGAGAGCAGAAGTTAAACGATTTGCCGTAATCTGTCAGCCACACCTTTGTGAACAGTGGCAAAAAGAACTCAAAGACAAACTCGACATCGACGCAGAAATCATCCGTAGTAGTACGGTTTCTTCATTGGAAAGAAAAATTACAGGCTCGGAAAGCATCTTCAAAGCGTTTCCTTATCAGGTCATATCCATCGACTATATCAAAAACGACCGTAGAAAACCGATCTTTCTCAACGACTGCCCGGAGTTTATAATCGTAGATGAAGCGCATACGGCAACCACGCCAGCTGGTGCAAGTTCGCCTTCTCAACAGCAACGCTATCACCTCCTTCATGACCTTTCCAAAGTGGAAAGTAGACATTTGTTGTTATTGACAGCTACACCACACAGCGGAAAAGACGAGGAATTTCAATCTTTGCTTGGTTTACTCAAACCTGAATTCGGGAAGCTGAATATGGAATCCTTGGATCAAAAAAACAGGGAGGCCATGGCCAAGCATTTCATCCAAAGAAAACGGGAGAATATCCGTAAGTGGCTATCAGAGGAGACACCATTTCCGGATAGAGATACAAAAGAAGTTGGATACAAACTTTCAACGGATTATCGTGACTTTTTCACGGATGCACAGGCCTTTGCCAGAGGACTGACTCAGGGAGCGGAACAACATAAAGGACTTAAAGGAAAATATTGGGCGGCATTGGCCTTGCTCAGAGGAATAATGTCCTCTCCTGCTGCTGGCTTAGAAATGTTGAAAGGCAGAATTCAAAGAACACAGGAAGAAACAGAAGCCGTTGCATACGAAGAAAATCCTGTCATCGAACGGATTGAAGAAGATACAGATTCCACACAAATGGAATTGTTGGATCAAGCAGGTCTGGAAGATTCCGAATTGGGTGTTTTATTTATGCTGGCTGAAAAATTAGAAGACCTTTCAGGAATCAAGCAAGATTACAAAGCCAACGAGGCAGCTAAAATCATCAAGCAATGGATGAAGGAAGGTTATCAGCCCATCATTTTTTGTAAATACATAGCCACAGCTAAATACCTTGCTGAGATTCTTAGAAGGGAACTCCCAAAATCAATCGAAGTACAAGCTATTACTTCAGAACTCCCTGATGAACAGCGAAAAGAGAAGATTGATCTTATGGGGCAGTCGGAAAGAAGAGTGCTTGTAGCCACAGATTGTCTCAGTGAGGGGATCAACTTACAAGACCATTTTAACGCCGTATTGCATTACGACTTGCCTTGGAATCCCAATAGACTTGAACAACGTGAAGGACGCGTTGACCGCTATGGTCAGCGAAGTGAAACTGTGAAGACCTGGTTGCTATGGGGTGAAGATAATCCGATTGATGCCATTGTATTGAAAGTCCTTATCAGAAAAGTACGAGATATCCAAAAGTCTACAGGTGTCAGCATCAGCTTGGGGGAAGACAACCGATCCATCATGGATGCAGTCTTGAATGAAGTGCTTTTGAATCCCAAGAAAGCCTTGCAAGCCAGTCAGACCTCGTTGGATTTTGGAAGTGATTACCATCAAGCGATCATCACTAAGGAACTGGAGAGAGCAAAAGAGAAGGCAAAAAACCTAAGAAGTATTTTTGCTCACATGGCTGTTCCGCAGGAAGAAATTGAAAATGACCTGAAGGCAGTTGACGAAGCTATTGGTGATATTCAATCAGTGGAAACTTTGGTACTCAATGGAATTGTACATTTGAAAGGTTCATACGAGAAAGAGAAAAAAGGCTATAAACTGTTTATCCAAAACCTTCCTGCCCATATACGAGAGACCTTAGGAACCAAAACAAGCTATTCAATCAGTTTCCACTCTCCTACTCCTGAAGGATATATCTACATAGGTAGGAACCATAAATTCACAGAACAGCTCTGTCAATTCCTGCTTTCGTTGGCCTTTGAGTCCAAAGCATATTTTGATCAGGTAGCAAGAGCTTCTGTAATCATGACAGGTAAAGTAGATATTCAAACAACCATTATACAGTTTAGAGTCAGGAATGTCATCAAGGAAGTACAGAGCAAAGTAGAGAATATCTCTGAGGAAATGTATCTCTGGGGATTTGAAGGCAATGCCATTGACGGGAAAACCTTGGATTATCAGACCTGTAAAACTTTATTGTTTGAAGTAGAGAGTAGTCAAAACCTGAGTCCTGAACGACAGCAGGATGTCTTTGAAAACCAAATGGTCTTATTCCAGAACAAAATCAATCAATTCACCGACCTTGCTGAAGAGCGGGCTGTAAAACTGGTGGAAGCCCATGGACGGTTCAAAGCCTTGGTCGGTGGTAAACGTTACGAAGCTGTGCATCCCATTCTTCCTCCTGATATTCTTGGAGTATATGTATTTCTTCCCCAACCAAAAGCATTTGTATTAGACTAATATGGCGCTCCCTATCAACATATTGGACCTGATCAAAGGTCGGGCAGTAGAATCCGAACGGATTGAGTACAAGAAGGGCTGGAATCCTGGCCCTATCTATCGCACTATCTGTGCCTTCGCTAATGATTTTGATGACATCGGAGGAGGCTATATCATTGTAGGAGTTGAAGAAGAAAATGGGAGACCTTTACTACCTCCCGTGGGACTTAACGAGGAAGAGATTGATGGCATCCAAAAGGATATGGTTAAAATGAACAACCTGATCAATCCAGCCTATCATCCCAAAATCAGTATTGAAGAAATAGAAGATAAAAAAATTCTGGTAATTTGGGTATTTGCAGGAGACAACAGGCCTTATGAAGTTCCTGACGAAATCAAAGCCAAAGAAAAGAAGTACCATTACTATATCCGTTATGGTTCCAGTTCGATCAAGGTCAACAAAAGTCAAAAGGAAGAACTGATTGCCCTTAGCGGAAAGACTCCTTTCGATGATCGGCCCAATACCATGATTAGTTTTGAGGAAATATCCTTGACTTTAGTCAGGGATTATCTCAGAAAAGTGGAAAGTAAATTATTGGATTCCATGGATTCCTTGACCAAGGAACAGCTGCTTTCCCAAATGCAGCTTTTGTATGGACCTCCTGAAAGAAGACATCCAAGGAATGTAGCCCTGATGATGTTTACCGATAATCCAGAGAAATATTTTCCCTATTCCCGGGTGGAGATTGTTCATTTTCCAAATGGTGAAGAAGCAGATGAATTCATAGAAGCGCCACATATTTTCGGGCCGGTAGATTTTATGATTAGTAAGACATTAGAATATCTGAAAATCAATGTACTTCGTCAAAAAACCACCAAAATCAAAGATCAAGCGGAAGCTGTAAAGGTTTGGAATTATCCCTATCAAGCCTTGGAAGAGGTGGTAGCCAATGCGCTTTACCATCGCGATTACCAAACAAGGGAACCTGTTGAAATCCGCATTTACCAGGATAGAATAAGGGTGATCAATTATGGAGGCCCTGATAGAAGTATAAAGTTAAGCGAGTTCAAAAAAGGAACAGTCCTGCCGAGAAGATATCGGAATAGAAGATTGGGGGATTTTCTTAAGGAGCTTGATCTCACAGAAGGGAAAGCCACTGGTATTCCTACAGTTATCAAATCCATGGAAAATAATGATTCTCCTCCTGCAGAATTTGATACGGATGAGGATAGGTCTTTTTTCCATGTTGTACTTCCTATTCACGATGCCTTTTTGGCGCCTACTAAAGTTCGGAGAAAAACAGGTTCCAGTTCGGAGAAAACATCCGATTTGCTTTTTCTCAGTTCGGAGAAAATTATCGAAGAGTTCGGAGAAAACGCATACCACCTACTTCTGATGATAAGGGAAGATGTGACTATTTCCGCATCGGATATAGCTCAAAAGATCGGGCTTTCCAGCCGAGGAGTAGAGAAAATCATTGCAAAATTGAAAGTAGCGAAGGTTTTGGACAGAATTGGTCCTGATAAAGGCGGGACGTGGAAGCTATTGGTAAACATCAAAAAGTAGGACGAAGTGATGATTTTACAGTTCGGAGAAAAATCAACTAAAGTTCGGAGAAAATAAATATTTAAAAATGGCCAAAAGACTACGAAGAGACCCCATTTATATTGCTCCAGAAATCATTGGTCATATCAATGAAAATGGAACACCTATAGTTTTTGATGAAAGAACCGGGGAAGAATTGAATCCTAATAATCCATTTGACAAAATAAAAATTTATGGACGTCAAGTAATTGGTTGGTTTCTTAAACCCGCCCAAAATATGGTTAGGTATAAAACCCAAAATAAAGGATTCATAGTTTTAATGATCTGTCTTTCCTACATAGAAGGAGTTGAAGAATATAGGACTGGACAATCAAGTAGGAATAGAAGTAATGAGTTTTTTCGAAACGGTCTTCATCGAATGTATCCAAGAAAATTCACTGATAATGATTTAGATAGATTTTACAGGGAAGCCCGTTGTGGTTTATTTCACAATGGCATGGTAAGAGGACAGATTATTATTAATTCCAGCTTTGAAGAAAGTTTATCATTTCCAGAGAGCGGAACAATAAAGGTCAGTCCTTCAAAATTTCTCAGGGATATAATAACTGATTTTGAATCCTACATCAGAACTTTAAAAGAAAATATAGCAGCCAGAGAATTGTTTGATAATAGCTTCTCAAACCTTTGAAATATAAAAGTAAATGACCTTCCCAAGCATAACCATACAAGGAAATATCATCAGCACTGAAACTTTGGATAAAATCGCCAAAGAAGAAATTGAATTTCAAAAAAGTACTGATTTCGGATTCAAAAAAGACACCAAGGTCAGGGATGAGATTGGCCTTGCTTATGCCATGATCAGGGGCTATTGGAATAGCTTCAAATTAAAGTTGTCCAGGTTGCAGGGAGATGAGTCGGGTACAACAGAAACAAGAAATCTCTGGATGATCCCCTTTCTGACGGAAACTGGATATACCGTAGAGAAAAGTAACCTCGAAAACATTCAGGGAAAAGCATACGCCATCAGCCATCGTGCAGGTAATTTGGATAGATTTCCCATACACATCGTCAGTTTTAAGCAGGATTTGGACAAAAAGGATGAATACACCCAAACAAGGATCTCTTCCCATGGACTGGTACAGGAGTACCTGAACGTAACCGATCAGCACCTCTATGCTTTGGTCACCAATGGCAAACACCTACGGCTACTGAGAGATTCTTCCCGACTGGCCAAGCTGGCTTATGTTGAATTCAACTTGGAAAAAATCTTCGAAGAAGACCTTTTTGCGGACTTTGCTGTCCTCTTCCGACTGCTGCATGCCTCACGAATGACCCAAAAGTCCGGAGAAGGTGAAGATGTTATCTTGGAGAAATACCATCAGGAATCCATACAATCCGGTAACAGAATCCGTGAGAACCTCCGAATGGAGGTAAAACGCTCCTTGGAAACTTTAGGTGTTGGATTTTTGGATTCCAAGCTAAATCCCGAATTCGTCGAGGCAGTCTATGGCCAAAAAGTAGAAGCCAAACCTTATTATGACACCCTCCTGAGAACAATCTACCGCTTGCTTTTTTTGATCGTAACGGAAGAACGGAAATTGATCTATCCCGAAGAAGAAAAGAATTCCAAGCAACGAACGATTTATTTCGAGTATTACAGCATTGAACGGTTACGCAAACTGGCCTTGAAAAGAAACTTTGTAGAAAAGGATAAGTTTGACCTTTGGGAAGGATTGAAGACTACCTTTAAACTTTATGAGTCCAATGGCTTTGGAAAACCACTCGGTATATCCCCCTTGGGAGGAGAGCTGTTCGGAGAGACTTCGCTAAGCTTCAATAACTTTTCCTTTCATGAATTGAAGCTGACCAACGAACACCTGCTCAAGGTGATTGCCAGCTTGACCCTGACACGAAACGATACGGGAACATTGTCCCGCGTCAATTACAGTGATCTGGACGTGGAAGAATTGGGGTCGGTCTATGAAGGATTATTGGAATTGCATCCTTTGTTTTATCTGGAAGGAAGCAAGCCGGGATTTGGTTTTACGGAAGGTTCGGAACGGAAACTTACAGGTTCTTACTACACCCGTCACGATCTCGTAGCACAGCTGATCAAAACTTCTTTGATCCCACTCATTGATGAACGATTAAAAGATAGAAGTACACCTGCCGAAAAAGAAAAAGCTTTATTGGACATCAAATTGTGTGATCCTGCTACTGGTTCAGGACATTTTTTATTGGGTGCTGCAAGAGTGATGGCCTACAGATTAGCCGTGATACGCTCAGGCGAAGAAAATCCCGGTGAAAAATGGATAGCACCGGCTAAAAGAGATGTAATTCAAAAATGTATCTATGGGGTCGACCTCAATCCTGCTGCGGTCGAACTCTGCCGTTTGGCACTTTGGATTGAAGGACACAACTCCGGAAAGCCACTGAGCTTTCTGGAGCACAAAATCAAAAACGGAAACGCCCTCGTGGGGGTGGACCAATTGAGTCTGCTGACCAAGGGGATTCCCGATGGAGCTTTTCAGGAAACGGTTGGGGATGATAAGGAGGTTCTAAAGGTTCAAAAAAAGGTTAATACCGAGTTTCGGAAGAAAAAGCAGTTTTCTCTCTTCATGGGTCGAACACATTTCGAGGAGGATATCCATCGCTTTGCAGAGAGCAACCGAGCCATCGATGCCATCCGTGGAGACTCACTCTCTGAAGTGGAGCAGCAAAAGAAACACTACGATGCTTCCCGTGCCAACCAAGGCTGGATGAAGACCCTCTCGTCCTGCAATCTATACACTTACGCATTTTACCAACAGTATTCAGGCGAACAGCGGGCCTTTGTCAACTCCGAGTTCCTGGCCCAATACCTCCAAAGTACTGGCAGTCTAAATACCCAATTGGAAGCCAAGGCCTTCGCCCAAAGCGTGGAATCTAAGTTTTTCCATTGGGTACTGGAATTTCCGGAAGTTACGGAAAAAGGAGGTTTCGATCTGATCTTGGCCAATCCACCATGGGAGCGGATAAAGCTTCAGGAAAAGGAATTTTTTATGGAAAAAGATTCTGAAGTAGCAAATGCAGCCAATGCAGCAGCCCGTAAAAGAGCCATTCAAAAGCTTCAGGCAAGCAACCCCAAACTCTGGCAGGACTACCTTCAAGCACTGCATGAGTCTGAATCATCCTCTAAGTTTGTTAGAGGAAGTAATCGCTTTCCCTTGGCAGGAAGAGGCGATGTCAATACTTATTCGGTATTCTCGGAGCTAATCGAGAAGTCGATCAATGACAAAGGTGCCGCTGGATTTATCGTTCCTACAGGGATCGCTACTGACGATACCAACAAATTCTATTTTGCCGATCTTATCGAAAAGGGACGCTTGTCTTCCCTGTTTGATTTTGAAAACAAGAAAGCCATTTTTGCTAATGTACATCGCAGCTATAAATTCAGCCTGATCACCTTGGAGCCGAAAAAGAAAGACAGGGAATCCACCTTTGGTTTCTTTATGCATGATGTGCTGGATATTTTGAACCGGGAGCGGGTATTTACCCTGGGGCAGCGGGACTTTCTCAATATTAACCCTAATACCAAGACCACCCCGATCTTCCGAACCCGAAAGGATGCGGAGCTCACTGCCAAGATCTACAGCCGGGTACCCGTGCTGATCAATGAAGCTAAAAGCCAAAACCCTTGGGGAATTAGTTTCAAGGCCATGTTTCACATGAGCAACGATTCCCACTTGTTCAAAACCGAGTCCGAACTTCGGGAATTGGGCTTTACCCTGATGGGAAATCGCTTCAAAAAAGGTGAGGAACTATGGCTTCCGCTGTATGAAAGCAAAATGATCTGGCACTACGACCACCGCTTCGGAACCTACGCCGGAGTCGATAGCCGTACCAGCACCCAAACACCCACTCCAACCTTAGAACAATACCAAAACCCTTATTACCTGATCAAGCCCTGGTATTGGGTGGGAATGAGTGAGGTTACCCAACAGAATAATTCAAAATTCTTAATTGGTTTTAGAGATATAACTAATACCACGAATGAAAGGACAAGTATTTTTTCTGCTATTAGTAGTGCGGGAGTTGGTAATAATATGCCCTTATTCTTTGTAAATGAGAACCCAATTTTTCATGCAATATCCTATGCCAACTTTTCGTCCTGTATATTAGATTTTTTTGTGAGGCAGAAGATTGCGGGAACCCATATGAATTTCTTTTATGTCGAACAGTTTGCCGTTATCCATCCATCACTATACTCGAAAGAAGTAATGAAATTGATTGTTCCTTTGATTTTTGAACTCACTTATACTTCTTGGGATATCAAGGCCTTTGCTGATGAGTTATGGAAAGAAGCTGATCCAGAGCTCCGAAAAGCCATTCAATCCCAATGGGAAGAGAATCAAACTGAAACGGGTGGTCATACTTGGAAACTACCGGAATGGAAGGATGCTTATCCCGAGATTACTTGGCAAAAAGAAAAAGGTTGTCCGCTTCCACCGTTTAAGTGGGATGAGGACCGCAGGGCAAGGCTTAAGGCCGAGTTGGATGCCTACTTTGCGCTGCTCTATGGCTTGGAGAGTGACGAGTTGCGCTACATCCTCGATCCACAGGATGTGTATGGAGAGGACTTCCCCGGAGAGACCTTCCGCGTCCTCAAAGAAAAAGACATACGCAAGTACGGAGAATACCGCACCCGCAGGTTGGTATTAGAAGCCTATGATCGCTTAAGACCTGATTGGGATATGGAAGTGCATTTAAAACGGCTTCAGAAGATTTGGGAAGAGTGTCAGGTGGATTTGAGTACGAAAGTAAAAATTAAAACTACCACTCAAAAGAAAACAATAACAACAAAACCACAAATTTCTTTAGATTTATTCAGTCAACCTCAAAGCGAATCTACAATGAAAGAATTTGGACTTAATGAAGGGATCTACTCAATTTCAGATGCTTCTGAAATTACAGGACTCTCAAAATCTAAGGTAAAAAAATGGATTGAAGAACTTGCCAAAGAAAAATATGAAGGAGTTTCTGGATTCGATTCGAAAGACGAAAACAAATCCAGAATTAGTTTTCATGGGTTGATTGAATTGGTTGTTATTGGCACTTTAAGAGAATATTGTAACCTTAAAGATATTTTAATTGCAAGAAGGGATTATGGTCAAAGGACTGGTAAAAAATATCCTTTTGCTAATAACAATGTAGATAATGACATAAGAGCTGCGGGAAAATCAATAGTATTTGAACTTCAAAACGGTGATATAATAACTTTAAATGGAACAGGACAGTACAACCTCGATATTATTCGGTATTTCTTTGCTGACATCAAATTTAACAAAGATGGAATTGCTGAAAAACTTATTCCTTCAAAAGGTAACGGCACAATCATCATAGACCCTAAGCTTGCAGGTGGATTACCACATGTTAATGGGACTAAGGGAGTGACTGCAAAAATAATAAAAGCATTCTATAAGGGGCCAAATTCTATGCAAATGATCTCAAAAATGTATGGTATTTCAATAGATCAAATCAATGATGCTTTAAAATATAGCGTATGAAACCTTTAAAAATTTTGATAGATCCTTGTTACCCTGATGAATTGGTTAATTCTTTAAAAGCTATCCATGATCTTCAGGAAGAAAAGAAGTTTGAAATCCATTCATGGTGCGACGGTATTGAAAATAAATTTTCACTGTCTGATTCTGTATTCTTAGCTGTTAACCACTCAAAAAAAAGCTTATCAGAAGTTATAATTAAGCAAATGGAAGAAGGGTATAGACTGTTTGTTATGAAACTTGAAAGTGACCTTGACTACTTTGAATTTGCGATGACCGTCTTTCGGCTTTGGCCATTTATAGTAGAAAAGTCTGAAATGAATAGGGAAAAGAGATTCTGCTACACTTTTAATTATGGTGGGAGAAAGTTATACCATTTGAAAAGGCTAACAAATAGTTAAAATGAAACAAATTCATCATTCATCTACCTGTCCATTAACCGAATTACCTTCGAACAAGGTTGATGCTGGTTTTATGGATTTAAATTTGGAGTACAATGGAGAAGTTACATACTGGTTCTACAGTGATCTTGATAATAAATGTCTAATTGTTTCACAAGAACTTTATAATGATCATCCGTATTGGAAAAAAAATAGAAGAGAAATAGAATACTTATTATATAATGAAATATGGCCGAAAAAAAACACTGTCGTTGATCGAAATATATTAGATGCGTTGATTACTTCTTCTAATATTCCAATTACCCCATTAGACAAAATTGATGAAATTCTTTATTATCTAAAGAAACATTCAGATTACTTAGGTGAATATTTTTTATTCAGAGAGAATTGGAATTATTCTTTCAAAATCATGAAAAAGATTGGTATAGTCAATGATCGAGAATTCACAACTCTTATTAATGAAGCATTAGGGAAAAATTGGATTATTGAAGAAGATGAAAATTCAGCTGATATAAGGATTGCACTAACCCTTGATGGATGGGAACGTGCTTCAAATATTGGGAAGATATCAGATTCAGATATTTGTTTTATAGCTATGTCCTTTGATTCTGAAATGTTCCAAGTATATAATGATTGGATTGAACCAGCCATTACAGAATCTAAGTTCATACCTTACATTGTTACTGACCAGCATCCAGACAGTGATGTCACCATTAACGATGCCATCCTTGCAGGAATCAAAAAAGCAAGATTTACAATTGCAGACTTCACACATCATAAAGCTGGGGTCTATTTCGAAGCAGGATATGCTTTAGGTAGAGGACAGAAAGTAATCTATACCTGTCGTGAAGATGAAATAGGAACTGCCCATTTTGACACTCGAAACTATCAGCATTTGGTGTGGAAAGATGGGGCGGATTTGAAGAAGAAGTTGATGGATAAGATTGAGGTTTTCATAAAATCATAGATGTATGCGGAAAATCGAAAAAGCATTTTGTCATCTTAATTTTGAAAAAGATTGGCTAAAAGGGAGACCTTTTAAAAATGAGGATATCATTAAAAAGTGATCCTATGGTGGTTCAGACTTATGATGAATTAGTGAGCAAGGTTGCAAGGATTCTACATTACAATAGAGAGTATGTTATGTATTACAGGGGGCAAAGTAAAGATTATTTGGATAGCTATTTGAAAACTATAATTTCGCCTTCAATTTTTAGAAAAAAAAAGGATGGAATACCCCGGAATCTAAAACACCAGTTTGACCTTTTGAAATCAAAATCAGTAGAATTATTAAGTCTTTTTTATGGAGGAAATATCACATTTGCTGGTACCCATTTGATCAAAAAATATCCAGAGATAGCATGGTCGTTACTGCAACACTATGAAATATGTGACACTCCTTTATTAGATCTTTCACATTCGCTGCATGTAGCTTGTTCTTTTGCTTTCGATAGAAATTCAGGAAATACGGGTATTGTTTATGTATTAGGAATGCCATGGCAAACTGATGCGATTGGATATAATTCTTTCGAAGAAATTGTAAATCTTCGATTGTTGAATGTTTGCCCTCCATCCGCAAAAAGACCATTTTTTCAGGAAGGATACCTTGCAGGCCCATTTCCTAATTATAAATTGGATGATCCTAAACGCTCTAATCAATTCGATTTTAATAGAAGGTTGATTGCAAAATTTGAAATCCCAATTGAAAAGAGTTTTTGGGGAGATGGTTTTGATAAAATTCTTCCTGAAAAGCTGTATCAAAAGGATGATAAAATATTGAATTTACTTAAGGTTCTAAAACAAAAATAATGATAGCTAATTTTTGGATTGTTAAATATAATTTTATTCCTTCTCCAGAAGTGGGATACTTTTATTTTACGGAAAAAAGAAATATCCCTCAAAAAGAAGGGGATTTCGTTTTTGTACTGGAACGTTTAATGGGTGAGTGGCATTTTACATCACTTTTTAAAATTATGGAAATCAAGAAAAATGAAGACAAAACAGAATTAGAAAGTTTGATCATCTTTACTAAAAGAGAAATTTTCGAGCCAAAACCTCTCGAAAATTTTAAATTCAGCCTTGCAAACATAAAAAATTATGTAAATCCAATAATACATTTTAGATCTTGGAAAAAGATAACCGCAGATGAAGGCAAAATGATACTTTTTAGTAATATTAATGAAATCAGATCTTTAATCGGTTTTACTTTTTATAATATGCATCAAGACCATAGAAAGTGTTTCTTGTACTTCTTGGGGATATTTGATTTTAACCAGAGTTACTATGTGTACAATACCTTTGAAGTGTTGAGTAAATTGAATGAATACATTACCCATCAGATCCTAAACCCATCTTATCAATTTTTGGAAAGTTTAAAATTATTTAAAGAAATGTTCGGTGAAGAAAATTATATCAAATTATCATTTGCAGCAAAAGATGAGAGATCTAATCCATCAATTGCATCTGATCAGGAAAAAATTATTAAGCAATACCTTCCGGAGCTTGAAAAAAACTTTGGGACCAATTTCAAATTTCGAAATGAAGAACTAATATTTAGTGAAGAATATATCAAAAAGATAAAAAAGAACCCACTGGTATTAAAAGTTAACTAAGATGGATATTAAAAAGTATAAAGAGGCTATAAAGAAAATTACTTGTTGGGATTCAAGCGGCGAAGTTTTTGGATTTATAGATATTGGAGATTTTAAAACTAATTATATCTATGAATTTTATTGTTCTATGTTTATTCTAAATGATCTTTTTAATAGACATGAGCTTGAAGTTATTCCTAATTCTAAGGAAGAGATAAAGTTTCCCAAAAGTCCTGCAAAAAAGGAAGGGTACTCTTATTTTAAAGTTATAATTAGTAGATATCCACTTCATTTTGTAGAGGTTTGGTTAGGGACTAAAATTCGGCATTCAATCTATAAAAAATATTCCCACGCTCCTGATATTTCTTTTCAAATTATGAATTCTCCAGCTATTCCCACAGAAAACGATGCTCTTATGATTATAGATGCCAAATTTTATTTAAAAGGTCTTGATATAAACACTATTGATTCTTTTTCATCCAAGGTAAAACGATTTGGTTTTCCGAAAAGTAAAAACAGTTTCGAAGAATTGAAATTTTCAGTTTTTAAATTTTTATCTAACCCAACTTTAATCACAAATTCAGATGTCCACAAAAAAAGTGAGGAATTATGCAAATCAGAGAATATTATTCAAATTGGCCATTTCGATTTGGACAAAACCTTTATAAAAATAGGAGCAATAAATAATGAATAACGGTATCCGTCCGAGGAAGCGCAAGCCCAACTGAGAATAAATTTTTCGTAAAGTTGCATCATGAAAAAGATAAGCAACAATGAGTATCGCGACCTAGTTAATAGGTGGCAGGAATCTGGGAAAAGTAAAGCCAGTTTTGCAGAGGCAGAAGGTATTTCAAGGACCACATTTTATTATTGGTGTAAGAAATTCAATTTGAAAGAATCTACTCCAATAGATCAGTCATCATTTTCTGCGATTACACCAGATCTTGATTTTCAAAGAGAGGCAGCCGTAAGAATTAATTACCCTTCGGGAGTTAGTATTGAGTTCTTCGGTAAGGTTGATGTTGAGTCGATCAAAAAGCTTGTTTAATGCTTGCTCTTTCGAATTCAACCAGGTATTTTATGTATAAAGAGCCTTCGGTTATGTAAAGCTTTACATAAGGTCGGCAGAAAAGCATTTCTTTTTGCCGGATCACATCAAGCAGCCGAAATGGCAGCGACAATGTACTCTTTCATGGCACGCTGCAAAAAGAATAAAATCAACGAGTTTGATTGGCTCAAAGATGTGTTCGAAAGAATCCAAGCTCACAAGCAAGAAGATCTTTATCAACTACTCCCTTCAAACTGGGAACAGTACCGACCTAAATAAAATTATCCCATACAAGATGGGGTTGATCGGACGGATACGAATAACGTACCTAAATTATTCGAATATGACAACCAATTCGTCAATGAACTAAACACTTAAACGTTGTGTATTAAAAAGACCAAAATAAAAAGTCTTCGGTAAAGTATGATAATTATGTTTAAGAAAAAACTCAAAGAGAAACTTAAAACAGTTTGTATTGAGTAGAGTGCAGAGTTCTTAATCGAATATATAATAATGAAAAAAAGATTTTTTGTGTGTAGTGTAGGTCAACCTGGAAAAGGTTATGATTCAGATAATTTGAAAAGGATAATTATAAACAAGGCATTTATCCTTTATGAGAACACTTCCCAAAAAGGAGTATACAATGAAATAAAACCTAATGATATTCTATTGTTAAAATATCAAAATAAATTAATAGCCTATGGCTTAGCATCTGGAAATCACCAAAAACCGCTTAGTGGGTGGAATTTATATTCGCCTTTAGAGGATTGGTTTTTTCATGACAATTTAAATACTGAAATAGGAGTGGGCTTTAAAGGTCTTCAAGGATATACTATTGGAGGTGGACAATATGGAACTGTTAAAGAAGTTTATTCTTCCTTCGGATTAGCAAAAATGGAAGAAATTGACCCTACTTCGAAATTATTGAAAAACATTAAAATAGAAATCATGAAATCCCATAAAATTAAGGTTATGGAAAATGTAATTTCATTACTGAAATACAAAAAGGAGATTATCCTTCAAGGACCTCCCGGAACAGGAAAAACTAGGTTGGCAAAAGAACTTGCAAAGGGGTTAACAGTTTCTGTCGATAAAGGAAGCCCACTTCATATAATCAATGAATTCTTCAAAAACTTTAATCCAGAAGATTCCAAGGTAAAAGCTACCAGAGAAGAGTTTGAATCCAAGCTCAAGGATTTCTATGAAAAATTCCCAAAGGTAGATCTTCATAAGATGACCTTAGAAGATTATTGTATTGGAACAGGTGCCAATGATAGTTTTTGTTGGTGGATTGAAAGAGGTCTACAAAGATTGGGTTACTACTTTCCTGGGAGCTCCAGATCATATTTGATATACTACAGCAAAACTCACGATCAATACAGTTCCCATTTTAAACATTCGCCTCACTTGTCAGAGGCTAATTCCATTGAAGAGGCAATGTCCAGACTTGCTGAAATGATAGCTCACCTGGTAAAAAGAGAAGACACCAGTAAAGTAGATCAAAATCTTGGAGTAAGCTACATTATAAAAATACTCAACAGTTACTATCCTGAAAAGTATTTCCCTATCAATGGTAAGGTGGCTTTGAACAACTTATGTAAGCTACTTAAAATTGATCGTAAAGGATTGAGTCCACTTCAAATGAATCTGAAGGTCCAAGAATTCTTCAATCAAAAGAAGGTGGAATATAAAGTTGACATGAAGAATTATGACTTCATGTTATTCCTCTTTGATGAGTTTGATCTTAAAGGTGAGATTGAAGTGCAAGAAAATACGATCATATCAAAAGGAGAAACAAAGCTTATCCAGTTTCATCCTGCCTATACCTATGAAGATTTTGTGAGAGGGATCGTGGTTGAGACAAATGATGATAATAAGCCGGAATACATGGTTGTCAATAAGGTTCTCGGAGAATTTGCTGAAAAGGCATTAAAGAACCATACTGCAAACTTTGTCCTGATCATAGATGAAATCAATAGGGCAAATCTCCCTTCCGTTTTGGGGGAATTAATTTATGCCTTGGAGTATAGATATGACAAAGATGATGTGGAAGGTACTACTGTTGAAAGTATGTATACACTAAAATCATCAGATTCAGAAGAAGAACTTGAAGGCAATAAACTTATCCTTCCTAAAAACCTCTTCATTATCGGCACTATGAACACAGCAGACCGAAGTGTAGGTCACATTGATTCTGCCATACGAAGAAGGTTTTCTTTTGTGGATGTTCTGCCTCGTAAAGAGCCCGTTCATGTCGATGCCAAGGAAAACTTTGAAATGGTTTCTTCTCTTTTTGTAAAAAATCCCCAAGAAGTCTTTGAATCAGAAGCCAACCCAGAGAGATCTGAATACCTATCCCCTGATTTTAGACCAGAAGATGTATGGATTGGGCATAGTTACTTCTTGACTGATAAAAAAGACGAGGAAGCTAAACAGGAGCTTAAAATCAAGATGAAATATGAGGTCGTTCCTTTGCTCAATGAGTATATAAAAGACGGGATTCTAATCAATGAAGAAAAGGTCAAAGAGGTCATCAACAAGATTACACTTTAATGCATAAGCTACCAGAGCACTGTATTCTTGAAATTGATTTCCCAGAATTCAAAGTCACTGAACCTTCCATTCTCTTCAGAAAAAGAAGGACTGATGGGATATGTGCTGAATTCTTTCAAACTGACCAAAAACTTAAAATTACAAGCACCTACTATGTGGGATCCGACTGGATACCTGGAAGTGGTTCAAAAGAATGGTTCTATGTTGAACCTAAACTCAACTCTAAGTATGATTATGAAACTGATGAACCTGTCAGACTCACTAAAGAGGAGTCTACTCAACTTAAAAGGATTGATGTTAGTAAAATGCTATTTGATACCCTCTCCCACCCTGGTGTTTACGAACATACCCAAGAGTTATTCGAAATTAAATTTGATCACCCCAAGATCCCTTTACCTAAACAAGACGACTTACTGTCTCCCCTATTGATTATTCGCTTTCTGACAGTAGTAAAAGAAATCGTCAGGAAAGGACTCAAGAAAAGCTATTATCAAGTAGATCGAAATCTCCATGGCAAAGTGAAAGGCAAAGTGTTGGTAGGTCAGACTGTCAAACAAAATCATGTAAAGAATAAAGATTTACATACCTACTGCAGATTTGAGGAATTTGGTGATAATGGAATAGAAAATCGTTTAATAAAAAAGACGCTGCTATTTGTACAGCGATACCTCCATACATTCCAAGGCCTAATGGGCCAGAAGTTTTTTCAGCAGACAATACATTTCATATAACCTGCATTCAGCCATATCAGCACTGATGTTGAACTCCATCAGATCAAGCAAGTCAAGTTTAATGCCTTCTACAAAGATTACAACGAGGCAGTCCGATTGGGTCAAATCATTTTGAAAAGATTTGGTTACAACATCCAAGCCATTCAAAATCTACCTACCATCGACACTCCACCCTATTGGATCGATATGATTAAGCTTTTTGAGTTGTACGTACTGGGAAAACTTAAAAAAACCTTTGGTTCTCAAGTAGATTATCAGGTTAGAACCAATGGAAATGAACTGGACTTCTTATTCAAAGACGGTGAAAACTCCAAGATCATTGATGCCAAATACAAACCCTGTTACAAGGACTATGTCAATCATCAGGATATTAGGCAGGTCAGCGGGTATTCCAGACTCATGAAGATTCGTGAAAAAGTAGGCGTCTCTTCTAAAAAGATGATGGATTGTGTGATATTATATCCTGATTTGGAGAATGGAACTGAAGAAATAACAAAGCTTACCGAAATTCCAATCAAAGAATATGAAAAGGTATTTAAGATAGGGATTACTATTCCTGTTATATCAAGTTAAAATTAAAGCATTATGGAATTTATCAATCTA
This sequence comes from Belliella filtrata, assembly GCF_022549775.1. GTDB lineage: Bacteria > Bacteroidota > Bacteroidia > Cytophagales > Cyclobacteriaceae > Belliella > Belliella filtrata. The sequence goes on along the minus strand of NZ_JAKZGP010000059.1, from coordinate 3,314 downwards.
TCCATTGACACTAAAAACCTTGAAAACTCTTTTAAGAGAATTGCTGAAGACCTATTGAATCAGTACATGCTGATCAGTGGAAAAAAGTCCTTCAGAATCTGTGAGATTGAGTTTTACTATACAGGAATTAATCATGATGATAAATACACCCATGGTCATGAACTCCAAAAAACTTTAGGTCAATGGTACCAACATGGATCAGGTCTTGATATTACATGCGGTAATGAAGACTACTATGGAGGAATTTTAATTAGGGCCCTACAAGCGGTAGATAAGCAAGGCAAGGAACTTGATTATATTTATGGACCTTTGAAATGCTTACAAGCCTTGATGAGTGGGTTTAAAAGTATAGAAAAACATCAAGTTACCTTTGGGTTAGAAAAGTCAAATCAAGGAACATTAAGTCTTGAGAAAGTCTTATCAGCTCCAAGAGCTGGACTGAACCCTACTCGTGATCAAGAAATGTACTCAAAGCCATATAGGTTCTTTATCTATCCTAAAAAGCAGCATCACCTTAAAGGGGAAATCATAAGTAGTTTGAGGGGGCACATTGCTGATGACGAGCTGAAAGAGATGTTTGGTTGGAAGGTACTTCCTGATAAAACGTAGTGGGCTAGAGGCAGTAGAGTTTAGCTAACACTCCCGATTTATGAGCATTTAGGAATAGTGAATTGTTCTTATTCTCATTAAAAAGAAGGGGAGTTTTAGCTTAACTTTTCATTATCCTTCCCTAGAGTCTAATTCTAATAATTTCTAATATGATTATACCCTACTTTGCCAGTAAGGCTGAACTGACGCAATAACAAGTCTATCAAATAGTTTTCTCCAAAATATTTTCTGTTGAGTTTATAAACAAACTCATCTATGTAGTTTTGGATATATTTCTCGGAAATCATTTTAAATTTCCTTAAATCACCTTTGAGGTTACTAATAGCTATATGAACCCATCTAAGGTTGAATTTGCCTTCCTTGGTATTTGATACATTCGAAACATGAACATCTATAAAGTCCTCAAAATTTGAATATGTCGTACTTTCATCAGTTTGAACCACAGCAGATTTATCAATTAGATCTTTAATAAGCTTTTCAGCCGTTTTGGACTTTAAATTATCTATCTTATTCATTTTTAAGTACCTACAATTTTTAGTTAAATCTCCAGTTTTGAAATCCTCCAACACAGTTGATTCTGCCATTAATGCCACCAATGCCTTCTTTTCTGTTCCACGACCTCTTTTTGTGGTTACTTGGTTTTTGGAGCTTGCCTTTGTAATATAAGACTCATCATACTCAACCATATCTTCCAGTTTATATTCGGCATCTCGTTTACCCATCAAGGTTCTAATCTTGTGACATAGATTGAATACTGTTTGATATCTACTAAAACCCATCTGACGTTGGAGTTCCAGCGCACTAAACCCCTGCTTAGTTGCTGTAAAGAAGGTGATTGCGGTTAGCCATTCCTTAAGTGTAAGATTACTGTTTTCCATGACCGTACCACTCTTAAGGCTTGTTCTAAAACTACAGGTTTTACACTGAAACATATTCTTGGCGTAAAGCTAGTAATGATCTAATCCCTTACATTTCTTATATACCACCCTTTCTTTGAGTCTTTTTTCCTTGAAGAATTCTATGCAAGACTTTTCATCTGGAAACCTTTCATTAAACTTAAGTATATTCATGATCAGTATTTTATATTTGATCACAATTAAACCATTTCAATCCTCCTAATCAAACCATTGACACTAAGTGTCAATATTTAATTTGGCTGCTGGCAAAGTTCCGTATATTCATATTATCTACTTATTCAACTTCAAATTCAATTTCTCTAACCTCTTTTTATATTTATCACTATTGGGATAAATTTCTAAAGCTCTTTCTATTGTCCTTTTCTCTTTTTTATAATCTTTTTTCTTGCTGTATAATATCATTAATCTTTCATAGGAATGTGAGGCAGGATAACCTAATTTAATATTTTCTTCATAAACAGTAATTGCTTCATCTATATAACCTTTCTTTTCTAAATCTATACCTTTATTGTTTAATTCAGCAGTTTTCCTTAAAATCTCCATTTGCCTTGTATAATTTTTATATTCAATCATACCTTTATGGAAATCAGATTTTTTAACTATAAAATTGTTATACCCTTTTAATAGTGATTCTTGCTTTTCTCTAAAACATTCTTTTGGAAAGTGAACTAAGATTTCCAATTTGAAACTTATTGGTAAAATCATTTCATCTTCTTTAGGTTCTCTTATAACTGAATTAGGATTATTGCTTATTCTTTCCTTTTCTTCTAACTTTTCAAAAGAACAACTAATGTTAACGGTGAAAGTTTGGCCATTAATGTTTACAGAATGTGAACCTGTGACATTACCTTTATCATCTACAAAAATTCCATTTCCTAAATCTGTTAACTCATCATTATTCATACTGATTTGTTTAATTGAAGCCACTCCAAATATAAACTAAGACATCAAACAATTAAAGATAGACTTTTGAAAAATTATATTTGTATTTATGTGCAAATTAAGGGTGTCCTTAACCACTTCTAGGATTACAAAAGTAAGTCTTTTTTGATTAATAACCAAGTATTTAGTTGATTAATTTCGCTAAAGGTATTGTAGATTTAGTAGGTGTTTTAGGCTTAAATTATGGGTTTTTGGGTCTTTTGGGTTGTGAATTGGGGAAATTGGTATTTAAGGGGTGTTTCTAACTTTATTTCATACATTTTTAAGTAAACTGTTTCATTAATTCAACAATATGAATCATTTTCAAAAGAAGCATGACTAATCTCACCAGATGTAAATAGCACCATATCCTTTTGAATGAAATCAAACTTTATAATTTCATTTGTAAATTGCACTTTTAAACATTTGGTCATAAACCCTTCACTATCTGAATTAATGTCACGTACACCTACTTTTAAACCTATAGCTCCTGAAACTTTAATTCCATCTGGAGAAAACATTTCATGAATATCTCCTTCAAAGTATAATTCTTTAACAGTTCTACGTTCAAATTTGCCTAATTCAAAAACTCCCTCATTGGTATTAATTTGTTTTTCGATAGTCTTTACTTTTTTAAGTAATACTACATCTATTTTATCTAAATAGTCTTTGAATCCTTTCATTAACTCATCTTTTGTTACCATTGTATCTTTTAGTTTAAATCTACTATTAAGCCCGTACCTAGATTCAATCAATAAATGCAACACTAAAGGTTTAAGGAAAGGAACCTAGGTTCCTTTCCTTAGGCTGAAATTAATAAATTAGTGTTGTCATGAATAAATTTAAACATCTCAGCCCAGAACAAAG
>NZ_JAKZGP010000058.1 GCF_022549775.1 Belliella filtrata | reverse complement strand
TGCATGTGACTCAGGTTCAGTTATATAGGATTTTTTACGTTCCTTTTGAATAGCCCGAAGATTAATTCTTAAGCATAGTTGTAACAACCTAACAATCAACTTGAAAATTTATGCTCGGAATTGCTGCTAAAACTGACTACAAAGATACATATGGATTTTTTATCGTATCTTTGTAAGACTTTGTCCATAAAGACCGGCTGGTTGTAGGCCGATTCCGAATTATACCCAGCTGACACAGACCGTACAACATCTTTTTCAGCGTAGAACAATTAGCCAAATGGCATTCAAAAATCTTAATTTAATAGAACCGATTCTCAAAGCATTGGCTTTGGAAGGTTATCACACCCCTACGCCTATTCAAAAACAAGCCATTCCTTTGGTCTTGTCAGGCAAAGACTTACTTGGCTGTGCGCAAACAGGGACGGGAAAAACAGCTGCATTCTCCATTCCTATGATTCAATTGCTTCATGAGCAAAAGAAACATAGGTTCGGGATCAAAGCACTTATCCTCACTCCTACGCGCGAACTTGCTATCCAAATAGATGAAAGCTTAGCGGCTTACAGCAGATTTACCTCTTTGAGACACACCGTAATCTTCGGAGGTGTATCTCAAAATCAACAAACCATAGCACTAAAAAAAGGCGTAGACATATTAGTTGCCACGCCAGGAAGGCTTCTAGATTTGATCAATCAGCGATTTATTGACCTCAAACAGTTACAGTTCTTTGTTCTTGATGAGGCCGATAGAATGCTTGACATGGGCTTTATCCATGATGTTAAAAAAGTGATCTCATTGCTTCCTGCAAAAAGGCAAACCCTGTTTTTCTCAGCAACTATGCCACCAGAAATTCAGAAACTTGCTGATACTTTGCTTACCAATCCTTCGAAAGTAGAAGTAACTCCGCCTTCGTCTACTGTTGATAAAATAGATCAAGTGCTTTACTACACTGCAAAGGGTGACAAAATCAAACTTTTGAAACACCTCTTATCCAAAATGGATATTGAATCTGCTCTTGTGTTTACTAGAACAAAGCATGGAGCTGACAGGGTAGTAAAGTTTCTCCAAAGAGACGAGATAGATGCTGCCGCTATTCATGGGAATAAAAGCCAAAATGCTAGGCAAAATGCATTGAAAGGTTTCAAGTCTGGGAGTATCAAGGTGCTCGTAGCCACAGACATTGCAGCAAGAGGTATTGATATTGATGAATTGGCCCATGTTTTCAACTATGATCTCCCAAATATCCCCGAAACATACGTCCACAGAATAGGCCGTACAGGAAGAGCGGGGAACTCAGGGGTTGCCATTTCTATATGTGATGAAGAACAAAGAAAAGAATTGAAGGATATTGAAAAATTGATAGGAAAAACAATACCTGTCGAAGAAGATCATCCCTTTCCTTTTTCGGGCAATATCACACCTGCCATAGAGATCAAAAAAGGTAATTCACAAAAAGGGAAAAGGCCTTCAAACAATAATTTCAAAAGAAGACCAAAAAGAAAGCCTTCCGCTTAGATTTCATATTGAAACCAGCCATGAAACGTGCGTTTGTCGATAATATAAAATCAAAAGTCCCTATACTAGCGTGGCTTCCTGATTACAAGAGAAGCGACCTTCAAGGAGATATCTCGGCCGGAGTAACTGTTGGCATCATGCTGATTCCTCAAGGCATGGCTTATGCCATGCTTGCTGGACTCCCTCCTATTCACGGCTTGTATGCAGCCACCATTCCATTGATATTGTATGCTATATTTGGCACTTCAAGGCAGCTTGCTGTAGGCCCTGTTGCCATGGTTTCACTACTGACAGCTGCTGGAATAGCTGGACTGGATGTAAACTCTGACGAACAATACTTATTTTATGCAATTGCTTTAGCCTTTTTGGTTGGTGCGATTCAGTTTTCAATGGGATTGTTCAAGTTAGGATTCATTGTCAATTTCTTATCTCATCCAGTAATAAATGGCTTCACTTCAGCCGCAGCGATTATCATAGGTTTGAGTCAGGTAAAACACTTGTTTCAAATAGAACTCCCAAGCTCAGAGCATATTCAGGATATCACCCTATCGATTCTTAGAAACATAGGAGATATTCACTGGATCAGTTTTTTGATAGGTGCTCTGGCAATTGTTATTCTAAAATTCGGTAAAAAAATACACAGGAATTTCCCCGCACCACTTTTTGTGGTTTTTCTTGGAATCTGTACAGTTTGGATGCTTGACTTGACCACTGCTGGTGTCAAAGTTGTTGGAGATGTGCCAAGCGGATTCCCCAGCGTAATTGTCCCAAATCTTGACCTTACAACTATCAAAGGTCTATTACCAATTGCCTTTACCATTGCATTGGTTGGATTTGCTGAAAGCTTTGCAATAGCAAAAACCATCCAGTCGAAGCATAAGAATTATAGATTAAAAGGAAACCAAGAACTGTTCGCTTTAGGTTTAGCCAATTTTGGAGCTGCATTTTTTCAAGGCTATGCAGTCACTGGAGGATTTTCTCGTACTGCTGTCAACAATGAAGCAGGAGCTAAAACAAACTTATCTTCTTTGATCAGTGCTGCACTAGTGATTTTAACCCTATTGTTTTTTACAGGATTCTTTTATAACCTACCTCGTTCGATCCTGGCCGCAGTAGTAATGGTTGCCGTCTCTGGACTGATAGACATCAAGGAACCTCTTCATTTATGGAAAAAAGACCGCGTAGATTTTGCTATGCTAGTTGCCACATTCGTGGTTACACTCACCCTTGGGATTGAAGTTGGGATTGTCTCAGGCATGGTTCTTTCTTTAGTTGTAATCATCTATAGGGCATCTAGACCACATATTGCACAGTTGGGCAGGGTGCCTGGCAGTAATGTTTTCAGAAATATCAATCGTTTCGAAAACCTGGATGTAAAAGAAGACTTAATGATCGTAAGAATAGACGGCCCGATCTATTTTGCCAATGTTGAATTCATAAAGGAAAAACTAGACAATTGGATTCTAGATCGGCCAAGCAAAGTAAATATGATCATATTCAACATGGAGTCTGTAACCAATATTGACAGCACTGGTGCGCATGAACTCAATGAATGGATCAATAACTGGAGAAAAATCGGAACTGACGTCTGCATGACAAGTATCAAAGGACCTGTCCGTGATGTTTTGAACAGGTGGGCAATTTTAGAATGCATCGGGGCAGACCATGTGTTTTTGGATGATGTCACGGCAGTTTCTGTCTTCGACCAAAGCATTGATGCATCGATCATTGAAAAATACACCCCATACGCTATCCAAAGTAATTTAGGGAAGGATTGAGGGTTTGAGATTTTAGTCCCAATACCTTGGGATTAGATTTGAGCTCTTAGACCGATCAGGAAACAAGAGGGTGTCGCGTCTCCAACCTCTGGTCTCTGCTCTCCATGACACTCGCTTCTCGTCTCTAATCTCTGGCTTCTAACCTTTCACTTTTCTCCACAAAAACACCGGTAGACCTATAAATACACCTACGATACTAAAGACTAGTCCCCCTATGGTTCCTATGGCTAATGAGAACCAGAAAATTTCATTTTGACCTTCCATGATAAAAGGAATCAAACCAAAGCAAGTTGACATGATGGTCAACATGATAGGAATCGCTTTTCCTGCGGCTGATTTGATCACGTTACGGTTATAATGCTTGGGGTTGTTTGAGACCCTATTATTGAGATCATTGACTATAAATATGGCGGCATTTACTGCTAATCCACCAAGCATCACAAATGCAGCCCAGCCACCTTGATCATAATAGAAATTGCCTAGAGAGAAGATCAAAAACAGGCCAATAAATGACAAAGGAATAATGGCAATGATATAGAAAGGTTGTCTTAAGTTCTCGAACAAAACCGCTGTAATAAAAAACACTCCTACGATTAAGACGGCCATCAAGCCATATTGCCTTTTGGCTTTTCCGTAATCCCAAGACCAAGAATGCTTAGTCGCTGTATAGCCTATAGGCATGGCCAGTTTCATTTCGTCCAGAACTTCCGTCAAGTACTCATCTCCAAATTTCCTTGAACCCATATATTCAAATGCCACAGACCTGATGTATTGCCGGTCTTCTTTATAGAGTGAATTGGTCGTAAACTCTTTGGTTAAAGTTCCAAAATTACTCACCTTAAAGATATTTTCTTCGCCTGTGATTAAGCTTGTTTCCTCAAGGTCAAATTTCGAGAACCTGGAGGCTTGATTCTCTCTTACTACAATCCCATAATTTTTTTCATCTAAAGTAAGCATACCTGAAGTCCCGGTAGGTTTGGACACATCATTAAGTGAATTGATCAGCTGATATTGATTGATCCCACCTAAAGCCAAGCTTGATTGATCCAATCTCAATACAAATTCTTCTGTTTTTGCTTCATTCCAGCTCAATCTTTCATTGGTGTTTACCTCTTGAATTCTTTTATGCTTTAAGAGTTTTTCTGCCAACACTTCAGACTGCCGCTCAAGTTCATCATAGTTGTAACCTTTCATCGTGACTTGAAATGAAGGAATTCCTTCCCCTCCACTTCCAGTATAGAATCCTTGTCCGACTCCATAGATATTCCATCTTGCACCTGACCAATCTGTAGACTTAACAGAAAGTCGTCCTTTGAGCTGATAAGGTAGGGCAGATTTTTCATACGCTTCTTTGAAAGTTATTACAATATTTGCTGACTGTCCAGAATTAACTGAGGTCACAAATTGATCTATACCCTCCACTCCTTTCAAAAAGCCTTCAAACTCCCGCATGATAAAATCCATCTGGTCCAAGGTGTTGCCAAATGGCAGTCCTGCGGTCACGTATAACCTTGTCTTTTCCGCCTCTCGATATCCTGACTTTTCGTAAACTCCCCTGACAAACATCCTCAATGAACCGCCCAAAGCTTTATCAACATAGGGCCTGATTTCTTCTTGATATAAAGTTGAACCGACAGTTTTATTGTACCACTCTTGACCTTCCCATTTCGCTGGTAAAAAGAAAACAGGAATACCAAATAAAAGTATCAGCATCGTCACAAATGTCTTTCTATACCTTGCTGTAAAACCAATCACACGCGTATAGATCACAAAAGCCTTTACCCTTTTTCTCAATTGAGCATACTTCAAGCTCCTGCCTTTGTTCTTATGTGAACCAAAAAGCAACTGATACATCGCTGGGGTAAACAATAAAGCTACCACCAAAGAGACTCCTAGCATGGTAGCCACTACTATGGAAAATTCAGTGAGGTTTTTACGATCTTCTTCCGGCAAAAAGAACACTATCATCAAGGCTGCAATGGTTGTCAATGAAGCTGCTAATAGTGCCAAAAAGACTTTTCTATTCTTATGTTTATGCAAATGATCTATCATGATGATCGCATTGTCCACGATCAACCCAAATGATATCGTCAATCCTGCCAAGGAGTACAAATGAATATCTACCTTGAGGATATACAGGATAATTCCTGTGATGCTCAAATTGACTACGATCCCTAAAAACAGGATGCTTAAGTAACGAAGATTTCTATTGATCAAAAAGATAAAGACGATCAGGATGAGAATAGAAAGTCCAGACCTTTTGTAAATTTTATTCAACTCCTTCTCTAGGTATTCTGTATCATCAGTCTCTAATCGAACTTCAAACCCAGCTGGCAACAAAGGTTTAGCTTCCTCTATTGCTTCTTTGATGCTTTTGGCCAAAAGGACTTTGTTGATACCATCTCTATTGATCACAGATAAGGTGACAGAATTATTCCCATTGATCCGATAATATGAGCTTGCTTCAGCCTCTTGCAAGGTAAGTTTGGCTATATCCCTAAGGTAAACCTCCTTTCCATCCCGTGTTGTGATCAAGAGGTTTTCTATTTGAGACATGTCTCTCAGCGATCGGTCAACCTGGATGAACAGGGTTTCTGCTCTACTATTTGTCAATGCACCAGGAAAAGTTCTTCCAAAAGCACTATTGATAGCTTGCACCACATCTCCACGAGAAAGCTTCAAGGCTTGTAGTTTTTTGATATCATAATCCACAAACAATTGCAAATCAGTAGCTCCTCGAACATTGATTTCTTCGATCTCATCAAATTTATTAAGAGAAGTCTTCAACACATCTTCTGTTATTTTTTTGATTTCGAAAGCAGCAAATGGACCATTGACGCTATATACCAAAATTGGATTTTTGATATCATTTCTCCTCTCTCCCGAATGAGTCACCAAAGGATAGCTCACATTTTCATCTAATGACGGATATACTTGCCTGATGATAGAAGCTACTTCGAACTTCTTAAAATCCATATCCGTCTCTTTATCAAAAGTCAATGTAACGTTACCCCCATTATACCTCGATACAGACTTGATCTTTTTAAGTTCTGCCAATTGGGACAATGCTCCCTCTAGAGGGGATGTAGCAAGCTTTTCTACCAATTCAGGTGAAGATTGACGTACCCCATAGCTTATGGTAAGCACTGGCTCCCTCTCTCGAGGATTGAGGTCGACAGATAGCTTCGGCACCAAGGCAAAACCTATAACTGCTAAAACAATGAATGCTATGATGATTCTAAATGGAGTCATGGCTTACGGATTAGACGATCACAGTTTCTGGATCTTTGATTGAAACTTTACCGCCGATAAACCAATAAGCTAATGGCACAAAATATAGTGCAGTGAATGTACCTATAGTCAAACCGCCAATCACTGAAAACACCAAAGGTCTTTGCAAATCCGCCCCCAGTCCAGCACTAAAAACCACTGGAATAAGTGCAAGAATGGTCGTCACAGATGTCATAAGGATAGGCTTGAGCCTGATTTCCCCAGCTTCAAAAAGAGCTCTATTCAAAATTTCTTTTGCACTAAGGGAGGTCTCTATGGCATATTTTAACCGAAGCCTATTAATCGTATCTATTTTCAAAATGGCATCATTCACCATGATCCCAAGCATAACCACAAGGCCTATAGCTGACATAACATTCAAAGAAGTCCCTGTTATCAAAAGTACAATAAATGCCCCTCCAATCCCTAGTGGTAAGGTAAAGATAACGATAAGTGGCTGGACAAAACTTTCAAACTGTGCTGATAAGATAAAGTAAAGCAAGACAACTGACACCAACAATATCCCTATCAATTGACTGATAGTTTCCTTATCCTTAAAATACTGTCCAAAAAAGCTAACTCCGAGATTTTTATCAGCTCCCCATTGGTTGATTGACTTATCATATTGGGTTGGATTATCAGATGTTAACAAGACAGATTGATATACACCGCCTTTGTCCGCCGTGACAAATTTATAATGATTGACATAATCGAATCGAATAAAATTGCTTATCGCATACTCATTCCCATCTGTACCTGGCACATAATTTTGCCTTAGTATTTGTTCAAAATCATTTCGCTCTCCCTTAATTCTAATAGGGGTAATTTCTCCAAATCTTTTGATCTCTGTGATGGTAAAATTACCAAATAGCTTTTGTACCTGATCCTGAATACTAGAGACTGAAACCCCATAAGTCGTCATTTTGGCAGCATCAAGGCTAAAAACTACAGAAGCTTCCTTTTGAAGGGCTGGCCCCCTATCATAATTTTGAGTTGGAAAGGTCTTTAACCACTCATCCATGCGCTCTTCTTCTACAGGTCTTTTGGTTCCTAAATCTTTCCACCTGACTTCATAGTAAGGCAAATTAGATGCAAATAGTTGATCAAAGGCATTTGGAGCATCCATGATACTTACATTTGCTCCAGGAAAATTTTCAGCCAGCAATCTCCTAAACCTGTCCATGAGTGAGTTTTTCTTTTCCTGTGATTCAAACAGGAAATAAACACTCGCTTGTTGTATGGAATTTTCTCCATCAAAAAGCAAAAACTGTCGAACTCCTATGTCCGATTCTGCTTTGAGATACCCATCTCCTAGCGCTTCCAAGCTACTCAAAAGCCTATCACGATTTTGTTCCACACCTATAGGTTCATTCCAGTCTATTTCCACCAAGGCATCAAATTTCTCGATTGGAGGCAATCCCTGCGAATCCAATAGTTGACTTACCAGCAAAGCAATTGGAATAAATATCAAAAAGATAATAAAACTCAACCCTCTTCTCAAAAATATCACTTGGTAAAGCTTTTTATATCCCTTGAGTACTTTTCCGAAAAGCTTGCTATCTTCTTTTGCAATGTCCTCTACAGGTTTGTTTTTGAAGAAAAAGTGATACAACATTGGCAATAAAATAAATGCCACCAGCAAAGAAACAAATAATATAGCCGCAACAGAAACGGCTTGATCATAAAACAATGCTCCTGATATTCCACTCAAAAATACGAGTGGAATAAATACTGCTAAGGTTGTCAACACAGAACTAATCAAGGCTGACATTACCTCATTGACTCCTTGGACACAGGCCTCGAAGATAGGGAGTCCTTCCTTTCGCTTTCTGGTTATATTATCTAAGACAATGATCGCATTGTCAATAAGCATCCCCAGACCTAATGCCAAACCACTGAGAGAGATGACATTGATAGAGATTTCGAAGAAATAGAATACCAAAAAACTGATAATCAAAGATGAAGGTAAGGAAATTCCAATAATGACAGGAGTTCGGTAATTTCCCATAAAAACGAATAGTACACCAAATGCGAAAAGTCCACCAAACAAAAGTGAAGTTTGGAGATTGCTGATACCGGCGTTCAAAAGCGTAGATTGATCTTGGGTCACATCAAAATCAACTTGAGGGTAATCATTCTTGAAAAACTCCAATGATTCATAGATCAATGGCATCATTTCATTCATTTTGGCAGAGGCTTGCTTGTGCACAGTAATCACCAAGCCTTCTTGCGTCCCGAAATAATGATATCCTAATACATCTTTGTTTTCATATTTTACTTGAGCTACCCTTGCAACATCTACCGTAGTCCCGTTATTGTTTCTGACAGGAAGGCGCATAATATCTTCAGGCGTATCTACTCTTGTGGCCATTCTCAGGTAATACCTAAACTGGCCATCTTCTACACTTATCCCCGGGAGTTCTTCATTCCCATTCCTAATGGCTTGGATCAAATTTTCTTCTGTCATTCCCAAAGCTCTCAAGGCAGACTTGTCTGGAGTGACTGAAATTCCTTTTTCCTTTTTACCATTGATATCTACCAGGGACACACCTTGCAATTGCTCCAGTCGTTTTTTCAGAACATTCTCTGCTAACAAACTGACTTCAGCATAATCTATCCCTGGCTTAGGGACTACTTGTACCCTGATGACAGGTATATCATTGGTATTGATCCTGATGACCTGAGGCCTTACCAGATCAGAGGGAAGGCTATTGGTAATCCTATCTATCTTTTCATTGACATCGATATAAGCCAGTTCCATTTTGGTACCATAATCGAAAGTCAACCTGATCGTACCTACTTCACTTCCTGCTTTGCTATCTACTTCCTCAAGACCATTTAAGGTCATGAGCTCTTCTCTGATATTCGATAATACATTCTGCTCTATAGCCTCAGGGGAAGCATTGGGATAATTCACCTTGATCACAATCTGTGGCACATCTATAGGTGGAAGCAAGGAGATCGGCAATGTTCTAAATACGATGATACTAAATACCATCAATGCCACAAACGTCATCAATACAGCTATGGGTCTGGCTAATAAAAATCTAACCATAGCGCCTATTCTTTTACGATTTGAACTGGAGCTTGGTGTGCAAGCTGTAGGTTATTCGTTGTGATCACAGTACTATTGGCTTCGATTCCTGATAGGATCTCTACCTCCTTTCCGTTATCTTTCCCTACTTCTACATAGTTCCACTTGGATTCATTGTTCTCAATAGTAAAGACTACTGCTCGACTTGACCTATACACCAAAGCTTGTTTTGGAACAACGATACTGTTATTCTGTGGTGCCCTGATGATTGCCCTTGCGTTCATCCCTGGAAGCAATCCCTTGCCAGAATTCACCAAGATACTGACCTGGACAAGGCCATTTTCATCTACTTTGGGATTGATACTTCTTACTGATCCAGCAAAAGGCTCTGTGGAACCCGAAACAGGATAAACTTCAGCTTTCTGACCTATAGAAATATAATTGATATCTGACTCCAGCACTTTCACCTTCAGCTCCAAAGCACCAAGGTTAATGATTTCCATAAATTCTTCACCATTTGACACTAAGCTACCTTTTTTGATTTTCAAGTCTGCTACCCTACCAGAAGTAGGTGCTTTTACCACAGACTTCTCGATATCCATCTGCGCTTCTTTCAAATCAATTTCTGCTGCAAAAAAACCACTCTTGGCTTTGATCTGGTCTTGTATACTACTTTTTCTATCTTCATCTTCTGAACTCATGATAGAGCCAAAGCTCAAAATCTCTGAGTCAAAATTTGCTTGAGCATTCTTCAATTGAATCTGTGCCCTCTCCAACTTAAATTTGGCCTCTGAATCATCCAATCTGGCTAAAACAGCCCCCTTCTCTACTACATCTCCTTCTTTGACTAACAGTTCACTCAAGACACCTTGCCTTTGAATCACAACTTTCACTTGATCTACTGCATCGATTTTGCCCGTGGCATTAATCAAATAATCAAAGGATCGCTGCTCTGCTTTGGCGGTGCGCACAGGAGTGGCAGCTACCTCTCCACGAAATGAATCTTTTGCAATTTCTTCATTTTCTTTTTTCTCTTCTTCACAAGAAAATATACTTCCTATCAGAACAATGGCAATAAAAAACAGTCTACGTTGGTTCATTTGAAAGACGTTAAAGTGTTGGGCTTTCAAATAACTAAATTTTTAAACAATATCAAAATGATGAATTGTTAAAAAATTAAAATTTCTCTTCAAACGGTAAAAACCAATCAAAATAACGTGTAAAAACAATGATTTAATAAATACTACCAAAAATCCTTTCGTCCTGCATATCTATAAGGAGCTCTAAAAGTTCTATACTTGGCCTGACAAACTCCAAAGGCTCTGGATATAGCCTCAGCCTCATACCCTCTGGCTTATTTTCTTGGTAATAATCTATTAATGAAACGATCGTTTCTTGATTTGGAACCTCGAGCCTTACAGGTATCACCCCGTCTCTGATCATATCAAGGGATTTTGCAGCTCCTTTGGATAGATCAATCACCCTTTTGGAGCTTGGAGGCAGTCTGTCGTTCACTTTCACCCAAACTTCTTTGTCATTCTTGAGATTAACTACTCTTAATATCGTCCCAAATGGAAGGTGCTTGTGAGCTGCTGTCATTTCCTCCATATTGTAAACATCTCCATTTGCAGTTTTTCTCATGTGGAACCTTGTCCCATAATAACTAGCCCTTCCCTCTTCAATCAAAAAGGTAGAATCAGCTATACTAACCTCTTCCATTAGCGCAAACTCATCCTGAGCCATTGCCTTGATGAAAGACATCGCTGTAAAAAGACATATGATGAGATAGATTTTTTTCATTTCCGACCTTTGGCAATTTATGTGCCAATTCATGTCAAAATTTAAATATAGACTTGCAATGCTAGCCCTAAGCATCTAACTTTAAATCCATATTGAATTTAAAAACCCGCCGAATATATTATATTTTGCTGAAAACTACACCATTGACTTTTAATTTATGATCAAAATCCTACACACAGCAGATTGGCACTTGGGCAAAAGATTACAGGATTTCTCTAGAATGGAGGAGCAAAAGTTGGTTTTAGAAGAAATTATCCAAATCGCAGATGAACAAGATATTGACCTGGTCTTATTGGCTGGAGACATCTTTGACAGCTTCAACCCCAGCCATGAAGCAGTAGAACTGCTCTACAAAACACTAAGAAGATTGTCAAAAAATGGAGCAAGACCGATTATCGCTATTTCAGGAAATCATGATAGTACTCAGTTTGTCGAAGCTCCAGATCCTCTAGCAAGGGAAATGGGAATATTCTTTTACAGTCGTTATGATTCTGTCATTCCCACAGGAAAGCTGGATAACGGGGTAGAGATTCTCCATTCAGCATCAGGTTTTGTTGAAGTCAAGCTCCCAGCTCACCAGGCACCTATTCGGATTATTTTGGCGCCTTATGCCAATGAAGTTTTGCTCAAAACCTATTTTGGAGAGGAAGATAGAGAAGCAGCCATGCGAAATCTTATGGAGAAAAAGTGGAATGACCTCGCTAACAAGTATTGTGATAGTAATGGTGTAAATCTATTTGTAGGTCATTTTTTCTTCACAAAGGAGGGCGAAAAACCGGAAGTCGAACCCGAAAGTGAACGCCCAATCTTACATGTAGGCGGTACTCAAGCCCTATTCACCTCTAATATACCCCCTCAAATTCAATATGCTGCACTTGGCCATTTGCATCGATATCATACAGTAAGTAAGTCTCCCGTACCAGCTGTATATTCTAGCTCTCCCCTAGCCTATTCGTTTAGCGAAGCAGATCAGGAAAAGAAAGTCATCATCATCCATGCAGAAGCTCAAAAGCCTGTAACATATGAAGCCAAAACACTGGAGTCAGGAAGACCGCTTTATAGAAAAAGGTTCGATAACCTTGCAGAAACATTGGCTTGGCTAGAGGAAAATCCCTATTGCTTTGTGGAGGTCACCTATGCTACCGAAGAATCTATTGATGCGGTCACCAGAAAGGCTATCATGAAAGCGCACGACGGTATTGTAAACTTGATTCCAGATATACTTCGTGTCAAAGGCCAAGAGTCTTTAAGCCTCAAAGTAGAAGACCTCAATAAAGATATGATGAGCCTATTCAGCATGTATTATGAAAGTGAAAAAGGACAAACTCCCAATCAAGCATTGATCGAAATGTTCAAAGAAGTAATCAGCCAAGACTAAGCCCAATGATTCCTATCAAACTCGAAATCCAAGGATTGTATTCATACAAAGAAAAGCAGACGGTTGCTTTTGATCAACTCACTGCCGCGGGGCTTTTTGGCATATTTGGTGCTGTTGGAAGTGGTAAATCCTCTATCCTTGAGGCCATTCTGTTGGCTTTATATGGCAGCACGGAAAGACTTTCAGATCGTGGTGAAAAAAACAGCATGGTCAATCTTCAAAGCGACAGCTTACTCATAAGCTTTGAGTTCAAAGCTGGTCTCAACAATAGCAAGACTTATATCGCCAGATATGAAGCTAAACGTAACTCAAAGAACTTTGAGGACATCCGTCCTGCAGAACACACCTTTTATCTCAAAACATCCGCTGGAATTGAGCCATTGATGATGAGGGGTGAGGATATCGTCGGAATGAAAAAAGAGCACTTCAAGCAAACAGTGATCATTCCTCAAGGTAAATTCAAAGAATTCATAGACCTCAAGCCGAGCCCAAGGGCTGATATGATGAAGGAGCTTTTCGGACTTGAAAGGTTTGATTTGAGTCAAAAGACAGGCTCTCTACTAAAAAAGGTACTTCATGAAAAGACCATTCAACAGACCCATTTGGACATTTTGGCTGAGTATACCGATGAATTGTTAGCAGAAAAAGAAGCCGAAATAAAACGTATTGCAGAGCGGGCAGCTGCATTGGAAAAGGAAGTAGAAAACGCTGAACTTGCCTTTAAAAAACAGGAACAACTTCAAGTCCTCCACCAATCCTTGCAAAATTTTGAGTTAGAATGGGCTGAGCTAAAAGAAAAAGAATCGGCCATAGCCGATAAAAAAGCCATCTACAAGGATTTTCTAAAAGCCAAAACTTATCTCAAACCTGTATGGGATCAGTTAGAGGAAAAAAATAAAGAAATAGAAAAATATCAGGTAAGCATCATAGACTGCGAACAATTCAAGGAGCGCTATGCCGAAGAAATAGCTGAAAAAGAAAAAAAAGAGGCTGAGCTAAAAGAAAAAGCAAATCAAAGGCCCGAGCGTGAATCCAAAATCAGAGACCTCGAAAAACTCAAAGAAATCAAAGAATTCCAACTTCAAATCAAGGATGCAGATAGCCAAATAGGTCTGATTCGTCCAAGATTGGAGAAAAAGATAGAAATACAAAAAGCATTAGAATCCAATATCAACAAGCTGGAGGAGGAATTAGACAAACAACAAATCCCAGACAGCAACCAGCTGGCAAACCTCAAAAGCGCCGTAAAAGATTGGGATAATTGGAATGTGACTATAAAAAATATCGAAGATGAGACTAGTCAGTTAGAAAAATCTAAAATTCTGATTACCCAAGAAATTTCAATACTTCAAAATCAAATCCCCGCTGAAGAACAATCTATTGGCACATGGTTGGAGCGTTTGAAAGGCAACATCAAATTACTTGAGATTGAAAGAGAAAGTTTAAATCAAAAAATTGGTCTTGGAGGACATGTTCATTTGCTAGAAACTGGAAAGCCATGCCCTCTCTGTGGTGCTATAGAGCATCCTAACCCATTAATTGCTAAAGCGCAAAATCTTTCTCTACAAAAGAATGAGGCGCAAATTAAAAAAGACAAACTCAAGCTGGAAGAAGCCTTTGAACAATCTCAAAAAATAACCGAACTGGGCTTTAAGCTAGAGCATATCAACCAACAGCTAGAGGCTAAGCAGAAGGATTTTCAAAAAATAGAAACTCAAATCAAAAACCTAGAGGAAAGCCTAAAAGCTAAAGACTACAAAAACATTGATGAAGTCAGGCATTTTCTTCTGGATACCGAAAGTGCCATATTGAAAGTAGAAACTCAAAACCGACAACTGAAAGATTGGAGAAAGCAATGGCAAGCAGATAAGACCGATCTAGAGACCGAAGAGCAAAAACTCCGTACCATGGAACAGCGGCTACTGACGCTTCATACCATGCAGGACTCCAAAAGAAGTGACATCAAAGATTGGAATTTTTGTCAACCTTTCATTGACAAAGATGCTGAGAAAATCGTGCAGACAATTCAAAAAGTTCAGTATGATATAGACCTGACAGCAGACCTACTGAATGGTATTCAAAAAAGCCTGTTGGAAATCAGCAACAAGCAAGCCACCAATGCTGCAAACCTAGAAATGTATAGCAATGCTTTGTCTGACACAAAAAAGAAGATAAAAGCACTCCAAGATCAATTTGAGACACTCAAAATAACATACGGTTTCGAAAATGAAGAGAAGTTGATTCAGCTTTTTCATCATTCTTTGGATGCAGAAAAGGTCGAAATCGAAATCAAAAACTATGAGCAGCGGGTACATCTGGTTCAATCGAGAATAGATGAAATCCGCAAAACAGAAGGCATCAATCAGTTCAGCCAAGAAGCTTTTGAGGAACTAAAAATCTCTCTAAGCGAGAAAAACAAAGCTGTAGAAGATATCAAAAAACAATTCACGCTAATCGACAGGTCTATCAAAGAGACTCTAGAGAAATTAAAGGAAAAGAAAAAGATACTTGCAACTTTCGAAACAATAGAGCAAAGAGAAAGCAATCTTAGAGAACTTGATAGGCTTTTCAAAGGAAGTGGTTTTGTGAAATATGTAAGTTCAATTTATCTCAAAGAGCTTTGCAATACCGCTAATATACGCTTCAACAAGCTCACCAAAAACAGCATGAGCATGGAAATAGATGAGGACAATACTTTTTGGGTTGTGGATTATCTAAACGGAGGCAAGAGAAGGTTGCTTAAAACCCTCTCTGGGGGACAGACATTCCAAGCCTCACTTTGTTTAGCCTTGGCCTTGGCCGAAAAAATCAAATCACTAAACCAGGCCGATCAAAGCTTCTTCTTCCTCGATGAAGGTTTTGGAGCCTTGGATAGAAATTCGCTGCGTGTAGTCTTCGAAACGCTTAAAGCGCTAAGACATGAAAACCGAATCGTGGGTATCATCTCTCATGTAGAAGAACTCCAACAAGAGATTGAAGTATTCGCGAAAGTTGAACTCGATGCTGAGAAAGGAAGCCAAGTAGGATATTCCTATTAGATTAATAGGTTTACCAGTAAACTAATACTATAAGGAATTTCCATGATTTAGACATTAGTGAGTATTGGATAGTAATAGATATTGGATTCTACCAGGCGGACGAGTATTAAAAAATAACTTGTTCCATTTTTATGGAATTGATCCAGAATTAATCTTTTTAGGTTGAATTACTTCGGGTGAAAACAGACCAAAAATATAAATTTATTAATAGATTTTTTTGACTAAAAAGTAGAAATCAAAGAAGCCTACGTGATATTCTAGCGACTTAATACAAGTGGCGGGGATATCAAGTAGGCTCTATATTAAACTGGAGAACTCCCCCTGATTTGCGAGATTTTTTATCAAGGTCTCCATATGTGGTTCACATTGTTTTCAAAAATGCTATTTCTAATTCTTATAAAAATCTCTTACAAAAGCCAATAATTGATTATCCGTCATTTTATCAGCATTCTGAACAGACACCCATTTATCCTTCATGGACTTACTTTCCGAAACCCTGTTTTTCAATTGATCTTTTGCCGTTCCAGGCCCAAAAAGCAACACATCCTCAAAAGTGGCGATTTTTTGCTCAAGCAATTTGAAATACTCATTCAATTCATTTTGGGTGATATTGTTTTTCCTGTATTCATTATTAGACATATGCTCAGGATTTGGAGAAAACTGATGGGTGTCATTTTCTTCTCCCTCTTCTCTTTTGATTCGCTCGTGCGGAGATATCAATGTTTCTAAAAATTGAGCGGTACCATCTTGATATCCTATAAAGTGTGCCTTGGATAAATCCAACCAAATACCTACTGACTTAAATTCCATATATTAAATATTTAAAGTGTGAAAATTTGATTTGTTGAAAATTACTCAATAATCATACCCTTTCAAAGTAGATTTTGTACAAATTGGCTTAAATTTGCAGGAAAATGAAACCGCTATGGATCAGACATCAGCCACCCGAGTCAATAAGTACCTGAGTGAGGTAGGTTTTTGCTCGAGAAGAGAAGCAGACAAACTGATCGCTCAAGGCTTAGTCACTATCAATGGAAAAATACCTGAAATGGGCACTAAAGTACTTCCAAGTGATGAAGTTAGGGTAAAAGGAAAACTGATCAGCCCTCCTAAATCTGATCATGTTTACATTGCATTCAACAAGCCTGTAGGAATTGTATGCACCACAGACGTCAAGGCCGAGAAAGACAATATCATAGACTATATCAAGCATCCAAAGCGGATCTTCCCAATAGGCAGGCTTGACAAACCAAGTGAAGGACTTATTTTTCTCACAAGTGACGGAGACATCGTAAACAAGATTCTGAGAGCTGGGAACCAACATGAAAAAGAATATGTAGTAACTGTCAACCGACCGATCGGAGATGATTTTGTCAAGAGAATGGAAAATGGCATCCCGATATTAGACACAGTGACCAAGCCATGCAAGGTTCGGAGGATTGGAAAAAACAAGTTCAACATCATTCTTACACAAGGACTGAACAGGCAAATAAGAAGGATGTGTGAATACTTAGGCTATGAAGTCACCAAGCTAAAAAGAATCAGGATCATGAATGTACAACTCGACCTTCCTGTAGGAAAGTGGCGAGACTTGAGCAATAAGGAAATGGAACTTATTCATCAGATGGTAGCCAATAGCTCGAAAACGCATGAGGAAGGGTAATTATAAATCTTAGATTTTAGATTTTAAAAAGGATGAAGAGGGTGT
This sequence comes from Belliella filtrata, assembly GCF_022549775.1. Classification (GTDB taxonomy): domain Bacteria; phylum Bacteroidota; class Bacteroidia; order Cytophagales; family Cyclobacteriaceae; genus Belliella; species Belliella filtrata. Next base: position 12,401 of record NZ_JAKZGP010000058.1, on the reverse strand, counting down.
CTTAAGTCTTGAGTTTTGAGTTTTGACTCTAAAAACTTGATTAAAACAAATACTTGGCACTTGGCACTTGGCACTTGGCACTTGGTACTTTATACATTATAAATAATACTTATTACTTGAAACAATGTACTTACTACAAAGAAAAATAACCTATTTCAATAAAAAATTATGCATTTAAAGACAGAGGACCTGATGAGGTTAGAGATTGATTTTGAATCTGGAAGCATTCCGCCTCCTTTTAGTCATAGGTTTAAGCTGAAATTAAACTTTGAAAAAAATTTCCTCAATACCTCTTTGGATATGGAATACACCCACAGGGAAGAATTGACCGATGAGGAGATTTTGAATGAGGGATTTACCCTTGAGGATGATTATCACTGGAAGGGCGAACTACACAATGCTTGGGTAGCTCCGATCAAGAAATTATATACCCAATCCAAATGGTCAAACAAAAAACTTGAGGAAGAAGAAGGAGGAATAAGGGTACTTGCCAAGGACATTCATGGGAAAATCACCCGAACTATTCCCCTGAATCAAGAAGATTGGCAATATGAAGCACAAGAATTGATTCAGGCTATTTTTGAAACCAGTGAAAAGGAAGCCCCTCTAAACGTAAACTTTCTTTACATTGATTCAGAAAAATCTTTGGAAATTTCTTTGACTATGAAATTTTCAGTAAGAAAAGCCGTTGCGAATATCAATGGTCAGGAAAAGCAACTTAACTGGGAGAAAACCAAAGACTTACTTTCGAATGTTTTCTTACCTGACTACGATTATGACAAAGTAAAAGAAAATAAGCCTAGTAAAAGAGGGACATACATTGATTGTGGAGATGGGTTTTGGCACGAATTTGGGAAAGGCATTTACAATATTGACTCCTCCTACGATGCGGTCTCTCGCATCAAAGAAGGTTTCTTAAATTTGTAACCAACTATATTATTTACATTTCGCTATGAGAAAGCCAAGATTTATTAAGAGTATTTTTGCTCAGATTTTAGGAGCAGTTTTTCTTTTCAGCTGTGCTAGCTGGAACAATACAGAAAAAGGTGCAGCCATCGGTGGTGGCGCTGGTGGAGCACTAGGAGCAGTACTTGGAAACAAAAGTGGTCAAGCTGGCAAAGGTGCAGCTATCGGTGCTGTGGTAGGTGGAGCTGCTGGAGCGGCTATTGGAATCTACATGGATAAGCAAGCCAAAAAAATCGAAGAAGAAGTAAAAGATGCAGAAGTAGAAAGAGTTGGAGAAGCTATTAAGCTTACATTTGACTCAGGCATCTTATTTGGCTTCGATTCCTATTCTTTGACCCCTCAAGCTCAAGAGAACATCATGAAGTTTGCCGAAATCTTGAAAGAGTATCCTGACACCGATCTTTCTATAGAGGGTCACACGGACAGCAGAGGATCCTATAACTATAACCTAGGTCTATCTGAAAGAAGAGCAGGTTCTGTGATGAACTACCTTAAAATGCAAGGTGTGGCCAGCGACAGGATCACAACAATTGGTTATTCTTTTGATAAGCCAGTGGCAAGCAACGACACTGACGAAGGTAGGGCAAAAAACAGAAGGGTTGAAATCCTTATCACAGCAAATGATCAACTGATCGAAAAAGCTGAAAGCGGAGATATCAACTAATTAAAATACCTATTGATCCCAAAAAAAGAAAATCCCTTGGCATCTATGATCGCCAAGGGATTTTTGTTTTAAAGCTATGTTCAATGTTACTTCTGTACCCTTTTTAATGCTCAAACATTTAATAATTTAAAACCAATATTTAGGGCTTGATGAAAAAGGCTCAGGTAAACCAGCTTAAAAGCACATTTTCAAATCATTTTCTGGAATAATCATCCTGTAACCTCACAATATCAGATTCATCAGAAGGTTGTTTAGGATCTGTGTGAACCCATATTTCTGCAACCACACCCCAACCATCAAGACCAATTAGGCGATGACGCTCTCCTTGTGCAAGTTTTACCAAACCATCCATTTCCATTTTGTCAGCCTCAGACTCAGTATCATCCATAGATCTGGCTATCGCTGCTTCTCCTGCTACAAGTTTCCAAAGCTCTGATCTTCTATAGTGATATTGCCATGAAAGTTTTTGAGTAGGTGCTACCAAAAGAATTTTTGGACTGTATGAAAGCTCACTGTCAAAACTAAGGGTTACTTCTCCGAAGAAATGCTTCTGAAAAGCCTCAATTTGATTTGGATCAATTACCAAAAAAGCACCCCAAGGTCTTGTATCATCTTGATCTACTACAGCAAATCCAAGTGATTCGATATGTGACTTGACTTCATTAAAAATCTCGGCCTTATTTGATGAGGCATTAGGTTGATAGGTAAGCATAGTTTTTTTATTAAGTTATTGATAGATTTTTATTTTTTTATCTGTTCCACACGCTTGATGAGATACTTTCCGTAATCATTTTTCTTAAGAGGTTCTGCTAGCTTCAATACTTGCTCTCTAGAAATGTACCCCAGTTCATAGGCAATTTCTTCCAAGCAGGCAACTTTCAATCCTTGCCTCTTCTCGATCGTATGGATAAAGTTTGAGGCCTCTAACATGGACTCATGGGTACCAGTATCAAGCCAAGCATAGCCCCTTCCCATCAGTTCCACCTTGAGATTGGCTTCTTTAAGGTAAGTCTGGTTTACTGTGGTGATTTCCAACTCTCCTCTTGAGCTAGGCTTGATTTCTTTTGCTACCCTGATCACTGAATTGGGATAGAAATATAAGCCAATGACTGCATAGCTACTTTTTGGTTCAGCAGGTTTTTCCTCAATACTTAACACATTCCCTTCTTGGTCAAATTCAGCAACGCCGTATCTTTCTGGGTCATTGACATAATATCCGAATATGGTAGCCTCTCCCTTTTCCTCAGCTGCAACTTTAGATTTGCGAAGCAGTTCAGTAAGTCCGTGTCCGTAAAAAATATTATCCCCAAGCACCAAACATACAGAATCGTCTCCAATAAACTCTTCGCCAATGATAAATGCCTGCGCTAGTCCATCCGGACTAGGCTGTACAGCATAAGACAAGCTCAATCCGAGTTCTGAGCCATCACCAAAAAGTTTTTCAAAGTTTGGAAGATCATCTGGTGTTGAAATAATCAAAACCTCTCTGATACCAGCTAGCATCAATACGGACAATGGATAATAAACCATAGGTTTATCATACACTGCCAGTAGTTGCTTTGACGTCCCTTTGGTAATAGGAAAAAGCCTCGTTCCAGACCCACCAGCTAAAATTATTCCTTTCATATTTTTATATTTTCTATGATCACATTGTTTTGACAGAGGCCTTCACTGTAAGTTATCGCTTTGCCTTAACTCAACATAAACAGCAGTATCATTTATTCATTTATTCTTTCTGCAATTTTAAAGCAGTACTTTCAAAGAGCTTCAAAGATAGTATTATTGAGGTATAAAAGTATAATATACAATGTACAAAGTACAGTTCATCTACAGTTTAGAGTAGAAAAAGAGACGAGATGAATTCCTGAAAGGGGAAGGAGGAAAGATGATTAATGGGTAAAAATGAAGGAGGAAGATTAGAGAAATTTTCAAGTCTTGAGTCTTGAATTGTTGTTTTTATGGCTCATTAGCAATTGCAGCTTTTGAAAAAATCAAATTTTATTTAATAATTGTATTTTTTACACTTATATTTTTAAATTGCCTATCAATAATAAAACCCTAAACCCTGATTCATTCAATTTATGAAAAAGAACATTAAAAACTCTTGCTTAGTAATGTGCATTTTAGCATTCGCTTCTTGCAACAATTCAAGCAAAGACCAATCAACTACTCATGATCAAAGTAAGGTAGCTGTATCAAATCGTGTGGGTAATCCAGTGATTACCGAAAAATACACTGCTGATCCAGCTGCTTTGGTTTATAATGATACCGTCTACCTATATGTGGGCCATGATGAAGCTCCCGCAAGAAAAGAGTTTTACGAAATGAATGAGTGGCTAATTTATTCTTCAACAGATATGGTAAATTGGGAAGAAAGAGCTTCCTTAAATGTTGTAGAGACATTTGATTGGGCATCTGGTGATGCATGGGCAGCACATACGATTGAGCAAAATGGTAAATTCTATTGGTATGTTACCGTAACACACAAAGAAATCCCTGGAAAAGCGATTGGAGTAGCAGTATCAGATAGTCCAGTAGGTCCTTGGAAAGATGCGCTAGGGTCGGCATTGGTCACCAATGATATGACCACTGATACCGAAATCAGTTGGGATGACATTGACCCGGCTGTATTTATTGATGAAGATGCCAACTCACCAGATGGACAAGGACAAGCCTATATATTCTGGGGAAATACCATTGCCTATTGGTCAAAATTAAAACCTAACCTTATCGAATTGGAAGGTGAAATAAACCAAATTCCTCTGCCGAATTTCACAGAAGCTCCATGGGTTCACAAAAAAGGTGATTGGTACTACCTTTCTTATGCCTATCAATTCCCTGAAAAAACAGCTTATGCTATGAGTAAAAGTATCACTGGACCTTGGGAATTCAAAGGGATACTCAATGAAGTTGCTGGAAACTCAAATACAAACCACCAAGCAATCATAACTTATAAAGGAAAAGATTATTTCATCTATCACAATGGAAGCATCCCAACCGATGGAGGAAGCTACAGAAGATCTGTTTGTATTGATTACCTTCATTACAATCCCGACGGAACACTTCAGAGAGTAATCATGACAACTGAAGGAGTCGATCCAGCTTAATATCAAAAGATGAAAAATTTCGGATATATAATTATACTTTCCATACTGATTTCTTGCCAATCAAGTAACACCAATAAGCCCTATGAAGGTTATCTTTTTACCTATTTTGAAGGACAAGGAAATCGAGAAATGCAAGAACAACTGCGATTTGCAATTAGTATGGATGCTATTCATTGGCATGCTTTGAATGATAATAAACCAATAATTGATTCGGAAATTATTTCTCAATCGGGAGGAATTAGAGATCCGCATATTTTAAGAAAAGAAGATCAAAGTGGGTTTTTCATGGTAGCAACTGACATGTTTACTATGAAAAATGGGTGGGATAGTAATCCAGGGATTATCTTGATGAAGTCTTCCAACTTGATAGATTGGGATCACAGTTGGATAGACCTAGAAAATACTTATCCAGAGGCATTTAAAAATGTCAAATGGGTTTGGGCTCCGCAGACCATTTACGACCATGTTGCTGGTAAATACCTAGTTTATTTTACAGTAAGATTTCATCATAATGAAAAACTTGATTTTTATGGAGCTTACGCTAAAGAAGATTTCACAGGACTTGAATCCGTTCCAGTCTTAATGTTCAGTCCTAAATATGGCGGTATAGACGGTGACATCGTATTTAAAGATGATTATTATCACTTTTTCTTTAAAGGAAATACAAAAGATGAAAATGGAATAGAGGTGAAAAATGGAATTCAAAGAGCCAAATCAAAAAGTCTATTTGGTATATGGCAGGAGGACTTTGAATACATAGATGCATATTCTGAGCAACCTATAGTGGTAGAAGGTTCATCCATTTTTAAGCTTAACAACGAAAATGAATACATTTTGATGTACGATTTGTATGCTAACCAACGATACGAATTCCAAAGAAGCAAAGATTTAGAAAAATTCAGTAAAGAAACTGAATCATTTGTCAAAGATTTTCACCCACGGCATGGTAGTGTGATCAGTTTGACAAAAAATGAATTAGCACTATTAAAGTCAAAATGGGGAAAGCACATCCAATTTTCTAACTCCAAAAACAATAATGAATAACTATGATCAAGCTAATGTCTACAATCAATAAGCATCGAGACAAACAATCAATAAACCTAGAAACACCATGAAAAAGACATTTAAAAAGGCATGCTTATCAGCCCTTACCGTGCTAATCTTAGCTTCTGCCTCAGCCCAAGATGATTTCCATAGATTCAAGTCTAAAGGAAACCCAATCATCAAGCACAAATTCACTGCTGATCCAGCTGCAATCATCAAAAACGACACCTTATGGCTCTATACCAGTCATGATTATGAAGGTAATCAGACCAACTACAAGATGAAAGATTGGCTTGTTTTTTCAACTACAGATTTGCAAAACTGGACCGAATATCCTGTTCCTTTAAAAATTACAGATTTTGAATGGGCAGAAAGTGGTGATGCTTTTGCAGGACATGTTCAGGAAAAAGATGGAAAGTACTACTATTATATCAGCACCAATTGGACGGGAATAGGGGTTGCTGTGGCCGATAACCCAGCAGGCCCATTCAAGGATGCGCTGGGAAAACCCTTGCTGACCAATGAAGACTGCTTTGCTTCCACCCATTCTTGGGCATGTATAGATCCCGCCACCTTCATCGATGAGGATGGACAAGCTTGGATCTTTTGGGGAAATAGAGAATGTTACTATGCCAAATTAAATGAAGATATGATCTCAATAGATGGTGAGGTCAAGCAAGTCAAATTTGAAGGGTTTTCATTTACAGAAGCTCCATGGATTCACAAAAAAGACAACAAGTACTATCTCACATACGCGACCGAATTCCCTGAAAAAATCGCCTATGCAATGGCCGACAACATCGAAGGACCATACGAGTACAAAGGAATTCTAAATGAAATCGCTGGGAACAGCAATACCAACCACCAAGGTGTGATTGAGTACAAGGGTGAATGGTACTTCCTCTACCATAACGGTGGGATAAATACAGACGGAGGAAGCTACAGCAGGTCAGTATGCATAGACAAACTACACTACAATGAAGATGGAACCATCCAACGAATTGTAATGACTACGGAAGGAGTAGAGGCCATCAAGTAAAATCAAAAAAAAATACGGGTTAGTTTTTTAGGAAGACTAACCCGTTTTCTAATCTCTCTATTACAATTTTCACTTGACTATTAATTTTTAAATTCTAAGTTAGAAGATTTTAGACTACTTCATGTAAACTCTTCAATGCTCCTAGTTCGTATGTCTCCACAGAACATTGATTTGGTTAAAAAGTAAACTTGAACCAACAAGTGCTTGAAAAAATTTGTTATGATTTCTAGGAGATTTTAATTTACCAAAGACAAAAACCCCTAGGCTATCTTATGGAAGGTTTACTCATATTACTGAATACACTTGTGTCGTTGATTTAATAAAGTATCTATTCTCAAACAAATAGTATTCTACTTATAAATTTAAAAAAACATGAAAAAGCTTATCACACTTCTACTATGCCTTGTGGCACTCACTAATACCAGCTGCTGGGCACAAAATACAAAAAGTGAAAAAACTACTTTACCTTCTTCCAAGACAAAGCTTTCTGAAGCTGAATGGAAAGCTAAACTTTCTCCGGAGCAATATTATATTCTTCGAGAAAAAGGAACCGAAGCCCCATTTACAGGTGAGTTTGTATTTACCAAAGAAAAAGGAACTTATCACTGTGCAGGTTGTGGTGAGGCCTTGTTTACTGACGATATGAAGTTTGACTCTGATTGTGGCTGGCCAAGTTTCGACAAAGAAATCGCTGGAGGAAAGATCATTCAAACAGAAGATAACAGCTATGGAATGAGACGAACAGAAATCACCTGTGCTAAATGTGGTGGACACCTCGGCCATATTTTTGATGATGGCCCTACTGCCACAGGGCAACGATATTGCGTCAATTCTGGTGCTTTGTCCTTTGAAAAAAGTAAAGAAGGAGGAAAAGAAAAGCCTAAGATGAAATAATAGCATAATTAAAGTTAGATTTCATCATGGGCGCTTAACAGCTCATGCCTCAGCTTAAACAAACTCACAAATATCTCCAGAAATCACTATAAATAGCGTTAGTTTCACTATAGACCAAAAGGATGCTGGCCTAAAAAATTCATTATTAATCGTGTGCTTTAAACAATTTTAATTCTAAACTGGCTTGATCAATTCATTAGGTTTCTATCCTTAAGTTGTAATAAATAGTATGTATTCCAATCTTCTTCTCCAAGGATCTTTTGATTTTTATGGATCAAGATTAGTTCTTCTTTATTAACTACTGGGGTTGAAATAGTTCCTGGTGGGAGATCTATATCGTCTTGAAGCAATTTGTAATCGGAATCAAAAATTGCAGCATACCTAGCCAAGGATTCTACGAATTCCACCCATTCGGTTTGATTTTCCCTATCGTATTTTTCCACTATATTTTCATTGACTCCTTTCTGTAAAAAAGAATTATTTTTTATGACTATCCATAATCTTACACGTATGTTTGAATAGCTGCGATAATTAGTCTGTCAAATAACTTTTCACCAAAATACCTTCTGTTTAGCTTGTAGACAAATTCATCAAGATAATTCTGTAGGTATTTTTCTGTAACCAAATGGTAAATACCCAATAGATTCTTTTTCAGATTACTTATAGCTGTGTGAACCCAATTCAGCTCATCATTTGTCGATTTTTCAGATGATTTCAGTTTTATACGATATTCTACAAACCTCTCCAAACTAACATAAGCCTGATTTTTATCCGTGATTAATACCGATTCTTTATCTATTGCCTCATTAACAAACCCTTCAACAGAAAAGCCGTAAACCAAGTGTGCAATGTAAGAATACTGGATTCCATTTATTGTTCCTGCTTTTAAAGAAGTCCTTCTTCTGCATTTACTGCATCCGAAGAATTTCTTTCCACTAAACCAATATTGTCTAGTGAAACTGCTACATGTTTTGCAGTAAACTCCTTCCTTTTCCCTGTATGCTTTCAGAAATTTCTCACAACTCTCTTCGTCTGGGAAATGGGTTATAAAGTCAATAATGTTCATGATTCTAAATTATCTTCAACTAACATACTTTTGAGAAACTAGTTGACGCTAGCAGTTATAGAATATTCAGCTACGTGTAAAATCACGGAGAGTCATATTTTTTAATATACAACACTCCCGAATTTAACACCTCGCCAAATTCGGAGGAGTTATATAATTTTTTAAGATGAATGAAAATTAAGAACCTGATAACAAAAATGGCACAGGTCTTTATCAAAGAAATTATTGATAAAAACACTGTGCCTAAAAAAGAAGAGTTTCATTATTTCTAAAATATGAGAGCTTGTGCTAATATCAATGTTAAAGGTACCTTCTAAAACATAGAAGATAACTTCTGAGGCAAGTGGGTTCATTTCAATATTAGTGAACTAAAAAAAAACAAGCAAACTTACCATTTGATTACACACAGAATAACTCAGGACTATCTTTATGAGTTTATGCTTCGCACACTTTAGAAGAAATTTCGGTCAATAACTGTTTATTTGACTCAAATAATTTCAATTCACTTTTTTCAGAAGCGCTTTCGATAATCCAAATCCCCAAATTTATCAAGCCCTATGATAAATAGAAATTAAAGAAATGAGTCATTTAAATTTACTCTAGGGATAAAACATAGTATGCAATTCTTGATAAAGTAAAACCATAATTTATAGCATACTGACTAGGATTTTGTGTTGAGAAAAAGAATCCCATACTTGGTGAATAATATTCATAGATTGGAATTCTTCCTGGACCTGGTTGACTGAAACCATATCCTAGAATTCCTTGAGATGTCCAAGAAAAATTAACATCATTAGGATTCAATGTCGTATAATACCAGTCAGAACCAGGACTATAAAATTTATAAATGGGAACCGTGTTAGGTCTTTGGTCTAAGTAGACATACCCATTTACCCCATGGTACTGAAAGTTTGAAAAACCATAACCTTGCCAAGTGCTAAACCAATTCCATTTTAAGGTTGTTGAATGGACATAAGAATATGCAGGTTTCTCGTTAAGATCAAGTGGATATATATTTCTAATAGCTAAAAGATCTAACCATGCAAACCAATTAAACGGCTGTCCATTATATATGTGATTCATTATTGAATATGAATCTTCATTCCAAGTACCATTAATTAATATTCCTGGAACATTATTTGGATTTGCAGAAGGGGTTTGCCAATCTGTGTGGTGAAGTCCAATTATGTGACCAATTTCATGGACCATTACTGCTGTCTTTTGGTTAAGATTATAAGAATTATTATATGAAGTGTTTACTCTTATTCGATTTCCAGGAGCCCCATTTAATGGGAGATTTGCAGCTGCAATTGGACCTCCACCAGAAAATGTTTCCAGAATTATATCTTGATTACTATTCAACGTTTCTTGAAAACTCAATTTAATATTTCTGATATTTGAAAAATGTTGGAATGCAGCCAAAGCTGCAGTCTTCCACTCTCCTCCCGATCCACTTGAGGGAAAATTTGTTGCAAACCTAAAGGTTATATTTCTTTTACTGGTTCCTGGAGTATTAATTAAACCAAATGATGTATAAGCTTGATTAATTCTTTCATTTCCAAAATGTCTCGGTGATTCAATTTTTGATCTCTCAAGTAATTCGTCATCACTTACATATAAACAATTATCCAATATGTAACCATCCTCCCATCTATCAATTTTCACATTTTCGATACTATGATTTTTTAAAAAATCTCTTAAAATAGGATCTTGGTTTATAATTGACTTTTCCTCAATTTCGCCAATAATATCATTTTCCATTGATTCATCTAAGCCGCAAGCGACCATCAAGCTTACAATTACAAGCAGGCTGAAAATTTTTGTAGTTATCTCTTTCATTATGTTTATGGTTTGGTTGAACACTTTAATAAATATAATTTTTTTTATTTATTTTTTATTATTTTTTTTTTATTATATTTAATATTTGATATATTATTTGTGATACTAAGCATAGAATTCTTATTTTTTTCAATGCGAATCACCAAAGATTTAATGATTAAAAACTAGTTCTTTCAAAGTTAAATCTTATAATTTTCTGCATTCTGAATAATTTTCTTTGTAATAAAAAAATCACCTGCAAGACTATAAAGATTAATAGATTTAAATCACACAATCAGATATTTCAATGAAATTATAAACTAAAATTACTTGGGATGATAAAAAAGTCCATGGACAAAATTGTATGAATTAATAATCTGAAAGTAAAGTTCTAAAGAAGGACGTGAATCAAGTCTCTAAATTCAATAAACAAACTTTTTTTCATTACCATAAAAACTGGAATAGGCAAACAGCTCCCGAATATAAATTACGTTTAGCAAAGTGAAATTGAGAATCTGCAAGACTTAGGTATAAAAAAAAGATAAAGGTGCATGTATCAGTTAAATTGCTCCTCTAAGTTATCTAGTTTTTTGATCAGGAATTGAGGACTAACATTGCATTAAAGTCATTTTTATTCTTAATTAATGTTTTCTTTAATTCTTAGGGATTCTCCTTTTTTACAATTGGATACACATCTCGTACGATCCTATCAAAATATAACATAAACAGTTTAAAATTCAGAAAGCAAAAGAACTACACCAAAAGGTGCAGAGTATAAAATCTATAGCGAAACAGCTTGGATCCGGCAGAAAAACCATCAGAAAATATCTTGCTTCTGAATGCCTGATCTCAAGAGAAATAAAAGGCGCAAAAAAAAAAAGACCACTTTCTGCAGTTTCGAATCTGAATTATTAATACTTTACCAAACTAAAACACCACTTATCTGAGTCTATTTAACCACATATCAGGATTGGGTTTTGATGGAAGGCATTACCAATGCTGTGAAAGAATTGATAAATTGATAAATGATTGAAAAACTGCAAAAACCACGGGGTGGGATGATGACTCACCAGGTCTGCTCAAACCTATCAAAACATGGTCCAGCTCTAAACTAGCATTCATAGTTTTGGCAAAGACAGGGACATTGAAAGAGGAGGATCAGAAATTTTTAGACTTCCTGCTACTGAAATCAACAACAGTCCTATCTAGTACATTTATTTTGGGAGCTTTTTGCTACCAAAAAAGAAGGGAATTTAAAAGATAGGATAGAAATGGTAACCTCAGAACAATCAGAACTTAAAATTTTTGCCAAAAGACTGGACTAGGATTTTGATGCTGTAAATCAGGCTGTAGTGTCAACAATAAGCAACGGTCAAGTTAAAGGTCAGATAAACAGGCTTGAAACCATCAAAAGAAAATAGTACTTGTTGGTTCTGGTTAAAATTCTCCAAAATTGACGAAGAACCCAGTATTGTCCGTAATATCGAAATTAGCTTTAATAAGTTGTGGATACCCATTATAAGGCAACAATTATAATCAGTAGAATAACAAATCGCTATACAAACAATCTATAATTTCACTACGTGCACGAAAAGAGGATAGTCAAATTGTATTTACTACATTTTTAAGAAACTTCAACCAATTTTAAATTAAAAATTCATAACATTCTTAATTAAAACGCCATGTTCAAGTCATAAATGCAACGCCTAATTTTTTCTTTAGACATTCAATAGGACTAAGATAATCAAACTTTCTTACTGGTCTATTATTGATTTTGGATTCAATACACTGAATATGTTGCCA
>NZ_JAKZGP010000057.1 GCF_022549775.1 Belliella filtrata | reverse complement strand
GCAAAAACACAAAAACTGGTTTAATTAAAAAAAAGAATTCCCTGGAAACAGGGTCATGGGAATCCTATGTCTATTTTCTAAAGCAAATTGATCAAACTACTTCAATTATTTAAAATCGGAATTGCTGGATTTTCCAAGGATGGTTTGAATCATGCAGTCAAAGGCAGTATCTTTCCGAGATATTACTTTAATTACGCGTTTCAAGATCCTATATGAGAAAAATCTTTACACTTATCCTGACTATTTTGGTAGTTGGGTTTTCATGGGCACAAAAGAGTCCTGATGAATTTCTTGGCTACAAAGCAGGAGAAAGGTTCACACCTCATCACAAGGTAGTGGCTTATTTTGAGCATTTGGCAAGCACTTTACCAAATGTGGAACTGGTGTACTATGGTGAGTCTGTAGAGCATAGACCACTTTTTGTTGCGATTGCCTCTTCTCCCTCCAACATTAGTAATTTAGAGCAAATCCGAAAAGACAACCTGATGAGAACAGGACTTCTGGAAGGATCTCCTAGTACAAAAGTAGCGATCAACTGGATGCAATATAATGTGCATGGTAATGAGGCTGTAGCTACCGAGGCGGCTATGATGACTTTTTGGGAAGTAGTCAACCCTAATAATCCACAAGGAAAAAATTGGCTTGAAAATCAAGTATTGATCGTTGACCCTTGTGCCAATCCTGATGGGAAAGATAGATATACAAACTGGTACAATCAAAAAGTAAACCACAGGCTACAGCCTGATCCTCAGTCTTCTGAGCATATGGAGCCTTGGCCAGGAGGTAGGCCAAACCACTACATGTTAGACCTCAACAGAGATTGGGCATGGCAAACACAAGCGGAGACTTTACAGCGTTTGAAACTTTATCATGATTGGATGCCTCATTTGTTTGTTGATTATCATGAGCAGGGTATCAATGAACCTTTTTATTTCGCACCCGCTGCCAAGCCTGTTCATGAGCAAGTGTCCCCTTTTCAGCATGAGTTTCAAGAGATTTATGGTAGGAATACAGCAGCAAAGTTTGATGAGAACAATTGGCAGTATTTTACCAAAGAGCGTTTTGATCTTTTGTACCCAGCCTATGGTGATACCTATCCAATGTATAATGGTGCTATTGGTATGACTATAGAAAAGGGTGGTTCAGGAAGAGCTGGTCTTGGAATGCTTAATGCATTTGGCGATACAGTGACCCTAGTAGAACGTATCATACATCAACATACGGCAGGAATATCTGCTGTGGAGGTTACAGCCCATCATTCAGAAAGATTGACAGACGAATTTTCTAAGTTTTTCAGGTCAAATAGTACAAGCCCAAGAGCAAAATACAAAAGCTTTGTAGTAAAAGCGGATCAGCATCCAGATAGGTTAGCAGCTATGCTGGATTTGTTGGACAAAAATAAAATCACCTATGGTTTTGCCGGAAATAAGTCAGGGTTACGTGGATTGGACTATATGACTGGAAAATCTGCTTCATTTTCTACTACTGAAGAAGACATTGTCATCAATGCTTACCAACCCAAATCGGTACTTGCTCAAGTCCTTTTTGAGCCAGAGGCAATACTAGAAGATAGCATTACTTACGACATTACAAGCTGGGCTTTGCCATTTGTATATGGTGTACAGGCATATGCTTTAGAGACCAGGCTTGATCCAGTCAAGAAGTTTGATAGCAAGCCTTTTGAACCTAATCAATTGGGCGATAAGCCACTGACTTACATTGCGCCATGGAATGCAACAAAGCATGCAAAGTATTTGGCAGCCTTATTGGATCAAGGGATGAGAGTAAGAATGGCTGATGCTGAATTTGAAATTAATCAAACTACTTATCCAGCAGGAACCTTGCTCATCATGCGCAATGGAAATCAATACATCAAAGACTTTGATCAAAAGGTGGTTGATTTAGCAAATAAGTTTGAAATCACACTCGCTGTGTCCAACAGCTCCTTTGTAGACAAAGGCAAGGACTTTGGATCTTCGGATATCAGTGTGCTACGGGCACCGAAAGTTGCCATTATCGGTGGTTCTGGTACATCTTCATTGAACTTTGGAGAGTTGTGGTATTTCTTTGAGCAAGAGCTTGATTACCCAGTTAGTATTTTAGAAGCAGATATGTTGGGAAGAGCAGATCTTAGTAAATATGATGTGTTAGTGCTTCCTTCGGGAAATTACCTAAGTGGGTCTACTTTTACTAAGGTTCATGATTGGATCAAAGCCGGTGGTAAGGCTATTGCTATAGAAGGAGCTGTGGGAATGTTTGCAGACAAAGAAGGTTTTAGCTTGAGTATGTTTGATTCAGAGGATGATAAGAAGGCTTATCAAAAATCATCTTCAGATGTGGCAAAAAGTGAGAGAATTGAGCCATATACAGACAGAGAGCGAATGGGGATTTCGACATCTGCAGCAGGAGCAATATTTGAAGTAAAACTTGACCCTACTTACGCTTTGAACTTTGGTATGGGCAATAAGTACTATACCCTTAAAAATAATGGTAGAAGATATGCGTACCTCAATAATGGAGTCAATGCAGGGATCATTCCTTCTCTGGATAGCTACAGATTTGGATTCATTGGCAATAAACTTAAGCCTCAGATGAAAGAATCCATGGTTTATGGTGTCGAGTATCAAGGCCGAGGACAAATCATATACATGGTAGATAATCCAATGTTCAGAAGTTTTTGGGAGGCAGGAAAATTATTCATGGCCAATGCCATATTTGTCGTAGGTAATTAATTTCAAACAGGCTTACTTCAGTAGGAGTAAGCCTGTTTTTTTTTTTTTCTAAATGTATTAGATTGTATGCCATGCTGAACTTACACTCAGAATAGAACTATACAATCCTATCACATAACCTTATCAGCATAAAACAACTCCCTGAAAGGAAAAAATAAATCAAACCAAAGGCATCGCCTTGGTAAAGTTAACCAGCAAATCATCTGCCGTGCTGAAAAGCCTGTCCCGTCCCGATCTATCGGGGTTCGGGAGGCAGAATAGGGAAAGTGGAACTTTCAATGTTTTTATATAAAAAATCTGCCTTTAGGGCATAGTTATTGATATTTTGTCAAAAATGTTCGCATTATTGAAAATGAATTCATTAAATTAAACACATAATACTGATTACCCCATGAACAAGACCATTTACCTTGCATTGTTTGCTACCCTATTTTTTGTCAATGTAAGTCAAGCCCAAGAAAGTACAGAAGAAACAGGCTCACTTAATAGTGGGACTATCATTAGTCAGTTTGATTATTTACTTCGAATATCCAATAATTATCAAGAATATAAGGTGGTGAAAAAGACCAATCTTGATAAAATTAAGGCCAATGTTTTAGATTCATTGGGGGTTTTTGAAAAAGAACTTGCTGCCATACAGCAAACAGTAAAAGCGCAACAGGATAAAATCAATGAGTTGGAAGCTCAAGTCCAAGATACGCAAGAGGAGCTGGCCAAAGCAGAACAAGCAAGAGATAGCTTTTTCTTTTTGGGGCTTCCTATTCACAAGAGTTTTTATAACACTATCATGTGGACCATAGTAGCCGCATTGCTTGGAGCTTTTTTGTTTTTCTTGTATAAATTTAGCAGAAGCCATAAAGTGATAGCACTTTCTAGAAAAAACCTGGCCGAAACAGTAGAGGAATTTGAACAACATCGGAAAAATACCCTTGAGAGGGAAAGGAAGCTTAAAAGAGAATTGGTGGATGCCTTAAATGGAAGGTAATCAATGGATCAATTGCTAATTTCAATTAGCACATAATATTATACCCAAATAAAAAAGCCTCTGAAATGAATTTCAGAGGCTTTTTTATGATTTTACATTTGCGAATTAGGTGACAAGAATCAAAATCAACAAGATGATGATGATCGCACCTACAGAAAGGTAAACACCACCGCCAAGTTCCTTGGCTTCTTTTTTCATTTCTTTGAGTTCCTCTCTGACTTCTTTTCTCTCAGCTTTGCTCATATCAGCGAAGTCCATAGCTTTGATTTCATCAACTCTCGTGTTGATTTCTTCAAGTCGAAGTTGTTCCTCAGCAGTCAGCTCAGGTTGATCTTTTTTGCTGTCTTTAGCCATTGCTGCTGGAGCAAAAGCCGTAAACAAAAACATAACGGATAAAAAGTACGTGATCTTTTTCATTTCGTTTGGTTTTGGTGAATAATTAAGTCTAAAATGAAGATCTCTCCTCATGTATTTGGAAGAACTCCAATAATCAGACCAGAGTTTAGAATTTATTGATTAAAGTTGTGTTTAATTCACTTGTTTTCGCTTTAATGCACTATGAAAGCGTGATTTTTGTGCTGATTGTATGATGTGACAAGACCCAATCAAATGGGTTTTTCCAGATAGGTCTTTTATTTTGGCTAAATGCTCGCATGGAAATCGATTTTAAGAAAAAGCCTTGGAGGGTTCGCTCTAAATTAAATCTTTTACAATAGAAAAAGAATAATCCAGGAATGGTTTCTTTGCTTGGGGATTTTATAAACGCTTTCCTTATAAATGCTCATTTTAGATCAAACCCTTTTAATTATTATTTGTAATTTAGCTTTCCAGTTTGGTAGCCTTATATACTAAAATTCTAAATTTGATTCATCTAAACCCTTGAAATATGCCTTCTAAAGGAGATAAGAAACTTTTCTTGTTAGACGCTATGGCGTTGATATACAGAGCACATTTTGCATTTAGTAAGAATCCCCGGATCAATTCCAAAGGGCTTAATACAGGAATCATGTTAGGATTTACCAACACCTTATTAGAGGTTTTGGAAAAGGAGAAGCCTTCACACATTGCAGTAGCTTTTGATACCAAAGCTCCAACATTCAGACACGTACAATTCACTGCATATAAAGCAAATAGGCAGGAGCAGCCTGAGGACATTGAAATTGGTATTCCTTGGGTCAAACGTATCATTGAAGCTTTTGATATTCCTATTCTCGAATTGGATGGCTATGAGGCAGATGATATCATTGGGACGATTGCTAAAAAAGCTGAAAGAACAAGCTTTCAGGTATACATGATGACTCCTGACAAGGATTACGGTCAGTTGGTGGATGAGCACATTTTTCTGTATAAACCCGCTTTTATGGGTAATGGCGTAGATATCATGGGTCCAAAAGAAGTATGTGCCAAATGGGATATTGAGCATGTAGATCAAGTTAAGGATATTTTGGGTCTGATGGGTGATGCCGTAGATAATATTCCTGGGATACCAGGGATTGGAGAAAAGACAGCCGTAAAGCTACTGAAGGCGTATGGATCAATAGAGGAATTGCTCAAAAACACCCATGAGCTCAAAGGAAAGCAGAAAGAAAATGTTGAGAATTTTGGACAACAGGGGTTGCTTTCAAAGGAACTTGCTACGATTAGTTTGGATGTGCCTGTTAATTTTGATGAGCCTTCTTTGAAGTACAATGGGCCAAAAGAAGATGAGCTTAAAGCACTTTTTGCGGAACTTGAGTTTAGGACATTAACACAGCGTGTTTTTGGAGAAGCAATCAAGAAGCCCAAAATTAATGTAAGTGAACAGCTTGGACTTTTTACAGGACCAGCAGATACACCTGCTATAGAAGATGAGGTGCTTTCAGAGGAAGTAAATCCAATTCCAGAGCTGCAGCAACATGATAGTATATTGACTACAGCGCATGATTATCACAAGGTAGATGGAGAGGAAGCAATTGCTGAGCTCATAAGTTTTCTTGATTTGCAAAGCGAAGTTTGTTTTGATACAGAGACTACTTCATTGAACCCCAATGAGGCGGAACTCGTTGGCTTGTCTTTTTCCTATGTGGCTGGTGAAGCATTCTATGTTCCATTCCCTGAAGATCAAGAAATGGCCAAGTCGAGGCTTGAATTATTCAGAGATGTTTTTGAAAATGAAGGAATCACCAAAATTGGTCAGAATGTAAAGTATGATATTTTGGTGTTGAAAAATTATGGTATTGAAGTAAAAGGTAAGCTCTATGATACGATGCTAGCCCATTACCTCATTGAACCAGAAGGAAAGCACTCTATGGATTGGTTGGCGCAGCAGTATCTACATTACAAGCCAGTTTCGATAGAATCTTTGATTGGAAAAAAAGGTAAGAATCAAGGAAATATGCGTGATGTCAATGAGGATGAAGTGACGCAATATGCGGCGGAGGATGCAGATATCACGATGAGATTAAAGCAGACATTTGACCCTCTGATCAAAGAAAGTGGTGTAGAGAAGCTCCTTGACGAAGTGGAAAGTCCCTTGATCAATGTACTTGCAGCAATGGAGTTTGAAGGAGTGAGGATAGATACCGATAGTTTGGCAAGTATGTCTGAAGTGCTGGATGCGGAGAGTAAGGAGATCGAAAAGCGCGTTTACGAGCTAGCAGGAGAGCCATTTAACTTGGCTTCACCAAAGCAACTTGGTGAAATACTTTTTGTCAAACTAGCACTAGATCCCAAAGCAAAAAAAACCAAAACTGGGCAATTTGCTACTGGTGAGGAAGTACTTAGCAAAATGGCCGGCGAGCATGAGATTGCAGCAGCTATTTTGGATTATCGACAAATGGTCAAGTTGAAGTCCACCTATGTAGATGCACTTCCAACCATGATCAATCTCAAAACAGGTAGAATTCACACCACCTACAATCAGTTTGTAGCAGCCACAGGAAGACTTTCTTCCATAAATCCCAACCTACAAAACATTCCAATAAGAACAGAGCGAGGCAGGGAGATTAGAAAGGCATTTGTCCCAAGGGATGAAAATCATGTGATTTTGGCAGCAGATTATTCTCAAATTGAGCTTCGAATCATGGCGGCATTCGCCAAGGATGAGTCCATGATGGAAGCTTTCAAAAATGGTAGAGACATCCATGCTACCACAGCGGCCAAGATTTTTCAAGTTCCATTGGATGAAGTTACTTCTGATATGAGAAGAAAGGCCAAGACAGCGAATTTTGGGATTATTTATGGAATATCAGTATTTGGACTTTCTCAAAGGCTAAGTATTCCTAGGTCAGAGGCCAAGGAGATAATTGACTCCTATTTTAAGGAGTTTCCAGCTGTAAAGCAGTACATGGATGATGCAGTTGAAAAGGCAAGAAAGCAAGAATATGTAGAGACAATATTGGGCAGAAGGAGGTATTTGAGAGATATCAATAGTAGGAATCAGACCATGCGTGGTTTTGCAGAGCGCAATGCCATCAATGCTCCGATTCAAGGTTCGGCCGCTGATATCATCAAAGTAGCCATGATTCAAGTCCATGAATGGATGATTGCGCAGCAACTGAAATCTAAGATGATACTCCAAGTGCATGATGAATTGGTTTTTGATGCGCATAAAGATGAAGTGGAGGTTTTGAAAAAAGAAATACCAGAAATCATGTCCAATGCTATTAAAATTGCTGTACCTCTAGAAGTTGAAGTGGGAGTAGGAGCAGATTGGCTGGAAGCGCATTGATGAGGAGAGGAGCGATAGAAGGGAGAAGCGAGAGACGAGAAAGTACTAAGTACAATGTACAAAGTACATTCAATCTGCAATCTAAAATCTAAAATCAACATGTCTAAAACAAAAACTTCATTTTTCTGTCAAAATTGTGGTGCTCAAAGCCCTAAGTGGTTAGGGAAATGCCCAGCTTGTGGAGAGTGGAATACTTATGTAGAAGAGATTGTGGAGAAGGAAACTTCAGGTAGGGGGACTTGGAAGCAGGCAAATCAAAAAGAGAGAAGAACTTCAATACCAAGAAGGTTGCAAGAGATCAATTATGAAGAGCAACCAAGGCTGGTCACAAATGATCAAGAGCTTGATCGAGTACTTGGAGGAGGGATAGTTCCAGGTTCATTGGTCTTGATAGGCGGAGAGCCTGGGATTGGAAAATCTACCTTGATGCTTCAGATTGCTTTGATGTTAAAGCAAACCAAAGTGTTGTATGTGTCGGGAGAGGAAAGTGAATCCCAGATCAAGATGCGAGCAGAACGAATGCCACTTAATTCTGAGAATTGCTACGTACTATCTGAAACTAATACACAAAGTATTTTTCAACAAATCGAACAGTTGAAACCCGAGATTTTGGTGATTGACTCCATACAAACACTCCATAGCAAGCATGTAGAATCAGCTGCAGGGTCAGTAAGTCAGGTACGTGAGTGTACTGCAGAGCTGATGAAATTTGCTAAAGAAACGGGGACTCCCGTATTTCTTGTAGGACACATCACCAAAGATGGAGCTATAGCTGGCCCGAAGGTTCTGGAGCACATGGTAGATACTGTTTTGCAATTTGAAGGCGATAGGCATTTGTCATACAGAATCCTTCGTACTTCCAAGAACCGCTTTGGCTCAACGCATGAGTTGGGTATCTATGAGATGCGATCCGAAGGGCTACGTACTGTTTCTAATCCTTCCGAGATTTTGCTTACGCAAAGAGAAGAGCTACTCAATGGAGTCGCCATTGGTGCTATGTTGGAAGGGAATAGGCCGTTGTTGATTGAGATTCAGTCCTTGGTAAGTCCAGCCACTTATGGTACACCCCAGAGAAGTAGCACAGGGCATGATGCGAAGAGATTGAACATGTTACTTGCCGTTTTGGAAAAGCGAGGAGGGATGAGACTAGGGCAACAGGACGTATTTTTAAATGTAGCTGGAGGATTGAGAGTGGATGATCCTGCCTTGGATTTATCGGTATGTGCATCTTTGATATCTTCCTATGAAGATACACCTGTACCAGCAGATATTTGTTTTGCCGGAGAGGTAGGTTTAGGAGGAGAGATTAGGGCTGTGAATAGGATTGAAAACCGTATAGCCGAGGCCGAAAAGCTTGGTTTCAAAAGGATTTTGGTTTCAAAATATGCTGTAAAAGGCATTGATTTAGAGAAATTCAAGATAAAAGTAGTACAAGTCACAAAGCTTGAGGAGATGTATCAGGGCTTATTTTTGTAAGTGTTTTAATGTTTTTCAAATTATAACAGAGGATTTGAGGTTTATGTAGTTTAATTTTTAATAAAATAATACTGTCATCCGACTAAAATCAAAAATACTATAAAATAGCCCTTGGTGTTTAAATTAGGTGGAATTTTTCGAATCTCCCCCCCCCCCCTGCTTTAAACCGAATACTTCAAGTGGTACTATTTTCAGATCCCTTTCCAAACCTGACAATCTACCTGATCTGACAAGCTTTATCAGGGACATATAGGAGCACATTTTAATGGCTGCCAAGTTTACAATTGTAACAAACTGTTCAGCCTCTTTGCACTGCCTGCGAATTACCGAAAACAATAAATTGGCTATCAAAGCTATCCAAACCTGTGTTTTGAGCCCTTCCAAGCTGTCCGAGTAAAAATATCCCAATTCGAAGTTTTGCTTCAACTGCTTGAACAGATTATGTAATGCTTTACATAACAAATTTCGCACCTTCAAAACCGATCTGGACCTTAGACCGATTTACCATAAAAATGATGATGCCACCATGGCACATCTACATCTGGGAATACTTGCATATTGGATAGGCAATACAGTGAGGTATCAGCTCAAACAGAATGGTATAAAAAGTCGCTGGGTTGAAATAGGAAGAATAGGCAACACACAAAAGGTCATCACTACTTCGGGAAAAAACACCTACGATAAAATCATTACTACACGCAAGTGTACAGTTCCAAATAAAAACCTAAAAGAAATCTACGACATCCTTCAGATCAAACTCAAACCGTTTACAAAAAGAAAATCCGTAGTACACAAACTTGAACTCAAAAAAAAACACAAATACCCAAATTACAGCTACTTACAGTCGGATAGCTTCAATCTGGGTTAAATCCCTATACCCTGCTAGACAAACTTTTTGTAGAAATGAAAACAGTGTATTTGGGCCGATTTTCGAATGTTCTAGCGCATGCAATGAGTTCACTTTCTGTCATGGTTTACAGCCCACCTACCAAATTTGTTTTGTGTGTTGGGAAGGCTATTATTTTTCACTTGCACTATTTGATGGAAAACTTAGAAGATCTAAGATAGTCTCTCCATTAAAAAGCCTCCCCAATAAACAGGTAGAAACCCGAACCTTCGGCGGTTAGCGCATAATCAATTCGGGTGTAAATGTCTTTTTTTGGAAAAAGTAAGAACCTCAATCCACCACCAGCTGACCAAACGATATTGTTTAGGTTAAGATTGGAGAAATCTGGAAACACTGTTCCTAAGCCACCGAATACTGCTGCACCAATGCGGTTTGAAAATCCGAGTGGAAGAGGTAAAAAGCGCATTTCTACCTGTGAAGCGATTTGATTTTTGTCTCGAAACCTTCCGAGATAATACCCCCTCATCATCGATTCCCCACCCATCAGCGCAAGTTGATTGAAAGGTACATCTCCAGTATTGAACTGCCCTAAAACTTGGGCAGCTAAAACATTGCGCTCACCTATAGGTTTGAAAATTCTCGTGTCTGATATGATCGTATTGAAGCCAAAGGAACTCAGTGCTGGGGCATAGCGTAAAAAGGCTAATTCTGAGAAAAGTCCATCTCTTACATTAAGCACGTTATGTCTATTGTCGTACACGATTCCAGCACCTATACCAAAATTAGTCGATCCATCACTTCCTAAGGGAAGTTCATAACTTGGGGCATTTGCAGTGGTTTTAAAATCTACAGCTGCTAATTTCTGAAAATCAAACTCCACTCCTGCAAACAGGTTTTTCCCAACTTTTCTTAAGACCCGCTCTTTTATCAAAACTTGATTGGCATCCACAAGGGCTAGATATTCAGGAGAAGTACCCATTCCGATTCCATAGTATTTCAATGGAAAGCTTTGGGCCCTGATATTTCCTAAAAAGAACCACTTATTTTTATCTGTGTATATGGCGTGATCTAGTAAAAGGCCATATTGGTTTTCTAAAGTAGCAAAAGTGAATCCATTGATTTCGCTCAGCCTATTGGTTGTGTCTCTTTTGGTGTAATAAACGTAAAGTGTTGAGAAACCAATCTCCCAACTAGTTTCAGGAGTATAAGCTAAAGTTGGATATACTAAAAATTGTGGCTGACTTATTTCTGAAGTGTCATTCAGTACCTTGTTAAGATATCTTTTGACAAAAGACTGACCATTGGTAACCTGGTAAATCGATAAAAAGAAAATTAGAGTTAAGGTTTTTTTCATAAAAGAAAAAGAGTGGATTAACTATGGTTCACAATCCAACGGCTAAATTTATGCTTTACTTTGATCTAGCATTTTTAAACAAACAGCTTTAAAAATTTCAACATTTGAAAATTTTAAAGAAGCATAAAGTGATCAACGCAATTAACCAGATTAAGTTATTTAAACCTTACAATTTTACCATGTGACTTTGATGTCATTTTTTCTGGAATTGAAGCTGTAATTTCCTTGTAAAGTAATTCGACCAATTTTTGCTTCAAGAAGCTTCTTGTCAAAACAATACTCACCTCGCGAGTAGGTTCTTCCCCATCAAATGTTCTAAGCCTTGATTTTTCCTTTTCATTCATGGACAAAGTGGCAAGTTCTGGCAATAAAGTAACTCCTTTGTATTCGTTGACCATATTTTTCAAGCCTTCCAAAGATCCACTTTCGTAATGAAAGTTCATTTTTTGAAATTTGTCTTGGTTACAAAGATTGAGTACTTGGTCTCTAAAGCAATGGCCTTGTTGTAAAACCCAAAGGTCAGTAGAATCCAAATCTTCGATGCTAATTTTTTCTTTTGATAATAGTGGATGATTTTCTGAAATGTAGGCATAGAATTTTTCATAGAACATAGGCTTTTCTACTATTCCATTTTCTTCCACGGGTGTGACGATAATTCCAAGGTCTATTTCATCATTTTTAAGCTTTCTGATCACTTCCTCCGTTATCATTTCCTCTACCTGAAGCTGTACTTTGGGGTATTTTTCTATGAACTTTTTGATAAATCTGTGTAAGAGATATGGTGCTAGCGTAGGGATAATTCCCAACTTGATAACCCCACTGATATCTCCCTTGAGCTGGGCCACAAGTTCAAAAATTCCTTTGCTATGAGAGACGACTTTTTTAGCCTGCGCTATGATCTGAGCACCAGTTTCTGTTGGT
The DNA here is from genome assembly GCF_022549775.1 of Belliella filtrata. Taxonomy (GTDB): domain Bacteria; phylum Bacteroidota; class Bacteroidia; order Cytophagales; family Cyclobacteriaceae; genus Belliella; species Belliella filtrata. Next base: position 18,044 of record NZ_JAKZGP010000057.1, on the reverse strand, counting down.
ATTACAGGCATTTTTGACCTGTCAAAAATGATCACATTTAGCTCCTTTTCCAGCTTATTGACTTGTGCACTAAGGGTAGGTTGAGTCACAAAGCAAGACTCTGCGGCATGGCCAAAATGTCTATGCTTGTCTACTGCGAGAATGTATTCCAATTGTTGGATTGTCATTGCGCTAAATTTGGATATAGTTGAATAATGCTTTGATACCCGTTTCAATTAAATCTGATTGATTAAATCCTCTAGTTGAAATTCGGGCTATAATCCGTGGTGCTTTCGAGCCACAAATATAAAAATCTTTTTGCTTTATTTAGATTTGATTTAAATAATGATTAATTTTGCCCTGCACAAAATCAAAGCACTGCAATAGTACAATACGCACTATTCATTAGTCCTTTAATGGATTTGACACAAGAAGTGATGAATGTACAATGTGTCAAGAACTTGATAAAAATTGAATTAAATAGCTATCCTATGAGAAATATCTTGAAATTATTAGTTTTTAGTTTGTCAACTTTCCTGTTTTTTGCATGTGGAGAGTCTTCTCAAGAAGAAGTAGTAAATGTTTACACGCATAGGCATTATGAAGCAGATCAGCAGCTTTTCGATCAATTTACAGAGAAGACAGGTATCAAAGTCAATGTCGTGAGTGCTAGTGCCGATGAGTTGATTCAGAAACTTGAGCTGGAAGGTCCAAATTCTCCTGCAGATGTATTGATCACTGTTGACGCAGGAAGGTTGCACAGGGCAGTTGAAAAAGATTTGGTTCAATCTGTAGAATCTGAAATTTTGAGTAAAAATATACCTTCAAAATTTAGAGAGCCTAACAACAAATGGTTTGGCTTGACTTTTAGAGCTAGAATTTTAGCATACAGCAAAGAAAGGGTAGATCCAAGTGAATTGTCTACTTATGAAGCGTTGACAGAAGAGGCTTGGAAAGGAAGAGTATTGACCAGATCATCTGAAAACATTTATAACCAATCTCTGTTAGCATCTATCATTGCTCATAATGGAGAACATGAGGCAGAAGAATGGGCTGGAAAATTATTGGCAAATATGGGGAGAGATCCTAAAGGTAGTGACAGAGATCAAGTGAAAGCAGTTGCCGCTGGAGAAGGTGATGTTGCGATTGTCAATACTTACTACATCGGCATCATGCTCAATGATTCTAATGAGGAGGAAAGAAAAGCAGCAGAAAAAGTTGCCTTATTTTTCCCAAATCAAGAAGATAGGGGAACGCATATCAATATCTCTGGTGCTGCAGTTACCAAATTTGCGCCGCATAAAGAAAATTCAATTAAGCTCATTGAGTTTTTGTCTGAAGTTGAAGCTCAGAATTTTCTGGCAAGCATCAATTTTGAGTATCCTGTCAACCCATCTGCCACCTATTCAGATTTGTTGAAAGCTTGGGGAGATTTCAAGGCGGATGACATCAATTTGGCAGAACTAGGAAATAACAACAGCAAAGCTGTGGTGATTTTTGATAGAGTTGGCTGGAAATAAGAGAGCGTTTTGGATTTAGTAAAACGGAAATTTTATTGGTGGAATAAGTGGATTGGCTATGCGCTCCTAATTTTGGTGATCGTAGCAACACCTATTTTCACCATTCTATTCAAATTATTTGCAAGTCCGGGAGATAGTTGGTCTCATATCACCAATAACCTACTCGCTGGATACTTTCAAAATACTTTGCTGCTACTCCTTGGGGTAGCAGCATTGACTTTTTTATTAGGAGTAAGTACGGCCTGGTTGGTTTCCAACTACGAATTTCCCGGAAGAAAATACTTTGAATGGTTATTGATTTTACCTTTAGGATTTCCAGGCTATATCATGGCCTATACCTATGTAGGCATTTTGGATTATACAGGCCCAATTCAAACTTTTTTTAGAAATACTTTAGAAATCACCTTCAAAGGTAGCCTGATAGATATTATGAATCTGCCAGGAGCAATATTTATCCTTTCAATTACTTTATTCCCATATGTCTTTTTGATATCAAGGTCTTCATTTTTGCAACAATCCAAGACAATGCAGGAAGCATCTTTTCTGCTCGGTGCAGGAAGAAGCAAGACCTTTTTCAAGATAGCATTGCCTATGACTAGACCAGCAATAGTGGCAGGTATAGCTTTGGCCTCTATGGAAGTGTTGAATGATTATGGTACCGTCAAGTATTTCGGCGTCAACACCTTTACTACTGGGATATTCCGTGCTTGGTTCTCCATGGGAGATGCAACTACAGCCATCTACCTAGCGGCAATCTTGATGGTATTTGTGTTTTTATTGCTTTACCTTGAGTCAGTGCAACGAGGAAACAGGAGATATTCCAATGTGAATGGTCTTAGTAAACCTACTGCAAGGATAAAAGTATCATCAGGGAAACAATATGTTTATACAGCCATCTGCTCCATTATTTTTTTAGTGAGCTTTCTATTTCCATTTCTTCAACTTGTCAGTTGGGTTTGGCTTACTTATGCCAAAGTGATGGATGCCCAATTTTTACTTTTGATATACAGGAGTTTTGGATTGGCAGCGATAGCTGGACTTGCAGTAGTGCTGTTGTCTGTGGTTTTATTGTATGCCTTGAGGTTAAGTCCGTTTAAATGGGTGAAAAGTGTTACTAAAGTAGCTACTTTGGGCTACGCCATACCCGGTGCGGTGATTGCAGTAGGGGTGATGATACCACTATTGGCATTTGATAAGTGGATTTATGATACTTTGTTGACTGCACGGACGGCAGGTTTATTTCTTTCAGGGACCTTGTTTGCTTTGTTGTTTGCGTATATAGTGAGATTTATGGCGGTGGGGTATAATCCGGTCGAAGCGGGCTTCCAAAAAATTGGTATTCATGTCAATGAGGCCAGTAGACTTTTGGGTGCAAGAAGTACAAAGACGCTGAGGAAGATAGATCTTCCTTTGATCAAGAATACCCTTTTGTCTGGTGTGTTATTGGTTTTTGTAGATGTGCTGAAAGAGTTACCTTTGACATTGATTCTACGTCCATTCAATTATCAGACTTTGGCGACTAAGGCATTTGATATGGCGACCAATGAGATGATTGCTGAATCTGCAAATGCAGCACTGATCATCATATTGACAGGAATCATACCTATCATTTTTCTCAATAGGATGATTAGGAAAAGAGATTTATAAATAGAAAATGAACTTCTTAGGATGCAGATTCTTACATTAAAAGAAATCAATAAGAAATACGACCAAGCAAAAGATTTTGCAGTCAATAAAGTGTCTTTTTCTGTCAATGAAGGAGAGATTTTGGCGTTAGTTGGCGAAAGTGGCTCTGGGAAGACCACCTTGCTAAGGCTGATTGCTGGTCTTGAGCATCCTGATCAAGGGACAATTGCGCTGGGCGGGCAGGTAATAGTAGAGGGCAAAAAATCTGTGCCTGCACATGAGCGTAAAGTGGGAATGGTCTTTCAGGACTACGCACTTTTTCCCCATTTGACGATTTTGGAGAATGTCCTTTATGGAATTTCCAAACCCAAAAAAGAAGCTGAAGTTATCGCTAAGGAAACCTTGAAGCTGGTAGGACTTACTGAAGATCACGGCAAGTACCCACATCAACTTTCAGGTGGGCAGCAACAAAGGGTGGCACTTGCTCGAGCGATAGCTCCAAATCCTCGGATTTTGCTTATGGATGAACCATTTAGCAACCTGGATGCCTTACTCAAAGATCAAGTAAGGGAGGAAATCAGGCAAATCATCAAGATGACTGGGATAACTGCAATTTTTGTAACTCATGATACGAAAGACGCTTTATCTACCGCTGATAGGATTGCTATTCTACACAAAGGCTACTTACAGCAAATAGATGTACCGAAGAACCTATACGAAAATCCAGTAAATCCTTATGTGGCAAATTTTTTTGGCAAAAGAAATGAACTCATTGCTAATCCGAGTGAGGATGGTTTTTATACAAGTTTTGGATATATAGCTGATCCTGAAGCAAAGAAATACAAATCTAAGGTCAGGTTAATGTTCAGACCAGAGCATGCTGAAGTAGTACAGCGTGAAGGGCAGCAACTGACTGGAAATATTGTAAAAGTAGCTTATTTTGGAAGCCATCAGTTGGTGAAGATTTCGGATGAGCAAGGTTACAGCGTATCGATCAGGACCAATCCGGGTCGAGTCTTTGATAATTTGGGTAATGCTTTCTTTTACCTATGGAAATATGATATTGAGGAAGCTTTTTAAGCGTATTAAGGGTGTGCTGAAAAACTTTCATCGTAAGGAATTCAAGTAGAAGAAAAGGACAAATAAAAACAAAAGCTAGTCCGATGACTAGCTTTTGTTTTTATTTCTGGGCTACTAATTTTTCAGTAGGGAAACTGATGGGAATACTTGCCAAAAGCTGAAGTTTTTCCATTCGAACCTGATCAAATGCCATTTGGTTGGCTGGAAGTATAGGGTCGGATGGTGGGATTTTCTCCTGCAACCAATCTACTTGCTTACCATTTTTCCAAAATCTAAAACACAAGTGAGGGCCTGTCGCCAACCCTGTGGCTCCCACATAGCCGATCACTTGACCCTGCTTTACCCTACTTCCTGGAGTCATTCCAGATGCAATCTTGGACATATGAAGGTATTGTGTAGTATAGGTGCCGTTATGCTTGATTTTTACATAGTTTCCATTTGCATTTGTGTAACGAGCTTCCACGACAGTACCATCTCCTACAGTCCTAATCTCTGTGCCTGTTTTAGCAGCGTAATCAGTTCCCAGATGGGGCTTATATCTTTTTTGCACAGGATGATACCTGTTCAGGTTATACTTAGAGCTAATTCTAGTGTATTTGAGAGGGTCTCTCAAAAATGCCTTTTTGAAGCTATTACCTTCTTGATCAAAGAAACTGGTTTCACCATTTTGTTCAAATGGAATGGCATGGAATTCCTCACCTTTGTACAAAAAATAAGCAGCTTCGATATCAGTTATTCCAACAACATTTCCTTCTACTATCTTCTCATGATATACTACCTTGAATTTATCTCCTTTTTGAAGTCTCTGAAAATCTACATACCATCCAAATAAATCGGCAAACTGATCAATCAAGTCATTGGTAATGCCCAATTTACTCATATTGACAGAGAGGTTTTGATCGATTTCACCACCTACTTCGATTTTCCGAAGCTCTACAGGTTTTTCTTCTTTATAAATCTCAAGTTCGTTGAGTTTGAATACTACAAATTCTGATGGGTTTGGCTCATAGATAAAAAATTGAGCTTGAGAGGAATCTCTTTCAGTAAGAACAGTGAATTTTTTGTTGAAGGCAATTTTTCTGACATCAAAAATGTCTTTGGATTTTTTGGCTATCTCATCGATGATTTGATAAGGAACATTGAATGGGGCGAGGATAGTTGAGAGGGTTTGGTTTTTGCCGACGTAGCCTTCTATCACGTCTAGTTTGTTTATCTTGATGCCATAGAGGAGCAAATCTTCCTCTAGTTCTTCTTCAAAATTTTCGACTATTTGTTCTTCGTGATTTTCTGGACTCAAATCATTCCAGAAATAATAAAGTCCACTTCCTAAGGCTAACGACAAAAGTCCAACGCCAATCCACTTTTTTTGCATTCTTCTATTTAATTCGGGTTCTTATCTTCAAAGAAATTTAAATTTCGGTCAATTTCCAAATCTAATTTGGACAGATTTTTGAAAGAGATGTAAGTTACATTTCTTTGAATACAATGTACAGCTTACTGTTTAGCTAACGGAGAGAATGTCAAAAGATTTTATGCCACAGATATTTTTGTGATTTTTCAATATAAATTAAGTTTCATTGCTGATTTGTGCTGATTTTAAGCATTCTTTTGAATGGCTTTAGCATAGTGCTAAACTTTGTATATCTTTGTCGACCTTAAAATTAAAAGATTTCAAATCATGCTGAGAACTCATACTTGTGGGGAATTGCGCCTCGCAGATGTCAATAAGAAAGTGACCCTTGCGGGTTGGGTACAACGTGTCAGAAATAAAGGTGGGCTAATTTGGCTTGATCTACGTGACCGTTATGGTGTGACCCAATTGATTTTTGAAGAAGGATCTACAGACAAAACTTTGCTAGACCAGGCAGCTTCCTTGGGTAGGGAATATGTAGTGCAAGCTACAGGTGAGGTTATAGAGCGAGCAGCTAAGAATGATAAAATGCCTACTGGAGATATTGAGATCAAAGCCACAGCTCTTAAGATTCTTAATGCGGCAAAGATCCCTCCGTTTATTATAGAAGATGAGACAGATGGTGGTGATGAGCTTAGGATGAAATATAGGTACCTTGACTTGAGGAGGAATGTGGTCAGAGAAAAGCTACAGCTTCGCCACAGAATGATGCAAGAGACGAGAAAGTACATGGATGCTCAAAACTTCATCGAAGTAGAAACCCCAGTATTGATCAAGTCTACCCCAGAAGGTGCAAGAGATTTTGTGGTACCATCCAGGGTCAATCCAGGTGAATTTTATGCTTTACCACAATCTCCACAGACCTTCAAGCAATTGCTGATGGTAAGTGGTTTTGACAGGTATTTTCAAATCGTAAAATGTTTTCGAGATGAGGATTTGAGAGCTGATAGACAGCCTGAATTTACCCAGATCGACTGTGAAATGTCCTTCGTGGATCAAGAGGATATCTTGAATACTTTTGAGGGTCTTGTAAGACACTTGTTTACGAATGTCAAAGAAGTCGAACTTGAAGAGGTAAAGCGAATGACCTTCGCAGATGCCATGAAGTATTATGGTAATGATAAACCAGATTTGAGGTTTGATATGAAATTCTTTGAGTTGAATAATTGGGCTCAAGGAAAGGGGTTCCCAATTTTTGATCAAGCTGAATTGGTAGTAGGGATTTGTGCTACTGGAGCGGCTGACTACACGCGCAAGCAACTTGATGCTTTGACTGACTGGGTGAAGAGACCACAGATCGGTGCCAAAGGTTTGATATATGTGAAATGCAATGAAGATGGGACTTTCAAGTCTTCTGTAGATAAGTTTTATAATCAAGAAGACCTGAAGGCATGGGCAGAGCTTGCCAATGCACAACCTGGTGATTTGATTTTGGTATTGTCTGGAGATGCGAAGAGCACCAGAAAACAAATGTCTGAGTTGAGACTCAAAATGGGCGAAGAGCTAGGGTTGAGAGATAGGAATGTTTTCAAGCCACTTTGGGTTGTGGATTTTCCATTGCTAGAATGGGACGAGGATACCAATAGATTCCATGCGATGCACCATCCTTTTACCTCTCCCAAAAAGGAGGATATTCCCTTGTTAGAGACTGACCCAGGGGCTGTCAGAGCAAATGCCTATGACTTGGTGATCAACGGAGTTGAAATCGGAGGAGGCTCGATCAGGATACACGATAGGGCTACTCAGCAGTTGATGTTTAAGCATCTAGGTTTTTCAGATGAAGAAGCTCAGAAGCAGTTTGGGTTCTTGATGGAGGCTTTCGAATATGGAGCGCCACCACATGGGGGGATTGCTTTTGGGTTTGATAGGTTCTGTGCAATCTTTGGGGGATCTGATTCTATCAGAGATTACATTGCATTCCCTAAGAACAATTCAGGCAGAGATGTTATGATAGATTCACCAAGTTCCATCGCAGATGAACAATTGAAAGAACTGTCTATACAGCTGGATGTGAAAAAGTAAAACATGCTGGTAGCCAATATGTTGGTAATATGCATGGACTTTAGAAAGCTCTTCGAGGTAAATCGAAGAGCTTTTTTCTATACAGCCTCACGAATCCCAATAGATCGGGACGGGACAGGCTTTTCAGGGCGCTGTATGTAGAGACAGGTTAGCTGTCCCAAGGCGTTGCCATAGAATTGATATATTTTTCCCCTTTCAGGGAATAGTTTAAGCGGAATCGAGTTTTGAGAAAGATTATTTTCTCTTATTATAAATGATTTGAGCTTTACATACTTTATCCCAAGGTATCGCCTTGGTACATTCTTACTCAGGCAACCTACGCCTTGACAGGGCAATTTATTGATTAATTCAACTCAAAAAGTTCTTTCAACTCTTTATTACTCAGATTTCCTATCCAGTTTTCTCCAGTCGATACGGTCATTTCAGCTAATGCTTTTTTAGACTGTATCATTGAATTGATCCGTTCTTCGAATGTGTTTTTGGTGATAAACCTGTGAACCATCACATTACTTTTCTGACCAATTCTATATGCCCTATCTGTAGCTTGTGCTTCCACAGCTGGATTCCACCAAAGGTCGTAGTGTATGACATGGTTCGCAGCTGTTAGGTTGAGTCCTGTTCCAGCAGCTTTTAGAGATAGGATGAAAATTTTGTCTGCAGGATTATGCTGAAACTGTTCTACCATTTCTTTGCGCTGTTTTAGTGTGCAGCCTCCATGGTAGAAAAGTGGCTTTTCTGCGTATCGTTCTTCTATAAAATGTTGGAGCAAATTCCCCATTTCTTTGAATTGTGTGAAGATCAGAACCTTTTCACCACTTTCTCTGATACTGTCTAATTTTTCAAATAAAAGATCCGTTTTACCACTAAGAGTAGCATCCATACGTTTGTTTTTTAGAAACTGAGTTGGGTGGTTACAGATTTGCTTGAGTGCCAAGATCATCTGTAAAACTAGACCTTGTCTGACAAATAACTCTTTGCTATTGCTTGGATCAATAGCTTCGATGGCCATAAGTGCCTCTTCTAAAGTTTTTTCATATAAGCTTGCTTGCTCCCCTACTAGAGAACCATAAGTATCCATTTCAATTTTGTCTGGCAAGTCACTTATGATGGTTTTGTCAGTTTTTAATCTACGCATCAGAAATGGCGCACTTATTTTTTTGAGTTTCTCGGCAGTTGATAGATCATTATATGTTTCTATGGGAGTTCCATATTGTGTTGCAAACTCTTTCTGTGTACCAAGCAATCCTCGGTTGCTAAAGTCCATGATACTCCATAGTTCGCTTAGTCTATTCTCTACTGGAGTACCACTCATGGCAATGAAATTATCAGCTTTGATGCTTTTTATTGCTTTAGCCTGGGCGGTGTCCTGATTTTTTATGTTTTGCGCTTCGTCTATGATTACTGTCATCCATGGCATTTTTTTGAGCTTTGATGCTTCTGTTCTAGCAATTCCATAGGAAGTCAAAAGAATGTCATACCCTGGTTCGATCTTTCTGTTGGATCCATGAAAAAGGCATGTGATGAGTGAAGGGGCAAACTTTTTTATCTCAGCTTGCCAATTGGTGAGTAAACCTGTTGGCGTTATTACGAGTGCTTTTTTTGTGCCTAATAGACCTTCCTCCTTATATTTGAGTAAGGTGGTTATGACCTGAAGGGTTTTTCCTAAACCCATATCGTCTGCAATTACAGATCCAAACCCTATTTTAGCATTACGGTACATCCATGAAAAACCACGATGCTGATATGGTCTCAATTGTGCATTCAGGTCTTGAGGAAGCTCTATGTTTTCTACAGTACCTAGCTCATTGATCATCTGGATTACCGATTCATCTAGGTTTACTTTTTCTCCAAAATACTCTCCGCTGAGCGCTGACCTTAAAAGTTGGAAGGAATTAAGCTCTGAATTTCCAGAAAAATGCTTGTGAAGTTTTTCTAATTCATCTGAGTTTACGTAGATATATTGTGATTTGTATTTTATGAGACCGTCTGATTTATTGAGAAGCTTTTTAAAAGTATCCTCATCCATCAAAGTGTCTCCAATGGCTATTTGCCAATCAAATTCAAGAAGCTGTTCTAAGCGTAAAAATGATTTCCCTGGTTTTTTTTTGATCTTGAGACTTGGTTTTGGTTTGAGAATTTCTTGTAATGATTTTGGTAACAAGATATCTATGTCGAGCAATCGGATGATAGGAATCATATTTAGCAAAAACGGGGTGAAAGTTGCACTATCCATTTGGATAGGTTTTTCACACTTAGTGTTGATGTGTTCTTCCAGACCGTGCACAAACACACAAAGTGTAGCCATAGTTTGCAAGACCTCTAGCTGCAATTCTTCATAGGTAGGCTGATCCAGTATCTCTTTGAGAGGAATGAATGAGCCATCATTGTCTGGACTTTGTACATTGATGGCTATTAAAAAATCATCATCTAGGTATTCAGACACTACTATTTGAGGACGTATTTTCCCTTGTGATAGGTAGTATTTTTGAAGCCAAGTTTGAATGCCACCTGCTGATTCAGATTCACCAGGCTGATCAAAGGCATATTCTTTGTTTTTAAAAAATAGATTCTGAAATAAATCATTCGAAGTACTACCTGATAAAAGGCTCACTATTTCTGTAAGGAAAACAGAAAGGAGGTTGATGGCGACGTCTTTGTTGATAGCTTTTTCTGTTTTTGCCATTTTCCACCAAAATATATCAGGAGGTAAAATTTGACTTAATTTGTCCATAACTAATCGGACGTCTTTACTTAGCATAGCAGGTAGCCAGCGAATGGATAACGTTTTGTCTGGTTGTTGGATGATTTGAGGGACTATGGCTCCATTAGAAATTAGATGAAGGGAGAGTTGGAGCAAGCTATGAAGCGATGCAGTAGATGGCTGATAATCGAGTGTCTTGTTTGATGGGATTTGACTTAGCTTGGCTATGAAATTGCTAAGCATAAAGTCTTCATCATTTACACGTACTATTGCCTCAAAAGTCTCGTCAAGCAATACCTGATTTACACTGTGGGTATTAATTTCTGTTATTTCTTTACTTGTTTGTTTTGCTATATCTGATAGAGATAATTTTCTTTTCAGTACTTTATCGGCATTTTTTACCACACGGTTGATTATTGTGGTGTATTTTACTTTAAAATCACTACTTTGATTATAAAATACTGGGAATTCACTTAGTAAAGAAAGTAGGGGTTCATGGATAGGGGATAAACAAGAGAATGGTAGTTTCTGATAAGCTTGTTTAATGTCAAATGATTCTTTTGCTGAATCTTTTTTACTTTCAAAGTATAACTCTTTTAATTTGGGGATTTCTATAGTTTTGGTACTAAATGTAAACCCACGTTTGTGAAGCTCTTCAATTAAATTCAACAGATGCAACTCAAACACCAAAAAAGGATTGTTGTCTATTTCGGCACTTGTTTTATAAATAACTGATGCTAAGTGTTTGCATGGTACAGCCCAGTCAGGGCAGTTACATTGCATTTTGAAGTCTGTCCATTGTTCTGGAAAGACTTTTAAACCTGCTTTCTCAGCCATATCCAATAGCTCAGGGTCTAATTCTCTATTCAAGAGTTTGGATATAATCAATGGCTTTTCTGTAATTGAATCAATAAAATCACTCAGTTGAGGATCAAAAAATGGGGGCAAAATAATATCAACTTTATAAGGGGAAGGTCTGCTCCCAATAACTTTTGCTTGTATACGGTTATCTTTAATGTTGATTTGCTTTACGGCACCTTTTCTTGCGTAGCTAGCTCCCCTAGGTAGCCGATTGCTATAATCTATATTGTTGAGTGCCTGTAGCCATTTTTGGCCCCACCAAGTTTTACCGAATTGTTCTGCCATTACTATCTTTTGATTTTTGAGGGAAAATTAAGAAATCTTGGGAGACTTTGAGTGTGTAAGTTTATTTATCTCATGAGCCTTTATATAGGATATATTTGAAACACTCCCATAAAAAATCCTAATGTTATCTATTTTCTATCAAAAAAGCTCTTCGAGGTAAATCGAAGAGCTTTTTTGATTTTTTTAAAGGGTTAAAGATTTAACTTTTATTTATTGATATTCTTGTTACAAACTCAAAGTTCTCTCTTATTGGGATAGCGTTTTTCTCTACTGCCTCCCGAATCCCGATAGATTGGGACGGGACAGGCTTTACGGGGCGCTGTATGCAGGTAAAGGTTAGCTGTCCCAAGGCCTTGTCTTGGGGTTGAGGTATTTTTCCCTTTCAAGGAATAGTTTAAGCTGATTCGAGTTTTGTGATAGCTTAGTTTCCTATTTAAGAGGTTGCTTTATGCTAGGCTATTTGTACACTAAGAATAGGCTGAAAGCCTAATATACTTTATCCCAAGGTATCAGTCACCTTGGGTGCACTCTTACTCAGGACAGCTTAGCCCTGAAAGGACTTGATATCTATTAAATTAACTCAAAAAGCTCTTTTAGCTCTTATAAAATTTATTGGAGTGTAAATACACAGTATGGTTAGGACTTGATATTTTTCTGGATAAATGAACAATTATCTAAGCTTTTATAAATTGTTGTATTACAGATAATAGCCTTCCTAATTAATGGTCAAAATAACTGTAGAGAATCTAGAATCCTTCTTTTTTTCTTCCAAAATTATAATTTTATCTGTTTCAGCAGCTATTATTTCGTGTTTAAATTCATTAGTGCTATTTTTTTCTTTTAAATAGAGTTTACCATTTTTTTCAACAATAGGGTTTGAAGTATCTAAATCAAAATTACCGCTTCTCATAGATAATTTAGATTTCCATGCATTTCTAGAAAAACTTCTTTCTAACCTTCTGGTAAGCGTTTTTCCTTCTATAATATTTTCAACCTTACTTTTACCGACAGATTTTTGTTTGAGAATTCGTGCAGTATAATTTGAAGTCTTTGAAAATACAGAGTTCTCCACTGATTGATTAGTAATATAAATATGACTTGCACCTTTCATTGATGCTTCAGTTTTAAGTTTATCCAAAGCTCGATTATTGATAGAGTTGATAGGTGAAAATGAAAATACCCCTTTCGCTTTGGAAAAAATTAAATCTCCTCTTTTCATTTCACTTTTTTCAGGTAACTCATCAATTATAATGATATCTTGCGAAGCTGTAAAACCGTCAACATCCCAAAGGTTACTTTGACCATATGCTGTTAGGTGACCAACTAATAAAGATAGTGTAAGGAGAATGATTTTTTTCATGTTGCTTTATGTTTAGGTATGGTTTTAGTTACGATATAGTCCTAAAAGTGTTGTTATCTTTTTGAAATTAGTTTTCATTAATACTATCTTAAATAATGCGCTCTAATTCCCATAATAATCAGGAGTTGTGCCATTGTATAAGTCCCCATCACCAATACACCTGATTCTGGGAATGATTGATAGAACATATTGATAGCCAAAATCCCGTCCGAAACCAAGAAAAATAAAGCTCCAAGAAATACTTGCCAGAAACTTGAGGGGCTTGTTTTGTTAAATCTCTCCCGAGAGATCGTCACCATAGCTACTATGACGAGCATATAGGTGATTACTGGAATTTTTAGTGAGCCAAGATTGAATTGGATGAGAAAGTAGACATAAGCTGCAAGTATATAAATGGGGAGATTGTATAGAAAAAGTTTGATAAAATTGACATTCCCTATCTCAAATGGCTTCTGTTGACTGATCTTGAAGCTAATGATATAGCAAAGATGTGCGACTAAAAAGGCTCCCAGGCCATATAGAAAAAGGGCAGGAAAAATTAGTAGCACATCGCCAAGCCATGAAAACACAATGGCACCTAACATCACTTTTCTGATCAAAGTGCCGGCAATGTTTTTACTAATCTGCCAGAAATAAACGCCCAAGGATATCATGATCAGAGGCTTGCTATATATCCTGTAGGATTCTAGGTTATCTATTATAAAATAGAGGTCTACGAAGCATGCTAAAAGGTATAAATAGAGCCAAACGATATTGTTGTCACGCATAAGAGATATTGGTTTTTAGAGGTAATTATGGTGGAAAGATAGCTAATTTTTAGAATCTCATCCAGCTCACTGAGACAGTTAACATTTGGATAAAGATTACTTAACATGTGACAAGATTGAAAAACATAATAGCAGTATCAATGGCGTTTTGAGTGGTTTAAACCGTTTGAAATGTAAAAAATGAGGGAAAAAGAAAATTTCCTTCTTTTTTCAATGTTAAGGAATTGTTAAGTAATATTGTGAATTAATGTTAAAACTTAACAATTACAAAAAAAAATACTTGTCAATGTCCTATACATTTGTACTCGGAAAAACAAAGTAAATCCTAAAACTGAAATTTTAAATTTTCCACAAAAACAAAAAATTATGAGGCAATTATTACTAAAGAGTCTTGTTGGGTTAACCTTACTGATTTTAAGTACATCAGTACTGTTTGCTCAGGGGGTAACAACTGCAAGTATGCAAGGTGTTGTTACGGATGAACTAGGAGAAACCTTACCTGGAGCAAATATCGTAGCAGTCCATACTCCGTCTGGCACAAGGTATGGAGCAGTATCAAATATCGAAGGTAGATTTGTTTTGCCAAATCTAAGAGTAGGTGGACCTTATACTGTTACAGTAAGTTTCGTAGGTTTTGAAGATCAAATTTTTCAAAACATCAATCTTTCTTTGGGTCAATCATTCACCGTAAATGCGAAGTTATCAGACGGAATGGAATTGACTGCTGTTGAGGTAATCGGAAGACAGGGAGATGTTTTTAATGCTGATAGAACTGGTGCTTCTACTACTTTAAGCAGAGAAAGAATTGAAGGTATGCCTACAATTAACAGAAGTATCAATGATTTGACTAGACTTACTCCTCAAAGTAATGGAACTAGTTTTGCTGGAGCAGATCAGCGATATAACAACTACACTGTAGATGGTAACCTTTACAACAACAACTTTGGTTTAGGTTCTAGCCAATTTGCAGGTGGAAACCCTATCTCTTTTGATGCAATTGAAGAGGTGCAAGTAAATATAGCACCGTATGATGTGCGTCAAAGTGGATTTACTGGTGCAAACGTAAATGCAATTACAAAATCAGGAAGTAACATATGGAAAGGAACTGCCTATACTTTGTTTAGAAATGATAGAACACAAGGTGTTACATTGAATGGGGGGGTAGATGTTCCTTTTTCTGAATCAAGGACTACTATCAATGGTATTGCATTGGGTGGTCCAATCATAAAGGATAAATTGTTTTTCTTCGTAAGTGCTGAAATGGAAAATAATGCATTGCCAGGAGATAACAGATTGGCAGCTAGACCTTCTCAAGGTTTGTTACCTAACAGTCAAACGGTTTCGAGAGTTACTGCTGATAGAGCAGATTTTGTAAGAGATCAAATGAGATCAATTTATGGATATGAAACAGGTGGTTATGAAAATGTTCCGTTTGCAGATGATGCTTCTAGATTGAACGTTCGTTTTGATTATAATATCAATGACAAGAACAAGCTTGTATTAAGATACAATAGATTCCAGCAATTGCGTGATGTAGGAATCAATGGAAATAGTATAAGAGGTTTACCAGGAAGTCAAAGATTTACCAATACCAATAGATTTGGCATTGAAGCTTTGACTTTTGCAAATGCTAATTATACATCCGAAGACAAAGTTTCATCTATTGTTGCAGAACTGAACTCAACAATTGGTACAAATATGGCCAATTCATTGAACATTGGCTACACCTCATCTGTAACTCAAAGAGGAATCCCAGGAGGTCAAACTTTCCCGATGATTGAAATTCTTGAATTTCAAGGCTCTACCCCACTTTATTACATGTCTTTAGGTAATGAGTTGTTTACAACTGGAAATTTGTTGGATAACAAGACTTTTAATATCACAAACAATTTCAATTATTTTGTAGGTCGTCATACACTAACAGCAGGTGTCAACTTTGAATACATGACATTTGACAATGCCTTCAATCCAACTTGGGATTCTTGGTATAGATATAACTCATATGATTCTTTCGTAGAAAGTGTGATTAATAGAAATCCTGCAATTATCCCTGACGGTTTTGCTATTGGATTTTCTTATGATGAAAACAATCCTAATGTGCTACCAACTGATAGGGTAGAATTTGGTCAGGTTGGTGTTTATATCCAAGATGAGTTTCAAGTTACTAATGACTTGAAAATTACAGGAGGTATTAGAGTGGATCTTCCATTCTATCCAATGGATGCTCCTAGAAATGAAAGACTAGAAGCACTTAATCTATCTTTAGAGAACCCTAGAAATCCAGGTGAATTTATCTCTCCAGATGTAAGTCGTTTCCCTAAAGTAAATCCAGTATTTTCACCAAGAGTTGGATTTAACTGGGATGCATTAAGTGACAATACGCTACAAGTGCGCGGTGGAACAGGTTTGTTCACAGGTCGACCAATTTTCGTTCACCTTTCTAATCAGATCAATGCAAACGGTGTGACGAGAGGTGGTATAGGAAGACTTCCAGCAGATTGGGATGATAATCAGTGGCAAGGCTTTCAGCCAGATCCAAATTTCTACAGGCCAAATCCAGCTGAACAAGAGCCAGAAATTACTGCTTCAATCAACATCACAGACCCAAGTTTTAAAATGCCACAAACTTGGAGATCAAATTTGGCAGCAGATTATGCATTTGGAAATGGATTTGTTTTCTCAGTTGAAGGAATTTATTCTAGAGATTATAATACCCCATTCTCAGCTAACTTGCTAAGTACTCCTACTGGCAATGTTGTTAATGTAGCAGGTAACAATTATCCTACATACACTCAAGGTATTGATATCGGCGGAGGTCAAAGAATCAATGAAATGTTCTACTTGACAAATATCAATGATGGTATTTATTCATCTATTACATTTACATTAGCGAGAGATTGGGGTAAAGGGATTTTTACTAGCTTGGCATACACAAGAAGTAGGAAAACTGACTTTGGTCTTGATGGAGGTTCTCAGGCAGCGTCATTATGGCCTCAAGGAGTTCAGGAAGATAGAAATAATCCCGAAAGAGGTTTTTCTAGATTTGATCAACCAAATAGGGTAGTTGGTTTGATTTCATTCAATACCAAAGGCTTGAATGAACTAAATAATACTCAATTCACACTCTTCTATACTGGAGGTGAGCAAAATAGATTCTCTTACACTTATTCAGGAAATTTTGGAGATGGTGGAGGTGTTAGATTAATGTATGTTCCAGAAAGCTTTGAAGATTCACAATTAATCAATAGAGTATCTGGAGGTGTAATAACTCAAACAGCCGCTGAACAGTGGGATATTTTGAATCAATATATTGAACAAGATCCTTATTTGAGAAATAGAAGAGGTCAAGTAGTTGAAAGAAACGGTGCAATTATGCCTTGGCTGCATAGATTTGACCTTAGTGTAAAACAAGATATTCACTTGGCTAAGGATGTGAACAAGCATAAGTTGCAGTTCTCTTTAGATATATTGAACTTTGGTAACATGATTTCTGATTCTTGGGGTGTGAGTGATCAAACAATCCAAAGAAGTATTATGAACTATCAAGGTACTGACGCTAATGGAAACGCAATGTTTACTATCAATGCGCAACCAGGTCAAGCCAATGTTTATCCTTCTACCACTACACAATCTTTGATTGCCTTATCGCAAACTTGGAGTGCGCAAGTTGGTGTGAGATACATATTTAAATAATTTGTGATTTAAAAAAAGACTTTATTATGAAATATCTAAATAAAATTTCATTACTACTTGTGATTGCTCTTTTCGCTTTTTCAAGTTGTATAGACAAGGACTTTGCTTTAGAGCCTACAGGCTTGACTGAAAAGCCTATACTCAGTAATGTTTTGGCTGAGCAAGCTGATCTTAGTATTTTCTTAGAACTAGTTGAGGCTAATAACCTTCTTGGAAACCTAGTAGGAAATAGAACACAAGATCAAAGAGCAGTTTTTGCTCCAACAAATCAAGCGTTTTTGGACTTTCTAGCCGAGAATGACTTTAGCTCACCAGCTGATGTTCCGAATTTGGCTAACGTGTTACGTTTTCACATTGCAAATCCAAATGTCTCAGTAAGTGATTTGAGAACAGGTAGCTTTAATTCAATTCAGACGATTTTGTCAGGAAGTAATATCGCTGTAGTTAGACAACAAGGTCAACTTGTTTCCTTAAATGGACAAAGCGTCAATATTTTGAGATCTAATACTGAAGGTAATGGTACGATTCACGTTATCGATCAAATTTTAGTTCCTTAATATTAAGATTCTTTAAAAAGGAAAGGGAAGTCTTAAACGACTTCCCTTTTTTATGGTGTGCCGTGCATGGTAACTAACTAGGTGGTGAAAGTCCACTGTGGGGGTTTGTAATCGCCAACCACTAGCCAAGAGCAAGGGTGTCCAATGCGAAGTGGAATCTGAAGGAAGCTGGCGGCAAAACT
>NZ_JAKZGP010000056.1 GCF_022549775.1 Belliella filtrata | reverse complement strand
AAAAACACAAAAACTGGTTTAATTAAAAAAAAGAATTCCCTGGAAACAGGGTCATGGGAATCCTATGTCTATTTTCTAAAGCAAATTGATCAAACTACTTCAATTATTTAAAATCGGAATTGCTGCTACTAGATGATTGACTTGGTGAGTTGAAGATTCATTTTTTTATCCTTTAAAGTGTACTCACTTCTTATAGAGCTACTTATTTTCACTCGTGCCACATGGCTAATATTCATATTTTTTTTTAAAACATAAACACAAGAAAATTTAAAACTTAAATTAAAAAAATAAGCCCATGTAACTTTTTCAATTTCTAACACAAAGGTTTGCACAAAGGTTTGTGTAAATAAATAAGCGCAAACGTTTGCGGAAAAGCCACGTAATTCCAAAATTCAAAATATCATACCGCTTTACATGTTTAGAAAAGAATAAAGTATCGCCAAGAACAATGATCTAAAATTTAAATAGCATGGTAGTACTTTATAAAACCTGAATAAGTACAAAGCAATGATATGAATTCCATATTTAGATTGTCTTTAGATAGACACTTTTATGATTTCAAATTTTAAACCCATAATTAATAACCAAATGAACAAACCTTTATCAAAGACCAGAAGTTGTCTTGCACAATTCTGGAACCTCATTGGTAAAAAGCATGCCTTTCTATTCATGCTGCTATTTGCAATTATTCATTCAGCAATAGCCCAACAGAATGTATCAGGAACCGTCACAGATGAGGACGGTGAACCAATCCCCGGCGTCAATGTGATTGAAAAAGGAACTACTAACGGAACAGTTACTGATATTGACGGCAGTTACAGTATCACAGTACCTTCCTCTGCAATATTACAATTTAGCTTTGTCGGGTTTAGAACTATCGAATCTCAGGTAAATAATAACACTGTACTAAATATCGAATTGGCAGCTGAACTCGAGCAATTGAGTGAAGTAGTCGTGGTCGGTTATGGTGAGCAGCGTAAGGAAACAATGACTGGTTCTGTAGTCGCAATTCAAGGAAGTGAAATTGCAAGAAGTCCTTCTGCAAATGTTTCTGCAAACCTGGCTGGTCGACTGCCTGGACTTACTGTCAATCAAAGGTCAGGTGAGCCTGGAAGAGATGATCCTAACTTACTTATTCGTGGGGTAGCCACTTTTGGCAATAATGCACCACTCATCATCATTGACGGTGTACCTAGAGCAGAGATGGCACGCTTAAACCCAGAAGATATCGAAAGTGTTTCCGTACTAAAAGACGCATCTGCAGCTATTTATGGAGCAAGAGCAGCAAATGGTGTGATATTAATCACTACCAAATCAGGTGGTAAAGGGAAGCCAGAATTCAACCTTAGTTATAACCATGCATTTCAACAACCGACAATCTTACCCGAAATGCTAGATGCACCAACTTTCGCTCAAGTATATAATGAAGGTGCATGGTATAGAGCTGGAAGGCCAGACTTGGCTACTTGGTCTGCCCCATTTTCTCAGACAGCTATCGACAGGTATAGAGATGGCTCTGACCCTATCAGATATCCTAATACTAATTGGGCACAAGAAGCCATCAAGCCATATTCAATTCAGAGAAGAGTAAATCTATCTGCTAGAGGTGGTAGTGAGAATGTCAACTATTTCTTATCATATGGTACTGTCTACCAAGATGGAAGCTTGGTCAATGACCCCACTGAATTTCAACAACATAACATGAGGGTAAATGTCAATGTAAAATTGACAGACAATCTAACCTTAGGTGCAAACGTATCTGCATTACTTAATAATAGAACCTTTGGTTCTGTAGCAACCAACGATGAAGTCTGGGTTAATTTCCACAATATTTTCCAAGCAAACCCTACAATTCCGGCTGTGTACCCTAATGGACTGATTGGCCCTGGAAGGTTAGGCGAGAACCCACTTCTTATGGATCAAAGAGGATACCTTAATAGAGATGACTCTCCCATATTCTCTACTTTCACAGCCACTTATGATGTACCCTTTATAGATGGACTGAAATTAGAGGCTAGCTACAATTACGATGTCAATCACCAAATAGAAAGAAGATGGCGTACTCCATATTCATTTCATGAATTCAACACTCAAACAGGTGAGTATGATGAGATACAGGGCACTGGAGTTGCTGCACCAGAACTTGGACAAACTAACACTAAGCTTACGACTCAATTATACAATTTTCGAATCAACTACTCAAAGACTTTTGATAAGCACTATATGGGCCTACTTCTTGGGACTGAACAACAAAAGGATTTTCATAACTGGGTTCATGCCTTTAGAAGAAACTTCGTGAGTTCATCAATTGATCAGATCAATGCTGGAAGTAGTGATACAGACGATATGAATACTGGAGGTTCAACAATACTTGGAGGATACAATAATTACTTTGGTAGATTCAATTATGACTATGACGGAAAATACTTATTAGAATTCCTTTTCAGGTATGATGGTTCTCAAAGGTTTCCTCAAGGTAGTCGTTATGGATTCTTCCCTGGCGTGTCAGCTGGTTGGCGAATTTCAGAGGAGTCATTTATGGACAATATTGAATTCATTAATCACTTAAAAATAAGAGGATCATATGGCCAAATCGGAAATGACTTAGTTGCTCCATTTCAGCATCTTCAAGCTTTCACATTTGGTGGCAACTACCCTTTCGGAGGTAGTGTACACCCTGGAGTAACCCCAGGAGTTCTTCCTAACCCTTTTATCACTTGGGAAGTCAGTGAAAAAACCGATTTAGGATTAGAAACAATTTTGTGGAGAGGGGCGCTAGGAATAGAATTCAACGTTTTCCAAGAAAAGAGATCAAATATTCTTTCTACAAGGAATGTCTCAGTTAGTAACGTCTTCGGCTTCCCAGGCTTGCCAGATGAGAACATTGGTGAAATACATAACAGAGGGTATGAACTCACATTGAGCCATAAGAAAAATTTTGGAGAACTAAGTGTAGTTGCTAGAGCCAATGTAGCTTTTGCTAGAAGTAAGGTGATATTTATGGATGAAGTTCCAAATCAAGAAGAAAGAATGAACCAAACGGGAAGACCTGTTGGCGCTGGGTTATTTTATCAAGCTGATGGCATATTCAGAACACAAGAGGAGTTGGACAGCCATCCTCATCTTCCAAATGCTCAAGTTGGAGACTTGAGATTTGTAGACTTGAATGGTGATGGGGTAATAGATGGTAATGATCGATTTAGAAATAATTTCACCAATATTCCAGAATATGTTTTCGGTCTTAATTTTGATTTTCAGTACAGGAACTTCGACTTGAACGTGTTCTTTCAAGGTCAAACAAACGCGATTAACTACGACGATAGGTTTGCAGTGTTAGGAAATTCTGCATTTGATAATTCTACAGTAGCAAGAGCCACTGATAGATGGACAATTGACAATCCAAATGGAAGCATGCCTAGAGCTGATGCTCTAGAACCAGGAGCAAATACACAGTGGCTTTTTGACGCTACCTTTGTAAGGCTAAAAAATGTAGAACTTGGATATTCATTACCCACCAATCTTATTTCTCGGATTGGACTGACAGACACAAGGGTTTTCATAAGTGGATTCAATCTATTGACTTGGTCAAAAGAAATCAAATGGGCGGATCCTGAAGCTAATGGTGGATTTTTATTTTATCCACAACTAAGATTAATGAATCTTGGAGTAAATGTTAAATTCTAATTACTACAGAAATGAAAAAGCAATTTATATACTTTATCATAATTATACAGCTATTCGCAGCTTGTAATGATGACATATTGGACATACTTCCCCAAGATAGAGTCTCTGACGAAGCGGTATGGTCTGATGCTAACCTAATTAACGCTTATCATACCTCTTTATACAATAGCATTCTTCATGGGTTTACCATTCACATGCTTTCTAAAGCTACTGATGAAGCATTTTGTGCAATCAATTGGGACATTGGGATAATCCCTACAGGTCAATTAAGACCTGATAATGTCGGAAGTATATCCAATGAACACTGGACTGGTGGTGGTGGTTTATATTATTGGGATGCTGCATTTAGAAACCTAAGAAGAATAAATATATTCTTGGAACAAATGGAGGTTCTTGAAATCGAACTCACCAACAAAGACCAATTAATAGCAGAAGCCAAATTTCTTCGAGCATACATCTATTTCTTATTAGTAGAAAGATTTGGTGGAGTACCTATCGTTGATAGAAGCTATGAACTTGGAGCTGAAGTGGTCTTTGTGAGATCTACTTTTGAGGAGTGCGTAGACTTTATTGAGAATGATTTGAATGAAGCAATACCTGATTTGGCAGTAAGATATCAAACCTCTGATAGCAATTTTGGTAGAGCTACAAGAGATGCAGCCCAAGCGCTCAAGTCTAGACTCTTTCTGTATGCAGCTTCTCCACTTTTCAATGAGCAAAATGATCAAAGCAAATGGCAAAAAGCTGCTGATGCCGCAGAAGAACTCATAAACTCAAGTTACAGTTTACACCCAGAATATCGGACACTATTTAATCAGCCAACAGGCAGTACTAACAATGAAATCATCTTTGCTAGGCCATTTTCTACTAGTCCTGGTGCATCACACAGCTCACCAATGGACAACCTAAACAGAAGACATGGTGGATATGGTGGCTGGTGGGCGAGTAACGGCCCTTCACAAAACCTGGTAGACGACTACGACATGATCAATGGAGAGCCTGCATTTATTTTTGAGAATGGCTCGAAATCAATCAATCCAGCTTCAGGGTATGATCCTCAAAACCCATATGAGAATAGAGATCCTAGATTCTATGAAACTATCATCTACGATGGAGCTATATTTCATGGAGACACATATGAGATGTGGGTTTCTAGTGATGCCGAATCATGGGGATTTGATTCCTATTTACAAAGTGGTGATAACCCAAGGACGAATTATGTGTTAAAAAAATTCATGCCTGAGGATGGAGTTCCACTCAATTGGCAGGAACCATACACGAACCCGTGGATAATTTTCAGATTAGGTGAAATCTATCTTAATTATGCTGAAGCAAAATTTGAGCTGGGAGATGAAGAAACAGCTAGAAACTACCTTTCTCTGGTAAGAGAAAGGGTTGGAATGCCAGCCATACCAAGCACAGAATCTGGAGATCGACTTAGGCAAAGAATTTATAATGAGAGACGAATTGAATTGGCCTTTGAAGAACACAGATACTGGGACGTAAGAAGATGGAAAATCGCCCCAGAAATAGAGAACAGACCTATTCGAGGCATGGACATAATTAGAAACCAAAGTACTGGAGTGAAGACTTACTCAGAAATTCAATTGCTAGCGAGGATTTTTGAAGAGAAAATGTATTTCTTACCTATTGAATTAAATGAAAGATTAAGAAATCCTGAAATCACACAAAGTCCAGGTTATTAAAAGCATGCTAGTTGAATGGGCCAACCGTAATTTGGCTCATTCAACTTACTTTTATTCAAAAGCATTAAATTCTAGTCGATTACAAGTACCCATGTTCAATATTCTGAGAAAATAGAGATTATTTACAGCTTTAATATACTAGGTTACTATTATAAACCCCTTATTTCAGTTTTGAATAGACAACGCTACATTATTTCTATGACAAGAAACTATTGTATTAACATAGCTATAGGCATTCTACTTAAGGAACCAACTCTATCTTTACACAATCATTATCATGCTTAAGAAAACTATTTTATTATTCATTATTATTCTTGAAATCTCCCAAAGCTACGGACAAATAGCAAATGATCTCAAACTATGGTACCAGCAACCGTCTGGAGAAACTTGGGAAAATGCTTTACCAATTGGTAACGGTAGACTTGGAGCCATGATATATGGCAACACTGCTAATGAAATCATACAGTTGAATGAAGAAACCGTTTGGTCAGGCAGCCCAAATAGAAATGATAACCCAGATGCCTTAAATAGCCTATCAAAAATTCAAGATTTAATTTTTAAAGGTGAATATAAAAAAGCTGAAGAATTAGCGAAGAACAGTATTCAATCTAAAAAGTCACATGGTCAGATGTATCAAACAGTGGGAAACCTACTCCTTAACTTTGATGGTCATCACAATCCAATGGATTACCACAGAGAGCTTGACATCTCAAACGCTATTCATAAAACAAGGTACAAAATAGGGCAAACAACTTACCATAGGGAAGCCTTTGCATCTCTTACTGATGATGTAATCGTTATAAAAATTAGTGCTGATAAAAAATCTGTAATAAACTTTAAGGCAAAACTAACAAGCCCTCACAAATCATCAAGTCAGAGTGTGGAGCATGATTCGAAATTAATTCTAACTGGCAAAACATCAAATCATGAAGGAGTAGAAGGATTGGTGAGATTTAAAACCATTGCTGAAATCAGAAATTTCGGTGGAAAAATAAAAGAAAGTAATGATGGGCTTTCAGTAGAAAAAGCAGACTCTGTTCATATTTTCATTTCTACAGCTACTAATTTCAAGCGATATGACGATATATCAGGAGATGAAAATTATCTATCTGAATGGGTTTTAGATAAAGTTGACAAAAATAATTATCAAAAACTTAAAAACACACACATTGAAAAGTACAAACAATATTTTGATCGTGTAAGTCTCCAGCTGGGTAGTACAAACACACCTAATATTCCTACGGATGTTAGGTTAAAAGCTTTTAAAAATGGAAATGACCCTCAATTTGTCGCCCTATATTTTCAATATGGAAGGTATTTATTGATCTCCTCATCTCAACCAGGTGGACAGCCCGCCAATCTACAAGGCATTTGGAATCAAAGCATTAATCCTCCGTGGGACAGTAAGTACACGATTAACATCAACGCCCAAATGAACTATTGGCCAGCAGAAAGAACCAATTTATCTGAACTGCATGAACCATTTTTAACTATGGTAGAAGAACTCGCAGAAGCGGGAGAAAAAACTGCTAAAGACATGTATGGAACTAGAGGCTGGATGGCACATCACAACACCGATATTTGGAGGATAACTGGCTCTGTAGATGATATTTTCTGGGGAATTTGGAATGGAGGTGGAGGCTGGATCAGCCAGCATCTTTGGGAGCACTACCTTTACACTGGTGATGAATTTTTTTTAAAGAGAATATATCCAGTTTTAAAAGGTTCAGCTTTATTCTATATGGATTTCCTTACTCCACATCCAGAAAAAGACTGGCTTGTCGTAAACCCTGGCACTTCTCCTGAAAATGCTCCCAAAGCTCATGAAGGAACCTCGCTAGACGCAGGCACTACCATGGACAATCAAATTGCTTTCGATGTATTCAGTACAGCGCTACAGGCTGGAAAAATCACTGGCGAAAACACTGATTTTTTAGACTCACTAAAGGCATTCCGTGATAAACTTCCGCCAATGCATATCGGAAAACATGGCCAATTACAAGAGTGGCTAGACGACATTGACGACCCAAATGACAAACATCGTCACATTTCACACCTTTATGGACTATTCCCTTCCAACCAAATCTCTCCATTTAAAACCCCTGAACTTGCTTCTGCTTCTGAAGCTACATTAAATCATCGTGGTGACATTTCCACGGGCTGGAGTATGGGCTGGAAAGTAAATTGGTGGGCTAGGCTGTTGGACGGAAATCGAGCTTATACTTTGATCAAAAATCAGCTTTCCCCTGCCTCAGGAAAGTTTGAAGGTGGAGGATCATATAGCAACCTTTTTGATGCACATCCTCCATTCCAGATTGATGGTAACTTTGGTTGTACCTCAGGTATTGCAGAAATGCTCTTACAAAGTGCTAATGGAGAAATCCACCTCTTACCTGCTATCCCTGATGAATGGGATTCAGGGAAAGTAAATGGTCTTCTAGCAAGAGGTGGGTTTGAAATTATTAACTTAACTTGGGAAAATGGTGTAATCGAGGATGTAAGTATTAAGTCTAATCTAGGAGGAAATCTTCGGATTCGATCTGAATGGCCATTGGAAGCTGACCATAAAAAAGGGTTGGGAAAAGCTAGTGGCAATAACAGCAATCCATTTTTTAAAGTTGAACAAACTCGCTCTCCAATAATAACAGATGAAACAGCTTATACAAGAACGAACTCCACAGAATATCATGTCTATGATGTATCCACTGAGCAAGGTTCAATTTACAACTTTAGTATATCGAAAAATTTGAAAAAAGATCAAAAAAAGTGAAATAACAAACATCTAAGAAAATGACAATTGATCTAAATAATAAAGTGATAATAATAACAGGAGGAGCTGGAAAGCAAGGCAGTATTGGAGAAACCTTAGTGAGGAAGGTGGCTAAACTGGGAGCGACACCTGTAATCATAGATAGAAACCCAAGAGGACATCAAATCGAATCGAGCTTGATAGAAAGTGGGCAAAAGTGCCTATTTATTCCAACAGAGTTAACCAGCCCTGATTCTTGTGAAGCTGCAATAAGGATAATCAAAAAAAAATATGGCAGAATTGACGTATTGATAAATAATGTAGGAGTCAATGATGGCGTTGGATTGGATGGAAGTTATGAGGACTTTCTAAACTCATTACATCTCAACCTGATCAATTACTTCCTTTTTGCAAAACACTCTGTTGATTTCCTACAACTTTCGAAGGGTAACATACTCAATATTTCTTCTAAAGTTGCTCTTACAGGTCAGGGCGGCACATCTGGATACGCAGCTTCAAAAGGTGCAATTTTAGCGCTCACAAGAGAATGGGCAGTTGACTTGGCAAAGCATGGTGTTAGGGTCAACTCTCTAGTTATCTCTGAAAGCTGGACTCCAGCCTATGAAGAATGGTTAATGAAATTACCAGATCCAAAGATAGAAAAGGAAAAAATAGATTCTCTTATACCTCTTGGCAGAAGAATGACGACATCTGATGAAATTGCTAATACTGCAATTTTTTTGATCTCAGATTATTCATCTCATACTACTGGACAGCAAGTAGTTGTCGATGGTGGTTACATACATTTGGATAGGAGAATTTCTCATACAAATGCTTATAAGGAATCAGTTACTTAAAAGAGTTGAAATAAATTTTAAAGAAACTAAGAAGTCTCAAACTTTGTATCCTAAATCCATCATCATAGGTACTAGAGTAGAATTTGGAAAAAGAAATCAAGACAAATTGTTTATTGAAGATTTGTCCTGGCCTATAAAGCTAAAACTATGGCATAAAAATTTATTGTAATCTGATTTAGGTCAAATCATATCCTCAGACCTGTTGAACACATACAATTTGATAGATCAATAATAAAAATTTTCTTGAAAATCATTCTAAATATAACTAAATTGAAGCAATAGATTTACTTACACTATTTTTAAACATGGAAAATGAGGAAATCAATCACAAACTGGAGGAGCATTCTGCCGATTACGGTAACTATACCTATGCTGAATACCTGACCTGGCAACTAGACGGAATGGTCGAGCTTATCAAAGGGAAGGTTTTTAAACAGGCCGCTGCACCTAGGGTAAGCCATCAGCGGGTTTCGGGGAGGCTATTTTCAAAGCTATTTACTCACTTAGATCAAAAAAAATGCGAAGTCTTTTCGGCACCCTTTGATGTAAGACTTCCTGTAAAGTCAAGAAAAAATGAAGATATCACTACTGTGGTACAGCCTGATATTTGTGTGGTATGTGATCCTTCCAAATTAGACGACCTGGGCTGTGTAGGCGCTCCAGACTTGATCATCGAAATCCTCTCCCCTGGTAATAATAAAAAGGAAATTCAACACAAATTTGAAGTCTATGAAGAATTTGGAGTAAAAGAATACTGGCTAATTCATCCTAATGAATGTACTCTGATTATCTATACCTTGGTAGATGAGAAATACCAAGGGTCACGACTTTTTACTTTTGGTGACACCGTCACTTCAGAGGCGGTGGAAGGATTCGAGCTTATATTGGACGACGTTTTTGAAGGGATATAGTAGAGAAAGTATGTATATCTTTAAAGACACCAGTAAACAAATCTTATAAGGTATTTTGAACATTCAGACTTTAATGGGTATCTGGTATTAATTGATAGCTCGTTCCATTTTTTTGAATTGATCCACAAGTATTTCTTAATTTAGTAGAATTACTTCTCATGGT
Source organism: Belliella filtrata (assembly GCF_022549775.1). Lineage (GTDB taxonomy): Bacteria > Bacteroidota > Bacteroidia > Cytophagales > Cyclobacteriaceae > Belliella > Belliella filtrata. The sequence continues at coordinate 21,399 of NZ_JAKZGP010000056.1, read as the reverse complement.
GTAATATCGGGTAACTATATAATAAAGAACCACATAAGTAAAAACCTAATTTTTTAAGACATTTTCAAACGAAATATTTTGTATTTAGCTTATATATTATATATTCGAATTGTCAATATTTTTTTTTAAAAAAATATTGACTGCTCAGTAAAATCTACTGAGTACAGTTTAAACCAAAACAACTATATCATGTTTTCAAAAATCAAGATTACTTTAGTAGCCTGTATGCTTTTTGTCGCAGGTGGAATGATGATGGGTAGTAGTAATCAGCTACAAGCGTCTATGGATTGTCCAAATGGGTGTGTGCAAGGTTACACTGGCTGCTTTTGCCATCAATTCCATTGGTTCCTAGCTGAATACGATTGGAATGATGAAGTCGCAGTGTAACTAAAGCAAGAAGTCCATGGGTATTATGGACTTCTTGTTTCAATATTTTTAACCGCAAATAAACTATTTATATGAAAGCATTTTACTATCTATTAATACTATTACTAACATGTTGTTCACTAAAAGATTCTGTTGAAAAATTTGATATAATTAGCGTAGAAACTCTAGATTTTAGTGACAAAATTAAAGACTTTGACACAGAGGAAACAATGACATTTCCACACCTTACAATTATAGGGGATTTTTTGTTTGTTACAGACCTAGCAACTTCAATTGGCAAAGGAGTTCATATATACAATAAAAACACGATGAATTATATCACAAGCACATGTGAATTAGGGGAAGGTCCTGGAGAAATAACAAGGATAGGAGAAATTGCTAAAAGCTACAACAATAAAGAGTTTTGGATGCCAGACTTTGCAAAGTTACAAGCATTTAAGTTTGATATCGACTCTTTGTTAGTAAATAAGGATTATAAACCACGGGTATCTTTACCAATAAAGAATGATTTTTTCCTTACTCGATTTAACGTGCTTTCAGATAGTCTTGCAATCGGTTCTGTATTAGAGCCCCTAAGTTCTGGTACATTTAGAATAAGCTTAGGTAAATGGAATTTAAAAAGAAATGAAACAAAAAAAATTGGATATGAACATCCAAAATTAGAAGGAAAAAGAACAAACGCTTACTTTAACTATTCGCATAAACATTCATTAATGGCTCTTTCATATTTCAATTATGATATTCTAAGCGTTTTTGATAAAGATGGAAACTTAAAATATAACATCACAGGGAAGAATGAACTTAATGAAGAAAATAGGAAATTACGATTCTTTGGACCTGTTAATATAACAAGCAACTATATTATTGCATCATACTCTGGAAATCCAGCTTTTAAAAGAGATATAAATCAAAGACCTAAAGGTGTTGAACCAAGTAAACTTTTATTCTTTAGTCTAAACGGCAAATTGGAAAAAATTTTAGAAACTGGTTTTGGGATCATATCTTTCACAATTGATGAAGATAATAAACGTATAATTTGCAGTTTCAGTGACAGGGAAAATCAAATAGGATACTTCCCCTATGAATAAAATGACAATGAAGAAGTTTTTATTATTAATGGTGGTTATTTCTACCTGCCTAGTTTGCAATAAAAAAAAGGAGAATACAACATTTTTATCAGAACATGACCATCCTGCTGTTAACTTCAATCAAGGACTGAAACTACTTATAAGAGGCAAGCTTTATGATCCTGATTCTATCCTAGACCAATTCATCCATAAAAAGAAAATCGTCTCCATCGTCGATGGTGTCTGTATGAAATGTGTCATCAATGACCTCAATCAAGCCGATCTCATGTTTAGAGAAATCACCAAAGAGAATACTCTTGCTCAAACAATTTATGTATTGAATGTACCTCCAGCCGATTCAGCTTATTTTCTTAGGCATTTTGAGCCATCTATTGATGTGAAGGGTTTGATTCTTTGGGATCACGGCTATACTTTCGAAAACACCAATGATTTACTCACTGCTGATAGAAATCTCCGTACCTTTTTACTTGACGAAAATAATTTCATCAAATTCTTTGGTCATCCACTCTATAACTCAAAATTGATTGAAAAATACAAAAGTGATTTAATCATAGATTGAACGAAACACACAGATTCTTTTTCGATCAATCAAAGTCACTCTTACTTCTTTACAAAAACTCTTGATAATGAAGCTTTAACTCTTAAAATTTCATTATTTTTAAACATGGAAAATGAGGAGATCAATCACAAACTGGAGGAGCATTCTGCCGATTACGGTAACTATACCTATGCAGAATACCTGACCTGGCAACTAGACGGAATGGTCTAGCTTATAAAGGGGAAGGTTTTTAAACAGTTGGCTGCACTAAGGGTAAGCCATCAGCGGGTTTCGGGGAGGCTATTTTCAAAGCTATTTACTCACTTAGAAAAAAAAATGCGAAGTCTTTTCGGCACCCTTTGATGTAAGACTTCCTGTAAAGTCAAGAAAAAATGAAGACATCACTACTGTGGTACAGCCAGATATTTGTGTGGTATGTGATCCTTCTAAATTAGACGACCTGGGCTGTGTAGGCGCTCCAGACTTGATCATCGAAATCCTCTCCCCTGGTAATAATAAAAAGGAAATTCAACACAAATTTGAAGTCTATGAAGAATCTGGAGTAAAAGAATACTGGCTAATTCATCCTAATGAATGTACTCTGATTATCTATACCTTGGTAGATGAGAAATACCAAGGGTCACGACTTTTTACTTTTGGTGACACCGTCACTTCAGTGGCGGTGGAAGGATTCGAGCTTATATTGGACGACGTTTTTGAAGGGATATAGTAGAAGGTATTTAAATATAAAGCTTCTTATCTCTGATGTACCCTTCTACTTTTTCAGGAAGTAAGTATTTGACTGATTTGCCAGCTTGTAAGGCGGATCTGACAAAAGTCGCAGAGATATCCATTATTGGTGCTGATACAAACCTTACATTGGGGTGCTCAAAAGTCGGGTCAGCTCCAGGCCTTGGATATACATAAAGCCCAAAATGCTCCAGTATCTGCTCATGATTTTTCCACTTGTGAAAATGCTGCAAGTTATCGCATCCCACAATCAGCCTAAACTCATGACCAGGAAACTTCTCAGACAATAAAGTAAGTGTGTCTATGGTATAACTTGGCTTAGGCATGTGAAACTCAACATCAGAGGCCTTAAAAAAGAAATGATCGGCAATGGCGAGCTCTACCATCTTTAGCCGATCAAATTCATGAAGCAATGTCTTCCTAGCTTTGAAGGGGTTCTGTGGACTCACCACAAACCACACTTCGTCCAGATCAGTCTGATCTTGCATCACATTGGCTATAATCATATGGCCTATGTGAATAGGATTAAAAGATCCGAAAAAAAGTCCAATTTTCAAATTTATTTCTTTAAGAATTCTCCTACCAATAACTCTGCTTCTGCAAAGGATTTCTGCATATCATCATTGACAATGCTTACGTCAAATTTATTCTCAAAACCCATCTCAAATTTTGCTTTGTATAATCTACGTGATAGGCTTTCTTCTGATTCTGTTCCTCTATCTTTTAGTCTCTCTGTCAATACATCCATAGACGGTACTTTGACAAAAATCGCTAAAGCCTGATCACCAAAATATTTTTTCAAATTCAAACCACCTTTAACATCCACGTCAAAAATAACATGCTTACCAGAATCCCAAATCCGCTGTATTTCTTCTTTGAGAGTCCCATAAAAATTTCCCTCATACACTTCCTCCCACTCAATAAATGCGTCTTTGTCAATTTTTTCTTTAAACTCATCTGGACTTAGAAAGTAATAATCTTTTCCATTTTGCTCTGCCCTACCTCGCTTATCTCTTGTACATGCTGATATAGAAAAACCCAACTGTGGATATTTCCCAATCAAATGTCTAACGATTGTGGTCTTACCTGACCCTGAAGGTGCCGAAAAAATGATTGCTTTGCCTGATGACATGGTTTGAGTTTGGAATATAATCGGTGGAAAATTACTTATTGGGGCATTACTCACCCCTAGGTAGTTTATACCCTAGGTGAATAAACTCTCTTTTATTGTGAAATAAATGTAAGTGGTAGGTAAACTTACATCATTTTATCTCTTCAATCTTTTGTCTGATGTTTGCTACTAGTTCTGAGGGAACTTCATGTTTTGTACATTTATTCCTCAATACTTCTTTGATAGCTTGCTCAAGGTGAAAATGTTCAAAACAAGGCTGACATTTCGCCAATTTAGATTTTAATATTTCTTTTGAATCAGGAACATCGTTCCCATCAAGTATGCTTTCCAGCAATTGAAAGCATTTGCTCACATCCGAGCATTGCAATTTCCTTTCACCTGATTCTTCCAAACTATTTTCCATTGTACTATATTCTTGAGTAATCTATTGTTTCCTTTTATTCTGGACTATCCTTCTTCGTCCGTATTATAACCCATGTTTTGAGCATATGAACGCAACTTTTCCTTCAATAAGTTCCTAGCCCTGTGCAATCTAGACCTGACAGTTCCAATAGGGATATCTAGAATCTTCGCCATTTCTTCATAAGTGAACCCTTCTAGGTCACATAGAATAATCACTGTTCTAAAATCTACAGCAAGACTATTGAGTGCATTTGAAATCTCATCTCCAAGCATATCCTTTACAGAATCTACTCTAAGATCAGATGTCATGCTATAGTCAACATCATCAGAGTTGTAATAAGTTTCAACTTCCTGATAATCTACTTTTGAGGGCTGCTTGCTCTTCTTTCTGTAATCATTGATGAAGCTGTTTTTCAATATCCTGAACAACCATGCCTTGGCATTGGTCCCTTGTTCAAAAGAATTGATAAAACGGTAAGCTTTAAGATAAGTATCTTGCACCAAGTCTTTGGCATCATCTTCATCGAAGGTGAGCCGGTAGCCAAAATTATACATAGAGTCAATGTGAGGCATAAACTCCCCATCAAAGATCTTGTTTTTCTCTTGCTCGGTATATTTTTTTCGCTGTACTTCAGACATAAGATTCAAAAGTAATCATTGACGCAATTTTTAGCTAATTTTTTTTTGATAAAGTGGCAATTGAATCTTATGAATTCATTCATTTAATTGCTATACGAAATAGCCCTTTTATGTATTTTGAGTGAATTTATTGAATTATATGTCACAATTTTATATCAATGTATGTGGATTGATAATAAGATATGCTGATATTTGCCAACTAAATCCTAACAACGATCTTTTTATCTATTACACAGCTTAGCGCATTAAAGTTAGTTAAGCAATTCCACAACATAGAAAGAAACTATTCCCAAAGGAAAAAAGTTGCTCCAGTATATAAATAAGTCTAAAGTGCATATTTTTATAAAAAGTATCAACTCTTCAAATAGTTTTGGTGATTTTCAAAAACGAAAAGTAAAAAACCAATAATCTAAAAAAAAAAAACGATGATAGTAGTAAAATTAATTTCATACTTACCGCTAGGCATACTGTACTTTTTTTCAGACTTATTGTATTTGATTGGTTACTATGTGGTTGGGTATAGAAAAGAAATCATTCGAGAGAATATAAATCATGCATTTCCAGAGAAATCTAAAAAAGAAAAAAGCACAATAGAACGAAAGTTTTTCAGAAACCTTACGGATTCATTTGCAGAAATCATCAAAATGTACACCATTTCGAAATCGGCACTCGACAAGAGGGTTAAGATTCAGAATGCTAATATCCCGCTCGATTTGATTGCTAAAGGAGAAGTTGTGATAGGCATGACTGGTCATTTTTTCAACTGGGAAATGCATTTATTACAAATGATGGCCAATATCAGCACAAAATGTGAAGTCGTCTACCTGAAAGTAAACAATCCCTTTTTTGAAAAATTGATGAAGACAATCAGGGGTAGATTTGGCGGTATACTTGTAGAAAGGAATGAGTTTCAAAGGGAATACCTGCGAAACAGAAATACCCCACGGATGATCGTTTTGGCTGCAGATCAGCGACCTACTCGAGCTGAGGTTAGGTATTGGGCCCCTTTTATGAATAGAGAAACAATATTTTTTGAGGGAGCAGAAAAGCTTGCTAAAAGGTTCAATCACAGCGTAATCTACTCAGACGTACAAAAACCAAAGCGAGGACACTATATTTTCACCTACAGCTTACTATGTGAGCCCCCATACAAAGAAAATAGAGAACATAGCATTACAGATGCCTTTATAAGCCGAACTGAAAAGACCATAAGAGAAAACCCAAGTCTTTACCTGTGGAGTCACAACAGATGGAAAATTAGCAAATAACCGACCTAACTTAACCTAGTTGTATTTTAGCATCTTCTATAGAATCATAAACAGTAAAAATATTATTGAGCTTTGTGATGATCAAAAGTTTTTTGACATGCTCAGAAGGAGATGTGAGGTAAACTTCACCTCCAGCATTTCGCATTTTCGTCAGCATTGTGATTAATACTCCTATACCGCTTGATGAAATGTATCTTACATCCTTGAGGTCCACCACGAAATTGTTTACTTTATCGTTTACCGCATCAGTCACTACTTCGACTAATTTGGGACCTACTTCATCCCCTATCAAGTCCCCTTGAATGTGAAGCACTTGAAAATTGCTTTCTTTGACTAATTGATACTTTAACTTCATACTTATACTTTGTTTTCACACTGTTCTTTAGTGCAATTCCCATACAAAATCAAAGAATGATGAAGTACTTTGAAATCCAGAACTTCACCGACTGTATTTTGAATGTTTTGAATCCTAGGATCACAAAATTCCTTGACCTGATTACAATCTACGCAAATCAAGTGGTCGTGTTGCTTGTACCCATATGATTTTTCATATTGCGCTAGATTTTTACCAAATTGATGCTTTGTAACTAAATCGCATTCCACCAAAAGATCCAGGGTATTGTACACCGTAGCTCTACTTACGCGATAATTCTTGTTTTTCATACTAATGTACAATGACTCGACATCAAAGTGTCCACCCCTGCCATAGATTTCTTCTAATATTGCGTAGCGCTCAGGTGTCTTTCGTAGCTTTTTATTTTCAAGATACGCAGTGAATATTTTTCTTACCTCTTCAAACAAGGTCTCATTTAAGGCCATTCCGCTTCTGTTTTTTTCAAATATAACTGATCTTATTTAGAAATAATTCAAATAAAATCAAATCTGTGTAGTATCAATAATCAAACCTTGTGATTTTTATAATACCCTCAACTTTACTCAAGTTTCCCACAAGTTTCTCTAAATGCTGCGTACTATGCACGTAAAGCTTGATCGTTCCTTCAAATATTCCTGCATCAGAATCAACTGTAATAGAACGCATGTTCACTTTCAATTCATTCGATATCACTTTGGTTACGTCATTAATCAAACCTACCCTATCTGTGCCTACAATTCTCAAGCCTGCCAAAAATGCAATTTCCTGTTGGCTTGTCCACTTGGCTTTAATAACTCTATTCCCGTGATTCGAAAGCAGCTCCAGGGCATTGGGGCATGAAGTACGATGAATTTTAATCCCCTCATTTACAGTCACAAATCCAAACACATCATCACCAGGAATTGGATTACAGCATTTGGCCAAAATATAATCAACCACATCCATATCCTCTCCTATGAGGAGCTGATCATGATCAGGCCCTTTGAGGCTTTTGAGTTGTTTGGTAAATGAAGACTCATCTTTTACCACTTCCAAGGTTGGCTTACTCTTTTGACGCTTATCATCCTTAAAGTCTTTAAAGCCCTTAATAGATGTAGACTCTATTATACCCTTACCAACTTTATAGTAAAACTCATTTGCGGTCTTTGTCTCAAAAAACGCCCTTAGTTGCTCTACCGTTTCAGAGTTGAAGTCAAGCTTCATTTGTTTTAGTTTTCTCTGAACTATCTCTCTCCCATCCAAAATTGAAGAACGCTTCTCTTCACGTAACGCATCCTTGATCTTCGCCTTTGCTCGAGAAGTAACGACCACATTGAGCCAATCTTCGGTGGGCTTCTGTTTATTGGAAGTTAGAATTTCTACTTGATCCCCATTTTTTAGTTTATGATTGATAGAGACTAGCTTTTGGTTCACTTTGGCACCGATACACTTTGCCCCTACTTCCGTATGAATTTCAAATGCAAAGTCAAGTGCAGTGGATCCAAATGGCATCACTTTCAGGTCTCCCTTGGGAGTAAATACAAAAACTTCATCATGGAATAAGTTACCTCTAAAATCATCCATAAACTCAATTGCAGAACCATCATTTGATTCCAAGAGCGTACGAACTTGTGTGATCCAATCATCCAAGCCTGTCGAAGGCTTAGCTGTAGCGGAATCCCTATCCTTGTATTTCCAATGCGCTGCATACCCCCTTTCGGCAATGTCGTCCATTCGTTGAGTTCTAATTTGCACCTCTACCCATTGACCGGTATTACTCATGACTGTGGTATGAAGAGACTCATAGCCATTGGATCTAGGTGTGCTGATCCAATCCCTAAGGCGATCAGGATTGGGTCTGTAAAAATCTGTAACCACTGAGTAAACTTGCCAACAATCAGCCTTTTCACTTTCGAGATCACAATTCAATATGATTCGGATAGCAAACAGATCATACACCTCTTCGAAAGGTATATTCTGCTTTTTCATCTTATTGTAAATACTATATACCGACTTAGGTCTACCCTTGATAGAGAAATCAAAACCTTGATCTCTGAGTTCATCTTCTATCGGAGTAATAAAAGTCTTTATAAATTTATTTCTAGAAAGTCTAGTCTCGTTGATTTTTTCAACGATAAAGGTATAAGTATCAGATTCTGTATATTTCAAATAAAGGTCTTCAAGCTCGGATTTGATCGTGTACAAACCCAGCCTATGTGCCAAAGGCGCATAAAGATACATGGTCTCAGAAGCTATCTTAAGCTGCTTATGTCTTGGCATGCTACCTAGTGTCCTCATGTTATTGAGTCTATCAGCTATTTTGATAAGAATCACCCTGACATCATCAGAAAGGGTGAGTAGCATTTTCCTGAAATTTTCCGCTTGCTGTGAAGAGCCATAGTCAAATACTCCTGAGATTTTGGTAAGCCCATCGATAATCTGAGCTACTTTCACACCGAATTCTCTTTCGATATCCTCGAGCTCCCATTCAGTATCTTCTACTACATCATGAAGCAATGCAGCCACTATACTCGTTGGCCCAAGGCCAATTTCCTCTACGCAAACTAAAGCTACTTCTAACGGATGATAGATATAAGGCTCTCCAGACTTTCGTCTCATTTCCTTGTGCGCCTCATTAGACACATTGAACGCCTTCTTGATCACCTTTGCATCCCCAGGTTTGAGTAGCGGCTTTGCCAATCTAAGCAACTTCCTATATCGCTTCAGTATCTCTTTTCTTTCTTCTTCTAGATCGACTTGTATCATATATTCGAAGGTAAAAACAATTCCAAAATAAAGTCAAATGGCGCTACAATATTTTTTTTCAAAATTTTTAGATTTTTTTTAAGCTGAAGTTTGCAAATTAAATTAGCCTTATTACCTTTGCATCCACATTAGATAAGCGGATGTGGCGAAATTGGTAGACGCACTAGACTTAGGATCTAGCGCCGCGAGGCATGGGGGTTCGAGTCCCTCTATCCGCACGTTTTCAGACCCTCAATCACGGTTCCGATTTCGAATTAGCTTCGGCTCTTCGAAAGGAGAAAAGAGATTGAGGGTTTTTAGTTAAACACAAATCAAAATCAATACACCTTGGAAATCACACTAGACAAGCATTCAGCAAATCAAGCTTCGGTTAAAATTACACTAAATGAAGCAGATTATCAACCAAAGGTTGATGCGAAAGTTAAAGAATACGCAAGGAAAGCTAATATAAAAGGCTTTAGACCAGGCAAGGCACCCATAGCAATGGTGAAAAAACTTTATGGTACCTCTGTATTGGTTGATGAAATCAATGGATTGCTTTCTTCATCTTTGAATGATTATCTAAAATCTCAGACTTTTAGAATCCTCGGGGATCCTCTTCCTGTAATCGAAGATGCGGACAAGATCGACTGGGCAAACCAAAAAGATTTTCAGTTCGAATACAAAATTGGATTTGTAGACAACCTAGACATCAATTTTGACAAGTCTCTTAATGCTACAAGCTATTCCCTAGAAGTAGATCAAGCAACGATTGATGATGCAGTATCAAACTTGAGAAGACAATATGGCTCAATGACCAATCCCGAAGAAAGCCAAGAAGGGGACTTCATTTATGGTGATCTTAAAGAAGTGAATGGTGATTTTGAAAAGACATTCTCACTACCGTTATCAAAAGTAGACGGTAGGTCTTTGAAAAAATTCATTGGTCTTAAAAAAGGCGACATTATAGAGTTTGATCCTTCTAAATCCATTAAAGAAGACCTTGCTGAGACTGTCGGTGTGGAAGAAGAAGAAGTAGAAAAGCTATCTGGTAAATTCACTTTCATCGTTCAAAACATCAACAGAACAGAAGATGCAGAATTGAATCAAGAGCTTTTTGACAAAGTATTTGGTCCAGGTCAAGTAGATTCTGAAGAAGCTTTTATGGAAAAAGTAAAAGCTATTATGAATGATAACTATAATAGAGAAGTTAAAGTATTCAGCGACGAAAAGATCAAAGATACTTTGATCGAAAATGTAAAGATAGATTTGCCTGAAGACTTCTTGAAAGAATGGCTTCTAAGAGCTAATGAAGGCAAGGTAACTTCAGAGCAAGTAGAGAAAGAGTACCCAATATACGCTAAGCAACTTCAATGGACGATCATCTCAAATGAAATCGCTAAGAAGAATGAGATAAAAGCTGAGCATGAAGAGGTAATTGAGAAAACCAAAGAGATGGTAAGAGAGCAATTTGCTTCATCTGGCATGGGCGCTCAACTTGAAAATAGCATGGATATGTTTGTAGACAACTACCTCCAAGGAAATGAAGGACAGAACTACATGCAGATGCTGACATCAGTACAAAACGAAAAAGTATTGGCTCATGTCAAAGAAAATATAGATCTAACTGAGGAAGTTATCTCAATTGACAAGTTCAAAGAGTTAATAGAAAACTAATTCAGAAATAAAATCGTTTAGAAAAAGTCCTTCATAAAGTAAGGGCTTTTTTTATTTTTGTAAACGACTAAACAAAATCAATATGTTTAACAAAGACGAATTCAGAAAGTACGCAGTACACCATCAAGGCATCAGTGGAAATGCATTTGATCAATACGATACATTTATCAATGGCATGACCAGATCGGTAATCGAAGAGAGACCGACCAACTTTAGAGAGATTGATGTTTTCTCTAGGCTGATCATGGATAGAATCATATTCTTGGGTACACAAGTGGATGATTTTATTGCGAACATCATCACTGCACAGTTACTTTTCTTAGAATCAACAGATCCTAAGAAAGACGTTCTTCTTTACATCAACAGTCCTGGAGGTTCAGTGACTGCTGGGCTTGGGATCTATGACACCATGCAATACATCAATCCTGACGTAGCTACAATCTGTACTGGTATCGCAGCTTCAATGGGAGCCGTATTGTTATCTGGAGGCGCCAAAGACAAGAGGTCAGCCCTACAGCACTCAAGAGTAATGATCCACCAGCCTTCCGGCGGTATGCAAGGCCAATCTAAGGATATGGAAATCTCCTTGAAACTGATCTTATCTATGAAGCAAGAGTTATATGAAATCCTTGCACAGCATACTGGCAAGACTTTTGACGAAATAGAACGCGATTCTGATAGAGATTATTGGATGAAAGCTCCTGAAGCTAAGGAGTATGGATTGATAGACGAAGTATTGACAAGAAAGAAGTAAAAAAATGGCTCAAGTAACATGTTCCTTTTGTGGTAGAAACAAAAAAGATGTAGATCTGATGGTATCAGGAATCTCTGCTCATATCTGTAATTTCTGCATTGATCAGGCTTTTCAGATTTTGGGAGAAGAAGAGAAAACTAAAAAGACTAAGACATCTCAGAAATTCAAGCTAAAAAAACCTAAGGAACTAAACCAGTATCTTGACCAATATGTAATCGGACAACAAGATGCAAAAAAAGTACTAACTGTAGCTGTCTACAACCACTACAAGAGGCTACAGCAAAAACCTGATGCAGATGAGATCAAGATAGAAAAATCTAACATCATCATGGTCGGAGAAACAGGTACAGGCAAGACATATTTGGCTAAAACTTTAGCCAAGACTCTTGAAGTACCCTTTTGCATTGCTGATGCAACAGTATTGACTGAGGCAGGTTATGTGGGAGAAGATGTGGAAAGTATACTGACTCGACTTCTTCAGGCAGCTGACTACAATGTGGAAGCTGCTGAAAGAGGTATAGTCTATATTGACGAAATCGATAAAATCGCTAGAAAATCAGACAACCCATCTATCACTAGAGATGTAAGTGGAGAAGGTGTACAACAAGCACTTCTAAAACTCCTTGAAGGTACTGTGGTAAACGTACCACCTCAAGGCGGTCGTAAGCATCCAGATCAAAAAATGATTGCTGTCAACACAGAAAATATTCTATTCATCTGTGGAGGGGCGTTTGATGGAATCAGCAGACATATCGCACGTAGACTCAATACACAGCCTTTGGGTTTTGCTAAGCAAGAGGAAAAAGCACATGCAGATAGAGACAATCTACTTCAATATGTAACTGCACAAGACTTGAAGTCTTTCGGTTTAATTCCAGAATTGATTGGGAGGTTACCTGTAGTTACACATTTGGATCCCCTGGACAAAGATGCCTTGAAAAGCATCTTGACAGAGCCTAAAAATGCACTAACAAAGCAATACAAAAAGCTAATGGAGATGGAAGATGTCTCTTTGGTGTTTGACGAAAGTGGTATTGACTATATTGTAGAAAAAGCCATGGAGTACAACTTAGGTGCAAGGGGACTTCGGTCTATATGCGAAGCCATAGTAACTGATGCCATGTACGAGCTACCTTCACTAGAAGGGAAAAAAGAGCTTGTGATTGATGCTAAATATGCAAGCGCACAATTTGATAAATCTAAATTCAAAAAGTTACAAGTAGCTTAAAATCAAAAAAGAAGACTCTGATTTTCAATCAGAGTCTTCTTTTTTGATTTCATTTTGGAGCAAATAGATAGCGCTAGCTGAAAAAGCAAATCAAGCCGAATCATTGAACAAGATTGCACCTGCTTAAAAAGACAATATTCAATAAAAGTAGGATTAATCAAAATTTTGAAAGTTACTTTTCCAGTTGGTATTTTTCAGAAGACCCTAAATAAATGGATAGCAGTTTTATTACTCCTTACCTGTATAAATGAGACTTGCTGTTTCTTCTGAAGCCATCTTATCTCCTATTCTTGATTTGATTTCATCATATCCTTGAAGTATTCCCCCTCTGTAAACAGTGTTAGTAAGAATCTTATTCAATTCCTGCGATAAGTTCGATTTATCAAAATCACTTTGGATTAGTTCCTTAACTACTTCCTTGTCAGCTATCAGGTTCACTAAAGAAATATACGGAACCTTGATTAGGTTTTTGGCAATTGCATAACTCAGTCCACTTGTCTTGTAAACGACGACTTGAGGCACCCTAAACAAGGCTGTTTCCAAGGTAGCTGTTCCGGATGTAACAACAGCAGCATTGGCATGATGAAGCAAATCATACGTCTGATCAAAAATCACTTTAATCCCCGCATCTATTGCAGGCTGATACAAGTCAGCGTTAAGGTTTCGAACACCGGCAATTATAAATTGAGCATTGGGGAAATTTCCAACCAATTCAATCATTATACGCATCATATTTTTTAGCTCTTGAGACCTACTACCTGGTAACAAAGCAATGATTGGTTGATAACTTAACTCATTCTTTTGATGAAAAAAATCATGAGGCTTGAACGCTCTCAGTTCGTCCAATAGAGGATTACCCACATAATGAGCCTTTACTCCATACTTTTCAAAAAAACGAATTTCAAATGGCAGTATGCAGTAAACTTGATCTACATATGCCTTAATCTTCAAGGCACGTTTTTGATTCCAAGCCCAAACTTTGGGTGGGATATAATAATGAACGGGAATTTGATGCAATTTGGCAAACTTGGCAATTTTCATATTGAAGCCACCGTAATCTACAAGGATGATTACATCAGGTTTGTATAAATGAATGTCCTTTTTGATCACAGACAGGTATTTCAACACCTTCCTAAAACCTAATAATACTTCCAAAAACCCCATCAAGGCAATCTCTTTATAATGCACATGCAAATTTTGGCCGGCTTCAGCAGAATAATCACCTCCCATGCCTCTAAACTCAGCATACGGATCTTTGCGGAATAAAGCCTTTATCAAATTAGATGCGTGCAGATCACCTGAGCGCTCTCCTGAAATTACATAATACTTCATCAGCCTATTAATTATTAGTTGAATCTGAATTAAATATACAAATATTGATGTTGGGGTTACACTTAAAATAGCAAAATGGTTGAAGAAACATATGTTTAAGTTAAATGAAACAGATTCATGAAAACACAAAAAAACAAAGGTAGCTCAATTCAAACTGAACTACCTTTAAATATTACCTCTTAAATTCTAGCGGCTTTTTGGTTATTCACCAAAATACTCCACAAAATTTCTTGGTGTCTCATATAGTGTGAGCTTGTGAAGTTTTCCATGTGGCACGATTTCATTTACAGCAGGTTCAAGAATTTTCCAAAATTCCATAACGAGATTTTCGCAGCTAGCCATTTTTCCATACATGAAATCTACATCAAGATTAAGGTTCTTGTGGTCTACTTTATCGATTACAAGAGTCCTAATGATGGTACTTAGCTGCTTGAGGTCTACAACAAATCCTGTATCTGGATCAGGTAAACCTTTAACCATAACGATAAGCTCAAAATTGTGTCCATGCCAATTGACATTGGCGCAAGGCCCAAAAACCTCAACATTTTTCTCTTCCGACCATTTAGGGTTCCAAAGCTTATGAGCAGCATTGAAGTGTTCCTTTCTGCAAACGTATATCATACTTCGTTGATTTGGAGTGCAAATTTAAGGGAAAAGAAATAAATAAGTTAAAAAAAGAGAAATTACTACATTTTGATTGTGGAAATCAAATCCATAATAGATTCATAAGAATTAAATTTCAATTGATTTGAATCCAATTTCTTTTGAATATCTTCGTATTTATCATAGTTATTCTTCAGCCACTTTTTATTCATTTTAAACTCTTCCAAATTATCATCATTTGATTTAAAAAACTTAACTTTTTTTATGTACTCATCATAATTATTACCACCAGAATAGGCTCCTCCCACATTACCTTTGATCAAAGTAACCTCATGATTTAAGAAAATCACTTGTCCATCTTTCAACATAACCCTTTCAAGATACCATTCATTTTTATCAGTTTTTACAACTCTATTAATGAATGTATCCGAATCATTAAATACTAAAGAATCAAATTGCAAGTTTTCTAAAAATTGTAACCCTTTATTAGAACTCCTAACTATTAATTTTTCTTCAAGATGAATGTTATATTCAGAAGAATCTATAACCTCACCACCTTTATAAATAGATCCATTCTTAAGCTTTTCAAATATCAAGGGACTACCTTTGGTAGATGCTTTTACAGGCTTCATTTCACGCACAATATTTCCAGCACCGCCAAGCTGATCCATGTTGTTTTGAGAATCAAATCCAGAACTAACTTGAGCAAAAGAAATATGACAAACAAATAAAACTAATGAGAGAGACGAGATAAGAAATTTCATACTTGTAATATTTAGAAAAAAAATGAGGTAGTTTACACTACCTCATTTTTAATTTAGACAAATTTTAATATTGAGGATTTTGTGCTACGACCCCTCCAGCAGTAAGAACTTCTCTTTCTGGTATCGGCATCAAAGCCCTGAAAGGTTCTATACTAAACGTAGAAACAACTCTATTGGTTCTCCTTAGGTCAAACCATCTATGCCCCTCGAAAGCAAGTTCTATTCTTCTTTCATTCAACACCAATGTTTCTAATTCAGCGACAGAAGTAGCTGTCACTGCAGGAAGTCCAGCTCTTTCTCTAACTTCATTTAATAATCCAACTCCAGTTTGAAGATTTGCGGCACTAGCTTTTGCGGCAGCTTCAGCAGCAATTAAGTAAAGCTCAGCTCTTCTTAGAATGATAACATGATCATCACCATTGGTTATTCTATAGTACTTAGCAGTAGTGCCAGCTGCTGGACTTGGAGCAGCAGAACCGTTATTGACAGCAAGCCTTCTATCTCCAGCCTCATGAGCAGTCAAGAAGCCTTGATTTGGAGCCAACTCGTTTCTACCACCTCTAGCTGTTGGGAAAAAGAAGAAAGCAATTGAGTTACTATTAGTTGGGTCAAATTGCAATTCGAAGATTGACTCTGGGGTAACGTTTTGATTCAAATAAAGATCTGCAAAATTTGCAGCAAGATCTGAACCATCTCCAGCGATTACTGAATTTGCTAATTCATAAGCTCTTGGCCAATCATTTTGATACATTGCAGCCCTAGCTCTCAATGCAACAGCAGCCGTTCTTGTAGCGCGCGCAGGACCACCTGTAGTAGGCAAATTATCGATTGCATATTGAAGATCGGCATTGATTAAAGTCCAAACTTCAGCTTCAGTTGATCTAGGCTTTGGTTCGGCATCACCTGGTGTCAAAGTTGGTGTATCAAATATTGATAAGCCAAGACCATTAGCTGTTCCATAGCCTTCTGGAGTACCACCAAACCATAGTAAAAGGTTCATATAGTTCAAAGCCCTTAGGAATCTTGCCTCACCAATAGCCGCTTCTTTGTTCAAAGAAGCATCATTTATACCAGGAACATTAGCGATGATATTATTTGATCTATTGATTCCCGCATAGATGGTATTCCATAAGTTCGACCATTCTACGTTATTTGCAAGTACCTGTCTTTGATCAATTTGACCAAAAGTAGGAAAAGTACCAGTCCAAGAAATTTCATCGGCAGCTAGACCAGCAAAAGCCCAGTGTCTAAGACCGTAAGAGTTTGCACTCTGCAAAGAACTGTAAGCACCAATAATTGCAGCTCTTACAGAAGAATTATCTACCCAAACTTGCTCAGGAGCAAGCTGTGCTTGAGGTTGCTGCCTCTCTAAGAGATCACAGCTAGAAAGTATAGCAGCGGAGGATAATACTGCAACTATACCTGATTTTATATATCTTTTCATATTATTCATTTTAGAAACCAACGTTAACACCCAAAGTATAAACTCTAGCTTGAGGATAAGTCAAGAAATCTGTTCCAGGGGAAGTATTTGTAATGTTGAATGTACTAACCTCTGGATCAAAACCTTTATAATTAGTCCAAGTCAAAAGATTTTGGCCAGATGCATAAACCCTTATAGACCTAGCATACACCTTGTTAGCTATACTTGAAGGAAGGTTATATCCAATGCTTAAATTCTTTAACCTCATGAAAGAACCATCTTCGATCCAACGGTCAGATACTCTTCTGTTGTTATTAGGATCTCCATGGACAGCCCTTGGCATTGTGGTGCTTGGGTTTTCAGGAGTCCATCTGTCCAAAGTACCTGAAGTCTGTCCAAATACACCGTTCATACCTTCAGAGAAAGACCTGGTGTTATTGTATATTTGGTTTCCATAGTTAAACTGTAAGAATGCCATGATGTCAAAATCTCCAAATTGGAAAGTATTTGTCAAACCTCCAAAAAACTTCGGCTGAGCACTTCCTAGTATTTCTTGATCATTAGTATTAAGAACACCATCTCCATTTAGATCTCTAAACATAATATCACCCAATTGAGCAGCTGATTGACCCTGGGCTCTAGCAATTGCCAAATCTTCAGCATTTTGAATAATTTTTTCAGTTCTAAAACCTCTAAAAGAACCAAGTGGCTGACCTTCTTCTACCCAGCTGGCAAAACCTGCCGCAAAAGGGTTACCTGCTAGCTGAAGCACTTCATTTCTATTGAATGTGATATTAAAGTTAGTTCTCCAACTGAAGTTTCTCTTGTCAATATTTACTGTATTCAAAGAAAATTCCCAACCTCTATTTCTAATAACACCAATATTTTCCTGAACGCCAGTGAAACCAGAAGAACCTACCAATGGTCTGCTCAACAACAATTGGTTATTGTCCATAGAATAGTATTCAGCTGACAAGTAGATTCTATCTTCCAAGAAACCAATATCCGCTCCTATATTATACTGCTCTTGTCTTTCCCAAGACAATCCTGGGTTACCTAGTTGGTTTGGTTGAACACCTGCTAATTGGTTATAGTTTGCTCCTACGTTGAACAATGTCAAGGAAGCAAAGTTACCAATCTCTTGGTTACCAGTAATACCATATGAAGCTCTCCACTTGAATTCAGAAATAACATTTTTAATATTACTCATAAAGCCCTCTTCTGACATTCTCCATCCAACTGAACCAGCGGGGAACACACCAAACCTATTGTCTTCACCAAATCTTGAAGAACCATCTGCTCTAATAGAGAAGCTAGCTAAATATCTCTCATCGAAGTTATAATTAAACCTTGAGAAGTAAGATTCAAGTGCCCATGAAGTACCACCTGAAGTAGCTTCTGTTTTCACAGAACCTGCAGACAATCTTCTGATTGTATTCCCTGGGAACACGGTTGCTTCTGCGAAAAGACTTTCGTAAGTAGACTCTTGCTGTGAATAACCTAACATGGCACTAACATTATTCTTACCAAATGATTTAGAATAATTAAGGGTGTTCTCCCAAATCCAGTTAATATCAGATCTTTGAGATGACTGACCAAGCCCATTACTTCCTGCACCAGTGTTGGTAGTAGTTGGTTGGAATCTATCTTCTTTCAAACTCAAGTAGTCAATACCGATAGATGATCTGAATTTCAAACCAGGAATAATATCATATTCCACAAACCCATTACCAATAACTCTTGCAGAAACTGATTCAAAAAATGGTTCCAAACCCGCTGCGATAGGGTTTTCTGTTGATGCCCCTGGGTCTTTGTAATAGGTACCATCTTGTCTAAAGATAGGGATATCATTAGCTACCAAAACAGCTGTAGAAAGGACACCGTTGATATTATTGTCATTTTGCGGTCTTAGAGCTGTTGATCTAGATAAACCTAGGTTACCACCTACCTTAATTTTGTCACTTACTTTGTTTTCAAGATTTATTCTTAAGTTAAGTCTTTCAAAACCAGAACCAATCTGAATACCATCTTGAAAGAATGAGGTACCCGAAATTCTAAAAGTAGTTCTGTCATTACCTCCAGAAACCGCTACATCTGTTTGTCTAATTGGAGCTGTTCTGAAAATCTCAGATAACCAATCATTGTTAACTGCTGTGGCTGGATTTTGGAAAACTGAAAGATCCCTGACACCGTCACCATTATCCACTGCTTGATAAAGACCATTGCTTACGGCAAATCCTGCATCACTATACAACCAAGTAGCATAATCTTCTGCTGATCTCCAAGTCACACCACTTCCTACGACTTGTCCATTGGCATTTGTGAATCTATTCCTTACTTGATCTACAAACAAAGAAACTTGCTCAGAACCTGTCAATTTTTGAACTGGATCATTTTGTCTTTGCTGTATACCAGAATAGTGGCTTATATCAACCCTAGTTGAACCAGCTTTACCACCTTTAGTAGTAATCAAAACAACACCATTTGCACCTCTTGAACCATAGATAGCAGTCGCTGCTGCATCCTTAAGAACTTCCATTGACTCAATATCATTTGGATTTAAATCAGAAAGCGCATTAGTCAACTGACCTCCAGCTCCAATAGCAGTGTAAGAACCAGTATTGATAGGAACTCCATCAATAACATACAAAGGCTCTGAACTCGCGTTCAATGAACCTGTACCTCTAATCCTAACTGAAATACCTGCACCTGGAGTTCCAGAAGATTGCGTAACTTGTACACCTGCTGCTCTTCCTTGCAATGCTTGATCAACTCCAAGAAGTGGCAAGTTTTTGATATCTTCTGCACCAACTGAAGCTATAGCACCAGTAACCTCCCTTTTTGTCTGAACACCATACCCTGTCACCACAACTTCACCGAGTAGCTTAGAATCTGGCTTTAACACTAAATTAACTTGTGATCTATTACCAATATTCAGCTCTTGAGCTACAAAACCCATAAAGCTAAAAATTAGATTTGCCTGGCCTTCAGGAACATTTATAGAATAATTACCATCTAAATCAGTGGTAGTACCTAATGTAGTTCCTTTTACCAAAATTGAAACTCCTGGTAGTGGCAATCCATCTTCTTCTGATGTCACCGTCCCAGTCACTACGCGACTTTGAGCAAATGCTGAAGCACCTACAAAAAGGAGCGCAAGTCCTAGAAGTAAAACTTTCCTCATATTAATTTTTTTTGGTTTAACGATACCCCAATTTTATCCATTAACTTGATATAATCCAACAATAATAGAAAAATTTATACTTGATTACCTAAAAAACTCTAGCTACAAACATTGGATTTCAAAACAAAAACAAAATTATATTTTATAAATATAAAAAATTTACACTATTTAAAAAAAACTTAGAGAAAAAGTACGCTTAATTAAAATATAATTTTTTTTTTAACTTTCATTAACAACACTAAAAACTAATTATCAAGTATTGAACTAAAATAAATATGGTTTTTTTTATATTATTAAATGTTATTTCAATATAAAAAACATTTAATATACTTTTTGATCTTATATATAATAATAAACTATTCTAAAAAAAGTCCTTCTTGAAATATGAAATAACAATATTTAATATCGAAATAAGTAAAATATCACTATTTACAACCAAACAAATAAACTTACCCAGAATTAAAAACATTATTCACGACAAATAACAGAATACAATATCAGTAAACTTTTATTTTTTTAACAATTAGGTAATACATGAAAAATGATAAAAAAAATATGGATCTCCGTGATGTTACAAGTAACCAAAAATTCTAGGACAGCGAATAACCATGTGTATAAATTAAGGTCTAAAATGGGAAAAGAGATAGCATCTATATGCTAAAAGGAATTATTGAATATGATGAAGCATATATTGAAAAGGCTGTTGATGAAAAGATAAAGAATCAACTGAAACGGGGAATAGGTAGCTATATACAAGCAATAGTTGCTTTTGCAGCTGAATCGACCCCGATTGAAGGTAAAAATACGGGATAGAAATCAAAACATTGTGGTTTTTTCAAAATGAAGTCGATTCCAGTTGCATTAGAGAGATCTGTTGAATGGTTTTGTTAATGAGGCATAAAGAATCGGTATTAATCACGGATAAAAATCAAGCTTATGTTAATTTGGAAAGACTTATAGCATGTCATTTAAAAGTTAAATTACTTAAATATTAAAGGTGAATAAGAAATAGAGTAGGAAGATAGGGATTATTTCCCTATCTGTCCTCTCACACCACCGTACGTACCGTTCGGTATACGGCGGTTCTTTAAGTTTTGATTCTAACCTTTTGGTAATAGTCCGACAGGAATACA
>NZ_JAKZGP010000055.1 GCF_022549775.1 Belliella filtrata | reverse complement strand
CTCATTGTCAATATGTTTAGTTAGTTTTAGCCTGTAATCTTCCTTTTTTTCAGAATTAGAGTTACCCCCTATATACCCCTATAATTTACACATTTTTTTTATTAATTTGCTTAACTAAACGACATTGGTTTTTGATTTCTTTTTGAAGTTGTTCCAGTATACTACTGATTTCAGTAATGGTATCCTCAATGATATGATTGTTCTCAAGGTCTTGGATTTCTCTTATCTTTTCTAAAGATTCTGACAGGCCTATTAGATTTTTAAGCTCCAAATTTAGAGCAATACCTTTGAGTGAATGAGCGGTTTGCTTGATTTTTATGATGTTCTTATTTTCAGCATAGCTGATAAGCTCTTTTTGAAGTCTTCCGATATTTTCTTGGCTCACCAAAATCAATTCTGCAAAAAACTCTGGGTCTGTATGCTTATATTCTTCAAACTTCGATACATACTTTGGTCTACTGGGTTCTTCATAGTTATGGAGATATTTTCCCAACATCTCAGAAATATCAGAGACTAATATTGGCTTACTTAAGTAATCGTCCATTCCAGCTTGCAGGCATCTCTCAAATTCTCCTTTGACTGTCCCCGCAGTCAGCGCAATGATTGGTGTCCTGGCACTTTTTTCAATTTTTCGAATCGCTTGAGTGGCCTCATATCCACTCATTTCTGGCATTTGGATATCCATAAAGATCAAGTCAGGCTTGTGAAGCTTGTAAAGCTCAACAGCTTCAAGTCCATTTCTTGCTTCAGTGATAGATGCAGAAGGAACAATGTTTCTTACAATTGTTTTTGCTAGAAGCATATTCACAGGATTGTCATCCACAAGGAGAATTTTGCAACTTTTACTTTTAAGAAACTCAACATCTATATTGCTTTCGCTTTGGGAGAAATCATTTTCAATGTGCATTGAATCTACTTCTTTGACAGGTGCTTTTATAGTAAAGAAAAACTTACTCCCTATACCTAGCTCTGTTACTAGTTCTAGCTTACTATCCATTAGTTCTAGTAGCTTGTTGCAAATGGTAAGCCCTAAGCCAGTCCCTCCATATTTCCTAGTGGTAGAACTATCTTCCTGTGCAAAAGCATCAAAAATAACTTTCTCTTTGTCTTTCGAAATGCCTATTCCTGAGTCTTTGACAAGAAAAGTGAGGAGTACTGTATGTGATCTTTGATCATATTCATTCACTTGAATGGCCAATTCTATCTCTCCTTTTTCCGTAAACTTGACAGCATTACTCAATAGATTCATCAAAATCTGTTTGATTCTGATAATGTCCAGAAGTACGATTTTGGGTAGTTCTTGATCTAGAGAAAGAATGAGCTTTAGGTTCTTTTCTTCTATTTGAGGCTTGATTACAGTCATGGACTCTTCAGCAAGCTCTTTTAGATTGAGCTCCACTGGGTTCAATTCTAGTTTCCCAGCTTCTATTTTAGAAAAATCAAGGATATCGTTTATTAGTTCTAAAAGTAAGTTCCCTGACTGCGTTATAGATTGTAGGTAATTTCTTTGAGTTTGATCCAAGCTTGTTCTCATGAGCAAGTCGGAAAAACCAATTACGCCATTGAGCGGTGTTCGTATTTCATGTGACATGTTAGCCAGAAATTCAGATTTTGCAATGCTAGCCTCTTTTGCTTTTTGCATAGACTGAATCAGGCTATGTTCCAGAGTTTTTCTTTCTATTGCATTGGAAATACTGTCAGCAAAACTCAGCAATAGAGCGGCTTCAGCTTCACTCCAAACCCGCTCATTGGTACAATCATCAAAGCCTACATATCCCCAAAAATGATCCTCAACAAAAATTGGGATTAGCAAAATGGACTTGATTTGCTGACCTTCTAGTAGCTCTTTTGTATCCTTATCATCGAGTTGTGATACTATAACTTGGTAGATTTTATTTCCAACCAAAAAATGGATTGCATCTCCATAGATATCCATAGGTAGATTTTGTAATTCTGGATTATTTATCTCAGAAGGTACATCAGCAGCACTCCACTCAAATCTTTGTGAACTGTAAATTTTCCCAAATTCATCTTCACTATTTTCAAATAAGTAAGCCCTGTCTACTTCGGCGCCTTTTCCTATTATGGTAATCGCTTTTTGAGTTGCGGTTGAAAAATCTGGATTCGATAGAAGTTCTTTGGTGGCTAAAGCGATAGATTTTAGCATCAATTCATTCCTTCTCAAATCTGTGTTGGCTTTTTGAAGCTTCAGTTCATTGGCTTGAAGAATCTCTTGGGTTAACTTCTCGTTTGATACATCTCTAATTTTCAAATAAAATGTTCTTTCGTAATCAGAGTTGTCAGACAGGGTAGACTCCCTTTTAAAAATCAATGTCTGTGTGCCTGTGGGTTTTAGCTCCAAATCATTAGGGACTTTATTTGTATCAAATAATGGAGATAACGCTGGCCATTGATTTACAATAATGGTTTTGGTGAGGGGTGGTTTCAATTGCAAAAGAGAAGCGGCTGTTTTGTTATGAGTGATTACAGATCCTTCATAATCAAGAATAATGACTCCGTCGTTAAGATCATTAAAAATCTTTTCAAACCCTATAGGCATTGATTTAAGCAAATCAAGTTTAAACAGTCCCCAATACATAAAAATGGCACTTATTGCTAATGAAAATGGCACCAGATCTAATGGAGTACTTATAATATTAAACAAATCCATGATATGTGTAAACCAAGGAACTAACGTTGCAAACAAAATGATTACTACTTGCTTAGAAAATGCATTTGGAACAAAGAGTAGCATCCTAATGAGCAAAATGTTAGAAACAACCACTATGAATATGTTGAATATGCCATAGAGCCAATGAATAGGGCCTGGGACAAATGTTATGCTGTAAAATGAATCATAGGCAACTATATCAAAGCTCTCATAAAATTTGCCATGCCAATAATTTGTAAAAAGTGTAATTAAAAAAAATATTGGAAATCCGAAAACTATTATTTTACCAACTTTTCCTAGATATTTCTCATTTCCTGTGTACTTTAGTACAAATGCCAAAACTAGGGGAGTTAGCATCACTCCACCAATAAATTCCAACTTGAATAACCAAATGATATAAATTTTAGTTGTAGAGATAATCTCAAATCCGTAAAGAATAGCATAGGAAAAGCATGCTATCATAAGGTAATTGAAATACTTCTCTCCATATTGATTAGTATCTTTTCTACTTAGAATGATAAGGAAGAGGAAAAGAATGCTTGTAATAAATATGGGTATAGAAAGAAAGTTGAATTGTAGTTGTTCTATCATGTATTAAAGGCGTAACTATGTTATGAATAACATAAATCATGGGGTGCTGTGCATATTTTAAAACAAAATTGACTTATTAATATATAAGTTCTATCATGTTAAATTTATTGAACCAATATAGAATAATATTTTCAAAATTGATAAACTAACTTGTTATGAAAAAAATTAAAGTAGTTTTTGGCGCATTTATTTGTGCAGTGATTCTATCAGGAACGGCCTTGGCACAAAGTTCTAATGGAGTAGAACAAACCAAATCTGAATTAGCAGAGATCAAAAAGGCTCAAAAGGAAGAAAAGCAGCGTCTTGCTCAGGAGAAGAAAGATTTGAAAGCGCAACAGGCTGAGCTTAAGAGAGCTCAAGCAGCTGAAAAAGCCGAGATCAAAAGAATTAAAAACTTGGAAAAAGCTCAAAAGAGTTACGACAAGGCTCTCACAAAAAGACAGAAGGAGGAGCTTAACCTTTCAAAACAAAATTTGAAAATCCAAAAAGCGAAGCAAAAAGGCACAACAGAGGAGAATATTGCCAAAATGGAACTTAAGCAGAAGCAATATGAAATCAACGTTGAAAAAGCTAATACAGAGGTTTCAAAGTTTGAAAGAGACCTTCAGAGATACAGATCGAAAGATAAGTGATTAAAATAGATTCTCGCTGATTAGTAAAAACGCAATCGGAATAGCAACTCCAAAGCTTAAGCACTTGTTAAACATTCATTGTATTATTAGCTAGAGTTGTATTTTAAGTCTGAACTCATTCTGGTGGTGGGTTCAGACTTTTTATTTCCTATAATAGCAGACAAGCCTTGTTTAATCTTGTCATTATGGCTGTTTTTCAATGTTTTACGCTGTGTTTTCTGACATTTTTTCCGAATTTTTGATCTGGTTGCTTATTTGATCCATATTTTTTCAAACAATAACACTACCGAACGAATACATCAATCATGGATTTCAATCAATATACAATCAAGTCTCAAGAAGCAATTCAAAAGGCAGCCGAGTTTGCTATTTCGGAACAACAACAAGTCGTTGAACCAGCTCACTTGCTCAAAGGAATCTTTTCAGAAGATGAAAATGTAGTAGATTTTATCTTCTCCAGATTGAAGGTGAATAAAGAATCTTTGGTGAGGCGAATGGATGAGTTGATTCAAAGTTTGCCGAGAGGAACTGGCCAGCAACCATACCTTTCTAATGCTACCAATAACGTACTCAATGCTGCTAAACAATTCACCAAGGAATTTGGTGATGAATTTGTAACCATAGAGCATCTCTTGCTGGCCATATTGAAAGGTAGCGGCAAGACTGCGCAAATATTAAAAGATCATGGCCTCACAGAAAAGGCCACAATTGAAGCCATAAAAGAACTTAGAAAAGGAAATAAAGTGACAGATCAAAATGCAGAATCAAAATATAGGGCTTTGGAAAAATATTCCAAAAATCTAAACGAGCTTGCTAAAAAAGGTAAGATAGACCCCGTCATAGGAAGAGATGAAGAGATCAGAAGAGTACTTCAAATCTTAGCTCGAAGGACAAAAAACAACCCAATTCTCCTCGGTGAGCCTGGAGTAGGTAAGACGGCAATCGTAGAAGGTCTAGCTCAACGAATTGTAAGTGGAGATGTCCCAGAAAACTTGAAGTCTAAGACTTTGATTTCTTTGGACATGGGACTTCTAGTAGCTGGTGCAAAATATAAGGGGGAGTTCGAAGAGAGACTCAAAGCTGTGATCAAAGAAGTTACGGATTCGGATGGAGAGATCATTCTCTTTATCGACGAAATACACACTTTAATAGGCGCAGGTGGAGGAGAAGGAGCCATGGATGCAGCAAACCTCTTAAAGCCAGCTTTGGCTCGTGGAGAACTCCATGCAATAGGAGCCACTACACTGAAGGAGTATCAGAAATACATTGAAAAAGACAAGGCTTTGGAGCGAAGGTTCCAAGCTGTGATAGTAGATGAGCCTGATGCGGCTGATGCGATTTCTATCTTGAGGGGTATCAAAGATAAGTATGAGTTACACCATGGTGTACGCATCAAGGATGATGCAGTAATTGCCTCAGTGGAACTTTCTCAGCGTTACATCTCAGATCGATTTCTTCCTGACAAAGCCATAGATTTGATGGATGAGGCAGCGGCAAAACTTCGTATGGAGATCGATTCTTTGCCTCAAGAATTGGATGAACTTAATCGTAGAATCATGCAGCTCGAAATCGAGCGAGAGGCTATCAGGAGAGAAAGTAACAAGGATAAAGAAACGGTGCTTAGCAAAGAGATTGCAGAGCTTTCTGAAAAAAGACAAGGGATCAAGGCTAAATGGGAAAGTGAAAAGGCTGTCATCACAGGGATAAGAAATGAGAAAGAATTCATTGATAAGCTGAAACTTGAAGCAGAGCAAGCAGAAAGAGCGGGAGATTTTGGTAAAGTAGCAGAGATTCGATATGGAAAAATAGTAGAGGCAGAGAAAAGGCTTGGTGAGTTTCAGGGTCAGCTGGAAGCTATGCAAGCAGGCTCACCTCTACTCAAGGAAGAAGTCGATCATGAAGATATTGCATCGGTAGTATCCAAATGGACTGGAATCCCGCTTAGCAAAATGATTCAAAGTGAAAGAGAAAAACTTCTCCACTTGGAAGATGAGCTCGGTAAAAGAGTTTCAGGTCAAGCAGAAGCAATCACTGCCTTGTCCGATGCGGTAAGGAGAAGCAGGGCAGGTCTTCAAGATCCAAAGCGTCCCATTGGTTCATTTATATTTATGGGTACAACAGGTGTGGGGAAAACAGAATTGGCCAAAGCCCTAGCCGACTACCTCTTCAATGATGAAAATGCTATGGTGAGGATAGATATGTCTGAGTACCAGGAGAGGCATGCGGTCAGCAGGCTTGTGGGAGCGCCTCCAGGTTATGTGGGTTATGATGAGGGGGGACAGCTTACTGAAGCAGTAAGAAGAAGACCTTATTCAGTAGTCTTGCTAGATGAAATCGAAAAGGCCCACCCTGATGTCTTCAATATTCTCTTACAGGTACTTGATGATGGTAGACTGACAGATAATAAAGGCAGAATTGCTAATTTTAAGAACACGATCATCATATTGACTACTAATATTGGATCTACCCTTATCCAAGAGCGATTTGCTGAGATGGAAGAGTGGAACAAAGATGTAGTGATGGAAAAGACAAAGTCAGAAGTCTATGATCTTTTGAAGTTGTCAGTAAGACCTGAGTTCTTGAACAGGATAGATGAAACGATCATGTTCGAACCATTGAACAAAAGTGTGATAAGGAAGATCGTGGATATACAGTGGAAAGAGATTCAAAAAAGACTTGCGGAATCCAATATTGAGATAGATGCGACTTCAGAAGTCTTAGATTATCTTGGGCATGTAGGATTTGATCCACAATTTGGTGCCAGACCATTGAAGCGAACCATGCAGAGATTGGTGCTCAATGAGCTTTCCAAGCAGATTCTTGCTGGATATGTCAAGCCTGATTCAGCCGTCTTGGTAGATTTGGACGCTGACCAGCAAGTTTATTTCAAGAACGTAGAAAGTGTAGTGATTTAGTAATGATTGTTAGTTGGTTAGGCCCTCAAACTTCGGTTTGGGGGCTTTTTTTATAATATTTTTGGAATTCCGATTTAATTTTTGTGAAATTTAAGGAACTAATGGTACCTACTATGATTAAGATTTTGATTTCTGATGATCACCAAATGTTTATTGATGGGTTGAAGTCTATCCTTAATTTTTCGGAAGAGATAGAAGTAGTCGGTCAAGCAATGAGTGGAAAGGAAGTTTTAAGCTTTTGTGAAAGGAAGGAAGTAGACATCGTGATCATGGATATCAATATGCCAGAGATGGATGGGATAGAGACTACAAAGAAATTGATTTTGAGTCATCCGAAGGTGAAGATTTTGGGCTTATCTATGCACAATGACAGGAGTTTTATTTCCGATATGCTCAAAGCTGGTGCTCATGGATACATTTTGAAAAATACGGGAGCTCAAGATCTTCTGGCTGCAATCAAGTCACTCCATCAAGGAGAAAATTACCTTGGCGATGAAGTCAAGCAGACATTGTTAAACACATTTATCAAAAATACTTTTAAGCAACAAGTTTCAGAGAAGCTTTCAGAGAGGGAGTTCGAGGTACTAGAGTCTATAGCCTCTGGATT
The DNA here is from genome assembly GCF_022549775.1 of Belliella filtrata. Taxonomy (GTDB): domain Bacteria; phylum Bacteroidota; class Bacteroidia; order Cytophagales; family Cyclobacteriaceae; genus Belliella; species Belliella filtrata. Next base: position 24,400 of record NZ_JAKZGP010000055.1, on the reverse strand, counting down.
GACCACCAATGAAATAGCTGACAAGCTTTTCATCAGCAAAAATACTGTAGAAACTCACCGTAAAAACTTGCTCTACAAATTAGGTGCAAAAAATACAGCGGAATTGATCAAGAATGCATACAAGAAAAGGTTGATTCAGTGATTATAGGAAATCCCCATTTTCAGGGATATGAATGCCTAAAATAAAATTGATTTTTGTAATGATGAGTCAATGCCAATTTTGGTATTACATGTTTTACACGTTATTCAAAAATCTATGATATTGATTGCAGATAGTGGATCCACCAAAACGAACTGGATATTTTTAGACGCTGAAGGGCACAAAGTCAAAACTCAAACCACCATAGGTCTGAATCCATATTTTGTGAGTGAACATCAAATACAGGAAGTAGCTTCATGCGTAGTGGCCAATCAAGTGAATGATGTGAACAGGGTAATGTTCTATGGAGCAGGCTGCGGAAAAATTAAGAAAGCCTCAATTATCCAAAATGTATTAGAAACTGTATTTCCTAATGCCTTTGATATTCAAGTGGAGGGAGACATACTCGGAGGAGCTAGAAGTACCCTTCAAAATGCTCCTGGAATATCATGCATTATAGGTACTGGAGCAAATTCATGCGTGTATGATGGTGAAAAGATAATAAATAATGTCCCTTCATTAGGATACCTTCTGGCAGACTATGGAAGTGGAGCAGTCATGGGAAAAGACGTACTTTCTATGGTGTTGCAAAGAAAACTTCCAGTAGACATTACCAAAGAATTCTATGATTTCTACCAATTAGATGATAGAGAAATTTTAGATAGCTTGTATAACTTGCCTTTTGTGAATAGGTTTTTGGCTTCCTTTGTGCCTTTCCTTTTGCAATACAGTGAGGTGGAAGAGTTTGCTCAGGTGATTAGCCAAAACTTCAGGAAGTTTTTCGAATATTTTGTTTTACCATACTTTCCAGAAAATGAAAATTTGCCAATTACCATAGTAGGATCTGTGGCTTTTCATTTTAAATCTTTTATAGTAGAAGAAGCTGCAAGGTTGCATATTGAGATTAATCAGATCGTCAAGAATCCTATGGAGGGATTGATACAGTATCATACAGGCGTCAAAGTATGATGATTTTCAAATCAAAGACTCAAATCAAAGATATAGAGATGACCACTACAGAATTAGATTCTAAATATGTTGACCTTGAAAAAATGTCAACGATAGAGATATTAAATGGGATAAATCAGGAAGACCAACAGGTAGCATTGGCAGTACAAAAATGTATACCTAGCATTCAACTTCTACTAGATCACTTGGTGTCAAGATTCGAGCAAGGTGGAAGGTTGTTTTACATAGGTGCAGGTACCTCTGGGCGATTAGGTATCCTAGACGCATCAGAAATTCCCCCTACCTATGGAGCAAGTCCAGATCTGGTAGTAGGCCTGATAGCTGGAGGCGATGCTGCAATTCGGAAGGCCGTGGAAGGAGCCGAAGATGATATCGATCAAGCTTGGAAAGACCTGCAAGTGTATCATCTTTCAGATCTTGATACAGTGGTTGGCATAGCTGCATCAGGACGTACTCCTTATGTGGTCGGAGGAGTCAAAGCTAGCAAGGCTCATGGTGTGTTGACAGCATGCATTACATGCAATGAAGGGTCAGAATTGGCAAAACATGTGGATGTCCCAATAGAAGCAGTAGTTGGGTCTGAATTCGTCACTGGTAGCACTAGAATGAAATCTGGTACAGCGCAGAAATTGATACTCAATATGATCAGCACTGCCCTGATGATCAAGCTTGGCAAAGTGAAAGGAAATAAAATGATCAATATGCAACTTAGCAATCAAAAGCTAATTCAAAGAGGTATAAGGATGATAGTAGAAGTATTACCTGAGCTAAGTCAAGAGCAAGCCAAAGCTTTACTTTTGAAACACGGCTCTGTAAAAGCAGTATTAGAAAATATTTAAATAAACCCTAAATCCAGTCATGATGTCAACTTGTACCATGAAATATTTCTTGATCATTTTTTTGACTATCCATGTTTTCTTTCCAAAGGATTCCTTTGCTCAAAATGCTCCAAAAAGGGAGATGAGAGCTGCATGGATCGCTACTGTAGAAAACATCGATTGGCCAAATCAACGTGGCTTGAGTTCACAGCTGCAAAAGGAGCAATATGTAAAGCTACTAGATCAGCTTAAAGCCTCAGGCATGAATGCTATTATCATGCAGATTCGACCTACAGCGGATACATTTTATCCTTCGAGCTATGAACCGTGGTCCGCTTTTCTGACGGGAGAGCAGTCTGCGGCGCCAGATTCTTATTACAATCCTTTGACTTTCATGATAGAAGAAGCAAGAAAGAGAGGCCTTGAGTTTCATGCTTGGTTCAATCCATACAGAGCAAGTATGAGCAAGGATTTCACCCCATCAGATGAACATCCCATGGTAAAGCATCCAGAATGGTTTGTGAAGTATGGTGGAAAATGGTACTACGATCCAGGAATTCCAGAAGCTAGAGCATTTGTATTTGATGCTATCATGGAAGTAGTTAAGCATTATGATCTTGATGCAGTGCACTTTGATGATTATTTCTATCCTTATAAAGTGGCAAATGAAAACTTCCCAGATGATAAATCTTATGAGAAATATGGTAGAGAAAGCTACGAGGATATTGATGAGTGGAGAAGATACAATGTTGATTTTTTCGTGGAAGAACTTAGTCAAAGAATCAAGCAAGAAAAACCTTTTGTGAAATTTGGAATTAGTCCTTTTGGTGTTTGGAGAAACAAAGACAAAGACCCAAGAGGGTCTGATACTCAGGCTGGAGTTACCAATTATGATGATTTGTATGCCGATGTTTTGAAATGGTTGGAAAAGGGATGGATAGATTATATTACTCCACAGCTTTATTGGCATATAGGATTCGAAAAGGCAGAGTACAAAACCCTAGTGAAATGGTGGGAAGAGAATTCCTTCGGTCGTCATTTGTATATTGGACAAGGGATATATAGGGTAGGTGAGAAAGGCTGGGAAGATCCCGAAGAAATCAAGAATCAAGTGGAGTTCAATAGAACTTTCGAAAATATACATGGGAGCATGTACTTTTCAGCCAAAACTATTGGTGAAAACAAGCGAGATATAAATACCCAGCTAGGAAAAATATATTCTTATCCGGCCTTGATACCTGAAATGCAGTGGATAAAAAGTGACCCTCCTTCTCTTCCACAAATATTAACTGTCGAGGGTAGCCCGCGAGATGGAATAAAGCTGACTTGGAAGGATCAAAGTGTGGGTAATCAAGCTTACTATGTCATTTACAGATCTGAAGCAAAAGCAGCATTAGATACTGAAAACCCAGCTCATATTTTGACTATCATACCCAAAAGTAGCTACACAGAGCAAGTATGGGTAGATCATAAAGCTCAAAAAAGACAGACTTATACCTATCAGATTTCTGCGGTGAATAGGCTACACCAAGAAGGGGAATTGAGTGAGAAAATTAATGTGATGACAAAAGGAGAGAAAAAAGCTGTCCAAGGCAATGTGAAAAAGAGATAATCTATGAAGGTTTTAGTTTTTTAAATCATTTAAGTTTGGATTATGGGGCAGGGATTGGTCTTTGGAGTCGTAATAGTGTATTTTATGTTGTTGATTTTGATCAGTTATCTGACTTCTAGAAAGTCAGATCACATGACATTCTACACAGCAAATAGACAATCTTCGTGGATTTTGGTAGCATTTGGGATGATTGGAGCTTCTCTATCTGGGGTTACTTTCATATCCGTTCCTGGTGAAGTAGCTTCAAAACAGTGGACATATTTACAGTTCGTAATGGGCAATATGGTAGGTTATGCGCTCATAGCTACCATATTGATACCTTTGTTTTACAAGATGCAGCTCATTTCAATCTATGAATATCTTCAAAATAGATTTGGTAGAGGTGCTTACAAGTCAGGATCTGTATTTTTTATTATTTCTCAAACAATCGGAGCATCGTTTAGGCTGTTCCTAGCAGCCACGGCGCTGCAGATTGGGTTTTTTGAAGCATTTGGCGTCCCTTTTTTTCTTACCGTTCTGATTACCTTAATTCTGATATATCTTTATACTGTCAGTAGTGGTGTGAAGACTATTGTCTGGACAGACACCTTACAGACGATGTTCTTATTGGCTGCCGTGACAGTGACGATCATCATTATCAGCAGAGAGTTGAGTCTAGGGCCAGTGGAGCTTGCTCAGCTCATAGGTAATAGCGATATGTCTACTGTTTTCGAATGGGACATTTTGTCTGATAGAAATTTTTTCAAAATGTTCGTGTCTGGAGTCTTCATTACCATAGCTATGAATGGCTTAGATCAAAATGTTATGCAAAAGAATTTGACATGCAAAAACAAAGCGGAAGCTCAGAAAAACATTTTCTGGTTTTCGGTTTCATTTTTCTTTTCGACGACACTTTTTCTTAGCCTTGGCATTTTGCTTTATACTTTTGCAGAAGTTCATCAACTTACGATCCCGAGTAGTTCAGACGAATTCTACCCTTTATTGGCATTAAATAACTTAGGTACCCTTACAGCGATGGCTTTCATGTTGGGGATTATAGCAGCAGCATTTTCAAGTGCAGATTCTGCATTGACAGCACTGACGACATCGTTTTGTGTAGATATTTTGGGCTTACCAAGCAATAAGAAATCCTTGAAATTTAACAACATAATTAGAAAATTGGTCCATGTAGGATTTTGTTTATTGGTGTTTCTGGTGATTGTGATATTCAATGAACTCAATGATAGCAGCGTAGTAAGTGCAGTTTTTAAAGCCGCTGGATTCACTTATGGGCCAATTTTAGGTTTGTTTGCATTTGGACTGCTGAGCAAAAGGGAGACGAAGGACCGTTGGATCCCATTGGTATGTGTGGCTAGCCCAGTACTTTCTTATATTTTGGATCAACATAGTGAAGCGTGGTTTTATGGTTATCGTTTTGGATTCGAAATTTTGATTGTCAATGCATCCTTTACATGTCTTGGATTGTTATTGCTTAGTAAAAAGTCTGAGCTGTTACCAGAAACCTTTTATAATTGATCCTTTTCATGTTTTTCCAAGTAGTTTGTAGAGTTTATTCTTTACAGGTAGGATGTACCCTTGAATAGGATAATGTGCAGTTTATTTTTACTTTTATCTTAGTTCCGATTATTGAGGCACAATGAAAACTGGCAAAATAAGTAAGCGTGAAGGTCTGAGTGAAAAGAATCGACAGATTTTAGAAAAAACTGTTAATGAGATGTTGCATGGCAATCGCAACACCTGTGCAAGAGGGGTATTGATTTCAGGTTATGCTGGCTCTGGGAAAACTTATCTCATTGAAGGATTTTTGTCTGATCTGAGCTCTCGTGTTCCAGTGTTGATTCTCAGACATTTTTCTAGTCAAAAAAATGTTCCATATGCAGGATTTAGAAATGGATTGTCAAATTTTTTAAGTCAGATATATAGCAAGTTAAAAGAAGATGAGTTCAAAGATTTTTCTAAGAAATTGCTAGAGGAATTAGGGTCAGACTATGTCCTTGCTCTAGATTACTTTCCAGAGCTTTCTATCATTTCAGAGATCAACCCTCTGCCAAATCAGTTTTTGATTCCTAAGGTAGAAAACCAAGTTTATCCAATTCTGAGTAAGATTTTTAGTTTCATAAGTGATTTTTTTAGTGAGCCACTCTTTTTGTTTACAGATAATTTACAATGGATGGATAGTCCAGGTGCTAATTTCTTGAGTTTTTTGCTCACAGAACTAAAGACTGATATGCTAATCTGGATAGGAGAACAGCGGACAACATTTGATCAATCAGCCGTTTCCAAAAATATTCTAGATAGTCTGAGTTTTGAAAAACAGCATATTTTTAGATTGAATATCAAGGAATTGTACTTTGGCCAAACGAAAGCCTATATTGAGGATCAGTTAGAAGGTAAATGTGATTCGCAATTGGTTGAAACTTGTCACAGGCTATGTCAAGGAGATTTTTTTCTACTGCAGCTCATCGTAGAGAACCTCAAGAATTCTTCCCTTTTATTTCTAAAAGATGGATTGCTATATGGAGAAATATCCCAAATCAACAAAGCCTTCGAAGGGCTAAACAAACAGAATATCCTCAATATCCACATGGGTAGATTGACCCAAGATGCTCAAAGATTAGTCAATTTCGTAGCATGTGCTGGCAGTATTTCCAAAGAGTTAGTATTCAAATGGCTTGGCGAGGATCAAAAGGATTTTGATGAATTACTGGCTCAATGTGAAAGTTTTGGTCTTTTGACACTTCAAGAAGAAAAGGTCAATGTCACTCAAATGCACTTGGCCGAACTAGTCTATCAAGGAATAGATGCTGATGAGCTTGTTAGCAATCATTATCAGCTTGCAAAACTTTACCATAATCGATACTTTGAGCTAGAGGAGTCAGAAGATATAGTTCATTCAGCCAATCACCTGAACAAAGCATTGCCGGCAGTCTTGAGGCTTAAGGAGGAAAGATTAGCCGCAGAGATCAACTATAAAGCAGGCGTGGTTGCAAAAAAGCAAAAGCAAATAGAGCAGGCTAAGGAATTCTTCAAAATATGTAACATTCATCTTGGGAATTGTAAATGGGAGGAAGTGTCAGACTTGACTTGGAACTCTTTTGTTCAGCTTGCAAGGGCGGAGTATGAGCTTGGTGAGTATGATTTTGCAGAAATTCATCTTGACTTTTTGCTAGAAAGGTTCTTTTCTTTTGAAAAAAGGATCGATCCATATTTATTGAAAATCGTAATCAATAGCCACCTAGGTCGATACAGAAAAGCTTTTCAAATACTCAAAGAAAGTCTCAATGAACTGGGATTTCAAATTCCTCAAACAAAACACCGGCTCCATCAAGAATTGGATCAGCTCAAAAAGCATCTTGATAATCAGGAAAAAGCAAAATTTGTTCCGCAGAGAACTTCATTTACCATTAAGAACAACCATGTATTGAACTTGCTGTACGTTGGGGGCATGGCGCTTCATCATACATCAGACTTGATGATGACTTGGGCATCAATGAACATCATATTGATGTCAGACAAGCTTGGTACTCCTTCTGCCGTGAAGGCCATAGGCTATGTATCCTATGCAAGAATGCTGATCATATCAGGGGAGATTTCTAGAGGTTTTGAGCATGGAAAAATTGGTCTATCAATCAATCAAGAGCTTGGGGATTTGAATCTCAGATGCAGGGTATACGGTGTTTTTGCATTTTATATCAAGACATGGAAAGATCCGTTTGCAGATAGCTTTTCACTCCTCCAATCAGGCATGGAGGCGGGTAAGAGATCAGGGGATTATATAGGCCAATACATACTGAGCACTCACTTGTTGAATCTGAGATTTCTCTCTGGAGGGCCACTTTCAGAAGTTATTGATCAAGATTTCCAAAATTTATATCCTGAAAATGAGCTTACCTATTACATCACCCATTACCAAAAGAGCCTGATAGATTACCTCATGGGGAGAGATACGATTTTCTCCATTCCGAGAATCCAAGGATCCTCATTTGCAGCACAATTGACAGTCCAAGAAGAAAAGTTTTATAGGTTTTATGTTTGGGCAAAATACTATTTCCTATTTGGTTTCTATAAATTGGCAGAAAAGGCTGCAAGTGAAGCTGATCAGAATAGAAAGCTTCAGGAAGGCTCTCCATTGGTTCCTGCAAACTTATTTATCCGATTTTTGTCGATTACTCAATGTTGGTATAGTTATGACGCAGAGCAGCAAAAGAGACATATCCAAGTCTTAGATGAAATTCTAAATTCCTTCTCCCTATGGTCAAAATCTTCGCCATTGAATTATTTGAAAATATACTGCTTGCTTCAGGCCGAGATGAGTAGAATTTTGGGTAATCAATCGGAGGCATCCAAAGCCTATAGGCAAACCCTAAAGTTGATAGATCAAGATTATTTTATGGAAGGAGTGACCAAGGAATTGTTCGCAAAGCATTACTTGACATTGAATATTAATTCAAAAAAAGTTCATTCATTAATCTTGGAGTCTGTGGAAGCATTCAGTAACTGGGGGGCTGTAGCCAAGTCCAATCAACTGCTGCAACAATATCAGGCGTTTTTGAATCATGTAGACTTAGATTGGGATATTGATATTGAGACGATTCAGCAAGAGTTGAGCAGTGACCTTGAAGTTACTTCTTTGATAAGAAAACTCATGGTTCTTCTTCTGAGATTCTCGGGATCTTCAGGTGTTGTGGTGAAATTACAAAAAGAAAGAGATAATGTTTTGACTTCTAGCTCCCTTTCATTGTTGAATAACTCTGAGAAACTGGATTATCCGGAGTCATTGATCCTATATGCTCACAAGACTAAGAACCTGCTTCAGGTAGATGATATAGATCAGGAAATGCCCTCCATAGAATTAGATAGACTCAAAGAAAGGAATGTAAAAAGCTTTTTAATCTTACCAATCAATATCACAGGGTATCTTTCTATGGTGATTTATCTAGAAAACTGTTTTAAGAAAAATTGGTACTCCAAAAATCTCCTCAAATGGATAAAAATCACCTCAAATCAAGGTGCCATTATCCTAGAGAATGCCATGATCCATGAGCAGACCATTCAACTCAACAATGATATTACAAATGAGATGTATGAGAAGCAAAGGCTGGCAAAGATCATTCAGCAGCAGAGCAATGATCACCTTAAGGATCTTATGGAGATTCAAGACAAAGAAAGAAATCGCATAGCGAGTGATTTGCATGATAGCTTGGGGTCGATGCTATCCACAGTAAGGCTCAAGCTGAATGGGTTGTATGAGCAAGTAGAAAAAAATGGAGCATTCAGTGAATCAACTTCCCACAAGGATACTTTGGTCATGCTAGATGAGTCTATTGAAGAATTAAGGAGAATAGCCCATCATATGGCACCTGCTTCACTGAAAAAATTTGGATTGAAAGTAACCCTTGATTCCTTTGTTGAAAAGATAAACTCATCGGGGATTCTCAATATCGACCTTCAGATATTAGGTTTTTCAAAAAGAGTTTTTGAAAAAGTGGAGATATCAATTTTTAGAATTTGCCAAGAGTTGCTTCAAAATACCATAAAACATTCTCAGGCAACACATGCCACGCTTCAACTTATCAAGCATATAGATAGGGTGAATATATTGATGGAGGATAATGGTAAGGGAATGGACATGAATCAGATCGTACATGGTTTGGGATTTATGACCATACAATCTAAGACAAAACTACTAGGGGGAACTTTTGAAGTAGATAGCTACCCCAATCGCGGAACTACGATAATTATCGATATACCTTTGAAAGCAGAATAAGGACGTATTTTTTTAGGCAAGTAAGTACCAATTCATCGTCAACTATTCTCTGTTTGTGTTTTTTGGTGATTTGACAATATCCCTGTTTTCAGGGATGGATAGGAATGTTTTTATAGAAAAATTTACAAGATGCTAAAGTCACAGATTATTGATTAGATCTTGTGTCTAAAATGCAAAGTATTGAGTAGCAATTTGCCAAGATCAATGCAATAGTATTTGGGATACAAGATTTGAAATAAAAAAAACTAAAGTGATTATATACACCATAAAAACCTAACAATAGACCTATTAAACACACAAAATATTTAACAACTCTATAAATTAATTTCACATGAAGAAACTTTTATTGCTTAGTTCAATATGGAGTCTCAGCTTTCTATTCATCAGCATTCAGACCTTTGCCCAAGGAAGAGAGATCACAGGGGTAGTTACTTCTGCTGACGATGGGTTGACACTACCAGGAGTCAGTGTAACTGTAAAAGGTACCAGTCAAGGAGTCACAACTGACATAGATGGTCAGTTTCGAATCCAAGTCAGCAGAGGTGAGACGCTTCGATTTAGTTTCATCGGTATGATAGCCCAAGAAATCTTAATCGAAGGCCAATCAAACTTAAATGTAGTATTGGCTTCTGATACCAAAACGTTGGAAGAGTTTGTGGTGGTAGGTTACGGAACTCAGAAAAGAAGCAATGTTACAGGTGCAGTAACCACAGTAGATACGGAGGTATTGGCGTCTAGGCCAATCACAGATGTGGGTAGAGGTCTTCAAGGTACCGTGCCTGGTCTGACGATTACCTCACCAAGTGGACAGATCGGTCAAAACCCAAACATACGACTGAGAGGGATGACAGGTACTTTAAGTAATTCAGCAGGTGCTCAGCCACTTATTCTTGTAGATAATGTGGAAATCGAAAGCCTTCAGTTGATCAATCCAGAAGATATAGAAAGTATCTCAGTACTAAAGGATGCTGCCGCTTCCTCTATTTATGGTTCTCGTGCAGCGTGGGGTGTGATACTTGTTACTACCAAGACCGGTGCAAAAGGTGACAAGCCAAGAGTTTCATATTCAAATAATTTTTCATGGAATACACCAACTTACGCTCCTGAGATTGCTAATGCAGCAGATGGAGCTGAAATGGCTTTTAGAGCATTACAACGTACGAATCCTTCAACAAATGTGTTCAGTGCAGTAGGAATGGCTTTTGACCAAATTGGAATCCAAAAGATGAGAGAATGGGAAGCCACATATGGAGGTCAGAATTTAGGGCCAGAAATGGTAATGGGAAGAGATTTTGAAATCAGAGATGGCAGGTTATTTTTTTATAGATCATGGGATCCAGCAGAGTTGTTCATGAGGCAATGGACGCCTCAACAGAAACATGACGTTTCTGTATCTGGTGGAACAGAGAAGACAAAATATTACCTAGGTGCAGGCTATTTAGGACAAGAAGGTGTTTTGAAAGTGAATCCTGATGAGTTTAGTAGATATAATTTAAATTTCAGTGTAAGTACTGAAGTCAATAAGTGGTTGGAAGTAAGGGCAAAAGTTCTTTATTCTGAAACAGAATTTACTCAGCCTTTTAATTTTGCAAGTGACACCTATGATCCATGGTATTATATATTTAGGTGGCAGTCTGTTTATCCATATGGTACTTATGAAGGACTTCCTTTTAGAAACTCTATCAATGAAGTGGAGCAAGCCAAAATGAACAATGAAAATTCTACGATGTCTAGGATTAATTTAGGGACTACAATTCGCCCCCTCAAAGGTCTTAGCTTCAATTTGGATTATACATACAGTAATAATAACCGCCAATATCATCAGACAGGTGGAGTATTGTCTGCATATAACTTCTGGGCAACTGGAGCAAACTTGATTTATGAGCCATACAGTGGACCTGCGTTCAATAGAGTTCAGTATGATTCTGATTTGAGCAAAAGGAATACTGGTAGAGCTTTTGCAACATATGAACTGGACTTGGGTAAAGATCATTCTTTCAAGCTAATGGCTGGCTCTGATATCGAAACATTCGAATTTTGGTCTCACATGTCCCAAAGAAGGGACCTAATGGATCCAGATAGGGGAGAACTTTCCCTAGCTACTGGTGAGATGTTTGTGTCAGGTAGCAGAAACGAATGGGCAACTTTAGGTTTCTTCAGTAGATTTAACTATACGTTCCGCAATAAGCTATTGTTAGAACTGAATGGTAGGTATGATGGATCTTCTAGATTATCTCCTACTGAAAGATGGGCATTTTTCCCTTCCATGTCTGCTGGCTATATCCTTTCAGAAGAGCCGTTTATGCAATCAGTGGAGCCTGTGCTCTCCTTCATGAAGCTTAGAGCTTCATATGGAGCAATTGGTAATCAAAATGCTTTCCTTGGAGATATATATAGAATCATGAACTCAAGTAACTCAGGTTGGGTGATTGGGAGTGAAAATATGTTGACAGTCGCTACGCCTGGAGCATTGCCTTCAGCCTTGACCTGGGAGACGATCAGTACACTTGACTTCGGTTTTGATGCCAGGTTCTTCAAAGATAGGTTTGGAGTTACTTTTGATTGGTACAGAAGGACTACAAGTGATATGCATAGCGCAGGATTGGTACTACCGTCTTCATTTGGTACTGCTGCTACCAAGCAGAATCTTGGAGAATTACAAACCACAGGTTGGGAACTTGCTGTGGATTATAATCATAAATTTAATAATGGCTTGAGGCTATTCTCTACTGTAATGCTTTCTGATTTTAAAGAAGTGATTACAGATTTTGCTGATAATAGAGGAGTAAACTCAAATCGCCCAGGTCGTGTATTAGGAGAAATTTGGGGTTTCGAAACGGACAGATTTTTTACAGCTGAAGATTTTGTAAGAGATGCAAATGGAGAATTTGTTTTAGATAATGGCAGGTATGTAATGGTAGATGGTATCCCTGATCAATCCTTTTTTGAAAGTGGATGGTTCTTTTATGGTCCAGGAGATGTCAAATACAAGGATCTAAATGGAGATGGAAAAATAGATAGAGGAACCAACACTATCGATGATCCAGGAGATATGAAAGTGATAGGTAACTCTACCCCTAGGTATCAATATGGTATAAGGTTAGGTGCCGATTATAAAGGTTTCGATTTGAGTTTGTTTGTACAGGGAGTTGGAAAAAGAGATTTTTGGGCGAATGGACCTCTATTTGTGCCAGGTTTTAGACCAGGTGAAGCATGGTATGAGCATCAGCTAGACTATTGGACTCCAGAGAATCCTAATGCTTTCTACCCTAGACCCACGGATCATTCACAGTCTAATAACATGAGAAATTTCTTGCCACAGACTAAATATTTATTGGACATGTCTTATACAAGGTTGAAAAACGTCACTTTTGGTTATACCATACCAGCTACACTTTCAAAAAGAGTCAAGGTCGAAAGGTTAAGGGTATATTTCTCAGGTGAAAATTTATTTGAACTTGATAATCTCAACCTCCCAATAGACCCTGAGACAGAGTATACGCCAGCAGGTTTAAATGATGCAGCCACTTTCGGTAGGGTGTATCCTTTTCAGAGATCAGTTTCGTTTGGTTTACAGCTTACCCTTTGATAATTCAATTATTATCAAGCTTGTAAGATAAAACTTAAGTTTTGAGACAATTAGAAACTTTAAAATTGACAAAAATGAAAATTAAAATATTAGCAATACTATTGATATCTGTGGTTTTGGTAAGCTGCCAAGAAGATTTTCTTGAGAGACCACCTTTAGACCGTCTTACAGACGAAACCTATTGGACCAATGAATCCAATGTGAGAACATTTGCATGGGGCTTTTATCCTCAGTATTTTTCTGGATATGGCTCTGGATTCACATGGGGGAGGTTCTTTTCTGGACAGTCTTTGAATGATGATTTCGCACCAACAAGCCCAACCCAGTTTAGGTTGCAGCCAGTAACTGCTGCTTCTGGAACATATTGGAGATTCACCTGGGTACGCAAAGCCAATTTGTTTTTGAATAGGGTACAGACCGTACCTATGTCTGAAGAAGCAATCAATCACTGGTCTGGAGTCGCAAGGTTTTTTAGAGCCATAGAATATGCTCAGATTGTTCAGCAGTTTGGTGATGCACCATGGTTTGAAGATGAAGTAGATGACTCTGATTTCGAAATGCTCTACAGACCACGAGACCCTAGAGGATTTGTGATGGACAAAGTACTTGAAGATTTTGAATATGCTTCTCAAATGGTGAGACTATCAGATGGAACACCAAAGCAGACAGTAAACAAGGATGTGGTATTAGCATATATGTCTCAAATGATGCTTTTCGAAGCCTCATGGCAAAAATATCACCTTGGAGATGATCAAAAGGCCGCTAAGTATTTTGAAGCTGCTAAAAGTGCAGCCAATCAATTAATTCAATCAGGTAGATACTCTTTAGGAAATTATAGAGAGGTATTCACTTCTGTAAATTTAGCTAATAATCCTGAGGTGATTATTTTCAGACATTATGAAGCTGGACTTATAACCCATGCTTTGATGAGTTATAACAACAATGAGCCTCAAACAGGCGTTTCAAAAGACGCCATTGATGCATACCTCGCTTCTGATGGTTTGCCAATTTCTATATCACCCCTTTATCAAGGAGATAGAACTAGAGAGGCTATGTTTGCCAATAGAGATGCACGAATTAGCGAGACTTTTGTAACCGATCAATTTAGACTTAATGGTATTTCGCCAAACTTTAGTACTTCTGGCGTAGCGACTCACAAATACTTGAATGAATCTCTTAGAACCCTTCCAGAAGGAAGCTCAAACCTGAACATCATAGATTCGCCAGTGATGAGGTATGGTGAGGTTTTAGTTAATTACCTTGAGGCTGCTGCAGAGTTGGCATCTTTAGGCGGAGAACCACTTATACAAGCTGACTTAGATAAAACGATCAACATACTAAGAGCAAGACCAGGAATTGACCTGCCACCCGTTACCTTGATAGGGGATAGATTTGCTGTCAATGGTGTAGCTTATGATGATCCAGCTAGAGATCAAAGTGTATCATCCATTCTGTGGGAAGTAAGAAGAGAGAGAAGGGTGGAATTGATGATGGAAGGTTTCAGACTCAATGATCTCAGAAGATGGGCTAAGCTTGAATATGCAGATACACAGGCTAATCCATCTATCAATAGAGGTGCATGGGTTACTAGAGCAGAATTTCCAAACTTACAAAGTAGTGTAGTCCTATCTGAAGGTGAGGAAGGCTACATCATACCTGCTACTGTAGCAGCTGCACAGAGGATATTCAATAATTCAAGAGTTTATCTCGATCCTATTCCAATTGATCAAATTGCACTTTATGAAGAAAATGGCGTCACTTTGACTCAAAACGAGGGATGGTAAAATGAACATAGGTTTATTTTTTGGAGAGCTCGACAGCCACACAGGTCGGGCTCTTTCCTTTCTTATAGCAATATTAGATTTTAGACATGAGACACAAGAAGCGGGGGAGATTCAAGACGCAAGATATGAAGGGATTAGTCATGTCGAATTTACCTCACCAGAGGCAGACGAAGTGAGATATCGCCGTAATGGTCGATATAAATTGCCTTCAAAATAGGGTATTGATAAAAAAGTATTGCCGATAACCATATTGTGACATAGAAAATCCTATTTCATCACTAAATTATAACAGAATAAACCATCAACGAAAAATGAAATTTAATTTAGCTAGTATACTTTTTTTAATTTTGATCAGCCTAGGAGTCAGTAATGCTTTTGCGCAAGACAAAACAATCATCCCTCCACCTTTCAAGGGTCAGGGAAGTGAATGGGTTGCCGCCAAATTTCATTCTATGACATTGGATGAGAAAATCGCTCAATTGATAATGATCCCTGCTTATTCAAACAAGGATCAAGTTCATGTCGATTCCATATCTAGATTGGTCGAAAAATATCAAGTTGGTGGAATTATTTTTTTTCAGGGTGGTCCAGTAAGACAAGCTATCATGACCAACAGGCTCCAGGAAAAAGCAAAAATTCCATTGATGATTTCCATTGATGGAGAATGGGGTCTTGGAATGAGGCTTGATAGTACGATGAGTTTTCCTTATCAAATGTCCTTAGGAGGGATAACCGACGAAAGCCTCATCAATCAAATGGGCAAAGAAATAGCCCTGCAATGTAGAAGGGTTGGTGTTCATGTGAATTTTGCTCCAGTAGTGGACATCAACAACAATGTGAACAATCCTGTGATAGGCTACAGGTCTTTTGGTGAACAAAAAGAAAATGTCGCCAGCAAAGCAATGGCTTACATGAAGGGAATGCAGGATAATAAGGTACTTGCAAATGCAAAACACTTTCCAGGGCACGGAGATACCAATGTGGACTCCCATTATGGATTACCAGTCATTCATTTCTCCAAAATTAGAATGGAAGAAACAGAACTGTATCCATTCAAAAAGCTTTTTGATGAAGGTCTTGGAAGTGTAATGGTCGCACACATGAATGTTCCAGCTTACGATTCTACCCATAATCTGGCATCTACTCTTTCAAAACCCATAGTTACTGATTTATTGAAAAATGACCTCAATTATGAGGGACTTGTATTTACAGATGCGCTCAATATGCAGGGTGTAGCCAAATTCTATGAACCTGGAGAAGTGGATATGAAAGCACTTTTGGCTGGAAATGACATGCTTCTCAATACCATGAACGTGGAGAGGACAATCAGCGAGATCAAAAAGGCGATTAAAAAAAATGAAATTACGATAGAAGAAATCGAACACAGAGTAAAGAAAGTACTGGAAGCCAAATATTGGCTTGGTTTGGATAAATATGAACCTGTGGAACTGAAGAGTCTCTAT
The DNA here is from genome assembly GCF_022549775.1 of Belliella filtrata. Classification (GTDB taxonomy): domain Bacteria; phylum Bacteroidota; class Bacteroidia; order Cytophagales; family Cyclobacteriaceae; genus Belliella; species Belliella filtrata. Next base: position 8,259 of record NZ_JAKZGP010000055.1, on the reverse strand, counting down.
GAAGACTTGAATAACCCACAAGCGCAAAGTTTAAATAAAAAGCTGACAGAAGCATCTATTACCTTACTCAGAAATAAAGAGGATATTATTCCAATAAAGAACCTTGGCAAGCAAAAAATTGCTGCTTTGGCTATTGGAACAGCTGAGGAAACCTCTTTTCAGAAAGGTTTGGGAAGATTTGCTGAGGTAGATCATTTCTTTATCTCTCACAATGCCAGTATAGGGGAGTTTCAAACTTTGATAAAGGAGTTGGAAGATTATTCATTGGTAATTGCAGGTGTGCATAAACTTCAAATGAGAGCTGGCGCAAGTAGGTTCGGTGTTACTTCTGAGACGAAGTTTTTTCTAAAAAAACTGATAGAGCAGAAGCCAACAATAGTGTCTGTTTTTGGAAATGTCTATAGCTTGGCGGAGTTTGATCAGCTTGCTAGAGCCTATGCTGTTATGGCTACTTATCAAGAGTCAGAGAACGCTCAAGACATTGCCTCCCAGATTATTTTTGGAGCATTGGGAGCAAAAGGGAAGTTACCAGTGACAGTCAATGCTGATTTCAAAGTCGGTGATGGACTACAGACAAGTGGAGGACTGCGTCTTGGATATTCGTTTCCAGAAGAATTTGGAATGTACTCAAGGGATTTTGAAGCGATTGAGACTTTGGTGAATGAAGCTATTACAAGTAAAGCTATTCCAGGTGCACAAGTTTTGATTGCCAAAAGTGGGAAAGTTATCTTCCATGAGTCTTTTGGTACACATACCTATGAAAGTAATGTCAAGGTAGAAAATGAGCACCTCTATGATTTGGCATCAGTTACCAAAATCAGTACAAGTTTGGCTGCATTGATGAAATTGAAAAGTGAAGGGGAATTTGATGAAAATGGGACATTGGGAGAATATCTTCCCATGGCAAGAGGCACAAACAAAGAAAATATCAAGTATGTCGATATTCTAACACATCAAGCAGGATTACAAGCTTGGATTCCGTTTTGGAAGGAGACAGTAAGAAAAAATGGTAAATTCAAATGGAATACTTTCAAATATTCCGAGTCAAAAAGATTCCCTGTACTAGCTGCACAAGACCTTTATATCCACAAGAATTATAAGAATAAAATCTATAGACAAATTTTAGACTCTCCTTTGGGTGAAAAAGGTAAGTATGTTTACAGTGATTTGTCATTTATACTTGCTCCAGAGGTTGTGAAAGCCATCTCGGGTCAGGATTTTGAAGAATACTTGCAAGAGAATATCTATAGCCACATAGGTGCCAAGTCACTAACTTTCAATCCATATCTTAAATATGATTTAAATCAAATTGTGCCGACGGAATATGATTCACTTTTCAGAAAGCAATTGCTCCATGGCACCATCCATGATGAAGGTGCTGCCATGCTGGGAGGGGTGAGTGGTCACGCTGGTTTGTTTGGAAATGCGCATGATTTGGCAAAATTGATGCAGCTCTATTTGAACGATGGAGTGTATGCTGATGAAGTGATTATTGGCAACAATGTAGTGAGTGAATTTTCAAAATGTAAATTCTGTGACGAAGGTAATTACAGAGCTTTGGGGTTTGATAGACCTAGAACTCCAGGAAGCGAAAATGGCAATGCCGCAAAAGATGCTCCAGCTTCTAGTTTTGGACATACTGGTTTCACAGGAACTTACGCTTGGGTAGATCCAGAAAATGAGCTAGTGTATATTTTCCTGTCCAACCGTGTAAATCCAACACGGGAGAACTCCAAACTTTCCCAATTGGGAACACGGACAAAAGTCATGCAGGTAGCTTATTATGCCTTGTCAAAAAGTGGTCAACTTCAATGATTAGAAAATTCAAACTTAAATAAAAGGCTTGTAGCAACTCCTTTTTGTAAAAAAACACTCCTAAATACATAGTTTTTAAATATAGTAATCAATAAATTTACAAAATGATATCACATCACAAAATTAGTTTACTTATCCTGGTGCTATTTTCTTTTGGCTTAAAATATAACGCAAATGCACAAAGCAGGGAGAAAATAGAGGATTTTGAAAAATACAAACAATTTGGATTGGTATGGGGGCTGATGAAATACCATCATCCGATTGTTAGTAAAGGAGAATACAATTGGGACAGGAAATTTGTTGAGAATATCAAAAAATTGGATGATGTTCTGACAAAAGAAGATCTCGACCATTTTTTGTTTCAGTTTATTACATCCATAGATTCTGGAAAAATCAAAGCTTCCAATAATTTTGATGGGCTGTTTATGGAGAATTATGATTATGATTGGATTGAGTTTTACAAACCTAACAATCTCCTATATGGTAAATTGAAAGATCTAAAAAGTAATACGAATATCAAAAATTATTACATATCTAATTCCAACTTTTTGTCAAAAATCCCAAAATTTGACAATGAAGTTGGATTTGAAACATTTGATTCGGATATAAAAAGCCATAGGTTGTTGACATTATTTAGTTTTTGGAATTTAATACAGTATTACTATGTCAATAAATATTTAATTCAACCAAATTGGTTTGATTTATTGGATGACTTTGTTCCTGAGTTTGCTGATTGCAAATCCGATATTGAGTATGAAAAAGTTAAGCATAAAATGATTGCCTCAATAAATGATTCTCATACTTCATTTATTTCCCAAAAATTAAATGATTTGTTGTTTTCAAAGAGACCTCCTTTTGAAATAAAATTAGTCAATGATACACTCGTGGTTACAGCATTGTTCAATGTAGATTTAACCGAAAGAGATGATATTAAACTAGGTGATCGGATTGTGAGTTTAGAGGATGAAACACCTGAACTTTATTTAAGCAATAAATTAGAATATGTAGTTTCAGCTTCTAATGATTCTTACTTAAAAAGAAATTCAATATCAGCTTTGCGTAGTGGAGAAGATTCTATTAAAGTAACTATCGATAGAAATGATACACTTACAATGAAATATATAAAGCTTCATAAAAATTTTGAAATTAAGGATTACGTGGCTTTACCTACTTTTTTATACGGGGAAAAATGGGGGGTAATTGATGAAAATGTAGGTTATATCAACTTGCATTCTATTACAAAAAAAGAAGTGAAAAGTGCATTCAAAGATCTGTCTAAGACCCAAGGAATAATATTTGACTTAAGAAATTATCCAAAGCATGACATCTTAGATGAGATATCAAAAAATATTTATCCAGAAAGGAAAAAGTTTGTACAAGCATTGGCTCCAATTACCAATAGACCTTCTTTATCGAAAATATTTAATTCTCCTTTTAGGGCTATAGTGGATCCATATAAAAGTGGTAGAAAAAACTCCAAATTTTATGATGGGAAAGTAATTTTATTGGTAAATCATTCTACACAAAGTAAGGCAGAATTCATTGGTATGGCTATCCAAGCAGCCCCAAATTGTGTCACCGTAGGAGACACAACATCAGGTGCTCTAATGAATGTTGCAATATTTACTTTGCCAGATTTGTCTGAAATTCTTTTTACAAGTTTAGGAGGCTTTTACCCGAATGGGGCGGTAGTACAAGGAAAAGGTTTGAATATTGATTACTATGTACAAGAAACAACTTCAAATTTTGTTCACGATCAGTATATCCTAAAAGGAATAGAGTTGATAAAATCCAGCGATAAATAACCTCATACATCCATGCGTATATTTCCAATAAAATTTGCTTTAACGATTTTAATGATTTTTTTGGCACTAGGGTCCTATGGCCAAGATTTCAAATTTGCTCTTGTCACAGACTTGCATATCGGATCTCCAAATGGGGTGGCTGAAGAAGATCTACAAAGGACGGTGGAAGATATCAATAAGCAGACTGATTTGGATTTTGTACTGCTGACAGGTGATATTACCGAGATGGGTACAGAAGAGGAAATTGCCACGGCAAAAGCGATTATCGTCCAATTGAATATTCCATACTACATCATTCCTGGAAATCATGACACTGGCTGGTCAGAGTCAGGAGGGGTAGGCTTTATCCAAGCTTTTGGCGATGACAAATTTGTCTTTGAGCACAAAGGATACAAATTTATCGGGACTTCTTCAGGGCCATATGTAAGGATGTCTGATGGGCATATTCCTCGGGATGCTGTCGTTTGGATGGATTCGGTGTTGCGTGCTACGCCCACAGATCAACGAATCATCAATGTGAATCATTATCCACTAGACAATGCGCTTGATAATTGGTATGAAGCGACTGATAGATTGAAAAATTACAATACGCAATTTTCTGTCTGTGGGCACGGTCATAATAACAAAGTGTATGATTTTGAGGGGATTCCAGGGGTTATGAGCCGCTCAAATCTTCGTGCAAAGGATGAGGTTGGAGGTTACCAGTGGATCAGTATTAAATCCGATACCGCTTATTTTCAGGAAAGAAATCCAGGAGTAGGAACCAAAGACACTTGGCATAAGATAGCATTGGGTAAAAGGGAATTTGATCCAAATCAAGTTTACAATAGACCCAGTTTTGACATCAATGAAAAGTATCCAAATGTTAAGAAAAGGTGGTCATCCCATTCGGATGCCAATGTGATTTCAACTCCGGCCCATAAGGATGGGAAGGTGATTTTTGGAAATGCAGTAGGGAAAATCGAAGCATTGGACAAGAATACTGGAGAGGTGATTTGGTCATTTGAGACTGATGGCGGAATTTTTTCTTCACCGGTGATTTCATATGATTTGGTGATTATGGGTTCTGGGGATGGCAATGTATATGCCTTGGAACATGCTACTGGCAATTTGGTATGGAAGAAAAGTTTTGAAAAGGCCGTATTAGGTTCTCCTGAACTGTATGGTGATGTTGTTTTGATCGGGGGAAGTGACGGTACGTTTAGATCCATCGATGTAAATACGGGGACAGAGAATTGGACTTTTGAAGGAATCTCGGGACCTGTGGTCAGTAAGCCTTTGATCTATGACAACATGATTGTTTTTGGAGCTTGGGATAGGCATTTATATGCTTTGAACGTTGAAACAGGGGCCTTACTTTGGAAGTGGGATAATGGTTCGTCAAATAGAATGTACTCTCCTGCCATGTGTATTCCAGTGGCTCATGAAGGTGTTATTTACATAGTAGCTCCAGATAGATTTTTGACAGCGATTGATTCCAAGTCAGGGAAAACTATGTGGCGAACAAATGAAGCTACCGTGAGAGAGTCTATTGGAATTTCAGATGATGGTGGCTTGATCTATGGAAAGACAATGAATGATGAAATTGTAGCATTCAAAACAGGTGAATCCGAAGCGAAGTTAGCTTGGAGAATGGATTGTGGATTTGGCTACGAGCATGTTCCATCTATGCTGATTGAAAAAGAAGGAAGGGTTTTTTTCGGGACCAAATCAGGAGTAGTTTATAGTATTGATCCTAAAACTCAAGAAATCAACTGGGTTCATAAAGTAGACAATTCGATGGTCAACACAGTTAATGTTATTTCAGGGAATAGCCTAATCGTGGCGACTATGGATGGGAAGGTTGAGCTGCTCGAGTTTTGAGAATGAAATGTTAGTCCCCAAACCAATATTTCAGGTCAAACTTGCTTTCGGCCTGAGCTTCTTGCTTTGTGTCAAGCAATGGGAAAAAGTTGATTCTCGTAATCATTTCTACGCTATCTATCGTTACTGCAAATTCACTTAATTTGCCACTAGCAGTCTCATTTCTCATAAGAAACCCAATGCCTTGATTGCCTCTTTTATCCATTACCACTTTGAAAAATAGTTCAGGGACCCCAATATTGCTAGTGCTCATAGAGTTCATTTGCTCACTCAATACAGGGCCTGTTACAACAAAAATACTGTCTTTTTCAGAAGCAAATCTCCGAATTTGCTCTTCTAACCTTTTCCAAATACCTCTATTGAATCCAGGCACTTGTGGGCTAGCATTGGTTAAGTAAAAGCTGTCGTACATGCTCTCCGCACTGTAGGCCATATCTGCTGCAGGAGCAAGATGACCCCTGTCATATCCAGAGTTTTTGTAAGCAGCATCCCTAGGGCTATAGTCCCCAAGCCTCCGATCCATTCTAAAGTTGCTAGACCTTTCTTCTCCTGAACCAAGGTTTGCACGGCAGAGCATATAGCTTACCCACTTGGCATTTCGGCTAGCTGTGTCGAATTCCAAAATGAACCCATTGTAATCCAGGAGCCTATCCACGTCCTGTACTTCAGGTACGAAATCCCGAAAAGCTTCGCTGACAAAAGATAGGTCAATCTGAGATTCTTCAAAAATAAATCCTGAATTTGAGTGAACCTCTGAATTTGCCAATGGCTTGGGGCTTACTCTGGATATTGGCTCAATTGTTTTGCAATTGGTAATACAAACTAAAAGCAGGATGATCAGTGCTGCCCGTTTCATTTCTTTCAAGTTTTTCTGTTTGGTGTCGAAAGTAAAGATAAATTGGGAGAAACTAAGCTTATCCAGACAACCTTTTTCATTCAAAATATATGATTACCTTAGAATTCTTTTTTAAGAATTTGAAAGATGACGAAGTGGGTTCTTTGGGGATGACCTATAAATTTTTAAAGGTCATCCTGCCTTATGACATCTTTTGGAAGTTAGAATCAATTAATAAATTTCTTCCACTAATACCTACCCACCCCAAATGCATCAATTAAGATTTCTTCGGATTCTTTTTGGTGGATTTGGGTGAGGAGTTTTCCAGTGGCTGGAGCCATGGAGATGCCCATCATACCATGACCAGAACCGACTAATACATTTTCCAGACCAGGTGCCAGACCGATGTATGGAAGCCCATCTGGTGAGCAAGGTCTAAGTCCTTTCCAAATTTGCTCGGGTTCAGGGAATTTGGCCTGAAAGTCTGGATAGTACCTATTGATTGATTCATATATTCCCTTGACACGATTTAGGTTGACTTTTTCATTGACCCCAGCTATCTCCATAGTCCCACCAAAGCGGATCTGTGGACCGTATGGACTTACTGCAACTTTTGTCTCTGTCAAAATCGCTGCTTGCTGGATCTCTGGTTGGTTTTCTTGGATAAAACTATAGCCCTTTCCTCCCATCATGGGTAACCTAAATCCCAACATCCCTGCCAATTCACCAGTCCAAGCTCCTCCACAAAGTATAAACTGTGATCCATCTATAGTACCTTCATCTGTGATTACCGAAGTCACTTTTCCACCTGATTTTTCAAAACCTCTGACATGAAGGTTAGGCTTGAAGGCCACTCCTTTTGCAATAAGATGTTTTTTCAAAAAGGTGTACAAAGCTGCTGGTGACAAGTGTGCATCACCTGGAAATAGGACTGCTCCTCTAGCATTTACCTCAAGGTTTGGCTCAATCTTCTCAATATCTGTAGGGCTTAATACCTCTGCTTCCAAGCCATGTTTTCTAGCTAACTGTGCAAATTCAATTTCCTCTTTTTCCACCTCGGCAGTTTGATAAAGCATCATTAGCCCCTTCTCTGCCAATTCCAAATTTGCATCTTCATGCTGGAGTTTGAAATCATGATAGAGACTCTTACTGAGCAAACTGATATTTTTCAAAAAAGGAATACTCTTTTCCACATGTTTGACATTGGCAGCTTTATAGAATAGCCATGACCATTCTAGTAGTTTTCTGTCTAGTCTTGGGTGAATATAAAAGGGACTTTTGGAAGAAAACATCCACGAAATCCCCTTGCTGATCATTCCTGGGGCAGCCAAGGGGATGATATGACTGGGTACGATCATTCCGGCATTACCTGTGGAGGTGTTGGACTTCAAGTCGCCCTTGTCAATGACGATGACTTCAACGCCTTGCTTCTGCAGGTAGTAGGCTGTAAATAAGCCCACAATGCCGCCGCCGATGATGATGGTTGGTCTCATTTTTTTTTGTACAATGGATCAAGTACCAAGTACAAAGAACTTGGTGCTTAGGTTTTTGATGGTATTGATAGAGAAAGATAAACGTCTTGGTTATATATTTTTGGCTTCTTTCAATCTACGAATATAAGGCTTATTGGAAAAATAGAGTTGGAATGGATTGACGAAAAATGGTATTGGATTGATGGAAGTTGTGATAGCTCCTTGTCGGTTTCACAATAGTTTTCTGGTTTGGAAGTAAGAATATCGGATAATATATCAATTGTGATATTAAATATACCCCATTATTAATCTGCTGTAGTAGTAAAAGTATTTAATATTATTATCCAATGTCGTTTAGTTAAGGATTAAATTGGTTTATAATTCATATAATGAGGTTTTTTTGGCTTTTTGAGCCTGGGTAGCTTTCTACCTGGTCTTTCAACTTCCCGAGTTTTGTAGACTAAATCAT
>NZ_JAKZGP010000054.1 GCF_022549775.1 Belliella filtrata | reverse complement strand
AAAGCAAAGCCGCATGGACATCGGAAACAGCACTGTTAAAACAGCTCTATTTATCGATTAGCCGAAATGAAAAATCATGGAGAAGAAAAGCTCACGGCTGGACTTCCATCCAGCGAGAAATCATGGAACTATACCCAGAGAGGGTACCGCAAAAAAACTAAATTTTCAGCCTACTGTCTTAGTTGCCTTAAGGCAACTAAGACAGTAGGCTGAAAGAAAGATTTAACCTTAGACACAGTTTAATGAACTATCCCAACTCAAATCGCAATTTATGATCATTTCAGACAGCAAATGCTTGTTTTCAAAGACTTGGAATATAGCCATACAGAAAAGTTTGATTGGAAATCGAGTAAGATTTATCCCTTTGGAGGGTATTTTTATCATAATCCATTTCTTTCAAAATATAATGATGTAGAAGCTGGCCCTTTTGAGTTGTTCATTTCAGGTTATGAATCAAATATCATTGAAAAGCACTTCGAATATCCCTCTAATAGAGATGTCGTGTATGAAAAGCAAAATATGTTTAGGCTTTATGATGATTCCGTATTATTTATCCCGCCATTCTACAACAAAGTATTCAGCCTAAAGGGAAAAGATGTTATTCCAAGATATCTTTTCAATTTTGGAGATAGGCAATTACCAATCGAGGAAACCTATAGCTTTGAGACACTATCTGCTGCCCTAAAAAATTATGGACATGTAGGAGATACATTTTTAGAAAACCAAGAACATGTGTTTTTTGAGGCAAGCTATAAAGGACCTTCTGCCAAATTTTGCTTGTACAACAAGGAAGAGGGGTTTTTTAAATTCTCTTCAAAAATAACAAATGACGTGGATCATTTAATGCTTTTTAAGTTTAATGGCTTTAATGATGCTTATGCATACGGAACGTTGAATGCTGCTGATTTCATAACAGCTATCAGCAAAAGGAAAGGAGAAAAAGAAAAAATCTTAAGTAACCCAAGAATTAAAGTGTTAGATGCTTCAGACAACCCAGTTGTCGCTATCTATCATTTCGAGTGATCTTTTTGATAGCTTTGCTTATGAACGATATGTTGGATTGACTTACACCGTAGTTTTTGGCCAAGTTTTCCCAATTGTTTACTGCATCTACTGTTTGTTCGATAATGTTGTCAATTTTTTCTTTTGATATTTTTGCCTCTATACCAAGTTTTAATAAATGACTTATTCCTGGGTTTCTGCCTTCTCCCATCACCATAGTGCTTTGCTCACCTCTAGGCCCACTAGAAAAGGTTAAATCATAAGCAGGTGCTAACCTCCAATTTCCAGAAGAATCCATTAGAAAGCTAAAGTTTTTCCCATGATCATCTCTATTATGAGACAATACATTGAATACAGCCAAACGATAGATTTTCTCAACTTCACGGATGTCTTTAGTAAGTCGACCTGTCAAGTTTAGAAGGTCTTCATAATCCAAAGCTGGAACCCGAAAATCACTATGAAGCAAGCCACTCACTGTATGCATATGAATTCTTTGCCCATTTTCCCGGTCAAATCTTTTGACTGCAAAATATCCTGGACTTTTGGAAGACGAGAATAGATGTATGTCAGGGACATTTATTCCCGCCAATGCAGCCATTTTTGCAAATACAAATTCAATAGCTCCAGCATCAGTACCATCTTGTTGATTAGGGAATTTAACTATCCACGGATCAAAACCTTCTTCAAGTGAATGAGTGCCATGAATAATATTTTTAAATGTTGAGTCAACGCCAATTAGTGCCTTTGGACGAGCACCAGCAGAAGAGCCGTTCAAAGAAAGTAATTCACTTATAATGTCATCAGTGCTACCTTGCAATACTTCTTCTGTTTGATCTGCCAACTGATCTAAATCAATTTTTAAATCGTTATTTTCTTCAATAATATTTGGCTCATATACCAAAGCACCCAAACCAAAAAGCCCAACACTAGCCAACCTATCCAAAGGAGAAAAATCTTCCGGTATAAATCCTTTTGATCTTACCATTCTATCAAAAAGCAACCTACCCCAACCATCCGGCAAGCTATCATTGAAAACACCTGCTAAGCCTTCAAATGGGCGATAGGGTAATTCTATTACCCCTTTTTTTAAGGGTAAGTGAAATGGAGAGATTTCTAAGCCTTTTCCCAAGAATGACAATTCGTATTCAAAGTAAATTGTTTGATTGTTGATAGCAAGTCGTCCAACTGGTTCCATGCCTGCTCCAAAATCAAGACTAACTTTAATTTCTTTAGCTTGGGTATTCATTTTTTACGTCCTCTTTTTCTTTCAAACTGATTATTATCTTTCAAAACATCATCAATGGTTTCATAGCTTGTTTTTCTTGGCTTGAGCGTATTGACAATTTCATCTAAGCCTCCAACTATCATTAATAGTTTTAAGAGAGATTCCAAAGAGATTATTCCCTTTTGTTCAAACTTCCGCAAAGTAGCTAATGGTACTCCTGATCGATCTGCCAATCCTTCTTGTGTTAGATCCATTTGCAACCTTCTTTCACGAATACTATTTGCTATTTTGACTTGAGCTTTTGATGGAGATATAAGTAACATTATAATATTGATTATATATGTTTTTATGAATTAAGTGATATAATGATGTTAGTAAATTTACTAAGTAATATTTGAAACCAAATGTAAATTTTTATTTTTTTCGAATTATAAAAACTAGTGAAAGATTAAAAATAACTGTGATTTACTATTGCTTGAGTGAATCAAGTAACATTTCCACCAAATATTGGGACTCCAAATCATCTTCATTGGTTAAATATTGATAAAATTGGCTAGCTTCATTTATATAGTGCCTTAGAATATACCCTTCCAAAACACTTTTGTAGCGGTATCAAAAGTGAGGAAAAAAGGGAGTACAAGATGATAGTTTTTAGTTCTTTTAAAAATCTTCCATTGCCAATAACTTTTCCAGAGACTTTGTTGTAAACAGTAGAGAACTGTGTGAATTCTGCATCAAATGAATCAAATATTATAAAATTACCTTCCAAGCTTCTGCCATATAATTGCCGTCTTCCTCTAATCGGACTAATCTTATACTACTAACTAAATCAGAAAAGTCTATGGTATCATTGATTTCAGATGGGTCAATTTGTATTTGTTTGATACCACTTTACAGTATGTTAGCTTTCTTTTCAGATACCTCACACGAGACTAAGAATAGAATTAATGCTAAACATTGTAATATTATTGACTTTATTTAAGATCTCATTGGTGTGGGCAGGTTTACCTTAAATTATACGAATCGATGAGTTGATATAAATCACATCATTTGTTTGGGATATTTTAAGTTTATTATTCTGTTGATTACAATCTAAAAGTTTCTTCAGAAAGTATATCTATTTAGATAACTCAATCCAAATGCACTAGCGCAAGAGTCTCCCAGCCACTTAGGTCTTTATTGTGGTTGACCTTCTCCATGGCTAGATTGATTTTATTTTTGAATGCCCAGCATGTTTCTCTACGTAGTTCTAAGATTTCCGAAATTTCATTTAGAGAAAGATTAACATCTTTTCTATTGGTGAGGTATAAGATATAGAATGCCTTTTCAATTGGGAATTTGAGTTTGTGAAACAAAGTGTCAACCGTAGGCGATTCATAGTAATTACAGTTCCTACACCTTCTTCCAAAATTCGCACCTTCATTGTATTTGTTATAGCCACATTTTTTGCAATGAAAACTATCCTTCCATTTTAGTTCTGACAAAAATTGGAAGCAAGCCTCTTTATTTGGAAATACTTTTTTGAAATCTTCGAAATCCAATCCTTTCATCAAGGCAAGGTCTTTTGTCGTAACTTGCACACTCATCTTTAGTTCCTTGTTGTTTTCTTCGAGGAACTTGTTCATTTGTGTGACTTGGGCATTGAGCTCTTCAAGTCTTAGGTTAGTCGTTTGTAACTCAACATTTTTCTTTGCAAGATCAGAGGCCATTTTTTCGATTTTCTCCGTGCGTGCTTTTACTTTTTCTTTTAGTTTACTATTGAGTTGTAGCGTTAGCTGATTGTTTTTTTCTAGTACCAGCGTCCTTTCTTTGTTTGCATTTACATATTCATCCTGTAGAAATTTGATTTGTTTGAAAATAGAAAAGGAGAATAAAATCATTTCTATGAAAATGACAGGATATACGAAATACCAGTTTAACACTGGGTTATTAAATAGCTGTATGGTCTTCGAGTAAGAGTATACGATCACCAGAAACAGACAAGCAAATGCAAAAATATAAGACCAAGAGTAGATTTTTTCTTTGGCTAAGGTATATAAGCCCATTGAAAATGGAATAAATAGGATCAAAAAAGTAATGGTTAAGTAGTTGATGTAATACATTTCATAAACATAGATTTGGCTCAAAAACAAAAGCAATTTTGCAAAAGCTGCCCAAATCGTAGCTTTGAATACTTTATCACTCTTGGTGTATTTTTGAATATATCTATTTGAGAAAAGAAGTGTAGCTAAAATGATCAAAAGTTCGATGACTTTCTCATTGTTCAGCTTGTTTATCCATGGCATACCTGGCCAGAGGTATTGGAAGCCCAAACCATCTCTCCCTAATGAAAACCAGATACATGCAAAAATCAAACAAGGGAAGTAGAGGTATAAGAGGTCTTTTAGCTTTATAAATAAATACAAATTAAAAATTAGGATCAAAATGAGGACTCCATAATATGTCCCTAATAGAAAATACTCATTGAGTGAGTGAGATAAGAATCGTTCATTTGACCTTACATAGAAGCTGAATTCTTGATTATATGTTCTTTGCACTTTGAAATAATAGGTCTTTGTCTCACCAGGTCTGACATCGAGAAATTGATTGAAATTTTTGTGATGAATATTTCTTTCAAAAAATGGTAAAGAAAAACCAGCAGTGTTTTCATGGAAAGATCCGTCTGGATTTGGGAAATAAAAAGTAAACTTCTTGATATCAAACCCCCAAGATTCAAAATACCAGGATTGATTGTGGTCACTTTGTTTATTTGAAACCGTTAGTCTCATCCACAAATCGGAGTCTAGGTAATCATATACTACATGGCCGTCTGTTACTTTTTGGAATTTATGTTGAAATTCAGGTGAGGAAATATCATTAATGCTGTATTGTGAGGTGGTATCAAGGTAAAAGTCAAGCATCTTACTGACTTGAATTTGATAAACGCCATCTTTCACTTCTACCGTTGTAGGGAGGTTTACTTCTATATTAGCATATGCTACTAGGCTGGTAAACATACCAGTCAAGAGAATAAAAACATGTAGTCTAAAGGCTGCCACCTGTGAGTAATTTTGGGATTGATATCAAATACGGAGTAAACTCACTCATTTGGTTAAGCATTTTACTCCGTATTTTTCTTTTTATCAAATTTATGTTCTTGCAATCAATAAAATATAGTGAAAATTATTGATTAGCCACTTTTTGAATTGCTTCTATAATGTCTGTTTTTGGCTCAAACTGTCTGTCAAAGAGTAATGGGTAGGCTGTTCTTCCTCTCATTGGCCAGTTGTTTAGCCAATTGCCACCATCATGAATTCCCCAGAATGTGATTCTGGTGATTTTATCTTCATGCTTTTTGAACAATTCAAAAAGTTCAACATATCTTTTGAGTAACTTTTGATGTACTTCATCAGGTAGACCATCTGTGTAGAGGTTATATTTCTCATCAAATTCGAATGTAGCGTCTATATCTGCGCCATGCCTGTTGACTGGATTGGGCAGTACATCTATATCTACTTCAGTAAACATCACCTTGAAACCTTCTTCCGCAATCCTAAGGATAGAGGCTTCTATCTCTTCCAGAGAAGGAGATTCTAACCCATAATGCCCTTGCAAGCCAATGCCGTCTATCCGAATACCTTCTTCTCGGATTTCTTTGGCTAATTTAATGGCTGTCTCTCTCTTTTCAGGCTTCCACATGTTGTAATCATTGTAGTAAAGCTCTGCATCTGGATCGACAGCTTCAGCTTTGGCAAATGCTTTTTTGATAAACCTTGTTTCACTGGCTTCATACCATTTGGAGGTTCTGTATTCTCCATTGTCAAATATTGCTTCATTGACCACATCGTATGCAAATACACGTCCTTTGTATCTTCCCATGACCGTTTCGATGTGCTTTTCCATCCTTTCTATCAGCGCTGATTCACTCAATCGATCTCCATTTTCATCTTCAAAAACCCAATCAGGTGTCTGATTGTGCCAAACCAAGGTATGTCCCACCACTCGAGCCCCAATCGAATCAGCTAAGTTTACTAGCCTATCCATCGGCTCAAAAAGGTAAGTGTCAGGACGAGGATGAATAGATCCCCATTTCATCAAGTTCTCTGGTGTGATGCTATTGAAGTGCTTCGCAAGTACAGCATGTGCTTTACCTTCTCGATCTGTACCATAAGCCTGCCTGTTGTCTATGGCAGCACCGATATCGAAGCTATCTTTGAACATGTCTTTGAGCCCTTGAGCATGTGAAGGCTGTACGTATAGCAAGGCAATAAAAGCTATTGCTGAAATTGGTTTAAGAAGTTTATTCATGGTTATTAGGTTTAAATGTTTTTCTATCTTTTTGGTTTTTAAGAGTGGGCTTAAGTATTGAATGGTTGAGACTATCAGCCAAGGTTATAATTATAAAGAATGATGAGTCTATTAATCTTCATTTACTATTAAGTGTCTGGAAATCATTTGTTTTTATAGTTGGTTGTAGTGTCAAAATCCTATGGAGTTTCCACCATCCACGGCAAGTGATGTGCCTGTTACATATTTCGATGCATCACTTGCAAAATAGTAGACAGCCTCAGCGATATCAGAAGTTTCACCTAAATATCCCATAGGCGTCCTTGCCATTACTTTGTTTTTTCTCTCTGGGTCGTTGTTTAGCGCTTTGGATGACATCTCTGTCACAATGAAGCCAGGTGCTACACAATTGACTCGTATTCCTTTTGGAGAAAGTTCTACAGCCATAGCTTTAGTCATGCCTTCTATGGCTGATTTTGCAGCTGTATAGGCAATTACTTTAGGGATTCCATATTTGGCAGCCATAGATGAAATCATGACGATAGCTCCATTGCCTTGTGATATCATAACCTTACTTACTTCTCTGCTAATGCTGAATACAGAAAGTACATTGGTATTGATCACTTCGAAAAAGTCTTCATCACTGACTTCTGTGAATTCTTTTTTCATATTAATTCCAGCATTGTTTACTAATATATCTATCCGACCAAATTTAGATTTGATCTCATCGATCAATGCTGGAATCTCACCAGTCTTACTTAAGTCAAATGCAATTGTCTCTGCGAGTGGCCCAAGTTGAGCTTTTGCATCGTTAAGTTTTTGCTGATTTCTTCCTATGATGATCGTTTTGATTCCTTCATTTACTAATTTAATACTTGTAGCCAATCCTAATCCAGATCCACCACCTGTGACTATTGCTACCTTTTGAATTTCTTGGTTCATATGTTGTTATATGATTAATTTTGATTGATTCTTGTCTATCGCTTCATTCCCTGGGTTAAAACCCGAGGCTAAGATCTCGGTCGTCCTCACAGGACTTGTTTTTTCATAATTCACTCTTCACCCTTCATCCCTCATACTTCACCCTTCATCCTTCCTTATATCCCTGGCACATGCCTTGGTCTAATGCTTTTGTAGTATTCCAAATCATGAGTTGGTTCTTCTACTCCGTCAGGAAGGGACATTTTGGAGAATTGTGAGAAATATGTCAAACATGCATCTTTCCACCAGACGGCTTCCTCAGCCTGGATTTTTAAGAAGGAGTGTACGTGCGCAAACCTTTCATGGTCAATCTTTCCTTGCACAGTTTCCCAAAGTTTCACATTGGCTTTTGCTTCATCTACACCTTTTTGATAGTGTATTGCGATGTTATCCCAAAGTGATTTTCCATTTTGAAGTTTGTGTGACCATGGCAAATGATGAAACCATAGTAGATGTTCTTCTGGTATAGTTTCAACATCTCCCCAAAGTTTCTGTATTTGTTCAGCGTATTGTTCCAATGCGTTTGATCCAGTTTTTGTTCTGTCAAAACCAATCCCAGTTTCAGAAGCTTGATGGTAATAAGTAGCTGTCCAGTCTGCCCTTCTACCTCCTGTTACCCACGGTCCTGGTCCGTAGTGGTGGCTTTCTGCCATGATATGGTGCAGTCCCAGTGGCGTCATATAATTGACAACCATTTCTCTAGAAGCAAGCATCATTTTTTGGATAGGCCCTACAAAGTTTTTGTCAGTTGTAAAAGTGAGTTTTAGCCATTCTTCAGCTATTTCAGCTGAGCTTATGTAGGGGGCCCATGCCATTTTTCCATAGGCATACCAATTCGCTTGATGGAAATGATGGCCTGTCCAGTTTCGGTCTGAGCCTATGTTTGCCACACCTGCCATGGCCGTCAGTTTATGGTTGTGCAATGATCCGTCTATCACCTTAGCCACTTCACTACCAGCACCATTGGTAAAAGTATCTTCTTTCAGTACTTCCTCAAATAGAGGTGCTAAGAATGCCAAATGTGTATCATGACCAAGGTATTCTTGCGTGATTTGGAACTCCATCATTAGGGGAGTTTGAGGCATAGCTCCAAACATTGGATGAAAAGGCTCTCTAGGCTGGAAGTCAATCGCACCATTTTTGACTTGTACAATGACATTACCTTTAAATTTCCCATCAAGTGGTTTGAACTCATTATAAGCTTGCTTGTGCCTATCATCAGGTGTATGCTCGCTGTAGACAAATGCCCTCCACATGACAATGCCTCCAAATGGTTCTAGCGCTTCAGCGAGCATGTTTGCACCATCGGCTTGAGATCTTTTGTAATTATGAGGTCCTGGCTGTCCTTCAGAATCAGCTTTTACCACAAACCCACCAAAGTCAGGAATATGCTTGTAGATTTCTTTCGCTTTTTCTTTCCACCAAGCTTGGACATCTTCATCCAAAGGATCTGCAGTTGGTAGTTTTCCAATTTCGATAGGTGATGAAAATCTAGCTGTGAGGTAAACTTTAATCCCGTAAGGTCTAAATACATCAGCTAAAGCCTTGACTTTTTCTAAGTAGCTTGGAGTAAGCACCAATGAGTTAGCATTTACATTCGTAAGGACTGTGCCATTGATACCGATAGAAGCATTTGCTCTGGCATAATCGTGATATTGCTGGTCAATGTGCCTTGGTAGCCTGTGCCAATTCCAAATGCTAAAACCTGAATAACCTCTTTCTACAGTTCTATCTAAGTTGTCCCAGTGATTCAGTACCCTGTGGGTGATCTTAGGAGATTGAAATATTCCTTCTTCAGGAACACTATCACCGATTTGAATCATTTGAAGCAATCGGAAAGTACCATATAATAGACCAATATCTGATTTTGCAGTCACAATGATTTGACCAGATTTTTTATCTAAAAAAATCGCATACCCATCATCCACCAATTGATTGATTAGAGTGTTTGGGAGCACTTCTAGGCCGAGATCCTGATGTTTCGCTATCAGTAAGGTGTTTGGTGTGTTCTTTTTGTCTTTTTTGGTAGGATGCTTACTTGGGCTTACCATTCCCGATGCCGCTAATTCTAGCTCATTTTTGATGATAGAGATTGTTTCAGAATCCCCATGGATTTTGTGGTTTTTTAGTACTGATAATTGCCATGCACTTGGATTTTCAATAGGGTAGTATTGAAGCCAAAGTTTATATCCATCATTGGCAAAGGCAGAAATGATGTTGATTACTAAAATGAAGCATAGTGAGAAAATAAATTTCATTTTTTGATGGGTTATTGGTTTTTGTTTTAGGTCTTAATTTAATGTGATAGTTACTTTAAAAGTCATCCATGAAATCGGTTACATTGATCTTTAAGTATATTATGATTATGAATAGCTTTGAGTTTTTTTCACAAATTATCGAAGTACATTATTCTAAAGGTAAATCTGATAATTTATGATTTAAGTTAAAGCAATTTTCCTTCTTCTGAATTCCGAAATTATAAAATAAATATGAAATCGGTTGCATTAAAGAACAAAAATTATGAAGTTTAACCCGTGAATATGATTTTGGAAATTTGGAATTGAACAAAACCATTGACTTTGAGATCTTTTCATAACAAAAACATTTCTTACCCAACAAATAATCTACCATATGAAAAAAAACCAAGCCAAGTTTAATTACCCAAAACAAGGAGTAGTTTTTGATGTTTGGCTCAAAAGGACAATTGGAGTGTTGATGCTGGTTGCTATTAGCTGGTCTTCATTAGCTCAATCAGTGACAGTAAAGGGTGTTGTACTAGATGAGACGGAGTTAGGTCTACCTGGTGCATCTGTACAAGAGAAAGGTACCACGAATGGAGTAGTAACAGGAATAGACGGAGACTTTGAAATCAATGTGCAGCAAGGTGCAACATTGATTTTTTCGTTTGTGGGCTTTGTTACTCAAGAGATTCAAGTGGGCAACCGCTCTGAGATCACAATAAATATGGAGCCAGATGTGAGCTCATTGGATGAAGTAGTGGTCGTGGGGTATGGTACCATGCGTCAAGAAGCGGTCACTGGATCGGTAGCATCAATTGGTGGAGATGTAATGCGTGAAGTGCCTTCGGCAAACATCTCACAAGCACTTCAAGGAAGGTTGCCTGGTGTAGATATTTCCCAGACATCTTCTCAACCAGGTGCAACGATGCAAATCAGAATCAGGGGAAATCGATCCCTTACAGCGAGTAACGATCCTTTGATTGTTCTCAACGGGATACCATTTGCAGGATCTATTGCTGATATCAACCCAGAAGATATCGATAGTATCGATATTTTAAAGGATGCTTCTGCTACAGCTATCTATGGTTCTAGAGGTGCCAATGGTGTTGTTTTGGTGACGACCAAAAAGGGATTTAAAGGCCAAGAAGCGAAAATTAGGTACAGTGGATTTCATGGACCAAGAACAGTTTTTTCTCCATATCCAATGATGGATGGTCCAGAGTTTCTAGCCATGAGGGAAGCCGCTGGTTTATTTGAAAACCCAGGGCCAAGCGAAGCAAATGATGTAAATACAGATTGGCAAGGATTGATGTATCAGACGGGTACAATGTCTAGCCATGATGTAAATATATCAGGTGGTGGTGAGAAGAGTACTTACAGTTTTGGATTAGGATATTATCATGATGAAGGAGTAATCCCTACGCAGCAGTTTGATAGGATCTCTATGAGAGCTGCCATAGATCAAGAAATCGGAAACCACTTGAGAGTAGGATTCAATAGTAACAATAACTTCAATACGCAACAAGGATCTCAAGTAGGGCTGTATGGGATTCTAAGTTTGTCTCCTCTAGCAAGTCCTTTCAATGCAGATGGGACACGCAGAAGAACTATTGGTATGCCTATGGATGATTCATGGGTAGGAACAAGAGATGTTATTGAAGATTTGGAAGGGCAGTGGTTGAACGAAACTCGTACATACGCTACTTACAATGCACTGTATGCAGAGTTGAAAATCCCTGGTGTGGAAGGTTTGAAGTACAGAGCCAATTTAGGTTTGGATTACAGGCAAACCAACAATGGGGAGTTTACTGGTCGTGGTGTAACTAGCCCTAATCCAGATACCGAATCCTTTGCGGCAGTTGGGAATTCTCATAATTTCCACTGGATCATGGAAAACTTGATCACGTATGACAAAATTTTTGCAGATAAGCACATTGTAAATGTAACGGCGCTTTATGCCAATGAGCAGAATAAGTTTTATAGCTCAAGGATGTGGGCAAGAGATATAGCTGCAAGCCAGTTTCAATTTTACAATCTTGGACATTCTGATGGAGAAATCCAAATCAACCCAAATGATCAAAACTATCAGCTATGGGGGCTAAGCTCATTGATGGGACGTGTGATGTATTCTTATGATGACAAATACATGATCTCTGCGACATTAAGATCTGATGGGTCTTCTAGACTAGCTCCAGGCTTCAAATGGCATACTTATCCAGCTGTTTCGGTAGGTTGGAACATTGGTAAAGAATCGTTTATGAATAATGTGTCACAAGTGGATATGTTAAAATTGAGACTTGGATATGGCCAGACTTCCAATCAAGCTATCGCACCTTATGCGACCTTGGGTGGATTGGGGATCAGACCTTACAACTTTGGTAATGATGCGCTATTGACAGGTTACTTCGTGAACTCACTTCCTAATCCAAATCTTGGTTGGGAATACTCAGAGACATACAATGCAGGTGTTGATTTTGGATTATTCAACAACCGTTTGACGGGTAGTTTGGAGTATTACATCACTAACACAAAAGACATCCTTTTAGGCGTAAATCTTCCAGCAACTTCTGGAGTAGGAAGCTATACAGCAAATATAGGAGAGACTCAAAACAAAGGGGTAGAGCTAGCTTTGAACGGTTTGATTTTCGAAAATAATGACTGGAGCTGGGAAGCTGGAATAAACATCTATGCCAATAGAAATGAATTGGTTTCATTGGCTTCTGGTCAGGATAGGGATGAAGGAAACTGGTGGTTTGTTGGACATCCTATAGATGTGATTTTTGACCATAAATATATTGGATTATGGCAAGAAGGGGATCCACATAGAGATATTCTTGAACCAGGAGGTAATGTTGGTATGATAAAAGTGGAGTATACAGGTGATTTTGATTCAGAAGGTGTTCCTACAAGGGCCATCGGCCCAGATGATAGACAAATCCTAGATCTTCAGCCAAATTTTATGGGTGGTTTCAATACCAGAGTTGCTTACAAAAACTTTGATCTTAGTATAGTTGGTACTTTCAAAAGCGGAGGAGTTTTGATCAGTACGCTACATTCATCAAGTGGATATTTGAACTTGATGAGTGGAAGAAGAAACAATGTCTCTGTAGATTATTGGACACCAGAAAATACCGAGGCAAGATATCCAGCTCCAGGAGGATTGGCAAGTGGTGATAATCCAAAGTATGGAAGTACCTTAGGATATTTTGATGCTTCATTTTTAAAGATTCGTACCATGACTTTAGGGTATAACTTTGATAATGCGAGCAACTGGATGACCAAGGCTGGTATGAGTAGGTTGAGAATCTATGGTGCTGTGCAGAATCCATTTGTGCTATTCTCTCCATTCAATAGAGAGACTGGTTTGGATCCAGAGACCAACTCTTTTGGTGACCAAAACGCAGCTATAACAGATGCTATTCCTAGCAGGTTGCTTACTATTGGTACAAATGCACCAGCTACGCGTAATTTTATCATTGGTCTTAACTTGACATTCTAAAAACCATGAAAAAGATACAATTTTACTTAAAATCAATCAAGGTATTTCTATTGACTGGTTTGCTATTGGTTTCATGTACAGAGATCCTAGAAGAGCAACCAAGAAGTATTTTTGAACCAGGGTTTTTTCAAACACAAGAAGGAATCTTGGGTGGGATTACATCAATGTATGCACATTTGAGGTATATCTATGGACAAGCATATTACTATAATACTACTTTGACAGGCACTGATGAAGCTACCTATGCACAAAGTGCTGATCAAAACTTCCTTGTCATGGACTTGAGTGGTCAAGGAGATATTGATCCCAACAACAGTAGAGCGGATGCTTTATGGGGAGCAGCATTCTCTAATATCAACACAGCAAATGGTGTTATTGAATTTGCCGCAGATGCTGAAGTTTCAGATGCATTGGTAGCGGAAGCAAGGTTCTTTAGGGCTTTTGATTACTTCTTGCTTGTACAGACTTTCGGAGGTGTTCCTTTGGATTTGGGTTCTGGTGAATTGGCCTTCAATATAGAGCCATCAAGGACATCAGTAAGAAATACAGTGCCTGAAGTCTATACGAGAGGGATTTTCCCAGATATGTTGCAAGCCATTGAGGATTTACCAGCTACACCGAGATTGACAGGAACTGCGACCAAAACTTTGGCTAGATTATATTTGGCTAAGGCTTATTTGACTTATGCCTGGTGGCTGGAGAATCCAAACAATATCCCAACATATCCAGAAACTCCAAGAGAGGACCCTGATGGGAATACAGCACAATGGTACTACCAAGAGGCTTATAATATAGCGATGGAAGCTATTAATGACCCAGGACCATTTTCACTTCAAGAGACATTTTATGATGTGAATTTGGCACAAAATGATAGAAATAGTGAGTTGTTGCTCTATGCTGATCATACAGAAGATAGTGAGTTTTATAATGGGGCCAGCCTTGTATGGGGTAATGGAGCTGCACCTGAAAACTTCGCAGGATGGATGATGACATGGAATTACACTGTGCTTAGAAGTAGTTCTTCAGCAAGTGAATGGGCAGGAAATATAGAATCTGTCAGAAGAGAAGCAATCCAAGCAACAGGGAGGCCATGGACAAGGATGGCTCCACCAATTGGTGTGATTACGAATACCTTTGCAGATAAAACCAATGACTCTAGGTATGATGGTACATTCACTACGGTATATAGAGCCAATACAGATAGAACACCAGTGATTAGTGGGCCTATGTATAATGCTAACTTGATCGAAGTACAACCTGGTGATGCTATTCTGACATTCTTGGATGATGAGCCTGATCAGGCGATTGACTATCCTTCTCCTTCTAGTTTGGGTGGGAACATTGGAGCAGGAATATTGCCAGGTAGATCAGATTTTGTAATTTCTCCTAGTGGCATCAGTAGGATCGTTCACCCGGGTCTTTGGAAGCTAGGTCCTTACAGGACAGATAGCGGGACAGGACTTGGAGAGCCTAATGCAGGTAGTACAAGGCCGTTTAATATTGCCAAGCTATCAGAACTTTATTTCATAGCTGCAGAAGCTGCCGTCCAAGGAGCTACTGGCCCAATGAGTGCACGTGAACTGATCAATGTGATCAGAGCAAGAGCTGGTGTATGGCGCTGGGATAACAATGGAAATACTGAAAAAATCGAAGACAATAGTGCAGAAATGGTAGCTGCCACTCCAGCTGAAATTGATATCAACTATATCCTCGCAGAGAGATCTAGAGAATACTATGGGGAAGGCTATAGATGGTATGACCTGATCAGAACCCAGAAGTGGGAAGAACTGGCAGGTACTTACCAAATCGGGGGGATGAGTTACAGTGATCGTACTCCTCAGACTATCACTAGGACAATTCAACCTTTCCATTATCTAAGACCGATTCCTCAAAGTCAAATTGATGCCATGACAGGAGATAGGACTACCTATCAGAATCCTGGGTATTAATGAATTTAATTAACAGATTAAAAATCTAAAAATTAGTCAAAAACCAGCAATTTTATCAAAAGCTGATTTGACGAATTGATAAAGGAAGTGAGCTGAAGTTATTTAGCTCACTTTTTTTAGGTTTGACTCATTGAATATGTCTTCAATAAACTCAATAAAGTATGATTAGAAAATCTATAATTGTTTCATTGCTTCTTTTACCTAAGCTATTGTTTTCTCAAGTGGATGTCAAATTTGAGGTGAGCGATGTGAGTCAATATTTTGAAATTGTGAGTAAAAAAGAAGCCGCCAAAATAATATTTGATGGCAATGAGAATGTTCTTCTAAAAAAAGCTAGTAAGTTTTTGAGTGAGGACATTGAAAGAGTAGCAGGTGTTTTGCCAGAAGTAACAGCCATTGAATCTACTTCAGATATAGAAAAAATTCGAGCAAAAAATGTAATTATTATTGGAACTGCTGAAAACAGTGCCTTGATCAAAGCATTGATAAAGGAAGGGAAAATAAAGACCGAAGGTCTTGAAGGGCAGTGGGAGCAATTCAGAATGCAGTCGGTAGAAAACCCATTTACTGGGATTGACCAAGCTTTGGTGATTGTAGGAAGTGATAGGCGAGGTGCTGCTTACGGCGTATTTACGCTTTCAGAAAAAATAGGCGTCTCTCCATGGTACTGGTGGTCAGATGTGCCTGTAGTCACGCAGGATGAGATTTATGTTGAAAAAGTTGACTTTTTGTCTTCAAGTCCAAAGGTGAAGTATAGGGGTATATTTATCAATGATGAGTCTCCGGCATTTAGGAATTGGGCTTTCGAAAAATTTGGTGGAATCAATCATCAATGCTATGAAAAAGTCTTTGAATTGCTTTTGCGAAATAAGGCAAACTTCTTATGGCCTTCGATGTGGCTACCAACGATGTTTTATGTAGATGATTCACTGAATCCACAGACAGCTGACGATTATGGTATAGTGATGTCTACTAGTCACCACGAACCAATGACCCGAGCTCATCAAGAGTGGGAGGAGTTTGGCGAAGGTGATTGGAATTATGTTACCAATAGTGAACGCCTCAAAGAGTTTTGGAAAGGTGGCCTAGAGAGAGTAGGTGATTTTGAAACCATGGTGACTGTGGGGATGAGAGGAGATGGAGATGATGCAATGTCTGAAGATACCGCTGTGGATCTTTTGGAGACGATAATCAAAGACCAACGAGCGATCATCGAAGAAGTTACTCAAAAGCCTGCAAATCAAACGCCTCAAGTGTGGGCTATTTACAAAGAAGTTCAGGATTACTTTGATAAAGGAATGCGAGTCGATGATGATATTACGGTACTTTTCAGCGATGACAACTGGGGAAATATTAGGTACTTACCAAGGAAGGAATCAGCTGATAAGAAATCAAAATATGGAATGTATTATCATTTTGATTATGTAGGTGCACCTACATCTTACAGGTGGCAGAATGTTACTCAGATTGAAAGGGTATGGGAGCAAATGAAGCTAACATATGAGCATGGAGTTGATGAGATTTGGATTGCTAATGTAGGTGATATCAAACCAATGGAACTACCTATTAGCTTTTTCTTGGACCTCGCTTGGGATCCTGATGCCATTCAAGCTTCAGACCTTTCAGCGTACTATGAAAATTGGGCAAGTCAACAATTTGGGGCGGAGCAGGCAGAAGAGATTGCTCAGCTTCTTGCGTTTTATACCAAGTATAACTCGAGGCGAACACCTGAAATGCTTACAGCCAGTACTTACAGCGTGGAAAATTATAGGGAAGCTGATAGGATTGTGAATGAGTTTAATGAACTGTTGGAAAGAAGCAATGCTGTCTATGATAAACTTTCGAGTGAATATCACTCAGCCTATTTTCAGTTGGTTCATTCACCTATAGAAATGTGCGCAAACTTAAATGAGATGTATGTGGCTGCGGGGAAAAATCGATACTATGGCATACGTGGCGCTGCGGCTACAAATTACTATGCAGAAAAAACCAAAGAGCATTTCGAAAACGATGCTAGACTGACTCAAAAGTACCACGAAATTGAGAATGGGAAATGGAATCATATGATGTCTCAAACATACATAGGATATACCTATTGGAATCACCCTCCTTTGAACCTGATGCCTCCGGTATCTTATGTACAGTTGCAAGAAGGTGAAGTTTTAGGATACTTGATAGAAAACGGTAGAGCGCCTCGATGGGGATGGTTAGATGTGGAGGCAGATTGGGATTTCAGTAAGGAAATGCCTGTCTTTGATCCCATAAATGATCAAAACTATTACATTGACATTATCAATCGGGGGGGGGATGAATTAGCTTTTAAATTGGAAAGCAATGAGGATTGGATCATCCTTTCTTCCAATTCTGGAGTTACTCAATATCACGAAATGGTATATGTGACGATAGATTGGGACTTGGCACCAGAAGGTAAGGCGGAAGGAGAAATTGTCTTGTCAGGGGCAGGGGAAAAATACCTCATCAAAGTTCCGATCAATAACCTTAAAATAGAAGCTACAGGTTTTGTCGAGAATGAAGGTGTGATTGCAATCGAAGCGCATAATTTTTCAAGAAAATCTGATTCTGAAAATGCGAAATTGACAGTTGTGCCAAACTTGGGAAGGACTGGAACATCTATTGTATTGGAACCAATGGATTTAGAGAGACTGAAAAATTTGGAAAGTGCACCACATGTAGCGTATGATTTCACTTCTTTCGGAAGCGGGGATTTTAATGTGGAAGTTCACGTATCTCCTACTCAGGACTTTAAAAGAGAAGGAGGGTTGATGTATGCCATAGCCATAGATGATGAAGAACCACAGCTGATCAATACCAACAAAGGGGAAGAAGTACCTGATTATAAATATGCCGAATGGTGGTTGAAATCTGTGGGTGATAACATCAAAAAAATTAATTCAAAACATAAAGTAAGAGTTGCAGGCAAGCATACCTTGAAGCTTTGGTTGGTAGATCCTGGCGTTGTTGTACAGAGGATTGTGATAAATACAGGCAGACCTAAGCCAAGCTATCTTGGGCCAGTGGAAAGTAAATTTATAGCGCCTTAGTGAGGTGGTTGACGCTTGAATAATATGTTAGAATGAGCTGATCGCTATCAGCTCATTTTTTTTTAAGGGAAGAATCTCTTATCAGCAATTCAGACCTTAGCGTGATTCGATTGGTGTTATGTAGAAGTGCTGTTTCAGGTTCATCAAGGTGATTGATAAGGTTTCTCATGGCTACTTCTCCCATTTCAAACCCAGGGTAATTGATTGTTGTGATCTTAGGCTCGACTAGCCTTGAGATTACTTCATTATTGAATCCTACGATAGACATATCTTCAGGAATTCTGATTCCACGTTGCTTGAGGTGGTTCATGCAGCTAGCTGCGCAGGCATCATTAGAGACAAATACACCGTCAGGTAAAGGGTCCATTTGCATGATTTGGTCTACTACTTGCTCCGCTGCCAGTTCATTTATCTCAGACAATACAATAACCATTTCCTCTTCGAATGGAATGCCTTTATCGATCAATGCATATTTATAGCCTTTTAGCCTGTCTGCATATACACTTATTTTAGTACTTCCGAGCACATGAACAATTCTTTTGCAGCCTTGCTCAATCATGTGATTGGTGGCTACTTGAGCAGCTTGAATATTATCTATGGTGACTCCTGTGCTGTTTTCACTGTTGGTGATTCTATCATAAAACATCACGGGAATCCCTTTTTTGTGAAAAGGGGCAAAATGATCCAAATGCTCGGCCTCACTAGCCAAGGATACGATCAGTCCGTCCACTCTACTTTTGAACATTGACCTTGTATTGGCTATTTCTTTTTCGGCAGACTCTAAAGATTGACTTATCACGAGGTTATAGCCAGCTTCGTTGGCAACTTTCTCCATGCCTGCCAATACAGATGCTTGGAAATTACTGTTCAAACTAGGAACGATTACTCCGATGTTGTTGGTTTTTTTGCTTCTT
Organism: Belliella filtrata; assembly: GCF_022549775.1. Taxonomy (GTDB): domain Bacteria; phylum Bacteroidota; class Bacteroidia; order Cytophagales; family Cyclobacteriaceae; genus Belliella; species Belliella filtrata. The sequence continues at coordinate 13,600 of NZ_JAKZGP010000054.1, read as the reverse complement.
AGGTTGGCGGCAAAGACATTGGACTGATAGCCCATGTCCGCAGCAGCTTGAAAAATCTTCTTTTTAGTTTTTTCTTTCACGGCAGGGTGATTGTTCAGCGCTCTACTGACAGTTGTTGGTGATACTCCAATACCCCTTGCTATATCATATATTGTAACTTCTTTATCCATATTACTACTTGTAAAACTTCTATGAAGCTTTATGTTTTCATGTTCGAAAAAAAGTCGGTATTTATTTCACAAAATAACAGACCCTTCCAAAAGTATAGTTTTTTCTTAGCATAACAAAATAGAATAGATGAAATCGATTTGCTCTGAAGTTATTCAGCAACAAATGATTTATTTGCCAATTTTATTAAGATAGGATGCCTTCTTGATTAGAATTACTATTTGATATCAGGTGATAAATAAGCAGAATGTGCCATGCGAAAAAAGATTTTGATAAGTTTGTTGAAATAAAAATGAAATCGGTTGCATTTTTGTGAAAATTTGCCCAAGTTTATCACATCAAATCAAATAGCTGTGAAGATATTGAGGTGAATAGAAGCTATTTTATTGAAAATTAAGTGATAATGTGTTTTGAGTAGTGTTTTTGACAAATGCAACTCAGATTGATTGAAGAATCATAATAAGTAATAGTTTAAATGAATTTAGGGTTTATTATTCAATACCGGGGTTCCCTGTGGGGACTTCCGGTTTCTTTTATCCCCTAATTGAGATATTTACGAGCAAATTGAACACTTGAATGAAAAATAACTTGATCCAATCTTGGCGTTGGTATGGTCCCAATGATCCTGTGAGTCTAAGTGACATCAAGCAAGCAGGTGCTACGGCAATAGTTTCAGCCTTACATCATGTCCCTCATGGTGAAGTATGGACACATGAAGATATTATTAAGAGAAAGAATGAGATTGAGTCAGCTGGATTGAGGTGGGCTGTAGTGGAATCTGTACCTGTGCATGAATCAATCAAAACCAACAGTGAAGATGCTCCAAAATACCTGGCAAATTACAATCAAAGCTTGGTCAATTTAGCCAAAGCTGGATTGACTACGGTTTGCTACAACTTTATGCCGGTATTAGACTGGACGAGAACAGATATTGCTTTTAGCCTGAAAAATGGAGCCAAAGCACTTTACCTAGATTGGGCAGATTTGGCATATTTTGATATCCATATGCTTCAGCGAGCCAATGCTGCGGATGATTATTCTCCTCAAGTGATCTCTATTTTGAACAACAGGTTGGAAAGCTATACACCTGAAAAAATTCAGCAGCTGGAAGAGATCATATGCATGGGGGTTCCTACAGAGGGAATGATCACCATTCCTCAGCTGAGGAATAGCTTGGAAATTTATAAGAACATTGGAAAGCAAGGTCTAAGGGATAACTTGGCGCTGTTCCTGAATGCAATCGCAGATACATGTGAGTCTTATGGGATTCAAATGACGATACATCCTGATGACCCACCATATGCTATTTTGGGTCTTCCTCGGATCACTTCCAATGCAGAAGACCTTCAGTGGATATTCGACGCTGTGAAGCAGCCTTTCAATGGACTTTGTTTCTGTACTGGATCACTTGGAGCAGGTCCATTCAATAACCTTCCAGAAATCCTCAAAACCTTTGGTGAAAGGGTTCATTTTGTTCATTTGAGAAATGTCAAAAGAGATCAATTTGGTAATTTTCATGAATCAGACCATTTGGATGGAGATGTAGATATGTTCGAAGTGATGAAAGTACTGGTAGAGCTCAACAATCAAAGAAAATCTCCAATTCCTTTCAGACCAGATCATGGCCATCAGATGCTTGATGACCTTCAGAAGGATACCAATCCGGGGTATTCAGCTATCGGAAGATTGAAGGGTTTGGCTGAATTGAGAGGATTGGAGCTTGGTATTGCCAGGATGCTGAAATCAAATCAATCAGTCTATTCAAAAGGCAACATCGCTACCTTTGAAAATTGACTTTTCTAGGGATTTAACCAAAGAATGCATTTAATGCAACGTTTATTCAGGTTGCTATTTACCAATCTAAGATTTAGAAGTTTCATTAGAAATTACCTCAATGATTAAAAATTGAATTTATTAAACCTTTACCCAAAATGTACCATTTATCTAGATTTATCACCATTTTTTGCTTTGCCATAATTGTGAGTTTTCAAGCAGTATCGCAAGTTGGTAGTGCTAGTTTTGTGTCTCCAACATCAAAACTAAAAAGCTTCCCACTTGTGGATGAAGAATTGGCAGACTTAGTGTTTGATGGAAAAGACGAGGGCATTGCGATAGCTGTAGAAAATCTACAAAAGGACATCAACCTTGTCACTGGAAACCAGCCAAAGATTCAAAGTGCGCTACAAGCTGGCAAGACACAAGTGATCATAGGACAACTAGGAGAGAGCGAGTTAATAGATCAATTGGTCAAGGAAGGGAAAATCAAAGCGGCGAGTTTGTCAGGAAAGTGGGAGACATTCGAGGTTTTGACTGTGGAGCATCCTTTCGAAGGAGTAGATCAAGCTTTGGTAATCGTTGGAAGTGATAAGCGTGGGACAATTTTTGGAATTTATGAGCTGTCAGAGCAGATTGGTGTATCACCTTGGTATTGGTGGGCGGACGTCCCAGTGAAGAAGCATTCAAAACTTTTTGTAGATTATGGTGTGCATACCAAAGGTACACCTGCCGTTAAGTACAGAGGAATTTTTATCAATGATGAGGCACCTGCCTTGGCTGGTTGGGCTACAAAGCAATTTGGAGGATTCAATCACAAATTTTATGAGAATGTATTTGAACTTATCCTTAGGCTAAGAGGAAATTACCTTTGGCCAGCGATGTGGGGTAGGGCATTCTACGATGATGATGAGCTCAATGGGCCTATGGCTGATAAGTATGGGGTAGTGATCGGCACTTCTCACCACGAGCCATTAATGAGGGCACATGCAGAATGGTCTAGGTACGGAAAAGGTGACTGGGACTATCAGACCAACAAAGAGGAGCTACAGGATTTTTGGAGAAAAGGAATGGAGAGACAAGGTAACATGGAGTCTACTGTCTCTTTGGGAATGAGAGGTGATGGTGATGAACCAATGAGTGAAGAAAACAACATTGCACTTCTAGAACAAATCATCGAAGACCAGAGAAGGATCATCGAAGAGGTGACTGGGAAGCCCGCATCAGAAACGCCACAATTTTGGGCCTTGTACAAGGAGGTTCAGGAGTATTACGACAAGGGGATGCGAGTACCTGATGATGTGACTTTATTACTATGTGATGATAATTGGGGCAATGTGCGCAAACTGCCAGCAATAGGAGCCCCAGCTCGCAAAGGAGGATATGGTATGTACTACCACTTTGACTATGTAGGAGGGCCTAGAAACTACAAATGGATCAACACCAATCCAATTCCTAAAATCTGGGAGCAGATGGACAGGACTTACAGACATGGCGTAGATGAACTTTGGGTAGTCAATGTGGGGGACATCAAGCCTATGGAGTTTCCGATTTCTTTTTTCTTGGACTTTGCATGGAATCCAAATACCATACCTGCGGTGGGTATTGAAGCATATACCAAATCTTGGTCAGCTTCCCAATTTGGTCAAACCTATGCCAATCAAATTGCAGATTTGATAGCAGGATTTGGGAAGTTGAGTGGTAGAAGAAAACCAGAATTACTAGACCAGAATACTTACAGTATCCATTATTATGGGGAAATGAGCAGGGTGTCGGCAGAATGGCAAGCGCTGGAAGAGCTGTGTTCTGATATCAAAGGAAAACTTGACCCAAGCTATCATGATGCCTATTTTCAACTTGTAGAGCATCCGATTATAGCTTCGGCAAACCTTCATAGGCTATATGAAAGCACAGCTTTGAATCACCTCTATGCCAAACAAGGTCGTAACCTGACCAACAAAAAAGCAGAAGAAGTGGAAGCTTTTTTCAAAAGAGATGCTGAAATTTCAGCATTTTACAACAATGAATTGGCTGGAGGAAAATGGCCACATATGATGGATCAGACGCATATTGGCTATACCTATTGGCAACAACCTAACAGAGATAAAATCCCTGATCTGAATACCATTGAGATAGCCTCAAAAGGATCTCTAGGAGTAGCGATCTCTGACAGTCCGGAGTTTTTTCCTGAAAATAAGAACTTGAAAGCTGTGGTCCAATCTCCATATGATCCATACTACCTAGAAGTGACGCTTTTCAATAAAGGAAATGATCCTATCACTGTGAAATCCAAAAGCAATAGTAAATGGCTAAGCTTCGAAGTAGGACAAGAAGCAATTGCTACAGAAAAGATCATTCCAGTGAAAATTGATTGGAACCTTGCTCCAAAAGGCAAGCACGTCGCCAAATTAGAAATCAGCAGTGGGAAAGATAAGGTACTCGTAGAAATCCCTATCCATAATTACTTGACTGAAGAATCCTTTACAGGTTTTGTTCCATATTATGGTGTAGTAGCTATGGAGGCCGATCATTTTACTTCAAAACATGAAGAGAACCCGATCAAGTGGGAAATCTTGGAAGATATGGGTAAAACAGGGAATTCAGTGATGGCGACCCCTATGATCAGCCATACCGAGTCGACTGAAGTCCAAGGTAGTTACCTTTCTTACGATGTGTGGGTGGAAGAAGCGGGGACGTATGAAGTGCAAGTTTATGCAAGTCCTACCCTGAACTATTTGAACACCATTGAAGGTTTGCAATATGGTATTGCAACCAATGAATCTGCTCCTACTTTGGTCTCTATTCATGAGAATGAAAGGCCACATCATTGGAACAGTTGGGTAGCAAACAGCATCAATATTTCTAAGAAGAAAGTGGAGTTTCAAAAAGGTAAAAACGAATTGAAAATATACTTGGTAAATCCTGGTATCATCTTCCAACGCATCATTATTGACACTGGAAACCTGAAGCCAAGCTATTTGGGGCCAAAAGAAAGTGTCTTTGTACATTGATTTATATTTGAATGACAATGAGAAAATTATTATTAGGCTATGATATTGGAAGCTCATCCGTAAAGGCTACTTTGCTAGATGCTGATACTGGAAAAGCGGTAGCATCAGAGGGGCTTCCAAAAGTAGAAATGCCCATAGACTCTCCCCATAAGGATTGGGCGGAGCAAGACCCTATGATGTGGTGGGACTATGCTGTACAATGCACGCAGATTTTGGTCCAAAAAGCCCAAGTGAAGTCAGGTGAAATCAAAGCGATAGGTATTTCATACCAAATGCATGGTTTGGTGCTTGTGGATGAACAGCAGCAAGTGCTTCGTCCTGCGATCATCTGGTGTGACAGTAGGGCAGTAGAGATTGGGAATGCAGCATTTGATCAATTGGGGGCTGATTATTGTCTCCCTCATTTGTTAAATTCACCGGGTAACTTCACAGCATCTAAGCTTCGCTGGGTTCAAGAAAATGAACCAGCGCTGTATGAGAGAATTCATAAAATAATGCTTCCAGGTGATTTTATTGCCATGAAGCTAAGTGGTGAGGTTTTGACATCCGAGTCAGGGCTTTCTGAAGGAATTTTTTGGGATTTCAAGTCAAATGGAATCAGCCAGAAAGTTCTAGATGTTTACCAAATAGATGGTTCATTGATCCCAGATGTCATTCCTTCATTTTCTGTACAAAGTAAAGTCAATGAGGTGGCAGCCGCAGCGTTAGGTATAGATTCAGGTATCCCTATTTGCTATAGGTCAGGAGATCAGCCTAACAATGCCCTTTCGCTAAATGTACTGAAAGCAGGTGAGCTAGCGACAACAGCTGGTACCTCAGGCACTGTGTATGGCGTCACCGAAGAACCACTCTATGATCCAAAGTCTAGGGTAAATACCTTCGTTCACGTCAATCATACAATAGAGGCTCCTCGATATGGTGTACTTCTCTGCGTGAATGGTACAGGAATCTTGAACTCATGGGTCAAAAGGTTGATAGGAGGAGAGCAGATTACCTATCCAGAGATGAATGATTTGGCCGCTCAAGCCCCAATTGGAGCTGAAGGCTTGACTTTTATACCCTTTGGAAATGGTGTGGAGCGAATCATGGAAAACAAAACAGTGGATGCAAGTCTACAAGGCTTGAATTTGCTGAAGCATGACCGACGACATGTCTTGAAAGCTGCCCAAGAGGGAATTGTTTCCTCTTTGACCTATGGTTTTGATATCATGAAAGCTATGGGCTTGGATCTCAAGACTGTCAAAGCAGGACATGCTAACATGTTTTTGAGCCCAATTTTCAGAGAAGCATTTGTCAATATGAATCAAGTTTCTCTTGAACTTTATGATACGGATGGATCTCAAGGTGCTGCCAGAGGTGCTGGTATTGGTCTAGGATTATTCAGCAATCATGATGATGCTTTTGCAGGTTTGGAAAAAATCGCTTCTCTTGAGCCAGATCAAAAGCTGACTGTTGCATACCAAGAGGTATATGAAAACTGGAAAGGCTATTTGGATAAAGTCAAAAACAAGTAGATAAAAATATAAAACAAACAATTAAATTTATAATCATGTCAAAAACCTATTTCCCTAATATTGATAAGATCAAGTTTGAAGGAAGAGAATCTCAGAATCCTCTTGCATTCAAGTTTTATGATGAGCAAAGAGTTGTGGCAGGCAAGACCATGAAGGAGCACTTCAAGTTTGCTATTGCTTATTGGCATTCATTCTGTGCTACAGGTGCAGATCCTTTTGGTCCAGGTACTATGGTACATCCTTGGGATGCCAATGAAGACGCAGTACAAAGAGCAAAAGATAAGATGGATGCAGCTTTTGAATTTTTTGTAAAAATAGGAGCTCCATATTATTGTTTTCATGACATTGATTTGATTGACGAGGGAGCTTCTATCGAAGAGTATGAAGAAAGGATGAAAATCATTACTGACTATGCTTTGGAAAAGCAAAAAGAGACTGGTGTAAAGTTACTTTGGGGAACTGCAAATGTTTTCTCGAATCCTAGATACATGAATGGTGCTTCTACCAACCCTGATTTTGATGTAGTTGCATGGGCTGGTACGCAGGTGAAAAACTCCATCGACGCGACGATCAAGCTAGGAGGTGAAAACTATGTGTTCTGGGGAGGTCGTGAAGGGTATATGTCCTTGTTGAACACCGATATGAAGAGAGAGACTTCGCACTTAGCCCAGTTCTTGACTATGGCTAGAGACTATGCAAGGTCTAAAGGTTTCAAAGGTAACTTCCTGATTGAGCCTAAGCCTATGGAGCCTACCAAGCATCAGTATGATTACGATGCTGCTACTGTAGTTGGGTTTTTGAGACACCATGGATTGGACAAGGACTTTAAATTGAACCTAGAAGTGAACCATGCTACCCTTGCGGGACATACTTTCCAACATGAGCTTCAAGTGGCTGTAGATGCAGGAATGCTAGGTAGTATCGATGCGAATAGGGGTGACTACCAAAATGGTTGGGATACTGATCAGTTTGCGATCAACCTTCAGGAGCTTACAGAATGTCAATTGGTAATCCTTGAAGGTGGAGGAATCGATGGTGGTGGTGTAAACTTCGATGCCAAAATCAGAAGAAACTCCACAGATATGGAGGATCTTTTCCATGCGCATATAGGAAGTATGGATGCTTTTGCAAGATCATTGATCATTGCAGAAGAGATCTTAGAAAAATCAGCTTATAAGTCTTTGCGTCAGAAGCGTTATGCTTCATTTGACGAAGGAAAAGGAAGTGAGTTTGAAGCAGGTAAGTTGACACTTGAAGACCTTCGTGCTCATGCTCTGGCAACAGGCGAGCCTAAGCAAACTAGCGGCAAGCAAGAATTGTATGAGAATATTCTCAATCAATTCATTTAAGAGAAGCTAAAATTCTAATTGACCTTTGGGGTTCTTGTAACCTCAAAGGTTTTTTTGCTTATACACTTTATGTTTTGGTTTAGCTTTAATCGAACCTATTCATTTTCTAATTGAATCAGTTTAATTTCAACTTGTGGGGTTGCTGTTGTGTCTATCAATGTTAGGTACTCTTCATTTTGTTCATATTTCAATATGGCTACAGGAACTCCAAATCCACCATTTGTATTATTAAAAAAAGTAACCAGGCCATTTTCAAATTTGATATCGCCACTATGATTCATATCAATGTTTAGGTTTTCTGCATTGTATTCGTAAAATAAGGCCAATTCTAAATTCCCATAATTTTGAGAACCTTCTTTAAATTCCATGGTCCAAAGCATCAGTTTATTTCCCGCTTCTAGCTCCTCTACTTCATTTTCTCCGATGATCCTCTCTACTTCTATCCATGCACCTACAGGTATTTCAATAGGATCAATTATTGGTTCCAAATCTTCGGATGAATCTACAAGGCATGAGGAGGCAAACAATAGCATAAAAAGAATTGTGATAATTGATTTGAGTTTAAATTGATTCATCACTTTATATTGTTTGGCTATTGTTAAATGTACAATATTTTTAGTTTTGATAAAAATAGCGGTGCTAAATTTATGCCTTGAAGAAATGTGATTGCCAGTATTCAGTGACAGAATTTTCATAGGATTCAGTGATGAATTGGTAGCGTATTTTATACTTTTCCGAGATCAATATTTATGTCAATTTTCATTTATATTCAGTTTTGACGTATTGATTTTGGTTGCAAAACCTGACTTTCAGTTTTCATGGGTAAATTTTTTTTCAGAAACCTCATTTTTCAAATTTCCAATTTTGCTGTTTGAAAATGGTATTTTGGACTTCTCTGACTTGTTGTTTCATTTTCGGTATTTGGGGTCAGAAGAGGTTGTAAAATTGTAAATAAATAAAGTTTTTTGGCCAATAATTCTGCCAGGAATTAATTCACCCATTTCTAAACCTTAATATATTTTATGGATAATAACTTTACTAAAAGTTGTCAATGTCTAATACATAATTTTGAAAAAAACATACAGCATTACAGGTGTTTGGTTACATCAATTTTAGCAGTTGTTTTGTTTTGTTTAAATTTTGGACAAAGTTATGGTTTTACTGAACCATTCATTTCTTCTTCTACTATTATCGAATTTGACAGGAGTTCTTCTTTGAATACAAACAAAAAGGAGGACATCCCAGCATTAAATCCATTTCGTACTTTTAAAAGCCATTCTTATACTGGAAATGCTAAAAGATTAGGCTTTGAGGAGGTGGAGAGTTTCGGTATAAAGGTTTTTTCATGTCCCCCAGCTGTGGGGGTAACAGATTTTTCAGGATTGTTTACCACATTCACTGAATTGTCTTCAGCAACTGGTTCAGCCACGGCCACGGTTGCGTGTTTTGATTTTACTTCTGTTACCATTGATCCCTCACATACCGCTAGAGTCGCTGGGACTGTAATAAGTGGGAATGAATTACTCCTCATGCAAGGAGTTGGCACTAATCCCAATGCGAATCTAGCAAGAGTGATTATTAAGTCTAATGATAATAGTAAATTCTCATTTAAGTCAATAAAAGTACAACCTTTTGGGTCATTTACTAACTGGGACATTACATACCAAGGTTACAAAGATGGTTCGGCAGTTACAGGTGCCAACCTTAACCGAAACAGCATGATTTCTGGTACAATGTATACAGATAATTTTTCTTCGATTTCTGGGTTTTCAAATGTGGATGAGATTAGAATAGAATTTTCCGTTATTGGTACAGTCTATCAGAATTTCAGGATGGATGATATTGAAATTGGTCCAGCAAGTTCTAATTTGTCACCTTCTTTAACCACAACTACTACCACAGGAATTGGGAATAACGAAGCTGTTTTGAATGGTAACATCATTTCAGACGGTGGGTCTCCAGTAACTTCTCGCGGCTTTGTTTACTCTAATACTGACAATACACCAACATTAGGAGAGGGAGGTGTAACCAATGTGATTGTAGGGGACGGTACAGGAACATTCCAAAAAACAATCACTGGATTAAGTGCAGCCACTACTTACTACTATCAAGCCTATGCTATTAATGCTGTTGGGATAAGTTATGGAGGAGTGGAGAGTTTTGAGACTGAATTGGATTGTTCTACCCCACCGGATCAAGATTTTGGGGACTATGAAAATTTAGATTATGGGGCTTCGTTGACTTATCAATGCATTACCTATACAGGTAGTGACGCTCTTGTTGGAATAGGCAATGCAGTTAGCCAAGCGATCACATCAAGTCCACTTTTTTCAGGCAGTGCAGTGGTAATGATAAGCGATTCTCCTGGAGGTTATGTGAGTTTTAAAAGTACACAATCATCAAATAATTTTAGGATTGTTTCATTTGTGGCAGAGTTCTTTGGACATTCCAATGGAGAAGTATCTGAGGTCTATTCAATAAAAGGGTTTGATAATGGAATAGAAGTAGTTAGTGTGACTGGATTTGAAGTAAGGACTTCAGGAAATTATGGGATAGGTAATGCCACTATTGGTTATGCTAGAGAGGATTTTGATGAATATGGAAGTAATTCAGGTTTACTGACTTTTGGTACCGGCTGGAATAATGTCGATGAATTAAGATTTTATACTGAAGAAGCAGCTCCGTACAATAATATTTACGTTGCTTTGGATAATATCAATTTTGAACCAGCAGAAATTGTAATTTCAAGCCCAATTGTCAACACAGATGCCGCCACAGGAATTGAGATTAACGAAGCTGTTCTGGCTGGCAACATCGCCTCTGACGGTGGATCACCAGTAACTTCTCGCGGCTTTGTTTACTCTACTACTGACAATACACCAACCTTAGGAGAGGTCGGTGTAACCAATGTGACTGCAGGGGACGGTACAGGGACTTTCCAAGAAACCATCACCGGATTAAGTATTGGAACTACTTACTACTATCAAGCTTATGCTACTAATGCTGAAGGGTCAAGTTATGGAGGAGTGGAGAGTTTTGAAACACTTGCTGATACCGAACCTCCTGTAGTAATCCTTCCAACAAATAGCGTAAGAACTACAGATCTTGATGAATGTGGTTACAATATTATAGGTACGGAATTTGATCCTGTATCAATCACCGATAATAATGAAGGGATTGCTTCAATAACTTATTCATTGCATAAGTTACTCCCAAGTCCAAATCTAGTATCAGAAAGCTTTGAAGGCGAAACATGGAATGATGCTAACTTTCAAGTTGGTTCAGATGGAGGTAGAATAGTAAATGGTGCCTACCAAAGTGGAGATGCTGTTAACAGTCGTGATATACTTTATACAGTCAATGATTTTCAACCAACTGAAAGCAATCCAGTATATGTAACAGCAAAATTAACTTTTAATATAGGAGGTCAAATTGCTTTCATGGGCACTAGAGGTAGTGGGTTGAGGAATCCAGGAAATTCGAATGAGCCAGCCAATAGCTTGTACCTTAGAATTCATAATTTTATTGATGGTTACACTGGTATCACTCATACTTCATTTAATGGTAGACCAGGAAATCAATTTTATCAAAGCCCTGTGTTGATTGAATTAATTGATAATGGAATCAATATTTCAGGTAAAATCACCAATATACAATCAGGTCAGGTATTAAACTTTAATGAAAACACCAGTTATTCATCTGGCTCATGGAAAGTTTTATTTTCAGGAGGAGCTGGGGTAGCATGGGATGATATTAAAATTAGTTTTGGTCCTCATGAATATTTTCAAGAATATTCAGCTGGCGAAAATACGCTGGATAATGAGGTTTTGGGGGTTGGTGAAACAATAATTTTTTGGACAGCTGAAGATTTAGCTGGAAACCAAACTACTGAATCTTTTCATGTTACTGTTGAAGATAATCAAAAACCTTATGCTACTGCTATCGAAAGAATTTCAGGCCAATCTGAAAACTCTGTAAATTGGGAAACAGATGTTCCAGAAGTGGTTTTCGGGGATAATTGTAGTTCTGCTCTTCTAAATTGGCAAATGTCAGGTGCCGTTTCAGCCTCTGGTAACGGTCAAGTAGGAACTTATATATTCCCCCCTGGATTTACTCTGATTACATATACTATTACTGATGCTTGGGGTAATTTCATAACCGCAACTACTGAAGTTGAGAATACAAAAAAGTTTTTTGCAGCTGGATCAGGTACAGAATCTGACCCATACCAAATTGAAGATTGGGAGCATTTGTTCAATATTCGCTTTTTCAATAATAGTTATTTTGTATTGAATAATGATTTGGATAAAAATAGTACTGGTTATTCAGTCTATGCTTCAGAAACTTCCAATAATGGTGAAGGTTGGCTTCCTTCAAACTATCAATTTGGCCTTCATTTTAATGGAGAAATGCATACCATATCTGACTTGTACATAAAGAGACCAAATCAGTGGCAAGTTGGTTTATTTGGATTTATTCAAGATTCTGAATTCAAGAATCTTAAGTTAAATGAATTCAATGTTGAAGGAGGCTGGATTTCAGGATGTCTAACTGCCTATGCTACTTTATCAACTTTTGATAAAATTGAAGTCACAAACAGTAAGCTAGGATTAAATGGCTATTATGGAGGCTTGTTAGTGGGAATAGCATCCGAAAAGATAAATATCTCAAACTCTTCTTTTTCAGGTGAGGTTACAGGTGATTATTACTTAGGAGGTATTGCAGGGTATCTTTTCGATGGAAGTATTAGCAGTAGTTATACTGATGTTAGGATTACAGGTGTTGAAAGTTTGGGAGGACTAGTTGCATATTGTGAAAATTATAACCAAAATAATCTAATAAGCCAATCCTTTGCGAAAGGGGAAATTATTGGGGAATCTATTATAGGAGGAATATCTGGTCAAAGTTATAATCTTCAAATAGAGGATGTATACTCCCAAGTGGACTTGCATGCTTCAGGTAATAACGTCGGTGGTATCATAGGTTATAATTACAATTCACAGATCAAGAATGTCTATGTTATTGGAAAAATGAATTTAGATAGTACTTCAGATGTCGGGCCGATAGTTGGGAGTATGTCAGGGGCTGACGTGATAAATTCATTTTGGGATATTGAAACTACTGGCCTAGATGAAAGTGATTTTGGAGGTGAAGGGTTGATAACTAATGAAATGAAATCTAAGGTTACATTTTCTGATTCAAATTGGGATTTTGAAAATATCTGGAGTATCAAAGAACCACTGGTTGACCAAGGCTATATTTCTTACCCATACTTCAAGTCGATAAGTTATGATGATTTCGATTTAGAGATTGAAGTTAATCCAATTCCAGGTTTAGAGCTTTCAATTTTACCTCAGACAATTAATTTTCCAGAAATTGATAATAAAACCTATGGTGACTTACCATTCATTTTAGGAGATGTTCAAACTGACAAGGGGCTAACAATTACTTATTTAGCTGAAGATCCAACTATTGTTAACATTTTAGGTAATGAAGCTACCATATTAAAAGCTGGAGTCACAAAAATAACAGCCAGTCAAAGTGGAGATGAAAATTTTGGACCTGCTGAGCCTATTGAGCGTGATCTTGAAGTGACCAAAGCATTAGTAACCATCACAGCAGAAGATAAAACCAAGGTATATGGTACAATAAATCCAACCTTGACCATCAGCTATGATGGCTTAGTAAATGGAGACACCAAAGTAGCCACCGAGCCAAGCATCAGCACCACTGCATTAGTGAGCTCAGGAGTTGGGACTTATCCAATCACCTTAACAGGTGGAGA
>NZ_JAKZGP010000053.1 GCF_022549775.1 Belliella filtrata | reverse complement strand
CAAAAACACAAAAACTGGTTTAATTAAAAAAAAGAATTCCCTGGAAACAGGGTCATGGGAATCCTATGTCTATTTTCTAAAGCAAATTGATCAAACTACTTCAATTATTTAAAATCGGAATTGCTGCCTACCCGATTTGATTTTTTCGGATTATTACGGTATACTTAATTTCTGTTTATCAGCACTTCAACTCCAGAACATTCTCAATTCTATGCCCTATTTTGAAGTTAAAAAAGTACATCGATTAATATCTACAATTAGTTCGAAAAACTTATCACCTTTCCTGTTTATTTTTCTCGGTAATTTTGCTCATCATTTCCCATGCTTGCATGTCGTTTTGAAATAAACATGAGAAGTATAAATGCCAATAAAGCGCTCAGGGCACCAGAAAGAAAGACTATTGGGAAATTGGATGTGTTGTTGCCAAAGAGAAAGCCAGATGAAATAGCACCTATACCTATGCCTGCCTCAAGCGCTATGTACATCGTGGCCAAAGCCCTCCCGCGGAATTGATCAAGTGATAAGTCTATCGTCCATGCCGAAATGGTAGGGGAGTTCATGCCTACGGAAGCACCAAATACAACTCCCGCAAGAAGTAAATGGGTGCTGGTGCTTGACAATGCGATCATAAGCATGGCTATGGCCATGGAAAGGGTGGATACTTTTAGTACAGGAATTCTACCGTATCTGTCAGAGGCTTTTCCTGCTATTACTCTTATGCCCAAGGAGGAAAGTGTGAACACAGCAAAGAACAAGCCCTTATTTTTTATCCCCAAAAACGTGGAGTAATCAGGGATAATGGTTAGTACTATTCCAAAAGAAAACACTGCTAGAAACAATACAGAGGAAGGCATCCAAACGCGCTTTTCGATAATCTCATGCTTCTTCAGTTTAAAGTGATTGAAGTTAAGTTTTTCCCTTTCAAGTACGGTTTCCTTTAGCCTTAGGATAATTAATATCGAGGCAATTGCAGTAGCAGCAGAAGTATAAAATAGAGGATTGATACCGTAATTAGCTGCTATAAGCCCTCCCAAGGCTGGGCCTGCAGCCATTCCCAATGAGCCAAAAAGAGACTGTATACCCATGGCTTCGCCTCGTTTGTTGAAAGGGACGATGTCTGCGACGAAAGCCGATGTCCCAGTAGGAGTGAAGCCTGTGGAAAAACCATGGACAAACCTTAGTAATAGAAAACCAGCCACCGAACTGATCAAAGGATATAGTAAACTTACGATGAAGCATACTGTAGCACCGAAAACCATCACGGGAATCCTACCAATCTTGTCGGCTAACTTTCCACTGAATGGCCTGGATAGCCCAGCTGTTAAGGTGAAAAGTGAAATGATCAACCCTTTATAATCTTCTCCTCCAAGAGAACTTAGATATGCGGGGAGTTCTGGAATGATCATGTTGAAGCTGGCGAAAAACAAGAATGAACTGATACATAGAATAAAAAAATTAAGCGTGAAGAATGTTGGGAGTATGCGTGAACGCTGCATGGATTGATTCTTTATGGTCATTTTTGTGACCTTTTTAGGCTTGATCTTGGTATACTTACTTTTCTTGGAGAAAAGGAGTTGAACTTGATACTGTGATTCAAAGGGATGTCTCAAAGTATTTGTTTCAAAAAGTAAAGTAAATCGATTAGGTCTTAACTAATGCGTGAAAGAGAAAGCCCCTTAGGTGTTTTTCCTAAGAGGCTTTGTATGATTTTGAATTAATCTTGGCTAGCTTCTTCTTCGTTTTGAGCAAGAAGATAGGCTTTGATAAAGTCATTCAATCCACCATCCAAAACAGCTTGAGCATCTGAAGTCTCATGTGCTGTCCTTGCATCTTTGACAAGCTTGTAAGGATGAAGCACATAGTTTCTGATCTGAGAACCAAAGTCAATCTTCATCTTGGTAGATTCGATTTTGGCTCGCTCTGCATTACGCTTTTCCATTTCCATTTGATAGAGTCTCGATTTTAGCATCTGCATTGCCTTTTCTCTATTGGCGAGTTGGGACCTCTCTATTTGACAGACCACCACAATTCCAGTAGGCTTGTGCGTTAGCTGTACTTTTGTCTCTACCTTGTTTACATTCTGTCCTCCAGCTCCTCCTGATCTTGAGGTATGGAGTTCTACATCTGCTGGGTTGATATCGATTTCTATCGTATCATCAATCACAGGATACACATATACAGAAGCAAAAGAGGTGTGTCTTCTACCACTACTATCAAAGGGAGAAATTCTCACCAATCGGTGTACACCGATTTCAGATTTCAAAAATCCATATGCAAGTGGCCCATCGAATTCCAAAGTTACTGATTTGATACCTGCTACTTCACCTTCCTGTAGGTCAACTTCACGTACTTTATAGCCATTTTTTTCACCCCACATGATGTACATACGCATCAATATCGAAGCCCAATCATTACTTTCCGTACCGCCTGCTCCTGGGTTGATTTCCATAAGAGCGCTGAGTTGATCCTCTTCGCTGCTTAGCATTTTTTTAAGCTCAAGATCTTCAACTTCTTGAAGTACTCGGCTGTATTCTGATTTGAGTTCTTCCTCTGGTACTTCGCCCATCGCGTAGAACTCATAAAGCACATCCAAATCTTGAATTCCTGTTTCGATCTTCTCATAGGAGTTGGTCCAGGATTTCTTGCCTTGAATTACTTTCATTGTTTTTTCGGCTTCTTCGGGATTATTCCAGAAATCCGCCTGGGCTGATACTGCCTCTAGATCTTCTATTTCTACTTTCTTACGATCGTAGTCAAAGATACCTCCTCAAAGCCGATACTCGGGCTTTCAAGTCTTTCAACTGGTCTGATGTCATAATTTGATTTATTTATTTTTGAGGTGCAAAACTCGGAAAATTATAGCTCTTAACCTATTTTAAGTTTCATCATCGTATAGAATGATCAATTTCACCTTCTTCCTACCTTGTTGCTTGAAGTGCGTGTAGCGAATCTTCGAAAGCCCAAATCCTGTACCCAGAAGTATACCTGTGCCTATCAAAGCACCTTGGTCTACTTGCCAATTACTTTCTTGATAGAGATTGTTTACCAGATTGGTAGTAAGCCATAGTACGCCTGCTCCATAACTCAACTTGGAGAGGTTTCTTAGGGTATGATTTCTCGGGTCTTTGTCTTTGATATAGACAGAAGTGATTTCTTCAGGCCTTAGGATGTTTTCTGATAGGATGATGATGTCTTTCTCTATGTCCTTGATTACATCGGTGATGTAATACGCATTGTTTTTGGTCTGATAAGTAAAAGGTTCACCTATTTCATATTTCAGGCGAGTCTTTTGATTGTTTCCTTTTTGAAGCAATATGAATTTCTGACCAAAGCCCTCAAAGGAGATACAAAGGAGAAATGCTGACAAAAGAATTAACCTGAAAGGAAACTGCATAGAGATTTAACGTAACGGAAAGCTGTTCCGATGTGTTGAATTTAGCTTAAAATTTGAATACTATAAAAAAGTCCTGTCAGGTTCTTAATTTTGAAACCAGACAGGACTTATAATGGAGATAAGGCTCAAAGCTTAATGATCCAGCCGTGATTGTCTTCTGTCTTACCGTATTTGATTTGATCTAATTTATCCAAAACTTGATTGCTGAATGCGGATTGATCTATTTCTGGTAATTCATAATCATTGCCATTTACATGAATTTTGGCGATGTGCGCTATGGTTGCGGCTGTACCCGTTCCAAAAGCTTCTTTCAAAGTACCCGACACCAAAGCATCTTCTAATTCTGTTACTCGAAGAAATCTTTCTTCCACTTTGACGCCCATCTCTCTAGCTAAGGTCAGTACAGAGTCTCTTGTGATACCTTTGAGAATAGTTCCTGTGGTGGTAGGTGCAGTGATAAGGGTGTCGTTAATGATAAACATCACATTCATTGTACCACTTTCTTCAATATGCTGATGTGATTTACCGTCTGTCCAGAGTAACTGATCAAATCCTTCTTTTTGAGCAAGAAGTGCTGGATAAAGAGAGCCTGCGTAGTTTCCGGCTGCTTTGGCAGAGCCTGTTCCACCTTCTGCGGCTCTGGTATATTTTGATTCTACTTTTACTGATACAGGCTTGGCGTAGTAGTTACCAACAGGACAGGTGAAAATGATAAACTTGTACTTTTCGGACGGTCTAATACCAAGGTAATCATCAGTTGCAAAAACAAATGGTCTGATGTAAAGTGAATAACCTGGTTTATTTGGAATCCAGTCTGCATCTACTTGTATCAAAGTTTTCAAACCTTCCATGAAAATCTCTTCTGGAACCTCAGGAATACACATTCTCCTAGCTGACTCATTCAATCTTTGTTGATTGGCATCTGCTCTAAAGATCAATACTTCACCAGCTGTATTTTTGTAAGCTTTCATACCTTCAAAAACAGACTGACCATAATGAAGCGTAGCATTGGCAGGATTAAGTTGAAGAGGGGCGTAAGGCTCTATTCTGAAATTTCCCCAAGAACCATTCTCATACTCTGCCACAAACATGTGGTCACTGATAGTTTGTCCAAATTTCAAATCATCAAAATTAGTCGCTGCTATTTTTGAATTGGAAGTCTTATTGATATCTATTGTTAAGGTCGTATTCATCTGTTTATGCTCTAGGGTTCCAAATTACTTCTTCTACGTCAAGTTCGATTGCCATCAATCGTCCCAGCACAAAAAGGTAGTCAGAAAGTCTATTTAAATATTTTACTAAAATTTCATCTACTGGCTCGATTTCCATCAAGTCTATTACTGCACGTTCTGTCCTTCTGCATACTGTGCGAGCTACATGGCAAAACGAAACCGCTTGATGCCCACCGGGAAGGATGAAATGTCTCAATGGTGGTAAATTTGCCTCCATGTTGTCGATCTCACGCTCTAAGATTACCAAATCTTCTTCATGGATGTCTGGTCTTTTTACATTGGTTTTACCAACTTCGGTTGCTAAAGTTGCACCGATTGTAAAAAGCCTATCTTGAATCTCCTTCAGGATATCAATTCTCTGCTTATTGACATCTTGATCCCTAAGAAGACCTATGAATGCATTCAATTCATCAACTGTACCGTAAGCATCTATTTTTGGGTGACCTTTAGGAACTCTTTTGCCTCCAAGTAGAGAAGTCGTCCCTTTGTCTCCAGTTTTCGTGTATATTTTCATATATCCCCTTATTCTACAATCCTAACTGCTTCGCTTTGAAAGCACAAAAATAACATTCTATTTGGACAATAAGGATAAATTATTCTTCTATTTGAACAACTTGGGCACGTGTAGGATTAGGGTTGATCTCGTCTGTCTCGACTAGGCCATCTCTAAGTCGAATTACCCTGTGCGCATAATGAGCTATATCATCTTCATGCGTTACCATGATAATCGTGTTCCCTTTTTGGTGTAGTTCATGAAATAGCTCCATGATACTGTAAGAGGTTTTGGTGTCTAGGTTACCTGTAGGCTCATCTGCTAGGATAATACTTGGATCATTGACCAAGGCTCTAGCAATGGCTACCCTTTGTCTCTGACCTCCAGAGAGCTCATTGGGTCTGTGATGTACACGATCAGCCAAGCCAACATTTTTGAGCGCCTGAAAAGCTTTCTCTTCTCTGTCAGATTTATTATATCCCGCATAGATCAAAGGTAAAGCAACATTTTCCAAGCATGAGGCTCTAGGAAGTAGGTTGAATGTCTGGAAAACGAAACCAATTTCTTTATTTCTGATTTCAGCAAGTTCATTTTCTGACATATCACTGACATCTTTTTCATTTAAAATGTAAGTACCAGCTGTTGGGGTGTCCAAACAGCCTATAATATTCATCAGAGTAGATTTTCCTGACCCAGAAGGACCCATGAAGGCTACATATTCTCCTTTATTGACGGATATTGAAACGGACTTCAAAGCTCTAACTTCTTCGGATCCCATTTTGTAGATTTTCTTGATGTCGGATGTTTCAATGATTTTTTTCATCTGTTCTTATTTTAATTGATCATTCAGTACCAATGTCTAATTTCGAATTGACCTGACTTGATATACCTTTCTAATCTCACGCTGCCTAAATCTACACGAGATATTTTGTGCAGCCTGATTTATGTCAATAAAGATTTATGCTCACAAATTAATCAAAAGTATGTAATTCGGAAAATGCTTTTGATAAACGGTTTGATAAGTTATGGGTTTTCCATTAATAATTTTTCAAATTCATCTTTTTCCATCCAACTTGACAATTCTTCTAATGCTTTTGTAGCATAGTTTCCTAAACCTATAGCCCTACTTTCTGCTACATATGCCAACCAAAGTTTGGGGTCTTTATTGTGTTGAATAGCCTCCTGAAGCGTCTCATACCTAAGAAGAGAATCGTCAATTTTGCTTACGTGATCGAGTAGCAAAGGAGTGAGGTATGCATTTCTTTTGGGTGAAAATGCTGGCTTGATTAGTTTTTCGATATTCGCTGGTAGTACATTGGACTTTTGACTTTCAAAATACCCAACATAGCTATCAAATTCTTCCTCAGTCCAGATAGCATTTTGAGACTGGGTCAACAATGGCTTCAAAAGTCCTAGATCTTCAGCATTGAACCAATGAGCCTTATGTAGCATCATGTAATAAACCAAATCTGTTTGTAAAGTTGTAGATTGTAGTTTTCCAATGTCTGCTAAAAGTTGATGCCCTGTTTTTTGATGAAATTTGCTTATGATTTGAAAAAATGTAACTTGATCATTTTTGATCAACTCATCATTTTCATTGAATTTCATCCATTGTGGGAAAGAAATACCAAACCTTTCAGCATAAGCGAAGGCTGCCTCAGCACGATCTCCAAAGTACAAGACTGCTAGGTGGTGTGGTTTCAATTTTTGACTTTGCACAGCTACTACAAGGGCCAGTTCTTTGGCTGCTTTTTCTATATCTAGCTGACTGATCAATATGTCTGCTGCAAAATATTGAAACGCTTCTGTATGATTAGGATAAGTAATCACAGCGCCTGATAAGTACTTTAACGCCTCATTGATTTGACCTTCTTGCACAGACCTGATGATCCTAGAGCCCAGAAGGTTTCTTTCAGTTTGACCAGTTTGTGCTATTGAAATCAAGCTGTCGATATAGCTGATGTCTGTTTCTAAAGAATTGTTTGTATGATTACTCCATTGGTTTCTAATTGCAGCAGCTTTTACAAATTCTATATTCGGCACCGATTGAAAGTCAATTGTAAAATCAGCATAGTTTCCTTGCTTGTTTTGCTTGGCAAGAAGGTTTATACTTTGAACTGGATCATTTATCTCCACAAATTCTTTTTCTAAATCTATGTGGTGTCTGATAGATAAAGCAAGGAGGTTTGCTTCAGTCACAGAGGAGGGAGTATTTAGACTGTTTAATATCGCTATGGCATCATTAGTTTTATTCGTTTTTGCGTAAAGCAATGCAAGGTTATTTGTCAAAAATTCATTTCCTGGATAGATTTCCAGCCCTCTTTCCATATAAAATATTGCCTCAACAACTTTATTGGTTTGATGAAGCTTATTGGCGTGTAGGATGATGTTCAGGACATTTGGTGAAAAATCAAAGCTTTCTTCTAAGTGTCTAAAAGCCAATGAGGGCTGGTTTTCCATAAAATAAAGATGAGCAGTCATGTTTTTTGACCGATCATTTCTGTGGTATTGATCCCATGAGTTTTCATAAAGAATGCGGGCATGCTGTGGTCTCTCTGTCAAGTAGTAGTAATCTGCACTCAAAACTGAGGAGGCACTTGAAAGTTGAGTGAAAATGACACCATTGGCAAAAATTGTAAGTATTACTAAGGTCATGGTAGCACCTACTCTCATATGGAAGTATGCAAAAAACTGTGGCTTAAAAAGTACTTTTTCTAGGGCATCTCCTTGGTTGAGGATACTAGAAAAGTTGGTCATTAAGTATCCGAAAAACAGTAGACTCAAAGCTATCTGTCCGTACAAAAAGGTGTGATTTAGAAAATCTATCAAAGCTTGATTTTCTGTAAAAATCCCCTTTGACCAAACCAATGTACATATTGCAAAACCGATCAGATAGCATGATTGTCCCACAATTGGACTGTCAAATACTTGTTCGGTTTGGTCCAATTTATATTGAAGCACATAGTATCCGGCCAGCCCAGCGATGATCATCAACACTATTGGTGGAAGGGTGGGAAAGGGGAGGTTGACTTCACCCATCAGGTCGAGCAAAGTGAATAATACTAAAAGAAAATAGAGTGCGCTCAATATGGAGATGTGCCAACTGATTTTAAGTTTGACACCTTGATTGAGTTTTAGCAAAAATATCGTACTGCCAGAGATGATTGCATGGCCAATATGAAGAAGGAAAAGGCAAGATATTACCGCTAGAGGCAAGGTAAGGTGCTCTGAAACATAAAGGAGAGGTTCTTCTATAGGAGACAAAGATAAAATCAAAACAAATGCAGTCACATGAATAGGTGTGATAAGCAATAGCCGTGAAGGTAATGTCCAATGGTTTTTGAAAAAGGAAATAAAACCTATAGGAATCAAAGTAGCACACATCATAATGATCAATGGCAGGTTTCCACCAATTTTGACCAAGTTGAGTCCGCTGAGTCCTGAGAAAGTTAACAAGAAAATTATACTTGCAGCCCCACCGATGAAATACATTCTGCGGAATGAACTGACCAAACAAATACCAAAGGATAGGAGCAATAATCCAATTACACCAAACCCTTTATGATACAATGTGGAGAGGTTTTGAGGAAGGGACTCGAAATTTTGAAAAACAATATAGTTTTCTACATCTATACTGAGCACATCTGTACCAAGCCTCGTAAGCTGAAGTGGGATATGAATGGGTTCTGTAAAGTAACCATTCAGTATGGTTGAAACATGATATGTATCCAGGAAAAAGAGTATCAAGAGGAAAAGGCCTCCAAAAGCTGCAAGCGCTCCTGGTAGGCCTTTGAAAATGATATTAGATATTTTTCTATTGGTTTCTACGGTCATTATTCAAGAACCTTTGGAACACGGAAATAATCAGAATCACGCTGAGGAGCATTTTTAAGTCCACTTTCATGGGTCAAGTGCTCGCCTATTTTATCTTCACGCAATACATTCACTTCTGAAGACATGGTGGTGATTGGCTCTATATTTTCGGTGTCGATTTCGTTTAGTTGCTCTACCCAATCAAGGATCTGGGTCATGTCTTGGGTCATTTTTTCTGCACCAGCTTCATCAAATTCAAGTCTTGCTAAGTGTGCAATTTTCTTTAATGTATTTGTATCAATTTTCATAACTCAAAATTTTCTTAATTATTTCACTCCATTGTCTTTCAATAACTGCGCTTGAATGGTATCAAAACAATACCTTTTGATTTCCTGAAGGTTTTCCTTACCCAAGCCCTCTGTGGAGATTGCAGGATGAAAGGTCATTTTGCCACGCTTGAAATGAAGACGAATGGATTTTTGATCGGGTAAAATTAAATGATTAAATGATAAAGTGACAGGAATAATTGGGATTTGTTTTTCAAGAGCCAAAGTAAATGCACCATCTTTGAAATGGCTCATGTAAGGCGGATTACTCGTGATCATTCCTCCTTCAGGGAAAATCACCAAGCTACTCCCGTTGTCCAAGACATTTTTTGACCTTAGCAAAACTTCCGCACGGCTTCTAGTACTAGACCTATTCACAGCTATGTGCAGTTTTTTGAAGTAGTATCCAAATAGTGGGATTTTTCCCAATGAACTTTTACCTACAAAGACCACATCTCCAGGTACAAACCCCATCATGGCAATGTCAATGTAAGAAAAGTGATTGGCAACAAAAATATATGGTTGATTGCTTTTGATATGCCGCTTTCCTACTATCTGTACGGGCTTAAAAATGAGCAAAAAGTAAATGTTTGCCCAAAATCTATTGATTTTTCTCCCATATTTTCTCATGCCTGGAATCCAAATACTTAAGAGAATTAGTGGAAATAAGGCTAGAAAGCTTAGGCAGAATATCAACAGGCCGTAAGCAGTATAAATCGTCCTTAAAAAGCTCATTGGTTGACCATATGGTTTGCTACTTGCACGAAGTATTTCATCATGGCTTCTCTTGTGTTTTGATCCATCTCGATTTGATCCATGGCTGCAAACATACAGTTTAGCCATGTGTTTCTCATGCTACCATCAATAGTCCATT
This sequence comes from Belliella filtrata, assembly GCF_022549775.1. GTDB lineage: Bacteria > Bacteroidota > Bacteroidia > Cytophagales > Cyclobacteriaceae > Belliella > Belliella filtrata. Next base: position 23,674 of record NZ_JAKZGP010000053.1, on the reverse strand, counting down.
GAAAATGTCTTTTGCGAAGCATAGGATGTCCTCGCTGCTCAGAATAGGTCTGTGGCCCACCGAATACTTGTAATAGAAAAAGGTACAGCCGATCCTCTGCTGGAGCCAAATCTTCTGGGTAGAGTTCCAGAAGTGCAGGTGTCTCTTTTACTTTTTGATAGAAAAGTTGTGCTAATTCCTTAATCTTGGCTTCTCCAATGGATTGATATATAGTTTGGAATTCGTACATGTTATGATTGCCAAATGGTAAAGTATGTGCTTAAATCATGAGAAGACCTGACAGGTCTAAACTAAACGACATTGAATCTCAATTGGTAAAATACAAGCTTAAATCAAAAAAGACTGCTTTAGCAGTCTTTTTTGAAGAATTTGAAAATCAGCTTATTTTTTGATTACTGAAAAATCAAATGTTTCAAGGAATTTGGTGGTAAAATCACCCTGCTTGAACTGCTCATTTTCTAGAAGCGCAATATGGAAAGGTATTGTAGTTTTGATACCATCGATCACAAACTCTTCTAAAGCCCTCTTCATCCTCACAATTACTTCTTCTCTTGATTGACCACTCACGATAAGCTTAGCAATCATGGAATCGTAGTTTGGTGGGATAACATATCCTGCATATACATGGCTATCGATCCTTACACCACGCCCACCTGGCAAGTGAAGGTTGACGATTTTTCCAGGACTAGGTCTGAATCCATTAGCGGGATCTTCGGCATTGATTCTACATTCCATTGCATAGAGCTTTGGATAATAGTTTTTACCTGAAATTTTTTCACCAGCTGCTACTTTGATTTGTTCTTTGATCAAGTCAAAATCCGTTACCTCTTCAGTGATAGGGTGCTCAACTTGAATCCTAGTATTCATTTCCATGAAGTAGAAGTTCCTGTGCTTATCGACTAGAAACTCGATAGTACCCGCTCCTTCATATCCAATAGCTTCTGCTCCTTTGATCGCTGCATTTCCCATAGCTTCTCGGAGTTCGTCTGTAATGAATGGGGAAGGCGTTTCTTCTACTAATTTTTGATGCCTTCTTTGAATAGAACAATCCCTTTCAGACAGATGGCAAGCTCTACCATTGCTGTCACCAACTACTTGGATTTCAATATGCCTTGGTTCTTCTACGAATTTCTCTAGGTACAATCCATCATTTCCAAAAGCAGCACCAGATTCTTGGCGCGCATCATCCCAAGCTTTCTTGAATTCACTTTCTTGCTTGACGATACGCATACCTCTTCCTCCGCCACCAGCTGTTGCTTTTAGGATAACAGGGTAGCCCATTTCATTGGCTATTTTGATGCCTTGCTCTATGGATTCCAATAGTCCTTCAGAACCTGGAATAGTTGGAACTCCCGCCTCTTTCATGGTAGCTTTAGCCGTAGCTTTGTCGCCCATTTTATTGATCATTTCTGGGCTTGCACCGATGAATTTGATCTTGTACTCTTCACAGATTCTGGAAAATTCCGCATTCTCTGACAAAAATCCATATCCAGGATGTATAGCGTCTGCATTGGTGATTTCTGCTGCAGCGATGATTCTTGGAATGTTCAGATAGGACTCTCTACTTGGGGCAGGACCTATACAGACTGCCTCATCTGCAAACCGAACGTGTAAGCTATCCTTGTCTGCTGTGGAGTATACTGCCACAGTCTTGATTCCCATCTCTTTACAAGTACGGATCACTCTGAGTGCAATCTCTCCTCTATTGGCTATAAGTATCTTTTTAAACACAATCTTTGGGTTTGGTAAATAATGTGAAATTAACCTGCTGGATCTACCAAAAATAATGGCTGATCATATTCTACTGGAGACGCATTTTCAACTAAGATTTTAACGATTTTTCCAGATACTTCAGATTCAATTTCATTAAAAAGCTTCATTGCTTCGATAATACAAACAGTCTGTCCTGAGCTTACAGAATCACCTACATTTACAAAGGCTGGAGAGTCAGGGTTTGGAGTTTTGTAGAAAGTTCCGATCATTGGTGACTTGATCTCGATATATTTTGAAGTATCTTCTGAAGCTGGTGCAGCAGGAGCTGCTGGAGTAGTAGGAGCCGCAGCGGCAGGTGCTGGTGCAGGTGCTGGTGCAGGTGTAGGAGCTGCAATGTATTGTGCTTCTGAATTTTTCTTAATAGAAAGTTTGAATTCTTCAGTTTCAATTTTCACCTCTGCCAATCCAGAGTTTGAAATAAAATCTATCAGGTCTTGTATCTCTTTTGCTTTCATAATTAGTAAAGTTTCAATAATCAGCTAAGCTGCTTATAGTTTTGTTTGGGTTAAATAAATAACAATGTTGTGTAATTTAGCTAAATCGCACAGATTTTAGAAATTATTTTACTCTTTCAGAGTAAGATCCATCACGCGTATCTACTTTGATCATGATATCTTGCTCTACAAAAAGCGGAACCATCACGGTAGCACCAGTTTCGACTGTAGCAGGCTTCAATGCATTGGTAGCTGTGTCGCCTTTGATGCCAGGCTCTGTATAAGTGATCATCAATTCTACAAAAGGAGGAAGTTCCACAGTTAGAGGAGTTTCTGTCTCTGCGTGTACGAGCACATCTACCATTTGACCTTCTTTCATCAAGTTAGCTCTTTCGATGAGCTTTTCTTCTATTCTGACTTGCTCAAAAGTTTCTGTATCCATGAAGTGAAGTCCCATATCATCAGCGTACAAATATTGATGAGGTCTTTTTTCTACTCTAGCGGTAGTTACTTTTTCTCCTGAGTTGAAAGTTTTGTCAAGAACTTTTCCACTCGTCAAACCCTTTAACTTGGTTCTGACAAAGGCCGCGCCTTTACCAGGTTTTACATGCTGAAATTCTACGATGGTATAGATATCATTGTTGAATTCCAGGCACATTCCATTTTTGAAATCTGCAGTACTCGCCATTATTATTTAGTTATATTGTTTCTTTATTATTTCGAATCATAGCCCCACTTGAGGTAAATAGATCCCCAGGTGAATCCACCACCAAAAGCTGCTAAAATGATGTTGTCTCCTTTTTTTAGTTGGCTTTCATAGTCCCATAGGCAAAGTGGCAAAGTGCCAGCTGTGGTGTTGCCATATTTTTCTATGTTCATCATCACCTTTTCTGGACCTACACCCATTCTATTTGCAGTAGCGTCGATGATTCTCTTATTGGCTTGATGAGGTACTAGCCATGCTACATCGTCGGGTGTCAAACCATTTTTCTCCATGATTTTGGCACTAACCTCAGCCATATTGGTTACAGCGAATTTGAATACAGTCGAGCCTTCTTGGAAAGCGAAATGCTCTCTTGCGTCAACAGATTCATGAGTGGCGGGCTTTCTACTTCCTCCTGCTTTCATGTGCAAAAATGGTGCTCCTGATCCATCTGCATGGAGTATGCTATCCATGATACCAACTTCCTCTGTTGTGGATTCTAAAAGAACAGCACCACCACCATCACCAAAAATAATACAAGTGGCTCTGTCTTGGTAATCAATGATCGAAGACATCTTATCTGCCCCGACAATGATCACTTTTTTGTACATCCCAGTTTCTATGAATTGACTTCCCATAGTAAGGGCATATAAAAATCCAGAACATGCAGCTGAAACATCAAAACTCCAACTGTTTTTTGCCCCTACATTGTCTGCGATGATATTGGCAGTAGCCGGGAAAGGCATGTCTGGAGTCACTGTAGCACATATAATCAAGTCAATGTCTTCTGGAGCTGTGTTAGTCTTTTTTAAGAGACCTTTTACTGCCTCTGATCCGATGACTGAGGTGCCTTGGTTTTCTCCTTTGAGAATCCTTCTTTCTTTGATACCTGTACGAGACACAATCCATTCATCATTTGTGTCCACCATGGTTTCTAGTTCTTGATTGGTCAGTACGTATTCTGGTACCCAGCCTTGAACTCCGGTAATTACTGCTCTGGTTTTTTTCATCAAGTTTAATTTAATTAGTCAAAAGTTAAAGCGCATTTTAGCGCTAAATCCTTTGACTGACAAAGAGATAAGGTTTATTTTCAAGAAACTTTGATCTCTAAGTGCTTTATTGAGGCTTCAAAAATATTTAAAATGTCCTGTACCACCAAAGATTTTTCCTTTTTGGGTAGTATTATGTCGTTCTTTTGGAGAATATTAAGGATAAAACCGAGGCTAAAAATAAAAATCCATCCCAAAGTATTGAGATGGATTTTCAATTAAAAGGCCTTTTGTTTGTGTTTTGTTAAGCAAGAACTTCTTTTTCCATGATAACCTGTCCTTTGTAGTACAGTTTACCATCAAGCCAAAACGCTCTGTGAGGTAAGTGAAATTCTCCTGTAGTAGGACATTGAGCCATTGAAGGAGCAGTTAACTTATAATGAGTTCTTCTCTTGTCTCTTCTGGTTTTCGAAATTTTTCGTTTAGGATGCGCCATCTCTATACAATTTTTAGATTAATCTTATTTCTTTAACTTTTTTAATATGTCCCATCGGGGATCATTTTTTTCTGATGGTTTTTCTTCTGAAGATTCATTTTCAGTCTCTTCTTCAGCCTCTCCATCATCATAATATACCAACTCTCCTTCTCCTTCAAAGTCTTCATCATCCATTTCTTCTACGTAGTCTGGATGAATTTTCTTAGCGGGTAAGGCTAGTAGAATAAATTCATATATCAATTGTGCTAGCTGTATGCTTGGCGTGTCACGAGTGATCATGAAAACATCTTCTGTAATCTCAGCCTCCTCTAGGCCGTATTTATAGATGACCTTTTCGGTCGTGGTGAGTTCATGATCAAACTCCTCAAGACTTCTATCACAGATAAGTTTGACAGTACCAGAAATCTGGAACTTAGCTTCCATTAGAGAAGTGAGCTTGTTGATTTCTACAGTAGCATTTAAATTTCCATCTTTTAGGAAATCTTGAATTTCGAAGTGACTGAAAAACTCTCCATCCACAGGGAAGGTGAATTCATGCTTTCCTTCCTTGAGTTTGATGACATCTATACTATAGTTTTTTAAGAATTTCATCTAGCCCTCCTTATTTCAAGACCGCAAATTTAGAGATTCCATTTAGAAAAATAAAATTTGGTTGGAAATAATTTTACGGTATTTTGATATATTATTGTTTTGAATTAGAAATCAGTGTTTTTTTTGATTTTTTGTTTTTTCACAAGCAGCATTTATTCATCCTCATCTTCCCAATTCCCTCTATTTTTGAGAACATCGTAGGCTTGGAAAATTGCTGATTTCATAGAGCCTTCATCTGCAATATTTTTTCCAGCAATATTATAAGCTGTGCCGTGGTCAGGTGAGGTACGAACTATTGGAAGGCCTGCTGTGAAATTCACACCTGTTTCGAAAGCCATGGATTTGAATGGAATCAATCCTTGATCATGATACATGGCTAATACAGCATCGAATTTTTTCTGATGAAGCATTCCAAAAAAGCCATCTGCAGAATATGGGCCAAAGACCAAATCACCTTTTTCTTTAAATGAGCGAATTGCTGGAGTGATTATCTCGATTTCTTCACTTCCCAATAAGCCATCTTCTCCTGCGTGAGGATTTAGCCCCAATACAGCAATTTTTGGCTTTAGTATACCAAAATCATCTTTGAGTGATTTTTGCATCAAGTTAATCTTTTTCTTAATGTTCTCCGCCGTGATGTTTTTTGATACATCTTTCAATGGTATATGGCCTGTAACCACACCAACCCTGAGGTCTTCAGCCACAAGGAACATCAAGCTCTCCTTGACGTCAAAAGCCTCAGTAAGGTATTCTGTATGTCCTACAAATTTTAATTGTTCGGAATTGATGTTGTTTTTATTAAGTGGAGCTGTGACCAAGGCGTCAATTTTTGAAGCTTTGAGGTCTGCGATAGCATGATCGAGGGCAGCAAGTGCCAACTTACCTGCTTCCTGTGTCTCTACGCCTGGTATTACTTCAGGGCTATCTTCGACTACATTGATGAGGTTTACTTTTTTGTGATGAATTTCATCGATTGATCGGATTTGCATGAAATTAAAATCATCCATTTCTAATTGCTTCCGATAGAATGTGATTGCTTTTCCGTGGGCATAGATCACAGGGGTAATAAGCCGCTGTAGCCTGTTGTCAGCCAAAGCTTTCATGGTGACTTCAGCACCAATTCCATTGATATCTCCTATACTTATTCCAATGACTGGTTTTTGTTTTCTCTGATTCATCAGTTTTGTCTATGCTTTTATTATATACAATAAACTATAAATTCGATCAGCTTGCCACCGAACGTTTTTTAAATAATTTAGACCTTAATGATTATTGTCTTATTTTTGGAACTGCAATTTAGACAAAAAAATTAGAGTAATCGTATGGAAAAGGTCAAACCAAAGAAACACCTTGGTCAGCATTTTCTCAAGGACTTGGGCATAGCTGAAAAAATAGCCAAGGCTGTAACAGGTCACCAAGGGGTAAATAAAGTCCTTGAAATCGGGCCTGGTATGGGGGTTTTGACTGATTTTTTATTGGTCGAAAATTGGGATCTTTACCTTGTAGATATTGATAAGGAGTCCATAGCCTACTTACAACAAAAATATCCTCACTTGGGTGATAGAATCATTGATGGAGATTATTTGAAGGAGGACTTTAGACCAGTGATGGGAGGTAAATATGCTGTGGCAGGAAACTTTCCCTACAATATTTCTACTCAGATTTTCTTTAAGGTACTTCAAGAAAAGGATCAGGTGACTGAAGTGGTATGTATGCTACAAAAAGAAGTTGCAGAACGTATTGCTTCTCCAAAAGGGAATAAAGATTATGGCATACTTTCTGTGCTGTTACAAGCATATTATGATATAGAGTATCTTTTTACTGTACCTCCGGGAGTTTTTAATCCTCCTCCCAAAGTCAACTCAGGTGTGATACGCCTGAGGAGAAATCAAGTAGAAAAATTAGATTGTGATGAAAAGCTCTTTTTTAGAACTGTAAAACAGGGATTTAGCACTCGTCGGAAAACGCTAAGAAATGCGCTGAAAAGCATGGGGCTGTCAGAGGAATTTAAGGCAGATCCTATTTTGGATAAGCGAGCCGAACAACTGGGTGTGGAAGATTTTATTTATTTAACCCACAAAATTAAATCGTCGTGGAACCAATAAGACTATTTGAATTATCAAAAGAATACCTTGAAAGCTTGAGAGAGGCCATTGAGATGGCTGAAAATGATTTTATCAAGCAATCTCTCGAAGGTGTCAATGAAGCAGATATAGCCGCACTTTTGGACGAACTCAATATGCAAGAGGCACTTTACGTGTTGCGCTTGCTTGAAGCTGAAGTAGCTGCTGATATTTTGATCGAGCTAGATGAAGATTCTCTGACCAAGGTGATCTATGAAATGGAAGCTACAGAGCTTGCAGTATATATAGACCAAATGGATTCGGATGATGCGGTAGATATCCTAAATCTCCTGACGGTAAGAGAACGTGAAGATGTGATCAGCAATCTTCAAGAAAAAGAGAAATCAGCCCACATCTTAGATTTGCTTCGCTATGATGAAGACAGTGCGGGTGGTTTGATGGCCAAGGAATTTATCAAGGCAAACAAAAATTGGAATGTAGTACAGACCATTGAAGAAATAAGGCGGCAAGCCGAAAAGGTCGAAAAGATATACTCTATCTATGTAGTGGATAATAAGCAGCATCTTTTGGGAAGAGTTTCTCTCAAAAAAATCATTTTAGCTGCTTCTGACACCAAGATTGCGGATATTTATGAGCCTGAATTGATTTCTGTCCAAGCACATCAAGATGAAGAAGAAGTAGCAGAAATCATGAGAAAGTATGATTTGGAATCTATCCCGGTAGTGAATTCAAAAAATAAATTATTGGGAAGGATTACAGTAGATGATATTCTTGATGTGATTCATGAGCAGTCTGAAGAAGATATGCAGGCCATGACGGGTATTTCTGCTGACGTGGAGGAGTCTGATTCTATCTTTAGGATTTCTAAGGCTCGCTTACCTTGGCTTTTAGTAGGCGTGATAGGGGGCTTGATGGGTGCAAGAATCATCGGATTTTTTGAGGATGGATTAAGTCAGGTTTTAGCTTTGGCTTCTTTTATTCCTTTAGTAGCAGCTACGGGAGGTAATGTAGGGATTCAATCTTCTTCCCTGGTAGTCCAATCCTTAGCTTCAAAATCAGTATTTGATGATACACCTTGGCAGCGATTTGTAAAGGGCTTTTTGATAGCTTTGCTTAATGGGTTGGTTCTCGGAACCTTTGTCTTTTTGGTAGTCAAATTCATCTACGGCCACGAAGCTATATTTGGGTTTACCATAGGTTTAGCCATGTTTTGTGTAGTGCTATTGGCTTCATTTATGGGAACTGTGACTCCTTTAGTGCTGAATAGGTTTGGTATTAACCCTGCTATTGCCTCTGGACCATTTATCACCACGGCCAATGATTTGATTGGTCTTGCCGTCTATTTTGGTGTGGCGATGATGTTGTTGAATTTGTAGTTTTCAATAAAAATCCTTTGAAATGTTCAGGTTAATTCTAAATTCATGGATTTTGAATTTAGGAACAGTAAGTTCAAAAATGTATACAATTAGTAAGCTAATTGTTTGATTGTAAACCTTTCATATCCTGTAAAATACAGGGTGTTTTAAGTAAGTTAAAAATTAAAAATATACACCTGTTAAATCGAAATAAATCAATGAAAAACATTAACCCTACCCAAACAAAGTCTTGGGAGAAATTGGCTCAATTATCGCAAGCCCATGCTGAGACAAGTATCAAGCAACTTTTTGAATCATCAGAAGATAGGTTTGAAAAATTCACTGTGAAGTTAGAAGATGTCTTGGTGGATTTTTCCAAAAATAGAATCAACGAAGAAACGATGTCAACCTTGTTTGATTTGGCAGAAGAAGTTGATTTGAAATCAGCCATTGAAGCGATGTTTTCAGGAGAAAAAATAAACCTGACTGAAAACAGGGCTGTTTTGCATACAGCCTTGAGAAATAGGAGTAATACCACTGTGAAGTTTGAAGGTGCAGATGTGATGCCTGATGTCAATGCGGTGTTGGATCAGATGAAAACTTTCGCAGGTCAGATTCACCAAGGGAAGTGGCTTGGCTACACAGGTAAGCCTATCAAATCTTTGGTGAATATAGGTATAGGAGGCTCTGACTTAGGTCCAGTGATGGTGACAGAAGCCTTGAAACCTTATCAACATCCAGAACTTGAGATATTTTTTGTGTCCAATGTAGATGGTACGCATATCGCAGAGACATTGAAGAAAGTAGATCCAGAGACTACCTTGTTTTTCATTGCGTCCAAGACTTTTACCACACAGGAAACCATGACCAATGCGCACACAGCAAGAAGTTGGTTTTTGGATCATGCCAAAGATGAAGCAGCAGTAGCCAAGCATTTTGCAGCACTTTCTACCAATGCAAAATCTGTTGAAGCATTTGGTATCGATACCAAAAACATGTTTGCCTTCTGGGATTGGGTAGGCGGTAGATATTCTCTTTGGTCTGCCATTGGTTTGCCTATTGCCTGTATGATAGGATTTGATAACTTCGAAAAGTTACTGGAAGGGGCGCATAGCATGGATAAGCACTTCAAGTCGGCTTCCTTTGAAGAAAATATTCCTGTGATTTTGGCTTTGATAGGTATATGGAATACCAATTTCTTGGGAGCTACTTCCGAAGCTATTTTGCCCTATGATCAATACCTTCACAGGTTTGCTGCATATTTTCAGCAAGGAAATATGGAATCAAACGGAAAATATGTAAGTAGAGGAAATAAAAAGGTAGACTATCCTACTGGACCTATCATATGGGGTGAGCCTGGCACCAATGGCCAGCATGCTTTTTACCAGCTGATACACCAAGGGACTCACTTGATCCCGTGTGATTTTATCGCTCCAGCGAAGTCACATAATCCGATCGGAGATCACCATGTTAAATTGCTTTCTAATTTCTTTGCGCAAACTGAAGCTTTGATGAATGGAAAATCGCTGGAGGAAGTCAACGCTGAGATGCAGAAATCGGGTAAATCAGCTGATGAGATTGAGAAGATAGCTCCTCATAGGGTTTTTGAAGGCAATAGGCCTACCAATTCAATTTTGGTAAAAGAAATTAACCCATACACTCTAGGGCAATTGATCGCCATGTATGAGCATAAGATTTTTGCCCAGGGGGTAATATGGAATATCTTGAGCTTTGATCAATGGGGAGTTGAGTTGGGGAAAGTATTGGCTAACGCAATTTTACCTGAATTGCCAGGTGAGGAGGAAGTCAAAAGTCACGATGCCTCAACAAACGGACTGATCAATGCATATAAGCAAATGAGAAAATAGAATAAGAAAATGAAAGGCTGTCTCTAGAAATTGGGACAGCCTTTTTTGATAAAATGTAGAGGTATAAGAAAACCTACCGAGCTCTCTAAAGTTATCTGTAATCAACATGAGTATTGAACCAAAACTTGGATCACCTAGTTTGAAAAATGCTTGATGTTTCTATCCAATTATTAATTTTGATAAAATGAATTTCGATATGAAAGCTGTAGTCTTGAATACATCAATTCCAGAAAAGATTGAAGTCAAAGAATTAGCATTACCAAAATTAGGACCCAAGGAAGTCTTGATAAAGGTGAAAGCAGCCGCACTAAATCACCGAGATGAGTGGTGTAGACAAGGATTGTATCCTGGATTGAAGGATGGAGTGACTTTGGGAAGCGATGGTGCTGGAGTTGTAGAAAAGATTGGTGATCAAGTGGATTCGGGAATTTTAGGGAAAGAGATTATCATCAACCCTGCAATGAATTGGGGTGATGATCCATTGACACAATCGAAAGATTTTAAGATTTTGGGTATGCCAGACCATGGGACGTTAGCATCCTATGTCAAGGTAAATGTGGACAGGGTGCATCATAAACCCGATCATATGAGCTGGGAAGAAGCAGCCGCTTTACCTTTGGGAGGAGTGACTGCGTATAGGGCGTTGATGGTTCAAGGAGGATTGAAAGCTGAGGATAAGGTGTTGGTAACAGGTTTTGGTGGAGGTGTGGCTCAGTTTGCTGCGCAGTTTGCAATTGCACGGGGAGCAGCAGTTTATGTAAGTAGTAGCTCAGAAAAAAAGTTGAAAAAGGGTGTGGGAATCGGTGCAAAAGGCATATTTAATTATACTGATTCTTCATGGACAAGTAAGGCGTTGGAGCAGACAGGAGGGTTCGATTTGATTATAGATAGTGCCATGGGGGATACTTTATCAGACTTGATCAAGGTGGTCAAGCCTGGTGGAAGAATTGTTTTTTATGGAGCTACCAAAGGTAATCCTCCCCAGCTAGATGCAAGAAAGGTGTTTTGGAATCAAATTCGACTTATTGGAAGTACAATGGGAAGCGATAGTGATTTTGAAGCCATGCTTGCTATGGTTAGCAAACAAAAAATCAAGCCTCTCGTTGATGAAGTTTATGGCATAGAAGATGTTGTTAAAGCTTTTGATAAGATGAAAATGGGGGGACAAATGGGTAAAATTGTTGTAAAACCTTGATCTGATTTAAAACAAATCGTTGTTAATCAGGAAGTTTTGATAGCTGTTTTGTAGTTCCCTTAGGGCATGGTTGTCATTTTGTGATTTGGCTACGGTGATCCCCTTTTGATAAATCAACTGTGATTTTTCAACCTGTGCAAGATCAGCAAATAATTGAGCTGCATGGTAATAAGTTGGAAGATAATCTGGATGATTTTCTAGAAGATGATCAAAATGTTTTGCGGCTTCTTCAGGTTGTTGCTCTCTGTGTTCAAGTGCCAGCGCATACCAGTTAAAGGGATTGTTAGGTTCTTGATCGATGAAGGTTTTGAGAAGACTGATTCGGGACAAATTGCTCATGATTTCTTTTTTTAATTAAAGCCTGAATGACTAAATTCACGCAATTTAAAATAAATAAATAACCTAAATATACATAATGAAAATTCTTGTTTGTATTACACACGTACCGGATACCACATCCAAGATTCAGTTTACTGATAACAATACCAAGTTTGATAAGAGTGGGGTTCAGTTTATTATTGGTCCTTATGATGATTATGCATTGGCAAGAGCGGTAGAATTGAAGGAACAACTAGGAGCAAGTCTTACAGTTCTGAATGTGGGAGAAGCTGATACAGAGCCTACTTTGAGAAAGGCATTGGCGATAGGAGCAGATGATGCAATTCGTGTCAATGCATTTCCAAAAGATTCACTTTTCGTTGCAAGCGAAATAGCTGCCATAGCAAAGGAAAATAACTATGACCTTATCCTCATGGGAAGAGAATCTATAGATTTCAATGGTGGGATGGTACATGGAATGGTAGGTCAACTACTCGGTATGCCGTCGGTATCTCCTGTGATGAAGCTAGATATCGAAGGTGAAACAGTTAAAATGGCAAGAGAGATCGAAGGAGGAAAAGAGTATTTGGAAGCCAAATTGCCATTGATAGCTGGGTGTCAGGAACCTATCGCTGAGTGGAAAATCCCAAATATGAGAGGGATCATGTCCGCAAGGACCAAACCATTGAATGTAGTAGAACCAAGTCAGAATCAGTCAGCCACTTCTGTTGTAGCGTTCAAACTTCCGCCTGCGAAAGGATCGGTGAAGTTGGTAGATAAGGATAATGTAGAAGAATTGGTGAAGTTATTGAAAAATGACGCCAAGGTTCTTTAATTTTCAATAACCCTAAAAAAATAGATAACATGTCAATTTTAGTATATATAGAGCACGCTGAAGGTGCAATCAAAAAAACTAGTTTGGAAGCGGTATCATTTGCTCACGCACTTTCCCAGCAAACAGGGGGTGGTGATGTAGTGGCCGTAGGTCTAGGAACAATCGCAGAAGATCAACTTGCTAAAGCTGGTGAAGCTGGTGCTTCAAAGGTATTGTATGTCAAGGATAGCAAGCTAGATGCTGGTGTGATCCAAGCTCATGCTGACGCTGTTGCTCAAATTTATGAGAAGGTCGGAGCTAAGACACTAGTTTTAGCAACATCTTCATTGGGAAGTGCAGTAGCAGCTCGTCTGGCTATTAGACTACAGGCTGGATTGGTGTCCAATGTGGTGGAACTCCCAGACCTTTCTTCAGGATATCAAGTCAAAAGAAGCATTTATACAGGTAAAGCATTCGCCTTGACTACAGTAGATACGGAGCACAAAATTTTAGCAATCAAAAAGAATGCAATCGATCTGAAAACAGATGGTGCTTCAGCTTCAGTTGAAGTGGTATCGTTGGAAATAGATCAAGCAAATTTTGCAACTACTATAATCTCTACAGATCAGGCAACTGGCGAGGTATTGCTTCCTGAAGCTGATATTGTAGTGTCTGGAGGTAGAGGTCTCAAAGGTCCAGAGAACTGGGGGATGATCGAAGATCTTGCTAAAGTCTTGGGAGCGGCGACAGGTTGTTCTAAGCCAGTTTCAGATATAGGGTGGAGACCTCACCATGAACATGTTGGGCAAACAGGAGTAAAAGTTGCACCAACTTTGTACATAGCAGTTGGAATTTCGGGAGCTATTCAACATCTTGCAGGCGTAAATTCCTCAAAGTATATTGTAGTTATCAATAAAGACCCTGAGGCGCCATTTTTCAAAGCGGCAGACTACGGGATTGTTGGAGATGCATTTGAGGTATTACCCAAACTAACTGAGGCAATTAAGGCTGTAATATAGGAACTGTGGATAATACTATTGAATTAGAAATTCTTGGGCTAACATCAAACCATTCCCAATCGGGGTCATTTACATTGGTATTGGGAGAAGTAGAGGGCAGGAGGAGGCTTCCCATTGTTATTGGGATGTTTGAAGCTCAAGCGATAGCTATAGAGATAGAGAAAATCATTCCCAATAGACCCATGACGCATGATTTATTCAAATCTTTTGCAAATGGATTTGGATTTTCTGTAGATCAGATTTTGATATCTGATATGCAAGAAGGTGTGTTTTTTGCAAAAATAGTATGCAAAAGTGGGGTAAGGGAGATCGAGATTGATGCAAGACCTTCAGATGCTATTGCAATAGCGGTAAGGTTCGATGCCCCAATCTACTGCACATCCAAAGTAATGTCTGAAGCAGCCATAGAAGTGAATGAAGGAGATGGTCTGGAACCTGAAAAGGCCAGTAAATCTAAAAAAGCAGCACCTTCTGCAAAAAAGCCAAAAGATAGCTTGAAAGATTTTAGCTTGGAAAAGCTCAATCAAATGTTAGACTTGGCTATTAGTAATGAAGATTACGAGAAGGCAGCTAGGATAAGAGATGAAATCAATAAAAGAAATTGATTTAACAATAGTTTTGGTAAAATAAATGAAAAGACCCAGCTTAAAGTTGGGTCTTTTCATTTATAGATTTTGGAGTCAATGCAATGAAATCGTAATTTTTTGGGTGAAATCATTTATATTTAACGGATAAAATGAAAATATTTAGTTAACCTATCCTAATTTGCTTGAATGGATTATTTTAGAGGACTTATTGGAATCGCAGTATTGCTTTTAGTTGCATTTATTTTTTCGGCCAATAAAAAGAAAATCGACTGGAGATTAGTAGGTATTGGAGTAGTTTTGCAAGCTGTTTTTGGGTATTTGATTACCAAAGTTGAGATTGTGGCTCAAATTTTTGCTACAGTGAGTAGGGGGTTTGTGAAGTTTTTGAGCTTTTCTGAAGCTGGTGCCACCTTTATATTTGGTGATTTAGCCACCAATTCCTTTGGATTTATATTCGCTTTTCAAGTTTTACCTACAATCATTTTTTTCTCTACAGTATCTGCTGGATTGTACTATTTGGGCATTTTGCAAAAGGTTGTTTTTGTGATTGCTTGGATCATGTCCCGCACCATGAGACTTTCAGGTGCTGAATCACTTTCTGCTGCAGGCAATATATTCTTGGGTCAGACTGAAGCACCCTTGTTGGTTAGGCCCTTTATACCTACGATGTCCAAATCAGAACTTATGTGCTTGATGACAGGTGGGATGGCTACTATTGCCGGTGGAGTTTTGGCTGGTTATGTAGCATTTCTTGGTGGTGATAGTTTGGAGGAGCAAAGTAGGTTTGCTGCATACCTTTTGGGAGCAAGTATCATGAATGCACCAGCTGCAATTGTAATGTCCAAAATCATGATCCCTGAAGATAATAAAGAAAATATCAATGATAAGTTGGAAGTCAACCAAGAGAATATGGGGGTAAACCTTATCGATGCGATGTCAATAGGAGCATCTGAAGGGCTAAAACTTGCGCTAAATGTTGGAGGTATGTTGCTTGCTTTTATAGCTGTGATAGCTGCATTGAATTTTCTGCTTTCTGGGCTTATTGGTGATTGGACAGGACTTAATGCATTCGTAGTTTCAAGCACAGACGGTCAGTTTAGTGGGTTCTCGTTAGAGTATATTTTAGGTCAAATTTTTAGGCTTTTTGCATGGGTGATAGGAGTAGAGTGGAGTGATACCTTAGCAGTAGGTTCGCTTCTTGGTCAAAAAACCGTTATCAATGAGTTTGTAGCATACCTTTCTTTGGCAGATTTGAAAGCTGCTGACAACTTGTCTCCGAAGTCAATTGTGATAGCTACTTATGCACTTTGTGGTTTTTCAAATTTCAGCTCTATTGCGATCCAAGTCGGAGGCATAGGCAGCATTGCTCCAAACCAACAGGGGAACCTTTCAAAACTTGGAATGCAGGCACTTCTAGCGGCAACCTTAGCTTGTATGATGACTGCAACCATAGCGGGGGCACTTTTTGGTTGATAGCGTTTACCTAATAGTCCCAAAAATCACAGTTGACCACTTCCCTGTAGAGGGCAGGGCATGGGAGAGAGAGAGGTATGCTATACTAAAATCAATAAAATAATGAAGTAGATGTATACTGCACTTTCAGGGCGTAGGTCCTAAGGTGGTACGAACCTGTTCAAGGCGATGCCTAGGGTTAACTTAAATAAGGCTTACAGCCTGGAGCTGTATTTTAGAGAGCAAAGAAATCTAGTACAATTCAATTTTCATTACCTTTGAATTAAAGAGCCGATATCATAGTAATGCATATTTTCAAGAATTATTAAGCTTTTAGACAGGGTGATAATAAATTCCAGATTGTGCTGAGTTTATTGGTTACAAAAAAGTCTTCCAAAAAAAAGACTTGAGGTAGCTCAAGTCTTTTCTTTAATCAATTTTCGTTGATAATGATTTTTTCTATCACATCACCAGGCCTGATGTCGTCGATCACATCTAAACCTTCTACTACTTTACCAAAGCAAGTATGATTTCTGTCTAGGTGACTAGTATTGTTTCTGCTGTGGCAGATAAAGAATTGTGAACCACCGGTATTTCTTCCAGCATGAGCCATGGAAAGTACTCCTCTGTCGTGGTATTGTTTGTCTCCAGTCAATTCACAATCTATTTTGTAACCAGGGCCTCCAGTGCCAGTGCCATTTGGACATCCTCCTTGGATTACGAAATCTGGGATAACTCTATGAAACGTTAATCCGTCGTAAAAGCCCTTCTTTGCCAATGTTGTAAAGTTTTCTACTGTTTTTGGAGTGTCTTTTTCATAGAACTCCACTTTCATTACGCCTTTGACGGTATGTATTTCAGCTGTTTTCATATTTTTATAAAGGTTTGGACAAAAATAGTAAATCTTCAGAGAATTTGGGTAGATTCAAATATAAAAAGGAGCGCTATGGCACTCCTTTTACTTGGGTTTATATGAAATAGGGTCAATCGTTTATAGGTTTGGAGATCCAGCTAGGATGTCCTCAGTAGCAAAATCCTTATACTTCTCGAAGTTAGCGATAAATGCAGCTCCAAGTTCTCTAGCTTTGATATCGTACGCACTTTTATCTTCCCAAGTTGCTCTTGGGCTTAAAACCTCGTCTGGAACATTTGGGCAAGTTTCAGGTATGGAGACACCAAAAACACTATGCTTTCTGAAGCTCACATTATCCAAATGACCTTCAAGTGCGGCAGAAATCATGGCTCTGGTATATTTAAGTTTCATCCTGCTTCCTACGCCATAAGGGCCTCCAGTCCAACCCGTATTAATAAGCCAGACGTTGACTTGGTGTTTTTCCATTTTCTGACCAAAAAGCTCGGCATATTTTGTAGGGTGAAGAGGGAGGAAGGCTGCACCAAAGCAAGCTGAGAAAGTCGTGCTTGGCTCAGTGATACCTACCTCTGTACCTGCTACTTTAGCTGTGTAACCAGATATAAAATGGTACATGGCTTGGCTCTTATTCAATTTTGAGATAGGAGGGATGACCCCAAAGGCATCAGCAGTTAGAAAGAAAATGTTTTTTGGAATATTAGCTAAAGAAGGAATTACAGCATTTCCGATATGATGAATAGGGTATGCTGTTCTTGTGTTTTCCGTTACTTCACAGTTGGTGTAATCTACGGTTCTTGTTCCTTGGAAAAACCTAGTGTTCTCAACTATTGATCCAAATTTTATAGCATCCCAAATTTCAGGCTCCTTTTCTCTGCTAAGATCTATTACTTTAGCATAGCACCCACCTTCAAAATTAAAAATAGTATCTTCAGTCCATCCGTGCTCATCATCTCCGATTAAACCCCTGTTTGGGTCAGCGGACAAGGTTGTCTTTCCAGTGCCTGAAAGGCCAAAGAATATTGCTGTGTCTCCTTCATTTCCAACATTTGCAGAGCAGTGCATAGAAAGGACTCCATGCTTGTGGGGTAGTATATAGTTCAATACGGAAAATATTCCTTTTTTCATTTCTCCGGCATAGCCTGTTCCACCGATGAGAATGATTCTTTTGCTCAAGTTTAAGATTGCAAAGTTCTTTTGTCTTGTTCCGTCTATCAATGGGTCTGCTTCAAATTCGGGAACACAAATGATAGTGAAGTCAGATTCAAAATTTTCTAATTCATTTTTATCAGGCCTCAAGAACATGTTGTAGCAGAATAGATTTTGCCATGCCAAGGTGTTAATAATAGTTAGGTTCAGCCTATACTTTGGATCTGAACCAGCATAGGCTTCTCTAACATAGAGTTTCTTGTCAGCGATAAATTCAAGCATTTTGAGATGCAATGCATCAAACTTCTCTTCTTCCATTGGGATATTGACATCACCCCACCAGACAGTATTTTCAGTAGATTTATCTTTGACGATAAACCTGTCTTTGGGAGATCTTCCAGTGAATTTACCAGTGTCAGCCATAAGCGCACCAGTATCTGTGAGAACAGCTTCTTGGTTAGAAAGAGCGTGCTCTACCAGTTCGGCAGGACTTAAGTTCCAATTTATTTTGGAATTGTGATGGATTCCTAGCCCCGTTAAGCTTTTACCAGCTGATTTGAGCTCTAGTTCTTGCATTGTCATGATGTTTTATTTGGGTTATTTCAGAGGTCAAAGATATGTATTATTGTTTTGTTATTTTTCAAAAAAAGTGCTTTTTTTTACGATGCAATCGATTACGGGGTTCTATTTAATACTTTTCGAAAAGTGAATGTCAACTGTATTATAGACACTTAATGTCTGAGTTTTTCAAGAGTTTTCTTAAAGCTCTACAAGCTTTAGTTATTACGGTTAGCTTTTGAGTTTACTTGGACAGTAATCTAAATAAACACTATTGAATAATGGGATGGTGAACCTGGAAGAGAAAGTTATAATTCAAAAAAAACACTTATCATTGTAGCTATAAAAAGTAAATTTCAACTTAAAATATTAAAAGCATTGGAAAAACTGCCTAATGACGCAATGAAATCGGTCGGACAAGACTTGTTGGATGGCCCTACTGTATTTGGTCATCCCAAGGGGCTTATGACACTCTTTTTCACAGAAATGTGGGAGAGGTTCAGTTATTATGGTATGAGGGCCTTGTTGATTTTATTCATGACTACACCAGTACTTAGTGGAGGAATGGGGTTTGATGATCGTACGAGTGGTGCAATTTATGGGCTTTATACCATGGGGGTTTATCTTTTGGCATTACCAGGTGGTTGGGTTGCAGATAGGGTGTTTGGATTGAAGAAGTCTGTGTGGTATGGAGGTATCATCATTACGGTTGGCCATTTTACCATGGCACTTCCTGGATTGATGGAGTTGATGGGAGATCATGCTGTAGAAAAGGCTACTGAATTGAGTTCTTTAGATATAAATTCGTTTTTTTTAGGATTGGTTTTAATAGTGGTTGGGACAGGTCTTCTTAAGCCGAATATTAGCTCGATAGTTGGTCAATTGTATCCTGATGGAAGTAGTAAGAGAGATGCTGGTTTTTCTATATTTTATATGGGAATAAATATTGGGGCATTTATAGCGCCAATAGCCTGCTCGACTTTAGCAGTTTACAATTGGCATTTAGGATTTGGCCTTGCGGGTCTAGGTATGCTTATTGGACTTTTTCAGTATAAACTTACAGGTCATTATTTAGAAGGAAAAGGTGAGCCTTTGCCTGTAGTTACACCAGAAGAGGTTAAATCTAGATCAGTATTGGTAAAGTATACAACTTTGGCCACAATAGCTTTTGCCTTTTTGATTAGTTTGTTTTTTTTAGGAATCATCAGTATTGACGCCATTCAGATTTCAAATTGGGCTTATAACATCATTGGGATTGTTACACTAGTTTATTTCGCATTTATATTCATGTTTGGAGGACTCAATGCAGATGAGAAAAAGAAGACTTTTGCATTGGTTTTTGTTATCATATTTTCTGCTTTGTTTTGGTCAGGATTTGAGCAGGCTGGTTCTACTTTGAATTTATTTGCAGAGCGATTCACAGATAGGTCTTTCTTGAACTGGGAGATTCCAACAGGATATTTTCAATCAATTAATTCCATGTTTATCATAATTTTTGCACCCGTTTTTGGTGCCATGTGGGTATGGTTGGGTAGGAGAAATCTTGAGCCGAGTTCACCATTGAAGTTTACTTTTGGACTACTGCTTTTAGGTTTGGGGTTTTTGGTGATGTACTTCGCTGCTAAAATTGCAGCTTCAGGTGATCTTGCCGCACCAACTTGGTTAGTATTTACATATATGTTACATACTTTCGGAGAGTTGAGTTTAAGTCCGGTGGGATTGAGTTTGACTACCAAGCTTGCTCCAAAAAAGTATCAAGGACAGATGATGGGTATGTGGTTTATTTCTGTTGCTTTGGGGAATTTGATTGCAGGGAAAATTGCAGGAGAAGTAAGTGGAGGTACAGAAGAAGCAATTCAAGCTATGCCAAGTCAATATTTGAAAATTGTAGCAATAGCATTAGGTGCAGCACTGCTACTTTTCTTAATCAGTAAACCAATAAAAAAATTAATGGGAAATGTTCATTAAAAAAAGAGGCTCAATTTTGAGCCTCTTTTTTTAAGCAATTCTAAATTTATTTTAATGGATAAATATTGATCCAAGGTATAAATCCAGATTAGCAGCTTAGTATCAGTGATTGTCTTCTTTACTCGATTTTTTGAATAGCGTGCTTCTTACATCAATCGCTGTAATGCCAGCACCTAGACCTATCAAGATGCATACGATAATGAGAAAAGTTTGAGCTCCTGAAGCTATTGGTGCGTTGAATATTTCTAATAACATGGTATATTGATTTGATCAGTTGTCTTAATAAATTTGCTTGCAAGATAATACACAGATTTAAGCCATCAAAGTTGGAATAAAAAAAAGCGAGATTTAAGCCAATCCCGCTTTGATTTTTTTCAGTTAGTCAATTTCGTCGTCGAAGTCATCATCATCAAAGTCATCGAAATCGTCGTCAAGTCCGTCAAGCTCTTCATCATCGAAATCTAAGATACCATCATCAATCAATTCTGTATCTTCATCGAGATCATAAACTTCATCTTGAAACTCTTCGGCAAATTCATCATCATCCTCGAAGTCTTCAAATTCATCAAATTCATCTTCAAAATCGTCCATAATATGCTGTTGATTAAGTTTCAAATATATGCATTGGATTACACTATGCTAAATACTGGAAAATTTTTATTTACTTCAATAGTTACCCTCCAATATTTTTTTCAACACAATAATTGTACTTGATTTTCAATTCACTAAAATTATATTCTTTGTCTGCATTAAACTGGTGTTTTTGTTTAATGTTTTAAAAATAGGATTTAAGTAACCTTACTGATAAACTAGCTGGTAACCAATTTAGCTAAGCATTGATTTTTTTTCTCAATTAAAAATAGTCTTAATGTATTTATTTATTAGTGGCTTTGAGAGGTATTTCTTTACTAAACTGTAGTTATTCGCTTTATTGATATCTCTTTCATCTACAGAGCTACTCAAAATGTAAATTTCTGGCTGATAATCAGCTGGAGAGAACTCTTCGAGAAAATCCCAGCCAGTCATTTCAGGCATGTTAATGTCCAAAAACAAATAATTTGGATGAATTTCTCCAATATCTTGAAGTGCATCAGTCGCATTTTCAAACTTAAAAAATCTACATGGTTCTTTAATGTATTTTGATATCAACTTTTCAGTGACAAATGTGCTTATTGGATCATCATCAATTAAAACGATTTTTAACATTGAAGTGCAGAAAATTTGTTTTAAAATACATTAATATACATGCAAAAATAAATGTTTTATTTTTCTAAACAAATTTTATTTTAAGAAATTTTGGAAATTGTTATTAATAGCTTAATACTAAGATTTGTGGTTGAGTTTTGAGTGGTTTCACAATACATTATTCAGCCTGATAACTATTAATGTGTTTTTTAATCGTTAGTTTATCAACATTTTAGCATTTCTATCTAAGTTGATAGCGGTAAAGCATATTTAATATTTAAGAATCAATGTCATTTAGTTTAGATCTGCCAAGTTCTTAGTTAAATAGCCCATGTACGAGAAACATTTGCTTTTCTCTAATGCTTGAGACCTAGCAGCGTCTCTCGGCTTACCTAAACCACATTAATTTGAAATTAGTAGGTTCTCATATGTATATCATAGGCACCCATAATTTTATCTACTGATTTAATGAGCTTTTTTTCTTTAGTTTTTTGTGATGAAGCCTCCGATACAGCAGTTATGGTCATGAGCATTTTGTCCTGCGCAGGGTCGATGAAATCAATGATCAGTTGAATTAATTCATAATCTTTGGTAGACATCATGTTTCCTCGATTCATAAATCTTGGGT
Organism: Belliella filtrata; assembly: GCF_022549775.1. Lineage (GTDB taxonomy): Bacteria > Bacteroidota > Bacteroidia > Cytophagales > Cyclobacteriaceae > Belliella > Belliella filtrata. Next base: position 1,640 of record NZ_JAKZGP010000053.1, on the reverse strand, counting down.
CATACATCCACGGATCCCACACCCGCATACCCCACATGGGGAATTGATTTTGATAAACATCTTTTTGTCTAGGATCTTCATTTGAGCTGAACCTAATTACTACATCTGGCTTATCCTTGTCATAGGTAAGGCCTAAGCCATTCATGTTTTTTTCAATTTGATTGATAATTTTCTCATTAACCAAGACATCTTCAAAACCATGAATCGCTACTTCTTTGTTGACAATCACATAAGTTTTATTTTCTTTATAAGGCTTTTGCTCGACCTTTTCTTTAAATAACTCAATTGAACTACATGAGAAAAGTGTGCTGGAAAAAAGAAATAAGATTAGGATTTTTTTATTAATCATGTCAGTAATTTTTAGATAAAACGATTTTAATCTTTGAATAAGCATATAAAATCCTCAATTTTGAACCGAAAATGTTTATTCTCTTGCGATATTGGTAATTTCGCATTTTGGCACTTATTTAAACTTTAACTTATTTCGATGAAACATTTATTTACGTATTTGATCGCCCTTACACTGGTGTGCCATTCACATGCACAATCTTTGGATTCTTTGGCCAATGAGCTGGTTAAAGATACGACCTATTGGCAGTCAGAGTTTAGTGCAGGTCTTAATTTTAATCAAGCTGCATTTAGCGGGAATTGGAAAGCAGGAGGAGTGAACTCTGTGGCATTTGGAACATTAATAGCAGGTAAAGCCAATTATGCCAAAGGCAAATGGTCATGGGACAATCAAGGTGAGTTGATTTATGGAATTGTAAAGAACGAAGGACAACAATTTAGAAAGTCAAATGATCGAATCTTTCTAGATTCAAAAGTCGGATATAAGACTGGTGGGAATTGGTCTTATTTTACTTCTTTGAACTTTTTGACACAGTTTAGTGATGGTTTTGAATTCGGGCCAGCAGATCAAAGCACATTAATATCAGGATTTCTTTCACCAGCATTTCTTACCAGTGCAATAGGTATGGAGTATAAGCCAAATGATGAATTTGCACTTAGGATTGCTCCATTTTCTCCGCGCTTGACTTTTGTGACTGACCCAAATGTCAGTGCCAATGTACCAAATAATTATGGAGTTCCGATCGGTCAAACAGTAAGGACGGAGTGGCTAGCCTTACAACTTTTTGCTACTTATGATAAGGATATTACAGATAATCTTGCGATCAAAACAAGGTATCAAATGTTTGCAAATTATGAGACTTTGGCATTTAGGACGATTGACCATAGATTAGATGTGATGCTGATTGCTAAGATTACGAGATTTGTAGATGTGACATTTACCAGTATCAATGTATATGATTTGGATATGGATCCAGGGATTCAGTATTCACAGGCACTTGCGCTAGGGATTTTGTATAAAGTCAGCAACAAAAAATAGGTCTTCATACACCTTTTTTATTAATTATTTTGAAAATTATTTTTTTATAGTATTTTTGTTCTAATTGTGGTAGTTAAATAATAGTTGGTTTAGTTTTCATATAAAGAGCAGAGGAGATTCCTCTGCTTTTTTATGTGTGCCGTGCATGGTAACTAACTAGGTGGTGAAAGTCCACTGTGGGGGTTTGTAATCGCCAACCACTAGCCAATAGCAAGGGTGTCCATTGTGAGATGGAATCTGAAGGAAGCTGGCG
>NZ_JAKZGP010000052.1 GCF_022549775.1 Belliella filtrata | reverse complement strand
GGCATACTGGTGTGATTTAGTGAAGGAATCAGGTATATTCCCTTTTATTGAAGCGGCTAAGACAATTCAAGCACATTGGTTTGGTATTATTACTTACACAGAAACTAATTTAACAAATGGTGTTCTTAAAGGAATAAATTCAAAAATTCAACTAGCAAAAAAAGAGCTAGAGGTTACAGGAATATATCCAATTTTATTAATATGATTTACTTTATCTCTGGGAAACTCAAATTCGACTACCCACTATATTCCACTTAGAGCCCTCATGAAAAATCAACTATTCTTTATCGCTTTTACCTTATTAATGCTTTCTTGTTCAAAAGTGGAAGAACCAACAATGCTTTTTCCATACCAAGACAAAATAATTGGTGAATGGGTCCAAGTTCAAAAATTCGTTCTAGTTGATGAGCATGTAACTCCCCCAAAATATGATTGGCAAGAAATTAAGGATGGCTATACGCTTAGTTTATTTGAAGATGGGACATTTAACTATACGAAATTTGAAGAATGCACTACTGGAAAATATGCTTTCAAGGGGATATTTCCTGAAATCGAATTAACTTTTGATTGTGAAATTGAATTTTACGGAATTAAGACCTCGACTTATTCAGAAATAATTATGGAAAACCTTACACAAAACAATCGTTTACAATTAGAACATAATTATGGCAAAAGTTTAAATGGATGTGCAAGTGAATGCTTTAGTGTTTTTGAAAGAGTTAAATAGCATTATAACTTACCCTTTATAAAATTCTCTTTCTCCTGTGCATATACATTCGAAACTAGCAAAAGGGCAAATAGAATAAAGAATGACCATTTCATAAGATTTGATTTTCTGATTAGTTCTTGTAATGAACACAAGGTTGGCTGTGCTTTCAATTTATGTTTATTCCTCGCAGCGATCGTTGCGAGAAACTATTATTTCAAATTCTTAAGACCTTCGAGTACCCTGCTGCGTACTAAAAGGTCAAGGTGCATATTTATAACCTTTGAGATCTTTTTATGATCCCGAAGATTTTTCTTTAGACTTTTAAAACCTTATCAATCGACCACTTCCCTCCCCCTCGGATAATCAGGTAAATACTTCCCAACAACATGCTCCAATCGGTCCGGCTTCCATGCATCATAGGCCAAAAACCTTCGTTTTGCAACACTTCGGACTTCGTAGTGACTATAGCTACTAGCATGATGATCAAAGTAGGAATAGCTGCTAATCTCGTCCATAGGCCAAACAAAATCAAAATCCCAGATAAAATCTCAAATCCGCCAACAAAGCTTCCCAAAAATTCTGGATTAGGTAAGCCAATTTTTTCAAACCTTCCTGCGCCTCTAATGGCTGGAAAAAGAAACTTTTGAATTCCTTCAGAGAGAAATACAGCACCTACCATGAGCCTGATGATAATTGTAGTTTTTGAATTGTCAGTTTTCGAGAGTTTTTTAATCATAATTTTAAATTTATTGATTTCAAATTTTTCAAGCTAGTTCCAGGCATACCTGAGATTTTTTCAGCAAGTCCTAACTTAGCGTTTGGCTGATCTTGCCTGTGATCTAAAACGAAATCAGTTTTCTATGTGTATTTCATCTCCATCTTGAATAGTATCACTTGGGTTTTTGAGGATTTTGTCTCCTATATTTATCCTGCCAAATACTTCAACTTTCCCATCTTGAGTGATTCCCTTCTTAATAGAAACTCTTTTAGCGGCTCCATTTTCTATTTTGACCACAAATCTATCTTCCATACTTGTCACTACAGATGAGCTTGGCACCATGATTACATTGGGCTTGAAATAGGGAATCTTTACTTGGGAAAAGCTTCCAGCTTTTAACTTCCCGGATTCATTGGGAACATCTGCTTCGATGATTTCTGTTCGACTTGCATTTTGAAGACTTCCAGACTGACGACTGACCATTGCTTTAAATTCTTCACCAGGCTGCGCATTCAATGTAAATTTGACACTATCCCTGCTTAAATCATAACCAGAATATGCTTCTGGAAGTGGAATCTCTAACCTAAGCACATTATTCATTTCTAGTTGAAACAAAGGTTTACCTGAGCTTTGATGATTCACAAATGTACCTGTGTGTATATTTCTCTCCGTAACGATTCCTTCAAATGGGGATCTTATGATCAAATAGCTCACCATTTGTTCCGCTGCTTGAAGTTCAAACCTTGAGGCTTCCAAAGCTGACAAACTTGACGCTACCATGGCTTCTTCCTCCTTAAGTTGGTTTTCAACTCGACGAAGATCGGCATCGGATACGGTACCCGGAGTTTGAGAAGTCTTTTGAATTCGATCAAGCTGATCCTTAATAGTAGCCAATTTAGATTGAACAGATTGAGCCAGACCTTCCGACTGAAGGACCTTTGCTTTAGCAGCTGCAAGTTTAGCCACGAGCTCAGGAGCATCTAGCTGGGCAAGCAATTCCCCTTTTTTCACTTTAGAACCACGATCCACTTTGACTTGCTGTACAAAACCTGCCGCTTTGGCATAGATAGCAACACTTTCAAATGATTTTAGCTCGGCTGGCAGACTGATACTTCCCTGCAAGTCGGTAGACACAATAGTGATTGTTTCATATACCTTCCTTCCTTGTTCTGCATCTTTTTCATTTCGAGATGAATTACACGCAACAAAAAGGAAAACTGAAAATAGGAGCAAAGTATGCTTAGACAATTTCATGAGATATCAGTTTAATATTATTAGGTAATAACTTTTTCTACCAGACATATAACAAGCGCAATCTATTAATTATCAATTCCTTTAATCCCGTTATCTTCATGCTCATAATATATAGAGGCTTTGTCATAAGGATCCATTGAAATCGGTGCAACGCTAGCATGCTTTAACAATCGAGCATAAACTGCCGGCATTACCAATAAGGTCGTCAGGGTAGAAAACAACAATCCACCGATCACAGCAATACCCAGGGGTGCAGTCTGATCTCCACCAACAGCCAAAGGGATCAAACCTACTATCATAGAAATACTGGTCATCAAAATGGGCCTCAATCTACTTTTACCAGCATCTTTGGAAGCCTTAAGTGCATCACCATGTTTTAGCCTTTCCCCCTCTGCAAAAGTTGTGAACAAAATCGCATTGGCTACTGAAACTCCCAAAGCCATGATCAAACCCATATAAGATTGTATATTGAGTGTAGCCCCAAATGCTAGCAAAAAAAGTAAAGAGCCCGATGCTACTGCTGGAATTGTAGACAAAGTAGAAATCGCTGCCTTAAAAGACTGAAAATTGATCGAGAGCATCAAGAAAATCACAAAAACCGCAATAATCAACCCAGTTTGAAGCTCTGTGAGTGTTTGCTCCAAAAACTCCAATTGTCCTCTGACCAAAACATTGATACCCCTAGGTCTTTCACCAGCAGCTTCGATTGCCTCCTCTATATCTTTTCTAGCAGCGCCGATAGTTTTATTGTGTAGGTTGGCAGTGACAGAGAGCATTCTTTGTTGGTTTAGCCTTACCACTTCTCCAGTAGATACACTTTGATTTATGGTCGCAACATCACCAAGACGATTGTTTGACTCCCCGACCTGAGGTAAAAAAACATTGGCCAATGCTTCTTCTGAATTCATGGTATATTGAGGAATCTCAACTTGTACTTGATAGGAATTCCCTGAACTTTGATCTAGCCAATAAACAGGCCTAGTAAACCTGCTCGAATTAGTAGCTGAAATCATTGCTTTCCCTACTTCATCAGCTGTCAACCCCAATTGACCAGCTTGAACCCTATCGATATTGACATTCAAGGTTGGGTAATCTAGTGGCTGGGCAATTTGAATATCTCTCAGGTATGATATTTTTTCCACTTCAGTTTTGACTTTATTTATATAAGCTCTGGTTTCCTTTAGGTCTTTTCCAGTCACAGCGATTTCTATTGGTGTGTTTGAGCCCATTGACATTACTTGATCAACGATGTCGGCAGGCTCGAAACTGATCCGCAATTCGGGAAGTTTATCAGAAACCATCCACCTGATATCTTCTTTAAGGTCATTTACTCTTAGACCAGAACCTTCTTTTAATTTCACTTTGAGAATTGCTTGCTGAGGTCCAGAATTCCAGATATAAGTAGTTGTCGCTGGGTAAGCAGAAGGAATAGTCCCTATATATCCAGAGCTAACTTCTATATTTCCTTTACCAGTCAATTCTTCCAAATTTTGATAAAACTCTCGGGTGAGACGTTCTGTCTTCTCGATGCGAGTACCTTCTTTTGCATTTATTCTGACTTGAAATTGACCTGCGTCAACTTGGGGAAACACCTCTGTGCCAATTATAAGAAATAGACCAATAGCAGCAATGGTGGAAAAAAAGCCATACAAAACAACTGTAAGACTACTTCGCTGCAGCAATTTTTCCAATAATCTTTGGTAGTTTCTCTGGATACGATCAAATCTTCCATTATGCTGTTTGCTTGCTTGCTCTTCGAGTGATTTACTATCCAGAATCCAATTTGCAACCACTGGAACAAAGGATTGAGACAATAAAAATGATGCAATCATTGCAAAACCTACCGCCAATGAAAGTGGCAAAAACATTGACCGAGGTACACCTGACATAAAAAATGAAGGAACAAATACCGCCAAAATACTGATTACGATCAAAAGCTTGGGTATAACGATTTCTCTTGTACCATCAATGATAGCTTTAGCCATAGATTTCTTCATTTCTAAATGCCTATGGATATTCTCAATAGTAACAGTAGCCTCATCGACCAATACCCCAATGGATAGAGCCAGACCTACTAAAGTCATGATATTCAGCGTCTGACCTGACAAATTCAGAAAAACTACAGAGGTCAAGAGTGCTAAAGGAATCGTCAGCACAACGACTAACCCACTCCTCCAATCTCCCAAAAAGAGTAAGACCATCAAGCCTGTCAGCACGGAAGCAATCAGCCCTTCAGTCAAAATATTTCTCAAAGACTTGATTACATAACCAGATTGATCAAAAGCATAGTCCACTTTTATATCCTCTGGTACTGCCTCACGCATGGCAGGTAATGCGTTTTTAATGTTTTTGACAACTGTCCAAGTAGAAGCATCCGAACGCTTGGTTACTGGAATATAAACTGACCTTTGGCCATTCACCATAGCATACCCTGTAGTAATATCTGCACTATTTTTTACCTCTGCGAGATCCTTCAAGTAGACAGCTGGTCCTCTTTGACTTTGAATCGGGATATTTTCAAACTCTTTGTAATTGTCTACCACGGAGTTGGGTTTGACCAAATACTCTGTATCATCTACACGAATACTTCCAGAGGGAACCAACTTGTTGCCAGTAGCAATGGCCTCTACCACATCTTCTGTAGAAAGCCTGTAGCTTCTCAATTTGTCTGGATCAATATCGATCACGATACTTTTTTGGTTTCCCCCTACTGGAGGTGGAGAAGATACCCCAGGCAATCTGGCGAACATTGGCCTAACTCTATTCAGCGCCAAATCTTGGATTTCTGACTGACTACGACTATCAGAACTGAATACTAACTGACCTACAGGTACATTGCCAGCATCATATCGAACCACAAAAGGCGCAATAGTTCCTGGTGGCATCTTCCCTCCAGCTCTATTGACTTGGGCAACGATCTGTGCCATAGACTCAGCCATATCCGTACCTTCATGGAACTGAAGTTTGATCAGGGACATTCCTTGTACAGAGCGGGATTCCATAGAAGAAATCCCTGTGATATAAATGAAATGTTGCTCGTAGATTGAAGTCATGTATCCTTCCATCTGCTCAGGAGAAAGCCCCCCATAGGGTTGAGCTACGTAGATTGTAGGTACACCAACTTTAGGAAAAATATCAATGGGCATACTTCTAATAGTCAAAAAAGAGAAAAACCCAATAGCCAAAATCACTACCATGACAGATATGGGTTTGCGCAATGAAAGTTTGATTAAATCCATATCAATTCAGGTTTTGTAAGAAATATTCAAAATCACCATTCACCGCAGCATGATACAGTAAAGCCTTCCACATTTCAGCCATCACTTTTATGCTGTCTGACTCTGCGCGTGCCAATTCTGCTTGACCTTGTATCATCTCGTTGAGGTTGATCAATCCAGCATCATACCTAGCTTGCAAAGCTTCAAATGTAAAAGATGCCGCTTGTACATAATCAGGTGCAAGCGCTGCGGCCTCCAGAGATTTTTCTAGTGTGACCATAGCCACAGCCTTGTCTTTTGTCAAGGCCCTTTCAACCTGCTTCTCATATGCTTCTGAAGCTAGTATTAATGCGTTTTGCCTCTGGATCAGTTTGGAAGTCCTTGCGAACCTGAGTATAGGCACCGCCACTTGAAAACCAAGGCCGTAATTGTACCGAGAAAATGCAAGTCCATCTGTAGGGTCGTTGAAACCACCCTCATAAAGTATCGAAGAGCCCCTGGCAAATGCAGTTCCCCAGATATTAAGCTCAGGCATCAGAGACCTGCTCAACGCTATCTTCTTGGCATTTGCCAATAGTGTTTGGGTATGCGAACGCTGCAACAAAGGGTGCTGATCTCCAAATTGCTCTATTTGAATGCGTGGAGTTTCGCTAAGGGAACTATCCAAACCTATTTCGACATGGTCTTCACCCAAAAGCTCGATGAGCCTTGCGCGCAAAGACTCCGCATTTTTTTGGGCATGAAGAAAATCAATCTTGGACCGCACATATAGAGACCTGAACTGGGCAGTATCTACGCCTGGCCTAAGTCCATTTTCCACCAAAGATTTTGACAAAGAGAGGTTGCTTTGGTATCGTTCACTATTTTTTTGAGCTGCTGTGACCATGGACTGTGCAGCCCAATGATTGAGGTAAGCCTCTGTAAATCGAACTTGGTGTTCCAAAATGGCCAAAGATTCTTCATTAGAAGTCAAGGCTTGACTGTATTTTGAAGCTTGAATTTTACTTTGTCTTTTCCCAAAAGTTAAAGGACTCCAATTCATCAAAAGCGATGCTGCAGAACCAAAGGTAAAATCCATCTGATTCTCTGGAACAGGTGGTCCCGAAATAGGAAAAACTTGACCCGGAAAAAACATTCCTGTGATATTATTATTGGTCGAATAAGTCATTTGGTAAGAGCCATCGAGGCTTGGAAGAAAATCCGAGCGTTCGTATTGAACTTGCCGTTGAGCTGCTTCCGTTTCTAATCTTTTGGCCTGTAGCTCTGGGTAATTAGTCGTGCTGATCTCTAGCAATTCTCTGAAATAGCATTGAGCTTGAGCTTCCCAGGCCATCAAAACCAAAAGAACACCAGTTACTATTGTTTTACACATAGGATTATGGGATGAAAGATGAGGTTCTATTCACCAATCACAAAATTAACCCATGTCTATTCAGGGATCGTGGTAAAAATGAATGGAAAAATGGTAAATATGAAAGTGGAGAGACAACCTTTGAGGTCTTTTTCTGACCTGGAAGATTTCATTAGTAAGAACACCTTTTCTGAAAACGTTTTCCATTGTACAAAGACTTTCGGGTTCGCCGCGGCTCACTCAAAGGTCAAGCACAAATATCTACCCAAAATACCTACCCCTGTACTGATAAGGAGTCTCACCTGTATGCTTTTTGAAAAACTTCACAAAATAGGATGCATCATTGAATTGGAGTAAATCTGCAATTTGGTTTATGTTAAGATCGGTGTGTAGAATATTTCTTTTGGCTTCAAGGATCAATTGATTACTGATATGTTCTGAAGCTGATTTACCTGTCTTTTTCTTACAAGCATGATTCAGGTTTTGTGGTGAAGTTTGAAGTGAATCAGCATAATCTGCCACCCGATGCAGAGGTGGATTCTGTTGAGATAATAAGTTCAAAAATCTATCACACAGAGGATACTCCTTTGAATCTTGGGGGGATTCAATCGTATAGTCTGCAATTTTTGCAAAAAGCACCCTAAGATAACCCTTGATCAAGTCATCTGCATTTGGTGTGGGATTTTGATATACTGCCAAAATATCCTCGAATATCTTCCCAACCATGCTATCACCCCAAGTAGGGATTCTTGTTAATTCTCCCATTTGAGTTAATTGCTGTAGAATCTTGACCTCTTTAACAGCATCGATAAATTCCTCTTTGAACATCATCACATAGCCCACAGGAATCTCTGTAAACTGCCAAAAATGCATCTGCCCAGGTTTTAGAAAGTAAAAGTCTGGCGATTTAAGTTGATGCTTCTCAGTCTCTATACAATGAAACCCTTCTCCTTTATCTATAAAAATAAGCTCGAAATAGCCTTCATGCTTGTGAGGCTTTGTTTTTTTGATCAAGGGCTTAAACCTGGAGATTTTAAAATACTCTTTGGATTCGAGTTTGTTTTTGACTGTTATGGGTGATGTCTGTGTCATGGCTATAAGCAAAGCTGAGGCCTTGTTGCGTAATCTCAAACATGCATTGGTAATAATGGTCACTTTAGGTGATGAAACGTCCAGTATTTAAAATGTTTGAATAGCTTATCTCCCTAACTTAAATTTAATTGGTAACCTCATCCCTGTACGAACAGGATCCCCATCATTGGTACCAGCTTTCCATTGGTATGGACTTCTGTAAAATACACGTAAAGCTTCATCTGCTAGCATCGGAAATGGTTCTGGGTTCATAACTTCCAAATTTACAATTTCTCCCTCTTCTGAGACTTCAAAACACAAATATACTACCCCCTCTATACCTTTCCTCCTAGCAAGGTTTGGATACTTCAAATTAGCTCCAAAGTACCCATACAACCTTTCTAGACCTCCAACAGGTTCTGCTTGAATAAACTCTGATGCTTCTATTTCATTACCCTCTTCATCAAAACTTAATTTAGATATCAGCTCATCTTCAATGTATCGCTCAATTATTTTTACTTCTTCATTTTCATAAAAAATAAACATTAGTTTTGAGTTATCCTCATATGAATTACTAACTTCTGACTTCTTCCATCCATCATATGCATACTCTGTTTGAATTTCTGTCAACTTATTTCCAATTGAATCTTTACTGATCTGTCTATGCATAACCAAAACTGAATCCAAAGTAAAAATCTCCACTTTTTCAAACCCATTTTCTTCTTGCGTGATCGAATAGTAGCAAGGTTGATATTTCTCTGTATCTTGGATAGGAAAAAATCCGACATTTAAATAGCTGACCGTTTGACTTTTTGCTTGAAATACAAAAAGTGCCAGTAAAAAAACAAGATAACTTAACTTCATAGCCTTCATAATTATTTACTCTTTTTACTGGCTTTCGGAGGCTTACAAGTTTTGCAAAAGTCCTTTAAAGTCTCAATTTCATCCAACACTTTTAAATGATAAGTCAAAAGCAATTCCTCATTGAGTCCAATATTAGTCTGTTCTGTCACTTCACCAATTTCTTCTGCCAATTCTTCCTGGGTTTTTTGAAACAATGGTTGGATAAATGAAACATCTGAAAATACTCCATTACCCTCAAGCATGCGCTTTCTAAGTTTTCTGGCATGTAACTCATGTAAGTCAAATTGGTATTGCGTAAACTTGATCAAAGCCCTTGCTTGCTGCTCATTTTCAGAAATTAGAATAGAGGATTTAGGATTAAATTTACAAGTCACTTTATCATTAAAATTCTTTGTAAACATAAATTCATAATTACTCATTTTGATGTCAAAACCCAGGTTAATAGTCGGATGAATAAAGATTTTATCCCCTTCGACACTTGATCTCTTAGATTGAAAATCCTGCAGGCTAATTGCTCTAGAAGCATCCCAGTCAAACTCATTTTGGGCATTGGTGATTATACTAAAATGCAATAACAGAACTAGCAAATAGGAAAACTTCATAAGCATATATTTAACTGGTGAAATATATCACTAAAGCACCTAATATCAATCTATGAACTAAATAATTTTCTACCTAAAAATGACAATTTTCTACATCATATAATAAATGAGAAAATTCTAGTCTACAACAGTTCCATTTTGCTCATGAAATCCCAAACTCCAATCCCTAAGGTCACAGATATATTTAAGGAATGCTTGGTCCCTAGCTGTGGAATTTCGAGGATGTGGTCTGAAGATGCAATCACTTCTTCTTCTACACCGAACACTTCATTTCCGAACACCAAGGCATATTTCTTACTTGGTACAGCTCGAAACTCATGAAGTTTGACGCTTTTATCCACTTGTTCAAAACTACAGATTTCATAACCTTCTGATTTCAAAACCTCCAAGGCTTCGTTTGTAGAAGGAAAATATTGCCAATCAACAGATGCTGTCGCACCCAATGCAGTCTTTTCAATGTCCCTATGAGGTGGCCTACCAGTGATTCCACAGAGGTAAAGCTTCTCTATCAAAAAGGCATCCGATGTTCTAAAAGCAGAGCCTACGTTATTCAGGCTCCGTATATTATCCAATACGATCACCAAGGGACTTTTTTTGACTTCCTTAAATTCCTCTATCGAGAGCCTATTGAGCTCTTCCATGCTTAATTTTTTCATTGGGCTTTGTTTAGCTTTCTTAATGTTATAATTTCAAGCTTTCAAGAGATCAAAATTAGCACAAAGATTTAATATAGGCAGAATATGGCCAAGACGAAGGCAAAAGAGGTAAAAGAGACTCCATTGATGAAGCAATACAATGCCATCAAAGCAAAGCATCCTGGAGCATTGTTACTTTTTAGAGTTGGTGATTTTTATGAGACATTTGGGGAAGATGCGGTGACTGCCAGTAGGGTATTGGATATCGTACTTACCAAGCGAGCCAATGGTGCTGCCTCTCATATTGAACTTGCTGGTTTTCCCCATCATTCACTTGACAGCTACCTTCCCAAGCTGGTAAGAGCTGGAAATCGCGTTGCTATCTGTGATCAGCTCGAAGACCCTAAAGAAGTCAAAGGAATAGTAAAAAGAGGTGTCACTGAACTTGTTACACCTGGCCTTTCTTTCAACGACAATGTACTAGACAAGAGGAGAAACAACTATCTCGCCTCCATATACTTTGCTAAAGACACTTCAGGGGTAGCATTTCTTGACCTGTCGACAGGAGAATTCATGTGTACAGAGGGTTCGCAGGCTTATATCGAAAAACTACTCCAAAGCTTCAGCCCATCGGAGGTGATTTATTCAAAAGCATCAAAAGCTAAAGCATCAGAAATACTCAAAGATAACTTTGCTACTTTTCAATGTGAAGACTGGGTTTATCAGTATGATTACACCTATGAAAAACTTACTTCACATTTTCAGACCAAAAATCTAAAAGGTTTTGGGATAGAAAATCTTGAATTTGGGATAGTGGCAGCTGGTGCCATTCTTTATTATCTAGAAGAGACAGAACACAAAGATGTCAAGCATATTTCCCAGATTTCAAGAATTGCAGAGGAAAAATATGTATGGCTTGATAAGTTTACTATCAGAAATCTAGAGCTAGTGTATCCCCAGCAAGAGGGTGGAATTCCACTGATCAGCATCCTAGACCAAACAGTAACACCCATGGGGTCGAGAATGATGAAAAAGTGGCTCGTTCTCCCGCTAAAAGAAAAAGAGCCTATTGAAGAGCGGCTTAAGATTGTAGAATACTTCTTTGAGGCTAATGAGCTTTCAGAAGAATTGCTGACTCATTTAAAACAAATAGGGGACCTTGAGCGACTCATTTCCAAAGTAGCTGTAGGTAGAATCAACCCTAGGGAGATGAATCAACTTAAAAAAGCACTTAAAAACACTTTGCCAATTAAGGACTCATTGAAAAATGTAGACAATGATTCATTAAAGAAAATTGCTGATCAAATCAATTCCTGTGAATTTTTACTCCAAAAAATAGAAAAAGAACTCCAAGAAGAAGCACCAATGCTCACGCATCAAGGTAATATCATCAAAGATGGTGTAGATGCAGAACTCGATGAATATAGAGGATTAGCAAATACAGGGAAAGACTACCTTGTACAACTTCAACAGCGCGAGACTCAGCGTACAGGCATTAGCTCACTTAAAATTGCCTTCAACAAAGTCTTTGGCTACTACCTTGAAGTGACAAACTCCCACAAGGACAAAGTTCCTCAGGAATGGATCAGAAAGCAGACATTGGTGAATGCCGAGCGATACATTACTCCAGAACTTAAAGAATACGAAGAAAAGATTCTCAATGCAGAGGAAAGGATGATTGCTATAGAACAGCGGTATTTCTTAGCATTAGTACAAGATGCATCGGAATATGTGAGCCAGATTCAGCAAAATGCAAGGATTCTCGCAACTATAGATAGCTTACTTTCATTCGCCAACGTGGCGAAAACGAATAAATATGCAAGGCCGAAAATCTCTGATACAGATGCCTTGGAAATCAAAGATGGAAGACATCCAGTTATCGAAAAACAACTTCCAGTTGGTGAGGCCTATGTGCCAAACGACATCTACCTGGACAATGAGTCACAACAGATCATCATCATTACAGGACCAAACATGGCTGGTAAGTCTGCTCTTTTGAGACAAACAGCATTGATCGTGCTAATGGCACAGATGGGCAGCTTTGTGCCTGCATCTTATGCAAGGATAGGACTGATCGATAAAGTGTTTACAAGGGTAGGGGCCTCTGACAACCTTTCCAAAGGAGAGTCTACCTTTATGGTAGAAATGACCGAGACAGCCAGCATCCTCAATAACTTATCAGATCGAAGCTTGGTATTGATGGATGAAATTGGACGAGGCACCTCAACATACGATGGTATCTCCATCGCATGGTCTATTGTGGAATTTTTGCACAATCACCCAAAATCAAGAGCCAAAACACTCTTTGCAACTCACTATCATGAACTGAACCAGTTAGCCGAGGATTTTCCAAAAATCAAAAACTTCAATGTGTCTGTCAAGGAAGTTGGGAATAAGGTAATTTTCATGAGAAAGCTTAAAGAAGGTGGTAGTGAGCATAGTTTTGGTATACATGTAGCTCAAATGGCAGGTATGCCTAACCCAATTGTACTTAGGGCATCAGAGATCATGATTCATTTGGAAAAAGACAAATCCCTACATGATCAAAAGGAAAAAATAAAAGAATTACCAAAAAACAACTATCAGCTGAGTCTATTTGAAATCGATCCCAAATTCAAAGCAGCTCAAGAAATGCTTGATGCCATAGATATCAACACCATATCTCCAGTAGAAGCACTTATCAAACTAAATGAAATCAAGAAAAAACTTGAAAATTAATTGTATTTCGATTAATTTAGGTTTAGTTTGTATTGGGCAATTCTAGCATAAATTGGATATATGGATAGTTTTTTACGTGACAAACTACGAAGCCAGGGAAAATTCTCTGACTTTTTTATTGAATGGAAGGAAAGGGAATTTACAGACACGGACATTGATGAGGATAAGTTACTGAAAGACTTAGAGATACTGAGTCAGCAGATTGGCATGAAGGAGGGCATCATCATCGGGTGTATTGATTATAGAGATTTAAGTCTAGCATTTTTCACGGATAATGTGGAGGACATCATGGGTTATCCAAGCTCTTTTTTTAAGAAAAAAGGAATGGAAGCTGTCTTGATGATGCTTCACCCTGATGATGTACCTGAGTTGGCCAAGTTTCAAAAAATCGTATTCGATCTTCTCCAAACGTTAAGCAGAGAGGAAATGGACAGCTTTGAGTTCACTTACACCGTTAGGTGGGTTCACAAGACAACAAAAGAGATCAAATGGTTTACTTGCAAAGTAAGGCCTTACCTTATCGACAGGAACAAAAATGTGGTTTTTGACCTCCATGTTTTATTACTTCTCAATACTCCTCCTCAAATCAATAGTTTCGATTGGAGCTACTCATACACCTCAAAGAATGGTGATAAGATTCATGCCACCAAGTATGAGCCTAAAACTTTAAACTTTAAGCTTACGAAAAAGGAAAGACAGATTTCCAACATGATATTGGAGGGAAAGAGCTCACAAGAGATCGCCGACGAACTCAATATAGCGATCAATACAGTGAATACACATAGGAAAAACATCCTAAAAAAGCTGAATGCAAAGACAACCGCAGAAATGGTGAAAATATTACTAAATACCCGAATGAAATAATGTACTGAAAATCAATACGCGAGCATATTTTTGAAAAAAAATGTTCATTTTTTTCGCTAGACCTTTTGCAAATATAGAAAACTGATATACCTTTGCACACACAAAAGACGGAGACAGCAGGTCAAAGTCAACACAACATCAAGCGAGAGTAGCTCAGCTGGTAGAGCACGACCTTGCCAAGGTCGGGGTCGCGAGTTCGAATCTCGTCTCTCGCTCAAGAAGCCCTTGTACAAGGGCTTTGTTGTTTACAAGTAGCTAAGTTAAGTTTTACTTAGTGAAGCCGGGATGGTGGAATTGGTAGACACGCAAGACTTAAAATCTTGTGGCTTCACGGCCGTGCGGGTTCGATTCCCGCTCCTGGTACATAAACCTCGTAGAAATACGGGGTTTTTTTTATTATACCTCGCAAGGCTGTATCTGTTGATACTTTAGTAATTTTGGCCCATTTAGGGGTGTTAAGTTTTCCTTCAAAACCATCTAGAAGTTTGTTCATCATAAGTTTTTGACGTTTATTAAGTGGTTTGGTATTCAAAAATTCCAATAATTTGCTTTATTGAGAACAGCGTTTAAAGCATCTTCGGCTTGAACTAGTGCACGATCAAGACAAGAAAGAAACCTTGCACAAAATGCGGTAAATACACGCTTTATTCACCGCAAGAGACCACTCATTGCACTCATAAGATTTTCAAACTCAACCTTTGAATTCATATATTATGAGGTATGAAGGAAGTTCATCATACATACTGGATCTCTGGAAACAGATTATTACTTTATTCATTTTATATTTAAAAAAACCTTATGCACAGAAAAAGTAATGAAATATAGCCTTATGAAATCCTGCTCCAATTCATCTCGTGCTGCTTCTGGGCTTTGATTTGCCTCAGTACAAGCTCATTTTCTGGAAGACTTAGATTTGGGTCAGCTTGAATAAGGTCTTGAGCGGCATCTCTCGCCATTGTCAATATCTGGGCGTCCTTACTCAGGTCTGCAATCAACAGGTCTGCAACCCCACTCTGCTGCGTCCCCATCAAATCCCCAGGCCCTCGTAAATTCAAATCCACATCTGCTATCTCAAAACCATTGTTGGTCCTCACCATGGTATCTAGGCGCACCCTACTATCTTTGGAGAGCTCGTATTTACTCATCAAAACACAATACGACTGTTCTGCACCTCTTCCTACCCTACCTCTTAGCTGATGCAGCTGAGAAAGTCCAAATCGCTCCGCATTCTCGATCACCATCACAGACGCATTTGGGACATTTACACCTACTTCTATCACTGTGGTGGCCACCATGATTTTCGTTTCTCCTTTGACGAAGCGCTGCATTTCATAGTCCTTGTCTGCGGCTTTCATATCTCCATGGACTATGCTGATCGGATACTCAGGAAATGCCCTGCAAATACTCTCATAGCCATCCATAAGGTTTTTCAAATCTAAAGTCTCTGACTCTTGGATCAGGGGATACACAATATATACCTGTCTCCCTTCTAGGATTTGCTTTCTTATAAATCCAAAAACCTTCAACCTATCTTTGTCATATCGGTGAACCGTCTGAATGGGTTTCCTTCCGGCAGGCAGCTCGTCTATAACAGAGATATCCAAATCGCCATAAAGTGTCATTGCCAAAGTCCTTGGGATAGGGGTGGCCGTCATTACCAGCACATGTGGCAAGTACTGCTCGTTCTTTGCCCATAATTTGGCACGCTGTGCAACACCGAACCTGTGTTGCTCATCCACAATGGCCAAGCCTAAATTCTTGAACTGTACAATATCTTCTAGCAAGGCATGTGTCCCGATGATGATGTGTAAATCTCCCGAGCGTAGCATCTCGTGGATTACCTTTCTTGCAGACTTTTTGGTAGAGCCAGTAAGCAAGGCAATGTTCAAACCCATCATGTCAGCATATTCTTTTAGACCTTCATAGTGCTGATTGGCTAATATTTCTGTCGGAGCCATCAAGCAAGATTGAGCACCAGAACTTATCGCAATCAAAATACAAATAAACGCTACCATGGTCTTGCCACTACCCACATCCCCTTGAATCAGCCTGTTCATCTGCTTACCCGACTTCATGTCTGCAAATGATTCTTTTATTACACGCTTTTGTGCTTCAGTAAGCTCAAAGGGAATATAATCATTGTAAAACTTGACCAACAATTCGGTCTGATTCAGCACTTGCCCCATAGATTTCTCAATCCTTGTCAATTTTAGCATGAGAAGCCGCAATTGGACAAAGAAGAACTCCTCAAACTTCAGCCTATACCTAGCCCTATTGAGGATATCAGGATTGTCAGGAAAGTGAATCTGCTTCATGGCATCACGCTTGGGAATTAAATTAAAGCGTTGTAAAATAGGTGCGGGTAGCGTCTCTTGGATGTGCGGAAATGCTACGGAGACTAAGCCTTCCATGATTCGAGAGATACCCTTGGAATCTAGAAACCTAGCACGCAGCTTCTCTGTAGTAGAATATACTGGTTGGAAAGAACTCCGCTCTTCTTGTGCCTGAGTGAGTACATCCATCTCTGGATGAGCCATACTGAATTTACGCCCATACTTGGCAGGTTTCCCAAAAAACACAAACAAAGCTCCTGCAACAAGTCTTTTTTGAACCCATTGAATTCCTTTGAACCAAGTGAGCTCCATCTCTCCTGTATCATCAAAAACATGGGCTACTAATCGTTTTCTTCGACCATCACCAATCGTTTCAACACTTCGGATTTTCGCAATGATTTGGACATGCTCGAGGTCTTCATGCAGGTCTTTGATTTTGAAAAAATGCGTTCGATCTTCATACCGGAACGGATAGTGTTGTAATAGCTCACCATAAGTGAATATATTCAGTTCCTTATTGATCAATGCAGCCCTCTGTGGCCCCATTCCTTTGAGAAACTCAATTTTTGTATCAAAGAATCTGGTCAATGGCTATTTACATTAGATTTGAAAAATGCAAATTACGCTATCTCAAATGAAAAAACTAAATCGGGAAAGATATAATGCTACCCTTAATCCTAAATATTTATTCAAAAACAAAAAACGCACCGATTTAGTGCGTTTTCATCAATATCATTAAATTAAGTAGCATATTTAGTTTTCGTTGATTTTCAATCAACAAATACTAAAGCATGGATCACCCATAAATCTCCTCCAAAACCTGACCCAACCTGATTCCGGCAGCGATCAGTCTTTCCTCCTGACTTCGACAGTCGTCAGTCCCATTTTTAGATAATATCCTGAAAAATAATGTTTTATAATTTTTTTGGTTTTCAGTTTGGGTGTCCCAGATGTAAATTTGATTACTTTTAAGCATGTTTGTTCGCAAAAAGTCCAATAAAAGTGGCAAGATCAGTGTTCAGGTAATAGACAAAGTAAGAGGAAGCTATAAAGTTGCCAAAACCATAGGTAGCAGCTCTAATCCTGCAGAAGTTGAAGAGTTTGTTTCTTTGGGAGAAGAGTGGATCAAGAACTATAAAGGCCTAATCGATATCCCCTTCAACAGTGAGGAACAGGTTGCTGAATCTGTATTGGAAAGTGTTGAAAACATTACTGTTTCAGGTACAGAACTCCTCTTGAATAAGATATTCAATGATATTGGATTTAACATAATCAAAGATGATATTTTTAAGTGGCTTGTCTATTCCAGGATTTGCTTTCCAGCCAGTAAACTCAAGACCTGTGATTACCTGTTAACTTATCACGGTCTTGATTTTCATGTTCAGGATCTATACCGGTATATGGACAAGCTTTACAACAATTATAAAGAGATAGTACAGCTGATCAGTTTTGATCACACCAAGAAAATACTGGGAGGCAGTATCAATATTGTTTTTTATGATTGTACCACACTATATTTTGAAGTAGATCAGGAAGATGATCTCAGAAAGACTGGTTTTTCCAAAGAAGGTAAGCACCAGAACCCCCAGATAGTTTTGGGTCTATTGGTGGGTCTTGATGGCTATCCTTTGGCTTATGAGATCTTTGAGGGCAATAAGTTCGAGGGACATACCATGATTCCGGTAATAGAGACTTTTAGGAAAAAGTATAATCTTCCTGCCCCAATAGTTGTGGCAGATTCTGGTTTACTTTCCAAAAGCAATATCAAAGAATTACTTGATAACGGGTATGAGTTCATTTTTGGGGCTCGCCTTAAGTCTTCTGGCACCAATCAAAAAAGCAAAGTGTTGGCTCTGGAGCTAGAAAATGGCGAGAGTTTTTCTTTGGATTGGGAAGAGAACCTTAGAATGGTTGTGAGCTACTCAGAAAAGCGAGCCAAGAAGGATAAGATCAACAGAGAAAAGGGGCTTAAAAAGCTCGAAAAACAGTTAAATACTGGTAAACTCAATAAAACCCATATCAACAACAGAGGATACAACAAATACCTAAAAATGGAAGGTGAGATAAAGATCGCCTTAGACATGGAAAAGTTTGAGCAGGATGGACAATGGGACGGTCTCAAAGGCTACATCACCAATACAAAGCTTGATAAAGAACAGGTAATTGAGAATTATAATAACTTATGGAAGATTGAAAAGGCGTTCAGAATAACCAAAAATGATATAAAGGTAAGACCAATTTATCATTACAAACAAAGGAGAATAGAAGCCCATATCAGCATTGCATTCGTTGCTTACAAAGTTTACAAAGAACTTGAAAGGCAATTGAATGAAAAAGAAGCAAATCTTTCACCACAAAAAGCAATTGAAATAGCAAAAGGTATATATACAGTAGAAATTCAACTCAAATCAACAGGGAAAAAGCTGAGAAAGACCCTATTTTTGAACGAGAGTCAGCGAAAAATGGCAAAAATGTTCGGTTTTTGATTTCGGGTGTCCCAGTGTCGAAGTCAGGAAAAAACTAAATCGGGAAAGATATAATGCTACCCTTAGTCCTAAATATTTATTCAAAAACAAAAAACGCACCGATTTAGTGCGTTTTCATCAATATCATTAAATTAAGTAGCATATTTAGTTTTCGTTGATTTTCAATCAACAAATACTAAAGCATGGATCACCCATAAATCTCCTCCAAAACCTGACCCAACCTGATTCCGGCAGCGATCAGTCTTTCCTCTGTATGATGGTAATGCTTATAGATGTATTCATAGCCGATTCTGCCATTATCTGGAATATCATACATGGCAGGTCTAATAGCCACCGCTTCTTTGAGCCATTCCGCAGGCCCTTTACTTGTATATTCTTTGATCAAATCAGCATTTATTCTTTTCTGAAGCTCTGTAGCTATTTCAGTAAAGCTCATTTTTTTTCCTTCTATAAGGTCCGAATCCCATATCGCGTGAATATTGGTTTCTTTGTTGAAAAAGCTAACCTTGACATCATTCCCTCCACGATCTCCGGGCTTGCCTACGTGAAAAGGCTGATGTAAGTCACCGACTATATGAATTAGCATACGCAACTGATCCCTTTCTTCTTCAGGGCTAAGTCCGCCCTTCTTGAGAGTCTCTTTCAATCTACCAAAAGCCTCATAGGCATCACCAGTTTCCTCTTGCAATGCTGGATCATATTCACCATCCACTGTCGTCACCCAATGCCACGTATAAGTATAGTCATACTTCTTATCAGATCGGATATTATCCATCCATACCCCCACCCCCGAGATTGACTCCTTGTGCAGTACCTTTTCTACTCTCTCTACAGTAGCTGGATTCATTTGCCATTCCGCAAGCTTACCGATCACATAATGTCCAATAGCCCCCCAAGCAAACGAACTCGTCTGAAAGGAAAGTACCATAAGAATAGCCAGCATCAGATGCTTAATTGTTTTCATATATCTCTAATATTAATATTATTCCCATCAAGATTCCCAAATAATATCCCAAAGCAAATATCCAATATCCATCAATATCCAACACCCTAATACTTCACTTCAACATATTTCAACCCTATTTCCTTCAATACCCCAACTCATTTACCGCAATCCACGCCATCAAACCCGCTCCAATTTCCATGGCATCTTCATCAATGTCAAATGTAGGTGTGTGAACCCCAGAAGTGATCCCCTTTGCTTCATTTCTAGTGCCTAGGCGATAAAAGCATCCGTCCATTTCTTGAGTATAGTAAGAAAAATCTTCTGCTGCCATCCAGATATCTAACGGCTCCACATTCTCTTCACCCAAATATGCTATTGCTGCTTCTTCAGCCCTACTGGTCAAGGCTTCAGCATTTTTGAGAAAAGGATAACCAACCCTGATCTCAAAATCTACTTCACCCCCCATACCTTCTACAATTCCTTTGGCGATATTGGTCATGTGCTGATGAGCCTTGGCTCTCCATGCCTCATTCAGCGTACGAAAAGTGCCTTGAATTTTTACTTCATTCGGTATGATATTCGTCGCACCCAAGGCCTCAATTCTCCCAAAAGAAAGTACAGAAGGAATTTTAGGAGAGGCATTTCGGCTCACTACTTGCTGTAAAGCCACTATCATGTGTGAGGCTATCAAAACGGGATCAACCAAGGTCTCTGGCATGGCACCATGGCCTCCTTTTCCTTTGACAGTGATATACAGTTCATCAGCACTTGCCATGTACATTCCCTTTCGGAAACCTACTTTCCCAACAGGAATGAGCGGCATCACATGTTGACCAATGATACCAGTAGGTCTAGGGTTTTCCAATGCTTTATCTTTGATCATCAAGGAAGCTCCTCCAGGAATCAATTCTTCTCCTGGTTGAAAAAGTAGCTTTACAGTACCTTCAAATTCATCCTTTACAGCATTTAGTATCTTAGCTGCTCCCAAAAGTGAGGCTGTGTGGACATCATGTCCACAGGCATGCATCACACCTGGGTTTGTGGATTTGTAAGGAACCTCATTTTGCTCTATAATAGGAAGCGCGTCCATGTCTCCACGGAGTGCGATAACCTTTTTATCAGGATTTTTCCCTTTGATCAAGGCCACAATACCTGTATCTGCCTTGACTTCAAAATCAGTGATTCCAAAACTTTTGAGCTGCTCCTGTACAAAAGCACATGTGTTATGCTCTTGAAATGATAACTCAGGATTGGCATGTAAATGCCTTCTATTGGCAATGAATTCAGCTTTATGTTGACTTGCCAGGGATTTAATTCTGTCCTTGATCATTATTCAAATTTTCATCGGTATTCACAAAGCCTTCTCTCTGAAATCTATCTTGGATGATTCTAGCCATTGGAAAGGCTTCTTTGAGTTTGTGATAATGTGATTGAGCTTCTATTCTGTTGATAAATTTTCCAACTTTCACCAAATACCTAGGCTGTTGGTATTGCATGTCTGACTTGACATCTGGAAACTTCGTGTAGAGATCATTCCTAGTCTTGAAAGCTTGATCTCTATCAACTCCACTATATACCAACACAGTATATCCAGAGTAATATTGTTCTGATTTATTATCCTTGGCGAATTTTTGCAAGGCCTGCTCCAATTCATAATCAATTGAAGAAACATCATTTGAGCTGCTTGAGCTAGGCTCATCATTTTTCTTCACTTCTGACAAATCAGGAAAAGTGATACGAGTAGCTGACAAATCCTCCTGGTAAGAGCTATACTTATTGGCTTCCCCACTCGATTTTTTGATAAGGTTACAAGACCCTAAGAAAAGGATCAATACAATACCACTTAAAATAGCTCTTACCATGATTTTTAAATTTATCATTAGATGATTACACACTTACCAGCTGCTACGTCTTGCTCTATACTTTTATACTTTACATCTTTTTTGATTGTACCATCAGCATATTGTGCAGTGACTCTGTCATTACGACCATAGACCTTGTCTGTCTTTCTTGGAGCTACTACTTGTTGTTCTGTAGACCTATTGGCCGCTGCGGCAGCGGCTTGTCTGTTTGCCCCTGGATTAAGCGTGCTACCTACTTCTGCTTTTGAAGCTTGTACTTTCTCTTCTTGTTTAGGTGCTTGGGCAGCCTTTACTTGACTTGGATCCTGTGTTGGTAGATCTGCCTTAGCCAAGAACGATATCACATCTTCATTGAGTCGACCTACAAATCTTTTGAACATCTCAAATGCTTCGAATTTGTAAATCAAAAGAGGATCTTTCTGCTCATAAACAGCATTCTGAACAGATTGCTTCAAATCATCCATATCTCTAAGGTGCTCTTTCCAGTTCTGATCAATGATTGCCAAGGTTACATTTTTCTCAATGGCCCTGATAAGATCTCTTCCTTGATTGTTCACCGTAGACTCCAGGTTGACAACTACTCCGATCTGCTTGATAGAATCGGTGATTGGCACCATGATTTCCTTTACTGTGGCTCCTCTTTGGGCATAGACATCACTCAGAATAGGCAATGCCCTTTCTAGAATCCTGTTACTTTTTGTGACATAGCTCTGATAAGCTGCATCAAATAGCTCTTGTGTCAATACCGAAACGTCTTTAGACTGAATATCATTAGCCGTCAGCGGGTGATCCACCCCTAGAGAACTGAAAATATTCATCCTCACATTTTCTGTATCTTCTGTAGACTTTGCCATCTGAACCAGGTCAAAACATACATCATACATAATATTCAGGATATCAAGCTCAAGCCTTTCTCCCATAAGAGCATTTTTTCTTCTCTTATATACTACCTCCCTTTGGGAGTTCATAACATCATCATACTCCAAAAGACGCTTACGTGTACCAAAATTGTTTTCTTCGACTTTACGTTGAGCTCTTTCGATAGACTTAGAGATCATAGAGTGTTGGATCACTTCACCTTCTTCCAGCCCCATTCTATCCATCAGCTTAGCAATACGCTCCGAGCCAAATAGACGCATCAAACTATCTTCCAATGAAACAAAAAACTGAGAAGAACCTACATCTCCTTGACGACCAGACCTACCTCTTAGCTGACGATCTACCCTTCTTGACTCATGTCGCTCGGTACCTATGATTGCCAATCCACCTGCTGCTCTAGATTCGGCAGTCAACTTGATATCTGTCCCTCTACCTGCCATGTTGGTTGCGATAGTGACTGTGCCAGGCTTTCCTGCTTCTGCCACCACATCAGCCTCTCTGGCATGTTGCTTTGCATTCAATACCTGATGATTGATCTTTCGGATCGTAAGCATTCTACTCAATACCTCAGAGATTTCCACTGAAGTCGTACCGACAAGCACTGGTCTACCAGCATTGGTTAATTCTACAATTTCCTCAGCTACGGCATTGAATTTCTCCCTTACAGTCTTGTATACTTTATCATCTCTGTCATTTCTGACTATTGGCTTATTGGTAGGAATTACCACTACGTCCAATTTATAGATTTCCCAGAACTCACCTGCTTCGGTCTCTGCAGTACCTGTCATACCCGACAGCTTGTGATACATCCTGAAATAATTCTGCAAAGTAATCGTCGCATAAGTTTGCGTAGCGTCTTCTACTTTTACATTTTCCTTGGCCTCGATCGCTTGATGAAGTCCATCAGAATATCTTCTACCCTCCATCACACGACCTGTCTGCTCATCTACAATCTTCACTTTTCCATCTACAAGGATATATTCTGTATCCTTTTCGAACATACAGTAAGCTTTCAACAACTGGTTTACAGTGTGAATTCTTTGTGCTTTTACTCCGTAGTCCTTGATGATTTCTTCCTTTCTAATCAACTTCTCTGTATCATCTATATCAGGATTTTTCTCCATCTCAGCGATTTCTACCCCAATGTCTGGTAGGATAAAGAAGTTTGGATTCTCGTTTTTCTTGGTGATTACTTCTATGCCATTATCTGTAAGCTCTACTGAATTGGTCTTCTCATCTATGGTAAACAAAAGTGGTTCATCTGCCTCAGGCATGTTCCTCTTGTTGTCTTGCAAATAGTAATTCTCCGTCTTTTGCAAGACTACCCTAATACCTGGTTCTGATAGGTACTTGATCAAAGGCTTGTATTTTGGCATACCTCTAAATGCCCTAAAAAGTGCTAAGCCACCTTCTTTTTCATTTTTCTCAGCAATCAACTTTTTCGCTTCTGTCAAGTAGCTTTGAATCAATTTGCGTTGCTCCTCCACCAAGGTAGAAACCCTTGGCTTCATTTCCATGAACTCATGCTGATCTCCCCTAGGTACAGGTCCAGAAATGATCAATGGCGTCCTTGCATCATCAATCAATACAGAATCGACCTCATCTATCATCGCAAAGTGATGCTTTCCTTGTACAAGATCTCCTGCATCACGAGCCATGTTGTCTCTTAGGTAATCAAAGCCGAATTCATTATTTGTTCCATACACGATATCACTCTTGTAGGCTTTCTTTCTACCCTCGGAGTTTGGCTGGAACTTATCGATACAATCTACGGTCAATCCATGAAACTCAAATAAAGGTGCATTCCACTCCGAATCCCTTTTGGCCAAGTAATCATTCACTGTTACTACATGAACTCCTCTACCTGCCAAGGCATTGAGAAAAGCCGGAAGTGTAGATACGAGTGTCTTACCTTCCCCTGTGGCCATTTCGGCAATCTTCCCTTTGTGAAGGACCATACCACCGATCAGCTGCACATCATAGTGTACCATATCCCAAACAACTTCGTTGCCTGCGGCCATCCACTTGTTGTGCCAAATAGCATCTTCTCCCGCTAATTCTACATTTGATTTTCTAGCTGACAATTCTTTGTCGTATGCATTTGCTTTTACTTTCAGGCTACCATTTTCTTTGAACCTTCTTGCTGTTTCTTTGACTACAGCGAAGGCCAAGGGCATCACTTTCTCCAAAACCACCTCAAGTGCTTCGTCTCTATCTTTTTCAATCTTGTCGATATCATTGTAAAGCGCATCTTTTTCGTGCACTTTTTCAGGAGCCAATGCCTCTATTTGAGATCGGATTGAGGCGATCTTCTCATCGTAAGACTTCAAGTCTTCGTTGATAATGCCTTTGATTTCTATGGTCTTCCCACGAAGCTGATCATCTGTAAGTCCAGATAATTTTGCGTATTCTTGATTGATCAAAGCGACTTTTGGTGTCAATTCTTTGATGTCTCTATCTGATTTTGTTCCAAAAACTTTTGCCAGTCCTTTGGCTATGATATCTAACATATGTATTTTCTATATTGGGCTTTAAAATTACTTCGTTTTTATTACAATTGGAAATTAGAATGATATAGATCGTCGAATTATCACAAGTCTACATGTTTGAAAATTTGTGAACTGCTACTTTTCCCATACACCATGAAAAACCTGCTCTGCTGGACCGATCAACTTGATATTGCGAAAACTCCCGTCTGCAGCCGCGGAAAAACGTACTTTTAATTTTCCTCCGGGAGTAAGGATTTTGACTTCATTTAATTGGTGTTTGATGCCATACACTAGAGCACAAGCGGTGACCCCTGTACCACAAGACAAGGTCTCGTTCTCGACCCCTCTCTCGTATGTCCTCACGTGAATCTCCTCATCACTGATAGGGGTTACAAAGTTTACATTTGTCCCATTGGGCTTATAATCATCACTATAACGCACCGCAGCACCCTGATCCACGACTGGGTAACTCAGCACATTGTCTACAAATCTCACATGGTGAGGTGAACCAGTATTGACAAAATAATCTTGTCCTGCATTGGAAATACTATTCACATCACTCATCCCAAGTTCTACCAAGCTACCATCGACAACAGCTGTGTGAGGTCCATCTATGGCAAGGAATTTGGTCTCTGTATCTATGATGTTTATAAATTTTGAAAAGGCTACGGCACATCTTGCGCCATTTCCACACATACTTTGTGAGCCATCCGAGTTGAAATAAATCATTTCAAAATCAAAGCCATCTTTGTACCTAATCAAAATAAGTCCATCAGCTCCAATGCCAAACTTGCGATCGCATAACATTTGAACCAAAGGAAGGTTATCTTCAGGAAATGCTTCATTTCTATCATCGATCATGATGAAATCATTTCCAGTGCCTTGATATTTATAAAAGGAAAATTGCATGTCTAAGTGCTTTGCTATTTTAGAATTTACAAATGATTCAAAAACCAAACCATTGTACATTATGAATGCAAACATAAACATCTTGTCACAAAATCAGACTTATTGTCCGACTTTAGGTTTTATTATCGCTTTGAAATCTTTATCTTAGGCAGTTATAATTACAAACTAGAAGTATTCATTTTGAGAAAAATTAAAGGATAAATCCCCTAAAAAATGAAAAAATCAAACACTAAAGTATCGAGAAGGTATTTTATTTCAAGGAGTTCAAAAGCAACGCTTGCTTTTGGAATCGGATCATCTTTGGTAGGATCTGCATTCTTGACTGCATGCGGAGGAGAATCTACTGATGAAAATGAAACCAAACTGAGTACGGGTTTTGAACAAGCAGCTTTAGCATACGATTATGCAGCACTTGAGCCACATATCGACGCCATGACTATGGAAATTCATTACACGAAGCATGCCGCGGCCTATGCCAAAAATCTTGGTGAAGCTGCTGCTGAAGAAGGTGTTGATGTGAGTGCTCCACTAGAAGAGGTGATGATGAACATTTCCAAATATTCTACTAAAATGAGAAACAATGGTGGTGGCCATTACAATCATGAATTATTTTGGAAAACCATGTCTCCTGACGGAGGTGGTAAGCCAAGTGGTGACCTAGAAGCTGCTATCAATGATGCTTTTGGAAGCTTTGATGAGTTCAAGTCAAAATTTGAAGAAGCTGGAAAAACAAGGTTTGGTTCTGGATGGGCCTGGCTTGTAGTAGATTCAAATAAAAAATTGGCAGTAGGCTCTACTCCAAATCAAGATAATCCACTCATGGATGTGTCGGATTTTCAAGGTGTACCATTGCTAGGTATCGATGTATGGGAGCATGCCTATTACCTCAAATATACCAGCGACAGGGCTGGGTATATTGGAAATTGGTGGAATGTGATCAATTGGGACGCAGTGTCAGAGCGATATGATGCGTTGAAATAAGATTTGGACTCACGATCATCACATTGAAAATATTGAGACGGAAGTTTAATCTGGCCAATATTTTTGTCGACTAATAAAATATCGATTGGTAATCTAGCACAAAGATCGGTGATATACTTGCTAAACAAGGGCTGATTTGATTCCAGTCAAAAAGTAACACTAAGCGCAAAGGAATATACTTTCTTTGCGCTTTTTTCATAAATAAGCACTTGGACTGGTGATTTATCATGCCTTTCATGCTGTTGAAACCTGTATTTTGTCACATTTTGTATGGATAGCTGGCATGTAGCTTGCAAAGAGGTCGTGGAAAAAACCAACTATTTAACGAAAATGAAAAATTCAATCAAACACTTTCAAAAATTGGCCTTTGCGATGTCCATCGGCTTCTTGACCTTTTCTTGCTCCAATGTAGAAGATACGGAGATCAGCGAACCACAAAGCTCAGTAGGCTTGAGCGCTACCTCAAGTGCAGGAAATAGTAGTACTGCAAATCAGCGTGTGATAGTGAATGGCTTTGCTACAAGCCAATTTGCTGTGGGTACCAAAGAAATAGAAATGAAATATGCTGCAAAAGCTGACCTCTTGGCTGGCATCAGTATAGGGAATATTACGTTGAAAACGAATGTAAACACCTCATTTCACCAAGAAGCTTCACAAGCTAAGAATGTGATTTTGGTAAACAATGGTACTGCCGCTACCTCCGCCATCGCAGAAGGTAGAAGCCCTCAAGGAAACTACACAGAAGTGAACTTCAAGTTACATAGAAAAACTGAAGGCAACACCAATGATCCAATGTATGATCGCTCACTATGGATCGCAGGGGAAATTGACGGTAAAGTCACAACCATCTGGCTCACATCTGAAAAAGCCATCAGAGCAAGATCCGAAAATGCTGTAGGTGTAGAAGTGGATGGTGATACAGATATGCTTTTGGTATTTGATATGGATAAATTGTTTGCTGAAGTTGATTTCAGTGCGGCAGTCGATGCCAATGGGGATGGAAGGATAGATATTGGTCCAAACAGTGCTGATGGAAATGCGGCAATTCTCTCCAAGATCGAAAGTAATCTCGAAACTGCTGTTGTTCTAAAGGGTAATTAATCCCAAGTTTTGAACAATTGAGAAAGTAAACTTTCCTCGATTTATACATAAACCCTTCAAGATTGATTAATCAAACTTGAAGGGTTTTGTTTTTTACGGAATTGAAGCTTGAAACTTGCTACATCTCGAAAAAACTTCTCCTAGACGATGATCAGCCGAGGTGCTTACAAGGTTATTTTATCTTCTTAGATCAACTCTCATTTAACATAAAGTCAGAGGCGCTTTCTAAAAATTATTTTTTGTATTGATCAAAGTTTTGTTTCTTCGTCGGTCAAAGTAGGGTATAGACTCATTATTTCAAACATACAACTCAAATAAATCAAACGATATGCAAGATCCAAAGTCGCTCACTTCTGTGGCAGCATTTCATCAGACTTTCAAACACCCAATTCTATCAGAACCTCAAATTCCAGATGCAAAAAGGTGTGAATTGAGGGTTTCACTTATTGCTGAAGAGCTCAAAGAGCTTGAAGAAGCCATAGCTGATCAGAACATCGTAGAGATAGCTGATGCACTTTGTGATATTCAATATGTACTGTCAGGTGCAATTTTAGAATTTGGATTAGGCGATAAATTCAAAGCGCTATTTGACGAAGTTCAACGATCCAATATGAGCAAAGCATGTAAAAATGTAGAAGAAGCTGAAGCCACAGTGGCTCATTACCAAAGTCAAGGTGTCTCCTGCTTTTTTGAGCAAGAGGGAGACCTATACCTAGTATTCAGAGAAGGAGATCTCAAAACACTGAAGTCAGTGAACTATTCGCCAGCTGATTTGAAAGGAATTTTAGGAAAATAAGAAAATTGAAGGAGAAGCGAGAGATTAGAATTTAGTTTCCAAAACTGCAAAGGTTTTTCTGTAATACGAAAACTTCAGCCTGAATTGGATTGTGATAGCAACCTTTGATGTCAAAAGAGCCCTCAAAGGTTGTTGAATGCTACCCTTTGAGTGTGCCGCGACGTACCTGAAGGTCTTTCTGCTTTTGGATTTATTGTCAAAATTTCA
This sequence comes from Belliella filtrata, assembly GCF_022549775.1. Classification (GTDB taxonomy): domain Bacteria; phylum Bacteroidota; class Bacteroidia; order Cytophagales; family Cyclobacteriaceae; genus Belliella; species Belliella filtrata. Next base: position 5,195 of record NZ_JAKZGP010000052.1, on the reverse strand, counting down.
ACCATGAATTCTGAAAGTTTGACTTTCGGTATTCATGGTTAACACATCTTTGGTTTTAGTTGATTTTTATCCTTAAGAAGGCTAAATCGTCGTTTATATTGATTTTAATCCAAAGCATATTGTCTTTGACAAAGTATTCTGTAAGTTGTTCAGTCAAGTTTATGTTATCGAAGATCTTTTTTTCTACAAGTGTTTTAAAGTTAGGATTATACTTAATAAGAAATACATCCCATTTTTCAGGTCGATCTTCTTGAGCTATTTGATTTTTTTTTACTGCTAACCTATAAAAATCTCCAGAATTGGGATCAACTACTAAGTTTTCGAAAGCAATCTCTTCATTTAATGCAATAGCTTGAGCTTTAAATTCTTCCAAAGACTCTGTTTGCAATTTGTAAGATTTGCTTTTCGCTGTCGGAATGGTCATTTGACGTATCTGTATTTCTTGAATTGAATTCTCTGAATAATCATACTCGAATATTTTATTGTTGGCTTTATTGAAGACATACGCTTTATTGCCTACAAAAAGAGTTCCGACGGGCTGGATGAGTGATCTTTTTGACCCATTTTGAATTAGTGTGATGTTGTGGTCGTTCATTACTTCAAAATCAGGGTTTTTAATGATTTTCACTTCATTAGTTTTGAAATCTAAATAGGTTAGATGTAAAAAATCTGAATTAGATGATTGAACCTGAGCTAAAAGTTTTCTGGAGTCATTTAATAAAGTGAAATTATTTTGGTACATAAACCCTTCACCCAGGCCAGTTTTACCGATAGTTGAAGTTTGTAAATTTATTGAAGAAACTTTTTTCATCTTCTTATCTAAAAGTTCAATATTGTTGAAGTTGTAAAAAGCATACAGACTATCGTTCCAAAAGTCAAACCACCAAACAGACCCCACCCCATTTGGACCTTCTTTTTCTACTTTGATTTTTCGATCAAGAATTAAACGATCAAGATCTATTATTTCCAATACTCCATTTTTTGCATCATAATGGTGAATTTTGGAATTATCATTTGAAAAACCACTTAGAAACATATTTGATGCTGCCATGATGATTTTATCTTTAGCATCTACCATCACCGTATCCATGCTGATCTCTATCTGTGAATAATCTTTGGTACCTTCTTTTTTACCACATGAGTAAAGTAAAATAATGCAGAGGAAGAAGAATGAATTTTTCATAAAGAAAATAATTTTTATATGGTTAAGTGCTAAAAATTTTATCGATAAAGCATTTTCCAGTTTCTCACATTCTTATAACAAAATGGTGTAATTAGGCGCTTAGGTTTCGATGATTCAACAGGACAATTTATTTGATTTTGATCCTCACAAAGCCCATCTCATCTTCCAAATTTTCAAATACCCATAGCATACCATCTTTTGCAAAATGTTTGACTGGCACTTTTTTGTAATTTTCTAAAAGTATTTCTGAAAGTACCTTAAACTCCTTGTCAAGTAGCATCAGGTGTACTTCTGTGTCTGAATGAATGAATTTGCTGTCTTCTTCTTTGTACTTTAAGAAATGAGCAAATCTGTAGTATAATTCGTTTTCATCATCCCAAACTGGTGCACTGAAATTGATATCTTGTCCCAAGCTACGATTATGTTTTTGGAACTCTTCCATGCTTTCTACCACTTGTGGTATCTTTGCCGTTTTCTTAACTGGAAGTGTTATAGGTTCGGCGGGATAGTGAATAAAACTTTCGGTGGCAAAATCAAAAGTATAAATATCAGCTCCAACTTTACTAGAAATGATGAGCATTTTCTCTGACCTGCTGAGATCTAAAAAGTCGGCGAGCATGGCTCGAGGCGTACCTCCTTCAGAATATACTAACTTGAACGAGGATAAATAGTCCAATGCTGGAATAGGATAGTTTTTGAATTCCTTTGTTTGCGCATCAATACTCCCCACAAGTGATAATTGATCATTCCAGCTAATCAAGATTGTGAATAGTTGATTTTCGTCTTTTGGATTGACCACAATGGATTTCTCTACATACCCTTCGAAGTCTTGATCTCCTTTAAGATCTTCCATAAGAAAATCATATTTGCTAATCCGCGTGCTTGACAAGTCGAATATACCCTTGCTGGAAAAACTTCCTAAAAAGAACTTTTCATCTAGAAGCACTTGGAACTGCATGGCAAACCTCCCTATTCCATTGGGACCTTCTTCATCATACTGAACTCTTTGAACAAATTCCAATTCATCCAAATCGACTATTTCTAACTGAAGGGTCCTAGGATTGAGGTAGTATAAAAGACTTTTGTCAGCAGATAAGTCTGAAACCATCAAATCTCCTGCTAAGGAAAGAATTTCGTCTTTAGCATCTACCATCACCGTATCCATGCTGATCTCTATCTGTGAATAATCTTTGGTACTTTCTTTTTTACCACATGAGTAAAGTAAAATAATGCTGAGGAAGAAAAGTGAATTTTTCATATGAAGAAATTTAGTTAAAAGCTATGTGATGAAGATTGCTGTTTGGGATAAATAGATTAAAGGATATATGATTAAATGACTTTTATTCTTAGAAAACCTAACTCATCTTCTATATTGATTGAAATCCAGATGCTTTCATCTTTTACAAATGCACGGTATGGTATGTGTTTTAGCGTTGGTATAGCTTTTTCTGCAATAACTGTAAAACCTTCATCTAATACGGTAAGAAAAATGTTAGCTGTATTTACAACTTCGTCACTTTCATCCCTATCTGCAATTACTTCTTCAAAGGAGAATCTATAGAACAGTTTTGATTTATTATCCCATATAGGGTGTAAGAAATTGATTTGCTCTTTTAGCATTTTACTAACTTCTCGATTTTCCTCAATCCCAGCAACCATCTTAGGTGGAAGTTTAGTTTTTTCTTTTTCAGTTAAGGATGGACTCGGACTTTTTAATTCCAACATTTCACTGGGGATATCATATACATAGATGTCACTAGATACTCCGTTAGATAGCAGGACTTTATTTTCTACAATAGAAGTATAGTTGCTAGTTCCAAACCAAACCTTCGGAGTTTCCATCTCATAATGAAAAGATTGCAAAATTTCAAAAGCAGGAATTTTCCATTTTTGTAAGTAGTTTTTGATAAAGTCTATCTGAATAAATGAAACCTCTCCAGTTCTCCAATTCTTTCCCCATCCAAAAACTAAGTGTGGGTTATTTGCACTTAATACGCTGTGTGAGAAGCTTTCTCCTTCATTGAAGTCGTCACCTGAATACTGTTGATCCCGAGTGCTACTTGATACCAGTTTTTTTCCATTCAAATCAAAAACATCATGTGTAAACTGACTACTCAAATAAAGCGAATCTTGACCAATACTTTTTAAATCTGTAAACCGTGCTCCAGTACCATTTGGACCTTCTTTATCAAAATTGACTATTTTTTCGAGTTCTAGCTTATCCAAGTTGATGATCTCCAATTTATGTCTGTTCATGTCAAAATTATAGAAGAATTTTCTATCCATGGATACATCAGACCAGCGGAGTCCCATTTGCAGGTATAGTATTTCGTCTTTGGAATCTACCATCACCGTATCTATGCTGATCTCTAACTGTGAATAATCTTTGCTACTTTCTTTTTTACCACATGAGTAAAGTAAAACAACGCTGAGGAAGAAAAGTGAATTTTTCATATATAAGAGTTTAGTTGTAAGGTAATAACTAAAATCTTTATAATGAAATATGTTTATAGTTTTTATATTGTTTGAATGGAGAAAGTATACCCCCTAACGATGAAAAAGTTACTGTCCCAAAATCCTATAAAGTTCTAAATTCATGTAATAGTGAGCTCCACTTATTTCTCTTCGTTCTACTTTTCCAATTTCTGACAAGATGTTGAGGTATTGACATGTGGTATTTTCAGCATATATTTTCTTGTCTGTAAGGTTTGGTTCTGTCTGGGTTAATCAAGTAAGCCATTACCTAACCTTAGATTTTGTTTATTTTAATGTTTGTACATTGATTTGACATTAAATTTCATTATAAACACCTTTTCCTTCATAAAGGAAATAAAATTTTAATGTGTGGTTTTGATATTTCAATCAATTTTTATTCTAACAAAACCCATTTCGTCATCTAGGTTTTCAAATACCCAAACAGCTCCATTTTTTACAAAATAAGATCCAGGTGTTTTGTTAGAAGTGGGAAGAGGGATTTCAGATACAAGCTTGAAGTTGTTGTCATATAAATTGATAAATGAATCGACAGATTTCAGTTTAGGATAGCCTTTTTCTTGGGATTCTTCGAAGTGCTTGATATAAGAAAGTCGGATATATCGGTAGTTGGTAGGGTCGTAGACAGGTTTACCGAAAGCGATTTCACTCTCTACTTTCTTGTAGAAAGAAAAGAAGACTTCAGGATCGGTCACTTCCGCTGGTAATGTTTGCTGTTTTTTTGAAGAAGTGAGTTTATGGTCCATTTTTGCATAGGATAACTCCTCTTGTTTTAGGTCATATACATACATGTCACTATTGATATTGGAGCCAAATACAATGTTTCCATTGAGATATGATAAAAACAACAGGGGCTCATATACCTCATAGTTGCTTGGGTTGTCGCAAATCATAGTGAATTCGCTCAAGGTTTTGAACTCAGGTAAGTTGAGCCTTCTTGTATCTCCTGTACTTAAGTTCAATATACCAAACTCATGATCTTGATTCGGGAACTTCATCAATATTCCATAGACCATGTGTAAATTCTCAGGATCCACTTTTTCGTAGAGGAAGTCATTACCCGCTTGAGTGAATTGCGCTTTTTGATTGATAAGATCTTTTAGGTTTTCTGCTTTTTCACCTTCGGTTGTCATTATGATCGAAGCTGGATATCCATTGAAAAGTATCAAGTTTTCATTCAGACATACAATTCCACCTCTCCCATTATTTCCGATACCATTAGGACCTTCTTTTTCTAATTTTATTTTATATGACTCCCCCTAACTTTACACGTATGTTTGAATTGCCGCAACAATAAGACGGTCAAACAATTTTTCCCCAAAATATCTTCTGTTGAGTTTATAAACAAACTCATCTATGTAGTTTTGGATATATTTTTCGGTTACCATATGATAGATTCCCAATAGATTCTTTTTCAGGTTACTTATGGCTGTATGAACCCAGTTTAGCTCTTCATTTGCAGTACTTTCTGAAGACTTTACTTTTATGTGTGTCTCCACTAACTTCTCCACGTGAACAT
>NZ_JAKZGP010000051.1 GCF_022549775.1 Belliella filtrata | reverse complement strand
CTGTATCATACTTTTTCAATCCAAGCTGGCGCTGTAGCTCCATGCAGGACAAGCCCTTTTTCGTTGCCGACATTAGCAAAAATGCCGCAAACCATGTATGCAATGATAAATTACTGTTCTCCATCACTGTACCAGACTTCAAAGATGATCTCCGTCTGCAAATACTGCATTCGAAAACCTTTTTAGTACTGAACCAGTAATGCTTTGTGCTCTTTTTGCAGTTCTTACAATGGATCCCCTGTTTTTCTCTATGAGCTTTCAGGTAAAGTTCACAACTCTGTTCGTTTGGAAAATACGATATGAAATTAATAATGTTCATGGCTGTTTTTTTTTCCAATTACATCAATTTCAGCTACACTGAAAACTATTTGACACTAGCTGTCAAACAAAATTTGGTAACGTGTCAAATTCGGGGGAGTCATATTATTTTATTCACAAACTGTAAGTCATCCAAGTCTATTTTTTCAAGAGAAGTCTCCGTAATGTTGAGATTGTACAAGTACTTGCTGTCAGTTGAAAGGCTAGCATTTTGCAGGTTCCAATTGAGAAATAATGCCTCTCCTTGGCTATCTACCAAGACGGTATCTATTTCAAGCTTGACATTATCAGAAAATTGTAAAGTTTCATTCGAAGGTTTGCTACAGGAGAGCAGCAAAATTATTCCCAAAAGGATCTTTAAGGAAGAGAAATGTTTCATAGAAATGGCTTAAGATATCCTTCTTATGTATCTAAAATTTAATGGTAGGGAATTAATGTTACAAGATCATTCTATGACTGAAAGCATTTTGTTTAATTCATCTTTTATTACCACGTTGCTTGATGGTCTCGGAGCCATGATGTTATGGATCTTTCCTTCATGATCGACTAGGATATACCTAGGTATTCCGTTAACTTTATACAGTTTCGCAATATTTGAGTTAAAATTCCCAGGGTCGTTGACATGATAGCCTGTGAACGCTGGGTCTTTCTGTAAATAGTTGAGCCAAGTTTTTTCTACCTGATCCACAGACACATATAGGAATACAATTTTATCATTCCCCTCATAGTCTTTTTTCAATTTTTTAGCATGAGGAAATTCTGAAATACATGGACCACACCATGTCGCCCAGATGTCTATATATACAACTTTGCCTTTTAATTGAGAGAGTTTGAACTCATTACCTAAGGTGTCCTTTGCAGTAAAATCTGGAGCCAACTCGCCAACTGCCAAGCCTTGCCAGCTTTCAAACTCCCTTTGAAGCTCCATTTTGTATATACTTTGAGGAAAAAGTGTATGAAAAATCTCCATATTTGGTGCTGCCTTATGCACATTTCCAAACTGCATATCACTCAAAAGTTTCATCCCGAATAACATTTCTTTGGCTCGTGTGTCAAGGTCACTGTTTTTGATAAGATCATAAATTGCCGATTCGCTTGTATTTCCCGATTGATTAGCTTTTATGCTAATTATTTTCATATAATCAGATCGAAGGCTTTGAGAGGGGAAATAATGGTCCATTTTTGAGATAATTTCATCCTCAGTTTTGGTAACTTGAGTTTCATCTTTTTCCAATGCAATTCCTTTATACATTTTAATGTACATAGGGAATGTTCCCCAGAAATAATACTCATTATGAAGTAATTCCGCTTTTAGGTAATTTTTGAAAGCACGAGAAAATTTTGAGTCTTCTATTTCAACAAGGGTTTCATCATACAAATCAATTTGCTCTTTTGCCTTCTGGTAGACTTCACTGCTATCATACTCTACAAAAGTTAAGAAGTTAAGATAATCTTTGGATTTCTGTAAATAGGGGATTTTTTCTGAGCCTTTGCCCGAATAGGTTTTTATAGGATATCTAAAATCTTCTGGTAATGTGAAAGCGATTTCGTCTCCAGGGTCTAGGTATATCGCCCTTTGGTGATTTCCTCCAGAAACCATCACAGCTTTTGGCTCTTCTATGCTAAATGATTTGGTTAGCTTTCCTTGATAATCTGTCATTCCCGAATCCAAATAGATTGGTAAGCTGTAGCTAAGCTCATTCCCTAAATCTCTAAAGTAAATCATTGTAGGCTTTGAGATACCTTCAAATTTGATCTCTAATTGCGTTTCTTGAGAAATAGCTTCGTTACCTAAAAAGAGTAGTAGGCAGAATATGGTTATTTTCATTATATAGCGCGTTAATTTTCAACTAATTTAATAAAAGTAATGAATATTAAAACAGGATATCCAATTTTTTTAGTTTAAAGTTGAACAAGCCGTGTCTTTTAGGTTCATTATTGAAAATTCCCTTTACGGAATAAAATTTTGATTTGTATATGATCCATTGGTTTTGTTGAAAATCTTGATACTTGATTTCTATTAAGTATTTATTGAATTGGATTATCCATTGTTTAAAACTAATTTTGGGCAACCTATTAAAAATCATATCCATGAAAAGAGATCAGGCAATCTTTGACCTAATTGCAAAAGAAGAAAACCGTCAGAAGACAGGTATTGAATTGATCGCATCTGAAAATTTTACCAGTAAGCAGGTAATGGAAGCGGCAGGAAGTGTGTTGACCAACAAGTACGCAGAAGGCTTACCAAACAAGCGTTATTATGGTGGATGCGAAATAGTTGATCAAATCGAGCAATTGGCTATAGATAGGGCCAAGGAACTTTTCGGTGCTGGTTGGGCCAATGTTCAGCCACATTCTGGTGCTCAAGCTAATGCTGCCGTATTTTTAGCAGTATTAAATGCAGGGGATAGTATTTTGGGTTTTGACTTGGCACATGGTGGACACTTGACCCATGGCTCTCCAGTGAATTTTTCTGGTAAACTTTATAAGCCTCATTTCTATGGTGTGGAAGAAGAGACTGGACTGATCGATTACGATAAAGTAGAAGCTACTGCCCTAGAGGTAAAACCTAATCTATTGATCTGTGGAGCTTCCGCTTACAGCAGAGATTGGGATTATGAAAGATTGAGGGACATAGCTGATCAAGTTGGCGCGATCCTTTTGGCGGATATTTCTCATCCGTCTGGATTAATTGCCAGAGGCTTACTTAACGATCCGTTAGAGTATTGTCACATCGTGACCACTACTACTCACAAGACCTTGAGAGGACCTAGAGGTGGATTGATCTTGATGAGAGAAGATTTTGATAATCCATTCGGCTTAAAAACACCTAAAGGTGAATTAAGAAAAATGTCTTCTTTGCTTGATTCAGGGGTATTCCCAGGTACACAAGGTGGACCATTGGAGCATATCATCGCTGCCAAAGCTGTAGCTTTTGAAGAGGCACTTTCTGATGAATACATGGATTATGTGGTACAAGTGAAGAAGAATGCTGCAGTGATGGCTGAGGAGTTTGTGAAGTTGGGTTACAAAATCATCTCTGGAGGTACAGATAATCATTTGATGCTTATAGATTTGAACAACAAGGATATCACAGGAAAAATCGCCGAGGAGACACTTGGAAAAGTAGATATCACTATCAATAAAAATATGGTTCCTTTTGATAAGCGTTCGCCGTTTGTCACTTCAGGGATGAGAGTAGGTACTGCCGCTGTCACCACTAGAGGATTGAAGGAACAAGACATGGTACGCATCGTCTCTTTGATAGACAAAGCATTGAGCAACCATGAGAACGAATCAGAACTAGCTAGCCTCAAGTCGGAAGTAAACGATTGGATGGTGCAGTTCCCATTATACTAATTTTCAGCAAGTCACGTGGCATTAGATCAATATAGAGACGAAGAAGAGGAAGAAGAAGGCATGTCCTTTTTGGATCATTTGGAGCAGTTGCGCTGGCATTTGCTTCGGTCCGTTGCGGCAGTTTTGATATTTACTATCACAGCTTTTCTTGCAAAGAGTATTGTGTTTGGAAAAGTGATCTTGGGACCTTCCAAGATCTCTTTTGTGACATATAGGGTGCTGTGTAAAGTGTCAGAGTATTTGAATATCCCTGCACTCTGTATAGACACCTTACCTTTTACCATACAAAGTCGTCAGATGACGGGACAGTTTTCTATGCACATTACTTCCAGTTTGGTGGTAGGGCTGGTAGTAGCATTTCCATATTTATTTTGGGAAATATGGAGGTTTATCAGTCCAGGACTGTATAGCAAGGAACGTAATGCGGCTAGAGGGGCAGTTTTCTTTGTAAGTTTATTGTTCTTTATGGGAGCAGCATTTGGATATTTTATCTTAGCACCTCTATCGATCAACTTTCTCGCAAACTACCAGCTTGATCCGACTATCCTCAATGAGTTTGACATCACTTCTTATGTCACCACTGTGGTCATGCTTGTATTAGCGTCTGCATTGATGTTCCAGCTGCCTGTAGTGATCTACTTCTTATCCATGTCAGGATTGGTATCTGCTGCGATGCTGAAGTCCTATAGAAGACACTCGATCGTTGTGATCTTAGTGATCTCAGCGATCATAACACCTCCTGATGTCATCAGTCAGATCATAATTGCTATGCCGATCATGGTGCTTTATGAAACAGGTATTATGATAGCCAAGAGACTCGAAAGGAAGCGTGCAATAGAAGCTGATAATGATTGAAAGGAATAGATAATGATTATCAATTGCACGCATTGTTAATACGAGTAAGTTTATAGTATTGATGTAAAGTAAGCGTGTCGAAATACAAAAAAATTAATTAAGCATGTCAAAGAAAATAGCCATTGGAGGAGACCATGCAGGTTTCGCTTACAAGCAAGACTTGATTGTCAAGTTAAAAGAACAAGGTTATGAGGTCAAAGATTTTGGCCCGTATTCAGATGCGTCTGCGGATTACCCGGATTTCGTACACCCATTGTCAGAAGCTATAGAGAAAGGTGAGTTTGAAAAAGGAATTTTGATCTGTGGAAGTGGAAATGGTGTAGCTATCACAGCCAACAAACACCAAGGTATCAGGGCTGCATTGTGTTGGAATGAGGATTTGGCAGCGCTTTCGAGACAGCATAATGATGCGAATGTATTAGCAATTCCCGCAAGGTTTATTTCATTTGAACTTGCAGTGAGTATGTCAGATATTTTCCTCAACACAGCATTTGAAGGAGGGAGGCATGCCACCAGGGTGAACAAGATAGCTTGTTCATAGTCTGAATCTCTCTTGAGTTGCAAAATCACGCTAAGCTTTTACCCAATAAGCTTAGCGTTTTTTTGTGTGAAATCACTTGATTTTGACCTTGACCTCTAATTATCAGGTAATTAGATTGATATTGTCATATGAATTTTTTAAATTTTGATCACCTTTCAAAATTGTTTTCCCCACAAAAGCTTAAAGAATATGGATACCAAAGAAGTTGTAATCTTTGTTCAAGGCTGGCTTCACACCAAAGGACTATATACTAGTGTTATAGATGGGATACCTGACCCTCTTACTTACAAAGCCAAGATGACTATGGTGTGATTCCCACAGCATGGTCTAATAAAAGAAAACTAGTGGAAATGCTACAATACATTACCATGCAGTATGGACAGTAGCCAGGGCCAATTGATGGCTATTTTGGTCCTAATACACTTTATTCCTTCGAAGGTACAAGATATTTGATAGAGCAAGGAAGCATCGCTCCTGTTTGGAGACCAGAAGAATTAGCCCCGTGAAAAAGTCCATGGCCTAAGCAATATACTCCTGAATTTGATCAATTTTATCGTCCGAAAGTTTCTAGCTTGGTATATGTACAGCGTCCTTATGAGCTGAAAATTGCATGGAGCACCAGTCAGAGAGTTAACAGGTTCAATTGCCATGAAAAAGTGAAAGATAGTATCGAAAGGATTATGCGGGAAGTTTTGAATCACTACGGCCCCGATCGCCTGAAAGAGCTTCGGATTGATTACTTTGGAGGCTGCTACAACGATAGAAGTATCCGAGGGGCACTTTGCCAAGTATGCATAGCTGGGGGATTGCTATTGATTTTGACCCCTCCAATAATCAGCTGAAGTGGGGAAGGGATATGGCTACTTTTGCGGGGCCTGAGTATCATGCTTGGTGGGATATATGGGAATCAGAGGGATGGGTAAGCTTAGGCAGGCTTCGGAATTTTGACTGGATGCATGTACAAGCTGCAAGTCTGTAGCATTTTTAGGGTTTTACATCTTTGTTTTGCCGTTTTAAACTTTTTAGGAAAAGGTTTATACTTCAATTTTTTCTTACCTTTAATTTATGAATCCAGCAAAAATCCTCGTAATAGAAGATGATGAAAGGCTCGCATCTTTGCTCCAAAGGGGGCTACAAGAAGCAGGAATGGAGGTTTTGACCGCATATGATGGGGCTTACGGGATCAAGCTTTTTGAAAGTACACTACCTCACTTGGTTATTACAGACTTGATTCTGCCAAAAATTAATGGTCTTGAAGTTTCAAAATTCCTAAGAGCAAATTATCCGCAAGTTCCGATTATCATGCTTACAGCACTCGGTACCACAGATGATAAGGTGGAAGGGTTTGATGCCGGAGCTGACGATTACATGGTCAAGCCTTTCGATTTGAGGGAATTACTTGCTAGAATAAAGACCTTATTGAAAAGGACTCAGAGTCTATCATCCCCATTTTATAGCAATCAGCTTGCCTATGCTGATCTTAGTATAGATCTTCAGTTGAAGCAAGTAACTAGGAGTGGTCAAAATATAGACTTGACACCTAAAGAGTTTAGGTTGCTTACTTATTTCCTTCAAAATCCCGAAAGAGTACTTTCAAGAGAGGAGATAGCTAGAGAAGTCTGGGAAGTGAATTTCGATACAGGAACCAATTTTGTAGATGTTTATATCAATTACATTCGCAAAAAGGTTGACAAGCCTTTTGAAGAAAAATTGATTCATACCCGATCTGGAATGGGTTTTATTTTGCAGAAGATATGAGCATTCAGCAGCGCATCACCATATTATTTACAGCGGTCAGTGCTGGAATTTTGGCGATTTTTATGGGGATTGTTTACTTTTCAGCATCCCAGAATAGAGCCAGTGAGTTTTACAATATTTTGCAAAAAGAGGCCATTACCAAGGTCAACTTACTGACAGAAACTCAACTGAATGCAGAGACTTTGCAAACGATTTACCGCAATAATCGAGAGATTCTGTATGAAGTGGAGGCAGCCATTTACAATGCAGATTTGGAGCTGATCTATCATGATGCAGTAGACATAGATTTTGTAAAGGAGACTCCAGAAATGCTCTCCGAGATTCAAGGGTCTGAATACATTCAGTTTTTCCAAGAAGAATGGCAAGTAGTAGGAATACTATACCGCAGCGCTGGCAAGGATTATATCATTACTGCTGCGGCCTATGATGAATACGGATACAATAAGCTATACAATCTAAGGTTCACGATGATGATTACCTATGTATTGGCTTTACTGCTGATTTTCTTGACAGGAAAATATTTCTCCAGAAATGCCCTGCTTCCATTGGCAAAAATGGCTATGGATGCCAAAAGTATATCTGCCAATAATCTTGACCTAAGGCTTAAGGAGGGTGAAGATGAAATAGGAAAGTTAGCCAAAACTTTCAATGCCATGCTGGAGAGGCTTGAGAAGTCCTTTGAATCCCAAAAGCAGTTTGTTTCCTATCTGGCACATGAGTTTAGGACTCCTTTGTCTATTGTAATTGGTGAGGTTGAGCTAAGTCTTTCGAAAGAAAGAGAGACGGACATGTATAGAGAGACGCTCTCCACCATTCTGAAAGATGCGAAAAAATTGGCTCAGCTTTCTGAAAGCTTTCTGGATCTAGCCAAAGCAAGCTATGATAAAACTCAAGTAAAGTTTCTACCGATCAGGGTAGATGAATGCCTCATAGATGCTAGTCATAAGCTTCAGCTAGCACATGCAGACTACAAGGTAGAACTTTTGATACCTGAAGATCTTGAAGAAGAGAATATCACACTTTTGGGCAATGAGTACCTTTTGACTACGGCTTTCAAAAACCTGCTAGAAAATGGGTGTAAATATTCCCTAGGTCGGACTTGTAGGGTAAATATAACTTTTGTAGATGGAATACTCCTGATTACTTTCTCAGATCATGGATTGGGAATAGATGCAGAAGAAATTGGGGATATTTTTAAGCCCTTTTTTAGAGGCAAAAACAAATCTCAAGCTGAAGGGTCCGGGATAGGCTTGTACTTAGTAGAAAAGATCATAGCCCTTCACGAAGGCAAAGTAAAAGTAACATCAAAAATCAGTGAAGGCACCTCCTTTACCGTAGCCTTCTAATAGAATTCTAATTTTTTTCTAATGGGTTCTTAAAGGCTGCTAGGCATTAAGAGCCTTACTTTTGTGCTGTCAAATCAGTTCCACACGCCTATGCTCGGCTAAATGCTTTGGTATAGGCTAACATTATTTAATCATGAAAAAGCTACTACTACTACTGTGTGTGGGAATGTATCAAAACATTGCTGCACAAGAAGCAACTTTGGGTATCAGAGACCAAAATGCACATAAAAATGTGGATAGGTTGTCTATTTTGGACACGATAAGTTTACCATTTGATCTTTCGGATGAAAAGAAATTATCCAATGAAGATATTCTCAATAAGAAAGAAGGGTTCTTTGCGACTGGTCTTCCAAGGTTTGAGTTTGATCCAATTCGTGGATTTGGTATAGGTGGGAATTTGTTTTTGTTCCAAAATAAAACCAAGGAAGATCCATTCTTCTATTATACACCTTACAGGTACAGTATCAACACAGAGTTTTTCATTTTCGAAAATGGTCGTGTGAGAGCGGCTGTAAATCTGGATGTTCCGTATATTTTCAATTCCAAGTGGAGGTTTAGGGCAGATGCAGTAGTCTGGGAGGATCCGCACGCACAGTATTGGGGCATTGGAAGACAGTCCCTTGATAGACTGAGCTTTGAAGATAAATCTGCTGGAGCTATGGGAGGAGTCAGGCAGTTCAATCGGGTACGTGATTATGAAGAAAACCTCAGCATCGCTGTACCAGGCAATGGAGGTAGATTGCAGACAGATACGCACTACAATCAGTTTTTGCAAAGAGAGTTACTTTTCAATGCCCTGGGAGAAAGGGTCGAAATGGGGGGTAAGCTTAGGTTTATGTTTGGATACGAGGCTTTGTTCACAGCTTTTGAAGATTATACTGGGACTATCGCCGAGGAAGCTTTCCTTGCTGACGGTACAGCAGTAGAAGCAGAGCAAAGACAGACCCTCGTCAATAGACAAATCAATGATGGCACTTGGGAAAGGTTCAACTTGTCAGGTTTTTCTGATCACTACAAATTCACTTCTATGCTTGCTGCTGCATTGATCTATGATACCAGAGATTTGGAACCAGATCCTTCCAAAGGTGTTTTCTTGCAATATTCTCATGAATATTCTGCTCCTTGGCTCGGTTCAGATTTCAATTTCAACAAGTTTATGGTCCAAGGTCAGTTTATCCATACTTTTCACCGTTGGAAAAACAACAGGAATAGGTTGACCTTTGCAGGTTTGGCAGCATTCGGACACATCTTTGGACCAAATATCAACTTCATAGAAATGTGGGATCTATCTTCGCAGGCTGAAGCAGGAGGTATCTTGGTGCTGGGAGGTGGTCGTTCTCTTAGAGGCTATAGAGAGGCTCGTTTTCTTGCACCTACAGTCGGTTTGGTGAATTTAGAAATGAGAGCTCGTTTATATGATTTCAATGCCTTTAATCAACATTTTGCACTAGGAGTAACTCCATTCTATGATTTTGGTACTGTATGGGAAGGTCTCAATGATGTGCAGCTCAATAATTTTCGGGGAGCTCCTGGCATTGGTGGAAGGATTGCATGGAATCAATCTACTGTGCTCAGGTTAGACTATGCTCAGAGTGTAGAAGGCGGTCAGTTCTTTTTTGGATTTGGACATATTTTCTAAAATATACTAAATACTTCTTTGATACTTATGTCAAAAACAGCTACTTTGTTGGATATGAAGAATTCACCTAAGAGTAGCTGTTTTTTTTTAGTTGCCTGTATTGGAAAGTTATTCTTGATAATAGTGATTTTTGGTACATCCTGCGCCAGCAAGAAGATCATAGATGCTCCGACATCTTTTCAAGGAGAGTGTCTGCAAGGACTATCATTCGAAGAAAGTAGAGAGGAGTTTGAGATCGAAGAGCTAAAGGCCGAAAAACCATGGATGGACAAGCTGGATGATAAATCTATAGACATGGCCATAGCGCTCAATTTGGTTGATGAACTGGAATCTTACCTGAATGGGGAGTTGAGTGAGACTAAGAAGCTAGATCTAAAAATGCACATCCTCAGTAGGGTAATGAGAATGGACCTTGAAATCAATGCGTTGATGTCTGCAATTGATTGTGAAGAGGAAAAGGCGGAGCAGCTTGCTACGTTTTTGGATAGAAGTCTAAGGAAAAGAGAAAGAAACCTAACAGTAGCGGCAATTGTAATAGGTGCTACTGTGGGTGTTAGTCAAGGCGTCTCAGTTGCAGCGAATGATGAAGTAGGAGATTGGTTGGATTATTTTGGTATTTTAGGAGGGCTCACAGAAGTTATTTTAGGTATTACCATATTGCGAATGGAAAATAATGTAGACATCGAGCATCCCAAAAATGTACTCAGAGATGTGTATGAGGGAGATAGTAGACCTTCCTATTTCCCGCCTTCGGTTTGGTATTATTTCAATAGTGAAAGAAACAATGAAGAAAATGTTTCTTTGAAAAACCAACTGATCAAGAGATGGGAGGCCTATAATTTGAATTATTCTGGTATGTCAGTGATGCTAGATGATGGAGGCATATATACTTCTGATTTGTTGAAAATCAGATCAGAAATGCTTGACCAAGTAGAATCCCAAATAGCCTTGATCAACAAAGACCTCCTACACTTTCTGACCAGAATAGAATCTTATTAATCCACATTTTCAATTACAATCACTTCTCTTGTGTCCACATCATAAATTGCTCCCACAAGAATGAGTTTCTGATCATTTATCAGTTTTTCAACCATAGGTATTTTGTTTTTTACCTCATGAATTCCGTGTAAGACATTTGCTTCAATAGCTTTTTGGTAAAAATCAGGATCACTCCTTATTAGTGCTTTCTCTTCCTCTTCTTGATTTATAAATTCTATAATCTTTAGAATAAATTCCGAATAGTGAACATTGTGATCATGATCATGCTCGACAAATGCACCGATTGCACCACACTTCGTATGTCCGAGAATAACTACCAATGATACTCCCAAATGCTCTATGCTGTAGGCTATGCTTCCTAGTTCATTATCACTTACTATATTTCCAGCATTTCGAATTACAAACAAGTCTCCCAAACCTTGATCAAAAATGAGCTCTGGTGATACCCTAGAGTCAGAACAACTTACAACCGCTATAGCAGGATGTTGGCTTATTGCCAGACTTTTGAGTCTCTCCAAGCCTTGGTCAGGATGTTTTGGGTGATCAGAAGCGAATCGTTTATTACCGTTCAAGAGTGTTTTTAAAAGTTGGGAAGTGGGAATACTTTCCAAATGCTGATCTTCCGAACTTTTACTGCATGCAATTGATGTAAAAACAAGCGCAATGAAAATAATTAGAATTCTAGGCATTTTTATAAGCTAGTATGGTTTTCAAAAGCCAAAACTCTCAAAATTATACCACTCACATTGTGAACATTATCACTTAAGCTAGCATTTCATTAAAGTAATCTTAATCAAAAAATTGGGTAATATATTCAAAAGGCTATCTCAATTCTTCCTTGAGATAGCCTTTTGATATTGAAAAAAATCAAATTTTATAAGTCTTAATTTTTATTTCGTCTGAAAACCTACTCTTAAAATATTTGTAGTATTGTTTGGAGCATCTATGGTTTTGACTGAATTCAATGTATTTAAGTTTTTGACTTCTATGGTCTTTTTGTCGGGTGCCAATACATAAAGGAACTTCTCCGAAGCTGTCAAAATTGGACTCTCTTCGTTCATTAGCCTGTAATGTTCCCATTCATTGGCTGTTTCTGCATTTGTATTTGCTGAAGCTTCAGCAGTAGTTAGCCTTTTTGAAGCTATTTCATTTCTATTGGCTGTGTCATAGACTTTAACGGTGTTGTCATTCAATTGTACAACAAGGTACCCACCATCAGCACTCAAGAAATATGTTTTGATGGTGTTTGAAAGAAGCACTGGAGTAATTGCTTCTGTATCAGGATTGATTTCGAAAATTCCTTGTTGACTAGCATAGCCGTAGAAAGTGCTGATATTGTCATTGGCTTTGATGGTACCCATCCAGTTTCCAGAAGTTGAAGCTAGTGGACTTGGATTTGGTATCAACTTGATTTGATTATTATCAGATGCAACAACGACTCCTTCGGTAGCACCAAATACGGCATACTTTCCATTAGAAGCATCTCCATGTATTCCTGTTACAGTGACGGTTTCATCTTCATAAATCACTTGGCCAGTATTGTCGATTAGTTTGACATGTTGAGGAAGCGAACCCGACACACTTTCATCCTTGAAAGTAACAGCAAATTTATTTCCTGTAAGCCAAGTGGCAGCACCATGATGGGTGCCATTTCCTATGTTTGAGATTACTGTTGGGCTGAAACTCGGAGTTTCTAGGGTACTCTCTCTAGCCCAAGTGATACTACCATCCCCGTCGTTGAATATGATGATCTGTCCATTAGTAGAAGAAAAATGAGTAGGTAATGGTGCATCAGCAGTAGCACTAATCCATTTTGGAGTATATTCGTGACCATGGTCGTTATGGTTTTCTATCCCTGTGTCAAAAAACCTTACTTTTCCATCCACCCTTTCTATAGAAATGATATATCTTCCGGATGAAGAAAGATAATTAGCTCCAGCTGGATTGAATGCAGCAAGATCTGGATTTGTGTTGTTATCATTAATAGGGTTTATGAGACCTATTTTTGAGTCATTATTCCACCAGGCAAGTCGAATCCACTCACTTTCGACTTCTTCGAAATTAGGCTCTTCAACCTGAGGATCTTCATTTTCTTGACAGCCTATCAATGCAGAAAATAATAGTGCACTCGCAAATGCAAAATACTTTTTCATAGTTTTTTTCTTGCAAAGGTATTTGAGTAGTTATTCAAATGCAACAATGTTGCAATAAAAATTACTTTATTATCATACTATTTTCTTAATTGATGTTTGCTCAACACCAAAGATTTTCATTATATTCAAAACTGAAATTTGTTTAGTATATGAAAAAAGTCATTTTTAAGGTCCTGTTATTGCTGGTAAGCATAGGGAGCTTCGCACAAGAAAGAATAATTACACCACTTAATGACCACTATTATCCATTGAGTCAGGGTGGTGGTGAGCATGTGTTTAATAGAGTGGAATCCAAATCTTCTGATGGATACATGATTTATAGGATATTTACCTTGGATAATATTTTGATCAAAGTGAATCGATCAAGCTACTTACAAGTTGATGGTGAATTGGTACATTTTGAAGAAGAGAAGTCGTATAACTCGAGCGGGGCACTTAATTTTGTTCGCCTTGATTTTAAAAGTAGTAAATCCACTCAGGTCAAAATATTGGTAGATGAAGATGTTGTTTCGGAAATCCAGTGTGTTAATCAAAATGATTGTTCTGGCTTTTTGGTTTTGCCTGATGGTGAAGAGTTAGCTATTGATAGAGATATTTTCAAACCTAGTTTTACCGATGCTGGTGTTTTTGATGTTTGGTTATCAAAGGTATTGACTTACCCTATCGTTTCACGGAGACTAGGTGTCCAGGGAGATGTCTGGGTCGGTGCTGAAATTGATGAAAACGGGGATTTAATCCAGTTTAAAATCATGAATAAAAATGAGGTTCACGACTCTTTAATAGATGAAGTCAATAGGGTGCTAAGAAAGTATAAGGATGGATTTATTCCAGCCAAAAACTTGAAAGGTGAAGCTATTCAAGCATGGATGTATTTCCCAGTTAAGTTTAGGTTAGGGTGATAGCAAAATTCTTCATTTAGTTTTCACAGTCTTAATAATCAATGTCATCATTGACAGTATAACAGAACACATTTCCAGATATTTTTTAAAGAGCAAAGTTTTTTATTACGAACATATATCGTAATATTGCGATATATAAATAATCGGCTTCATAAATGAATTTTGCTACCGCAATGGTAATCTATAGCATATCATGAGGGAAGCTTCTATTTAAATGCAGAGATGTATAAGTTCTATCATTGAAACAAAAGTTATGGATTTTATAAATTCTTGAATAGATGTAGGCTATTTACTTCCCTTTAATTTCAATTTTATTTATCGCATCTCGATTCTAAACTCTAAACGTCTCAAAAATGGGTGTCACCAAAACCGACTTATTCACAGAAAAGCAAAACGAATTGGCAAAAATCGCCAAAGTATTTGCACATCCTGCACGGATAGCTATTCTTGAATATTTAATTCAATCGGATACTTGTATCAATGGGGACTTAGTCCAAGAATTGGGCTTAGCACAAGCGACCATTTCTCAACACCTCCGCGAACTCAAAGAAATTGGTCTGATCAAGGGAAGCATCGAAGGCGTGTCAGTATGCTATTGCATTGATCCTATCAGATGGGCAGAAGTGCAGCATCTATTCCACGACTTGTTTGGTGGATTTCCAAAAATCTCGGGCTGCTGTTAAAACCTCAAAGCTTTAAACCACAAAAAAATGAAAACCTCAGAATTTACCCAAATCCTTAAAGAAAATCCTGAAAAGGCACTTTTCTTCGAATATCAATCTGGTCAATATGTGAGAACGGATTACCATATCACCGAGATCAAGAATGTCAATTATGATACAGTAGACTGCGGTGGAATCCGTAACCAATGGTCAGAAGTGCATATCCAGCTATGGGAAAATGAAATCCCTGAACCAGATCATGCGGTAGATAGTAGCAAGGCATTGAAAATCTTCGAGGTAGTCAACAAAGTAAGAGAAACCTATCCAAATACTGAGATCAAATTTGAGTATGGCAACTCCCTTTTCCCGACTGCCGTACTTCCTATCCACAATATCAAGGACACTGGCAATGCATTGATCGTACAACTTACACCTGACCAAACTACCTGCAAAGCCAAAGACAGAGCTACAACTCCAGAAGAAAAAGCTGCTGCCTGCTGTGGTCCAGTATCCGAAAAACCAAAAGTCAGAGTTTCCCTAGCTTCCCTTCAGGCAGCCAATAGCTGCGAACCTGGCTCGGGATGCTGCTAAAAACCTTTGAGGTCTTTAATACCTCGAAGGTTTAAAGAAACCGAAATAATATTTAAAAAGCTTCAAAACCATAAAAACCTCGAAGGTTTGAATGTATAACTACGATTTTAACTAAAAACCTTCGGGGTTTTTGAAACCCCAAAGGTTACAGCAATATATCATGAACCTATACCCAACCCTCCAATCTCACATTGAGCAAGCGCAGGCACTGTCGATTAGCCAAGAACGTAAAGCCGTACTTCAAGTCCTGATTGATTACATTCAGAAGAAAGTCGATCAAGATCAAGTGATCAACCTGAATTATATCTGCACACACAACTCCCGAAGAAGCCAATTTTCCCAAATCTGGGGAAAAGTTGCTGCTGAATATCATGGCATTGATATCAATTCCTTCTCTGGCGGCGTAGAGGTAACTGCTTTCAATGAAAGGGCGGTTGCTTCAATCAAAAGATTTGGCTTCAAAGTCAGCAAAGACGGCGAAGGTAATCCTAAGTACTTTGTTTTTTATTCAGACGATGCGGATCCGATAGTCACTTTCAGCAAGGTGTATGACGATGCCACCAATGCCCCTACGGACTTTGCAGCTATCATGACTTGCTCCCATGCAGATGAAAACTGCCCATTTATCCCAGGTGCTGAGGCAAGAATTCCTGTAAGATATGAAGACCCAAAAGCCTTCGATGATACAGACCAGGAAGCTATTAAGTATGATGAAAGATCACTTCAGATAGGTTCGGAGATGTTATATCTGTTTTCAAAGGTAAAAAAGATTCAAAAATAGACATTAATGGATGACTTGTCCCGTGGATCGGGATTGGAGATTTGTAGATACTGTTCTAGTACAATCAACAGAGAAGAGAAGCTATATTATCCGCAAAGGTCTGAAAATAATATCTAGAAATATCGCATCGCTAATATCCAAAAATATCACTCTCATTGCTTTATCACCTTTTAATTAGTGGTTAATAAAAATGTCTGAAACTAAGAAAATTGCTTTTTTTGAAAAATACCTAACAGTCTGGGTTGCGCTTTGTATAGGCGCTGGGATTATGATTGGGCATTTGGCGGGTGAGGATATCACCTTTTTGTCAGATATGGAGATCTATAATGTCAATATCCCTATAGCGATATTGATCTGGTTGATGATCTATCCGATGATGTTGCAGATTGATTTTGGAAGTATCAAGGGAGTAGGAAAAGCTCCAAAAGGATTGATTTTGACTTTGGTGATCAATTGGCTCATCAAACCTTTCACTATGGCGTTTTTTGCTTGGATATTCTTTGACAAGCTTTATGCTGCATACATTGAGCCTGAGCTTGCTGGGGAATATATTGCAGGTGCCATACTTCTAGGTGTAGCACCCTGTACGGCCATGGTTTTTGTATGGTCATATCTGACAGATGGAGACCCCAATTATACCTTGGTACAGGTTTCTGTAAACGACTTGATCATTTTGGTGGCATTTGTACCATTGGTCGGATTGCTTTTAGGTATCACTGAAATTGCTATTCCTTATGAGACCTTAGTAGCTTCAGTATTGATTTTCGTGGTAGTGCCTTTGGCAGCGGGAGTTATTACTAACAAAATCATGATCAGTCGAAAAGGTGAGACATGGTTCAAAAATGAATTTTTGCCAAAGTTCAAGCCTGTTAGCATCTTTGCTTTACTGCTTACTTTGGTGCTATTATTCGCCTTCCAGGGACCAAATATCCTGAATAACCCATTGATTATTGTCTTGATTGCGATTCCATTGATCATACAGACCTATTTTATATTCTTCATTGCCTGGTTTGGTGGTCGCAAACTCGAGCTTCCACATGCCATCTGTTCACCGGCAGCGATGATTGGAGCAAGCAATTTCTTTGAATTGGCAGTAGCCGTGGCGATAGCTTTGTTCGGCTTGCAAAGCCCTGCTGCTTTGGTGACTGTGGTAGGTGTATTGGTGGAGGTACCGATTATGCTAAGCTTGGTGGCTTTGGCGAATAGGTGGAGGTATTAGGGAATTGAAATTTGCCGGATAAGAAGTATACTTTCAGTGAAATATTGTTGAAATACAGCTGCGCTGAAATATATTGAAATATGCCTTCAGCGAAATGTATTGAAAAAGATATTGGAGAATACTTGAATTTCGATATTTAATCAGCAATATCTCCAATATATTCCTATTTTATTTCCATTATATTTCAACCTTATCTCTATAGTTTTTCATTCTTATATCTACTATATTTCAATTGAATTTCTACATTGTTTCAATTTTAACTGTCAGAAATAGCGATAGATATTAATTTATGGTAATTTAGAATATCTTGAAAATTCTAGGTGATCATTTCACAAACCCATTCTCTGTAAGCCTAAAAACCAGTTCTTTGACGATTTCATCGTAGATTCTAGGGATTTCTTGCATTTCGCTAGCTTCTGCTTGAGCATCACCCGACCATACATGCCTGTAGTTTGTTTTGTCTATAAGGAAAATATTATACCCAGTATAAGATTTGGATTCTTTTACATCCCCTTTTACATCACTCGCTGGAATGGCACCTTTATCTTGGATCAAAAGTATGCCATCAAAGTTGATGTGCTCTATCGTAGCCATAAAGTCAGCATAATCCACTGATTTTTTCTCTGCAAACACTTGATTTGCACTATAAATTTTCTTGTCTTTTAGTTGTTTTCTCAAGTAAAAAGCAAAAGTCTCCCGCTTACTTTCTTGATCTTGGCCATTGAAATTTGTTTTGAGAATGCGGTTAAAGTTTTCTTCATTCCACTCTCCGAAACTGCCATCGGCATCGCTAAAAAGGAATAGGAAGGATTCAAAATCCTTTGTTTGATCAGTTAATTTGTTACCACTTAGGTTTACATTGACACAGGAGGATACCGCCAATATAATAATGCAGTAAAGTAATATTTTTTTCATAATTCAAAGTGAATTTTAAATAGACAAAAACCGATTCTAATGTAGTTTGTAGACCTCGTTATTCCAAAGGAAATTTATTGACCTACCCATATTACTAGCAACTGCTAAAAATGAATTACATCTTCAATCGGCGATTTAATAATACTTAAATAAAAACCATGCCCAATATTGGTTTTCTAGCTTTTTGAGTGTGCTTTGCATTGAATAGAATACTAATGTAAATGTAATGCTAAGCTGGAGTTATTTTGAAATTCTGATTTTACATTACTTTATTGGTGCTGAAATTCAGTTGTTTAAAATGTTTTGTAGTTAAATATTTGTTTAGAGGAATTAGATTTCATAAACTGACTAACGTTTACGTTTTTAAATTTTTGATTATGAAAAAGTTAAAATATTTAAGTTTACTCATGGTTGCTTTTTCTATAATGTCAAAAAGTTATTGCCAAATAGAAAAAGATAAATCAGAAAAAAATCTTGTTGAAGTACCTGATTGGATCTCTGAAAGGGAAAAGAAAAAGATTCGTAAAATTGAAGCTACGGATATTTTAGGTTATCATGAATATATCCAACTTTCGGTTTCTTATGCTGAAATAGGGTCAGATTCAGCGAAAGTCGAAGCTATGATAGATTCGGCATTGAGACTAAATAAAGTTGAGTCCAGTAAAACTTTAAATTTTATTATCGAAAAACAGAAAAACTGGGGGCTTTCCCAGAAATACAGCGAAATAGTAAAAGAAAAACTTCAAAGATATGATTTTGAAAATTTTTAGATTTTGGTTGAGGACAGTCTTACGTCTAATCTAAAATAAAACTTTTCCAAAGTTCTAAACTTTGGAAAAGTTAAATTCTTCGGAAAAACACGCCTAATTGAACTATATCAATCTCAATTTCACTCCCCCATTGATCACAAAGCCATCCAATGGTGCATAGATTTCTCTGAAACTCGGATTGTCGATGCTTCCTGTGAAAATGGTGTCAAAACGGGTTTGTCGTGCGTCTAGGAAATTTTCGAAATTGATAAACACAGAGAATTTCTCCCATATCTTCTCCGCCATAAAACCCATGATCCAATAAGACTGCCCTACAGACCCATCACTGAGTTGCTGCTCGCTGAAATAATAGGATTCCCAGCCGATTTTCCACTTATCATGCACTTCATAGAATAGCACCGAATTTACCCTGTGTCTTGGTGTGAGCGGATTGTCTCTCATGATCCCGTTGGTATTGATGCGGGCATGGGTGTAAGTGTAGCCCATAAACCACTTGAAGTCTCCATACTCCCACTTCACATTGGTCTCCGTGCCTTTGGTGTCACTGTAACCGTCTATGTTTACAAATCGGAAAGCTGTCCCACCAGCGGGTTCCAAGAATAAGGGATTGTTCAAATAAGTGTAGAAAAACAAATGGTTGATACTGAAAAACAGTTGATCATTGAACAAGGAAGCCTTGTAATTCAAATCCCAATTGAGTCCATAACTTTTCTCCAAAGTATTGAAATCAGCATCGATTGGCTGGATATTCTGGTACTGTAGCCTTTCGCTCTCTTCGGTGAAAATCGTAGGAGCCTTGTAGCCCAACCCTCCTCCAAACCTGGAGCTGAAATTTATATTTGCCTTGTACATCAAAGCAAGCCTTGGCAAAAATGCCCAGCCATAGTTCTGGACGTGATCAGCCCTCAGCCCAGATTCTAGTACCCACTTTTGGCTCAAATTGGTGTTGTTCTGCACAAAAGCTCCAAAAGTATTCAAGCTGTAGTCTCTTACCGGAAAACTGCTTGTTTGTTCTTCTTTGAAAGCTTCAGTCCATACATTTCCTCCCAAAACCCATTCCGTACTCTTTTTGTCTAGCTGATAATTCACTTCAGTAAAGGTGGATTGCTGCACGGCATTGAAATCATAGCCTGGTGTTGCTAGTCTTCTGTCAAAATAATTGTAGCTATTTCTCACTTGCAGCTTTCTATTTTCATCTAGCTTGTGATTGAGTACAAATTGGCTACTGATTCGTTCACTTTGATTGCTTTCGAAAAAAGCCTGGGAATTGTCTCTATTTCCTCTCAAGTAGCTCATGTTACCACCGACCCTATCTTCTATACTTGCATTGAGTCCAAGCTCTATATCAGTTTTGGAAGAAGGATATAGAAACAACTTTGGGTTGAAGGTGAATCTGTCAAACTTTGGAATGGCACTTAGTCCTATCCCTGCAGGATCAAATGGTGCATTGGTATTGTAAGCAGTAAAGATTGTGGTACCGATTTTTTCATTTCGCTTTCCATAAAACCCCGAGGCATCAAAACCACCGGCGTTGGTGCCATTGAATACAAAACTCAATTCACCGTCTTCATCAGGTCTTTTTGAAATCAAATTCACCAATCCTGCTATGGCACCTCCACCATAGAGTGTAGAGGCCGATCCTTTGATCAACTCCACTTGCTGCAAGTCCAAAGGTGGGATTTGTAAAAGACCCAGTCCACTTGCCGCTCCGGAATAAAGTGGGAATCCATCCTTTAAGATTTGGGTATATCGACCATCCAATCCTTGGATTCTGATACCGGCATTGGCTGAAGTAGGTGAAGTCACCTGAACCTGAATCCCCGTGCTTTCACTCAAGAGGACTCTGATGTCACCAGGTTTCATGTTTACCTTTTCATCTAACTCTTCTCCTGCGACAAACTCAATCCTAGTAGGAATATCTGTTATGGTTCGGGAACTTCTGGTGGAGGATACAGTGACAGTCTCTAGCTCGCCATGCTCCTCGTGGAGAAGTATCTCCAGCGGTATTGCTGAGGCATCTTCGGGCCAGTTTATGGAGATTTGTTTTCTTTCATAACCCACCAGTTGGAACCTTAGCGTAAGCTTTCCTACTGGTGGATTAGAAAAAGTAATCAGTCCATTTTCATCAGAAACAGCACCTTGCTTATTTTCTTGTATTAGCATAGAAACTCCTAATAGCGGAGTGCCTTCGTGTTCATCTTTGACAAGTACTTGAAGATCTTGTGCCATCAGACAGCAAGTTAAGCTTAGCCAAAATAGGCCAAGTGATACTAATTTTTTCATCTTAGAAAATTGTAATTTGAATAAAAACTAAATTTTGATAGCCCCCAGAATAGATCAATTGACCAAAGTCAAGACTGGAGGAGACTAAAATATTCCTTTTGGGAAAAGAAAAATTAGGCGAGCTTGGGAGGCTGCCAGATCTGTATGATTGAAGGGGGGTAGCTTGGCTCTATCAAGATAGAATTAGATTTATGAGCAGTTATAAATACCGTGGGCTCAAATCGCCATGTCATTTCAAAGACAAACAGAGAGCATACTTTGCAAACAGAAAAGGGGGGGCAACATTGATTCTCTGCATGATCAGATTCATGCTGCTCTGTATGTTCTGGACCATGGTCGCATTCATGCTCCGTATGAATAGAACCAGTTATCTGAACAAACAGGTAAAAAATCAATATGTATGAAATGTATTTGTACACATTCGAAAAATAGCAAAAAAAATTGAAGGTGGATTGCCAGCTTCAATTTTTTTAATGGATCAAAATCAATATTTTATTGAATAGTCTCTGCTGAACTTACCCATCTTCTTTGCTCAATATCATAAGATACTTTTTGGTCAGGGAATTCAATGTATTCTTCCTTTCCAGAGTTTTGAGGATAGTAAGGGCTCAGGTCTTCACCTTTTACCATCAAGTCAAAAAGCATCATGCCTTTTTCAAGCATTTCATCTTCTTCAAATTTCCAAGTTCTAAAGACTTCTTCATAAAACTCAATTTCCCCATTTGAATTTCTGATCATTTTGACACCTATGGCTACCTTTTTGACTTTAAGAGAAGGGGCAATTCTACTTGCCATAAAATACTCAAAGTCACTTCCTTTGTGGTAGGCTTCCACGGTATAGTCAAGGGCTAGCTTTGAATAGTATTCATCAAACTGCCTTTCAAACTTGTTTTCATGGGTTCCTTTTTTAGGTAAATGTCCCATGTACCTGATTACTGATAGCATGATTTGCTGTTGCTCTTTCTCACCAAGCTGCTTATCAGCATTGTATTTTCCTTGTGTATTACATGATGTCAACAAGCATAAGGTCATCATCAAAACATACAGTTGAATCTTCATATTTCCTTGCATTTTATGAAAAAGACTTGCCTCTTGCACGAGACAAAAGACAAGTCTAAGGTTCAATTGGTTGTTAGATTATTTTTTGTATACGACATTCAATGGAGCAAATTCTGCCCATCCGTCAGTCCAGTCAGTAGATCCGAATGCACCAACATAAGGTACATTTTTGTCGAAGTATGAAGACCTACCTTCTTCATTGAATTTTGCATCTTCAAAGCTAGCTCCAGCTGCCAATGTTCCATCAGCAAGCAAAGTGAAATTTGGATTGCTTGGGTATGAGCTGATTGTGTGTCTAGCAAAGAAGTTTTCTGGTCTTAGACCATATCCTCTGTAGAAGTCTTCCCAAGGACCATCAGCCGCAGGTAGTGCTACAGTAGTGTTTTTTGCTTCCCATATTGTCTGAACATCAGCCGCATTAGCACCGCCACCAGCAGCGTAGTTAGCATTTGGATTGATGATGATATTGTTTGCCAATACACCTCTACCAGCTTGGTATTGTTCAGTTACTGATTGCGTGTTGAATCTTACACCAGTAGGGAAACCAGTGAATACAGAGTTGAAAATAGAAACTGCAGTTCTTCTTCTCAAGTCGATTGCGTGGTAGTTGTTTCCAGAGATAGATCTTCCAACTCTGTCTCTAGGACCATATACAGTTACGTTTGAGAATGTACCAGTAGTATAAGGCTGAACGTCGTTGTCATTAGGACCATTGTCACACTCAAAAGCATTTGATTGAGATTGGTCAGCATAGAAAGGATTTCTTACTACCAAAGCCCACTGAACGTTTCCTGAATATCCATAATCTACATCCAAGTCATCATCCCAAGTAGAATGAGAGATAAAATATCTACCATCCACGTTTCCACCGAACCATTCGAATCCATCATCACCACCGAATGATACCATCAAATGCTCCATGAAAGTACCTTTACCTACACCAGCCATGGTGATTGAGTTTGTTTCATTGTTAGGAGTCAATTCGATACCAGCGTACTCTACCCTGATGTATTCATACTCACCTGAGCTATCGCTGTCATTGTCACCACCGAAGATGAGTACTGGATCAATACCTTCTACAGCTGGATCTACTTGGTTGGTTTTAGCTCTACCAGCGATTACCAATCCACCCCAGTCAGAGCGATCTCTTTCACCTTCTTCTTGTGCAGAAGTCATGATGATAGGATTCTCTTTTGTACCTCTAGCAATTATTTTCCCACCTCTATCTACGATAAGGGTTCCTTTTGATCTTTTTTCACCGAAGATTACTGTACCTGGCTCGATAGTAAGCACTTGTCCATCTCTTACAAAAACTTGTCCTTGAAGCAAGTATTGCTTGTCAGCTGTCAAAGTCTGAGTAGAAAGGTTTCCAGACAATGATACTAAGTCATCATCTCCTCCTGGAGTTACTACTGGTTCTGTGTCATCAGAACATGCAAATGAGAATGCCATCAATGCTGCGATTACAGCGAATTTTAGGTTCTTTTTCATTGTAAGTGTTAAATTAGATAAAGATTAGTTTTTTATTTGATTCTGTAAGTAAGTGATCCGCTGAATAGAGTCCCTCTTCTCCATAGGTACATTGGGTCATCTATGGATGTGTCAATTTTTCTATCAAAATTTGAATCTTGATAGAACCTATACTGGAAGTTTAACAAGTCCTGAACACCAAACTTGAAAGTGGTTCTGTCTCTAAAAGTCTTTGAGATTGTTAAGTCAATGGTGTGTCTTGGCAACTCATAGATTTCTGGGTTATTGGCATTACCCGCTACGAATATTCTCGGGCCTGTCACATTGTAGGCAACACTTGCTTGAAAGTCTGACACATCATTGATGTAATACATGGCAGCATTGACCATGTAAGGAGACTGACCTTGAAGCGCTCTTCTGCTGTCCTGAAAGGACACATTACTTCCCAGGAAGACTTCAGACCAGATCAATGAGGCATTTACATTGAAGGATAAGTCTTTGATAAATGGCGTGGAAGTGACTGTAGATAGAGCTTTTCTAGCTTCTATTTCCAGACCATATACTGTAGCATCTACTGCATTTGCATAAGTGAATTGTAATTGCTCGGTAACGTTTTGCTGTACTGTTTCTATAGGTTTATCGAAAAACTTGTAGAAAGCACCTATACTGAAAGTCTCACCTTCATTTGGGTAGAATTCATACCTTAAGTCCACATTGTCCACCCTTGCCATTTGAAGGTTTGGGTTTCCAAAGAAGCCTGCCAAGTATTCAAAGCTGTAGTAAAGGAATGGTGCAAACTCTCTGAACTCAGGTCTATTGAGGGTTTTTCCATAACCTGCTCTGATTAGAGATTTCTTATTGAAATTGTAATCAATGTTCAAAGAGGGAAGTAGTGCAAGTTCTGTGTTATTTACTCCTACAGGACCGAGATCGTTTTGAGAATCTAATTGCTGAATGCTGTATTCTGTTCTTAGACCACCTGAGAAGTTAAATTCTCTTACAGGATATACTCCACCAATATATCCCGCAGATATAAATGTAGAAGCATCATAATTATCTGTACGTCTTGTACCCTCTTGGATCAACCAGCCGTCACCATTTCTGTAGTTTTCTGGAGCAAATGCTTGATCAATTGGTAGCCGGATCAGGTCTTCTTTGATCAATGGATCGTGAAATCCTGGGTAGTAAGTTGTGATGTATCGGGCATCAAAGTTTCTTGCTTTATAATCAACTAAGTAACCAGCTCTCAATATCCTAGGTCTATCTTTTTCTGCACCTTGGAACTTCCTTTCATAATTCAATCCTTGACTAATTCCGAAATCCTTAAGATAGCCATAGTACCTACCTAAGTCTTGCGGACTTGATGCTGGAGGATCAATGATCACATACTGACCTTCAGATCCTTCTTGGCTATAATAGGATCTTAACCTCCTAAAGTCCGGTTCCTCGTGGTACATGTAGTTTCCGCCAAGCACCCAGTTTAGCTTTGATTTCTCTTGATTGAAAAGGTGCGTACCTTCTATTTGCCCTGTGTAGATCAGTTTTGATTCATACCTGAATGCATAGTCTCTCGCTCCCTCTGTTCTTTGAACAAAATCCCTTCCTTCTCTCAATACCGTTTCATTCAAACCTGTCTGATTGAAAAGGTTTCTAAATTCAATTTTATTATCTGGATTTAACCTCAACATCCAGTTGGACATTAAGCCAACTTCATTGGTTTTATTGAAAAAATCATCGAAATATTCATCACGCTTTTCTGTAGGCTGACCTGGTACTGGGAAGAAGTACCTGTTTCTTTCAGCTTGAAAGTATTGAAAGGACTGACCATAGCTTAGGCTTGTTACGGTGGATAGCCTTTTTCCACCAAGCACTCTCCAATTTTTTCCAAAGCCAAATCCAAAACTAAAATCTGGAAGTGCTGTACTTGTCTCTACTCCATAATTGTTATCAAGCATTTGACCAGCTTCTGCTCTCAGTGGAGATGCTCCACTAGCATTGAATAATTGATCTGTAGTAGGAAAATTAGCTGGAAGATCTCTTGAAGTATCAAAACCCAACCAGTCAGTTCTTGAGCCTCTGGTTTGCTTATAGCCCATCAAAGTGGTATTTTGTCTATATCCAGCACCCATTCCAAAAGTGATAAACTCTTCATCTGGAGTGTTTTTGGTGAATACTTTCACCATACCTCCAGCAAAATCTCCTGGTACTTCTGGTGAAGGTGACTTATAGATTAGCATTCTGTCCAAGCTTTCACTTGGAATAAGGTCAAAGGAAAATGTTCTTTTGTCTATCTGTGTACTAGGTGCCAAAGCATTGTTGATCATCACGACATTGTATCTATCATCAATACCACGCACTCTGACGAATTTATTATCTACAATACTGACACCTGCCACTCTTTTCATAACCTGTGCAGCATTGCCGTCTTGTGAAAGTCGAATTTGATCAGATGAAATACCACTTACTACTTGTAAGGACTTTCGGATTTCAGAGACTACAGCGACACTGGACCCTGTTTCTCTAGTAGCTACTACGACTACCTCTCCTAGATCACCGAAGTCCTCTTCCAGACTTACATCAAAGACCGTAGCTTTTTCACTTATAACTTGTACATCTTCAAACCTCAGTGTCTTGTATGATATAAAAGATACTATTAAGGTATATGTGCCAGGCTCGACTCTTGGAAGCTCAAAATCCCCATCAAGACCAGTAGCTACACCTATACTTGTATTTTCTATTCGGACGTTGGCTCCGATGATGGTCTCGCCAGTGGCTGAATCTTTTACAACACCTCTGATAGATCCTGATTGGGCTACAGCATGGCCAATTGAGATCAAGGTGATCAAAATGATGAGTAATTGTTTTTTCATATGTGCAGGCGTTTTAACGAACGCTACAAAGGTCACTACACAATATGAATTGATTGGGTACTAAAAATTATCAATACATTAATTAGTATGTATCAAAAACAAATCCGCCATCACAATTTTTTCATATTGCAATGGCGGATTATTAAGAATTTTATGTGGAAATTGAAAATTCAGGGAATTTCAATTATTTGAATGTTACGCTTTTGTTAATTGGGATTTTATCCAAAATGATGCGAATCAAATCCCTCGTATTGATGTTGTCAGCTTCTGCTTCATAATTCAAGATAATACGGTGGTTCAAGACATCCTCGGCGATCTCCTTAATGTCTTCTGGAAGCACGTAGTCTCTCCCGTCCATGAACGCAACAGCTCGAGCGGCTAAGTTTAAGTTGATACTTGCTCTTGGTGATACACCAAACTGAATGTATTTAGCCTCTTCCTTCAGTCCATATTGATCTGGGAATCTTGTCGCAAATACCAATTCAATGATATAATTTTCCAAAGGCTCGGCAATTTTTACCTCATTGATCTTTGCTCTAATCGCAAAAATGTCTTCTTTGGATAGAATCGCCAAGACTTCTGAAGCGAAAGCCATGTTGGCCATTCGTCTCATTACTTCGAGCTCATCACTTTTGGAAGGGTAGTCTATGTGGACTTTCATCATAAACCTATCCACTTGGGCTTCAGGTAGGGGGTAAGTACCCTCTTGATCTACGGGGTTTTGGGTTGCTAGTACTAAAAATGGCCTGTCTAGCTGATAAGTAGTCTCACCTATAGTTACCTGCTTTTCCTGCATCGCCTCCAAAAGTGCCGATTGAACCTTCGCAGGAGACCTGTTGACCTCATCGGCTAGGATGATGTTTGAGAATATTGGCCCTTTTTTTACTTCAAAGTTAGCCTCTTGCTGATTGTATATCATGGTACCTATCAGGTCAGATGGCAATAGATCTGGGGTAAACTGGATACGCTTGAAGTCCAAGTGCAACACTTTGGCCAAGGTGTTTACTGTCAGCGTTTTCGCCAAACCTGGAACTCCCTCCAACAATATGTGACCATTGGTAAATAAGCCGATCATCAACCTGTTGACCATTCTGTCTTGACCAACTACTATTTTCTTTACTTCATCTATGACCTGCTTGATTTTTTCCTGATGCATGGAATTTCAAATTTTTAATTTTTGTCTTACACTTATTTTACTAGCAACGTTGCCGATGGACTTATCTTGCAAAGATTGTGAAGTTTTTACCTAAATCATACCTTATTGCAAGAACCTAGTGGCTAAAATAGAACAAATTCACCTTTCTACAAAAATGTAAATGATTTCAACGCTTTTGAAAGATAAAAGATATTACTTGTTGATGGATTTCCAAGAAGTTAATACCTTGATATCCTATCGCTTATTGGTTTTTTTTACACGGTCTTAAGAAGATTTTAATCATAATTGATAGCTTCCTTTACTTTTCAAAATGAATTTTATTCAGTATTTTTCGAACTGGTTTGATTTTCAATACACCCAAAATTCCGAAGTTTTCTCTCTTCGCATTGACCCACAGCTATGAAAGTTTCAGCAGAGCAACCATTTGAGATCATATATTCTCTGTTCAGCCATGAGTATTTAGGCTTATTATTCGAATCCTTTGTAATTCAATTGGACGAAAAAGGAAGATTGTCCCTAGCACACCAAAACATATCTTCAGTAAATGCCAAAGAATTTGCAGCTGGATTGGATGATACTGACTATCAGCTCATCAAAATGATGGACGAAATGCAACAAGATGCTGTTACCAAAAAACTGAATACCAAGAAACTAAAAGCAAAGGAATACCTTCGCAAAATTTATGATCCTAAAACTGGTAACAAAGCCGCGCAAGAAATGCTTGAACTTAAGCTGGAAGGCTTGAGATCTAAGATTTTGGAAAAACTTAAAGGAAAGAGGCTTTTTGAAATGGCAAATGATGGTAATCCCATTTGGAAGGAAATCTGTATCATGCCAGAACCTGCCTCAGTACTTTTTCATTTTAGGAGAAATGAAGACAATACACACTACTTTCCTACAATCAAGTATCGTGGGGAAAAGCTCGATTGGCAATATAAAAATGCTTATCTCATTTGTAATGAACCCGCATGGCTTGTTGCCGATGGGGCTTTGTACCATTTTGCTAAGGGAGTAGATGGGAAAAAATTGAGTCCATTCTTAAATAAAAGATTCATCGTCATCCCTAGAAAAGTTGAGCAACAGTATTACGAGAAGTTTGTTACCCAATTGGTGGCTTCTTTCGATGTATATGCCAAAGGCTTTGAAATCAAAGTGGAACGTAATCAGCCAGAAGCCGTACTTAACTTAAGCGATCTACCTGGCTCACCAAAGGTCGACTTATTTGGAAATAGTCAAGCGGAATCTGAAGAAGATAAGATTGTCTTTGATCTAAAGTTCCAATATGGTGAATATGCATTCCGAGCAGAGGATGGTGCCAAGACAAATGTCAAGCTAGAGCAGAATGGCGATGAATATACATTTCACAAAGTGATTCGTGATGGCATAAAGGAAAAGAGCTACGGTGATTACCTCAAAAATCTAGGACTTCCCGTCAGAGCATCCAGGTTTGCCCTTGAAAAATCAAAGGCTTTTGGCTGGTTGAACACTTATAAGGATGATCTGATCGCTCAAGGATTCCAAATTCAGCAAGCCACAGATGCTAAGGGTAAAAAATATTTTTTCGGTCATGCCAAAATCTCTGTGGACGTCAAGGAAAACATTGACTGGTTTGATGTCAATGCCGTCATTGAATTTGGTCCTTATAAGATTCCTTTTGCAAAAATCAGGAAGTTACTTCTCCAAGGTAAAACGGAGTTTGAACTACCAAACAAAGAAATTGCAGTAATTCCAGATTCTTGGTTTGTGAATTATACGGAGATTTTTGCCTTTTTAGAAGATGATCCTACATTAGATGCTGGTGCATTGAAGCTTAAAAAGCACCATATTGCTTTGGCTCAGGAGTTACAGTCCAATAACCTGGTACAACTCACTTTGAGTAGAAAACTTGAAAAGCTCCGAGATTTCTCTCAAATCGAAGATTATGAGTTGCCAGAGGCTTTTCAAGGCACGCTTAGACCATACCAAAAGGCTGGTTACAACTGGCTGAGATTCCTCAATGAATATCAGTTTGGAGGATGTCTAGCTGATGATATGGGATTGGGGAAGACAGTGCAAACACTTGCATTATTGGCTTATCAAAAAGAAGTCAACCCAGGCACAACCACCCTACTGATCATGCCTACTTCATTGATTTACAACTGGGAGTTGGAAGCACAAAAGTTTACACCTAGCCTGAAAGTCCTTGTCTACACAGGTTCACAGCGTGTCAAAGATCACACCAAGTTCGCAGATTATGATTTGATCTTGACTTCTTATGGCATCACAAGGTTGGACATGGAAGTATTCAAATCTTTCTACTTCAACTATGTGATCTTGGATGAGTCTCAAGCCATAAAAAACCCCAGCAGCATCATCGCCAAATCAGTTGCAGAGCTCAATTGTAGGTTCAAGTTGATATTGACTGGTACGCCTGTTGAGAATGGCACGATGGATCTTTGGTCTCAGATGAATTTTATTAATACGGGTTTATTGGGAAATCAAAGCATGTTCAAGAAGCAGTTTTTGCTACCTATCGAAAAGAAAAATGATGTAGATAAAGCAGTGAAGCTACATGCCATGATCAAGCCATTCATTCTTAGAAGACTCAAAACCCAAGTGGCTACTGACTTGCCTGAGAAAGTGATTCATGTCAAGTATTCATCTATGAGTTCCGAGCAAGAGAAGGCATATGAAGAAATCAAAAGCTACTATAGAGAAAAGATCGTAAATGAACTTACAGCGCCTGGTACGAAAAATCAGCAGTTCACCTTACTTAGAGGCCTCACGCAATTGAGACAGGTTGCCAATCACCCAAAGTTAATTGATAGAACTTACGAAGGCGATTCAGGCAAGCTGGAGGATGTGATTCATATGCTTCGAGAAACTGCAAGTGAAGGGCACAAAGTGCTTGTATTTAGCCAATTTGTGAGACATTTGGGCATTGTGAAGGAGTTTTTGGATGAAGAAAAAATCCCATATGCTTACCTTGATGGAACTACAAAGGACAGGCAAGCACAAGTCAAATCTTTTCAGGAAAATGATGATGTGAAAATCTTCCTGATTTCCCTGAAGGCTGGTGGAGTCGGACTTAATTTGACCAAAGCTGAGTATGTTTTCTTACTAGATCCATGGTGGAATCCAGCCGTGGAGGCCCAAGCTATCGATAGGGCCCACAGGATTGGTCAAGAGAACAAGGTGATTATCTACAAGTTTATCACTAGGAATTCTGTAGAAGAAAAAATCATGGCGCTGCAAGAGCGTAAGAAAGCCTTGGCTGGAGAGTTGATCAGTACAGAGGAAAGCTTTATGAAAAGCCTAAGTCAGGATGATATAGAAGCACTTCTTGATTAGTGATTTTGAAGCAGCTGGTTATTTTATACCGATATTTCAATTTACTTTCTATAGATGTAGTCTGTGGCTCAATAGCAGGCATGTACCTGTTTGCTCACCTTTTGAGGACTCCCTTGAACTACGAGACTTACTTTCTTTTAGCTTTGGTCGTATGGTTGATCTACACCTTGGATCATTTGGTAGATGCCAAGAATGCCAAGAATAACCCTAGCACAGCACGACATGCTTTCCACTTGAAGTATTCTAAGACCTTATGGGGAATGATATTTTTGGCATTCTTAAGTATCATAAGCCTTTTGATCTTTTGCGATTCGCTTCACGTTTTAATTTTTCCTGGAGTGTTGGTAGCTGTGTCTATTACTTTTTTCTTGCTGATTTCACAGTTTTGTATCAAAAAACTAAGTTTTCTTAAAGAATTCATCATAGCTATAGGCTATGTAGTAGGGATAAGTCTCGCACCTATCGTAACCTATAAAACTTATCTACCACAGGAGGCCTACTATATAGCAGGCCTCTATTTCCTAGTGGCTTATATTAATTTGCTTATGCTTTCCTATGCAGATAGGAAATCAGATCAAAAGGACGGATTCGTAGCTATCACCCAGTGGTTAGATAATGTCAGTTTGAAAGGATTGATTACTGGAGTCTCAGTTGTTGGATTTCTCTTCGCTATAGGATTACTTATTTCCTTCCGGTCTTATTTTCATATTTATACCAGTATCTTATTGTTGATACTGATGTTCCATATTTGGCTATTTTTCGTGAAGAGTAAACCTATTTATCAGATCAGAATGCTTACAGAAGCGTCATTTATGCTACCTGCCATGCTGCTATTGTTTTGATCTGTAAATACTCTTCTCAGCTGCCACAACCGACACAGTCAAAGTGACTATCCATAGGTTTTACACCTTTGAGTTGCATTTCTAAGTTGTGAATCTGATCTCTGGTGTCCATGTCTTGAAACATATCTCCAGTCAAACTTGCTTTCAATTCTTCAATTTTTTGCTCTAAAGTTGCTTGTTGTTCTGTAGTCATGATTTTTAGGTTTAGATGCTAAAACACCTTCTAATATAAAAAGTTCTTTATAATATGTAGCCCATTGAAGGTCAGAAAAATAATTTTTTTAATCAAAAATATTGATCAAACACATAGCTCTGCATAATTTTTGACTACTTTAATAAAAATCTTCGTTTTTTAACTCATTAATTAACTTTATATAGGCATGGATGCAAAGAAGCTCAAGCAAATCAAAGAACTCAGGCACATTTTACACCAGCACCCCGAACTTTCTGGTCAAGAGAAAGAAACAGCTAAAAGAATAGCTGAATTTTTCAAACCGCTAAACCCTTCTCAAACGATAAAAAATATTGGTGGCTATGGAATTGCTTTTGTTTTTGAAGGTAAAGAGGGTGGGCCGACGTCCCTCTTTCGCTGTGAACTAGACGCTCTACCAATACATGAAAATAACGACATCAAACACAAATCTGTGCATGAGGGAATTGCGCACCTGTGTGGGCACGATGGTCACATGGCGATAATAGCTGGACTTGGTCTTTCTATAAGCAATGCATCACTGCATAGGGGGCGAGTTATCCTTCTTTTTCAACCCGCCGAAGAAACTGGAGAAGGAGCTGCAAGCGTAGTGGAGGATACAAAATTCTCAAAGATCAAACCTGACTTTGCTTTTGCATTGCACAACCTGCCCGGCTATGATAAGAATCAGGTCGTAATCAAGAAAGGTTCATTCACTGCGGCATCTACAGGGATGATTATCAAGCTAAAAGGCAAAAACAGCCATGCAGCGCACCCAGAAGATGGTAATAGCCCTGCAGAAGCCATGTCCAAGATGATCGTAGCCCTTCAAAAGCTACCAGATGCCATGAAAAAGTTCAGCTTGATCACTGTGATTCATGCAAAGCTAGGAGAAGTAGCTTTTGGTACTACACCAGGTGAGGCAGTGGTGATGGCAACCCTAAGGTCTTTTGATAATGATACCCAATTGCTTCTGATCAATTATGCAGAAAAGCTTTCACAGCAGATTGCCAAGGAGTATGGCTTATCGATTACATTTGAGTATACAGAGGATTTTGCAGCGACGATCAATGATCCTGATGCATGGGAGTATGCCAATCAGGCAGCAAAAGATTTGAAACTTAAAGCCAAGCATATTCGAATCCCTTTTAGATGGTCGGAAGATTTTGGAATGTTCTCAGCCCATACCAAAACCCTACTTTTTGGCTTAGGTTCAGGCAAGTCACATCCTCAGTTGCATGAGAACAATTATGATTTCAATGATGATCTTATTCCTACAGGAGTGAGTATGTTTGAAGGTATTGTCAAACAGATCCACCAAGATTAATGCATTCAATCACCATATTTTATTTTCAATTACCAATTATACCTCATGAACCATACTTCATACATCGAAATCAGTAAGTCAGCATATAAAAAAAATATAGCATTCATCAAAAAAGAGACGGGGGATCATGTGATTATCTCGGCCGTAGTCAAGGGGAATGCTTACGGGCATGGGATTGAGAACATCGTACCGATAGCAGAGGAGTCTGGTATTAGACATTTTAGTACTTTCTCTGCCGATGAGGCATTGAGGGTGTATGAAAACAGAAAACAAAAGTCGGACATCATGATCCTGGGGATGTTGCATGATGAGGACTTGGAAGAAATTATTCAAAAAGGGATCAGTTTTTTCGTGTTTGAATTTGAAAGACTAAATGCAGCCATTCAAGTTGCCAAAAAACTTAACACAAAAGCGCGTGTACATATTGAGATAGAGACAGGGTTTCATCGCACAGGGTTTGAATGGAGTGATAGGGAGAAGCTTTTGTCTATTTTAAAGAAAAATGAGGATCTTATTTCAAGGTGTGGTCTATGTACTCACTATGCTGGTGCCGAGAGTGTAAGCAACTATGTGAGGGTACGTGCTCAGATCAAAAAGTATGATCAATTCAAGACATGGTTTTTAGAGCAAGGAATGAGCTTCGACAAATATCATACTGCATGTTCTGCGGCAACTTTTAGCTATCCAGAGACCATAATGGATATGGTCAGGATTGGTATAGCGTCTTATGGTTTTTGGCCTACGATGGAGACCTACATGTACAAGTTCAAGAGTCTTCCAGAAAGTGACAAAAACCCACTAAAGAGATTGATTTCATGGAAAAGCAGCATCATGAGTTTCAAGAAAGTAAAGATGGGGGAGTTTATAGGTTACGGATCCAGCTACATGGCGCCAAGGGATATGGAGATTGCTTTAGTTCCGATTGGCTACTCTCATGGCTATAGTCGTGTGCTGAGTAATCAGGGAAAAGTGCTCATAGATGGCAAGATGGTGTCAGTAGTGGGGACAGTGACGATGAATAGCATCGCTGTAGATATCACTGACCTAAAGGGTCTCAAGAGAGGTGATGAAGTAGTTCTGATAGGTAAGCAAAAGAAAAACGAAATTACCGTGGCCTCATTTGGTGAGTCTACCCAGCAAGTCAATTATGAGCTATTGACCCGGCTTCCTTTAGATATCCCCCGCAGGATAGTCAAATAAGACTATCCTGCTATAATTTCACCTCTAGGTTTTCTTTGAGAGATTAGGGCTTCTTGGAAAATTCGTCAGGAATTAGAAAGTAGGGTTTAAACTAAGCTCTACTTTCTTTTTTTATGTATTTGACCCTTGATCCACGAGTCAATTTCGGATTGAAAAAGTACAATTTAGGATTAGTTTTTGTATGAAAATGACTCGGATTTTCCGTATGGGCACACCTATCCCAATAAGTTGCTTTTTGGATGCTTTTTAGGCTGCTTTTTGCTTCGGTGGACTTTCTTTGGCCTCCCTTCTTTTAGCGATCAGAACAGCGTTGGCTGTCATGATCCCAAAAAATATCATCAGCTTCTCCCTCTTTTCCCCTTTGACCTTG
>NZ_JAKZGP010000050.1 GCF_022549775.1 Belliella filtrata | reverse complement strand
TGGATAAACCAACTTTAAAGCTGATTTTCGTACATTAACATACAAATACGCGTCAATACGCTACAAAGGAGCACAAGACTCCAAATACTTGAATATTGGTCAGTAAATAATGTACCTGAGTAGTTACCATCTAAATTGTAGAAGTTTATTTTCCGGCTAACTTTTCGTAGACCATCTCGCGTAACTGTCAAGGGTTCTTATACAGTTGCTGCTTTATCTAATTCTTCTATTTAATAGCAATTGTTAATGTGAAACTCGGGGATGTCCCTGTGGTATCGCGTGGAAATTTGCTTTTATGCATCAAAAAAAAGTAGCTTTTTCTCTGATGGCACTTTTGAACTCAAACACCAAAAAGGGTAGGTCATTTATCTAATATGCTGTCTGGAATTCTCTTTTCCTGATATAGCAATGGCATCGATAATACTAAAAAGGCTATCTTTACTAGGTTTGTCATGATCATATGAGACTCTTTCAATCATTTTTGACCCTTATTCAATAGACTTATCTTGAGATTTAAATCTCTCTGATTCATTTGAATACTCATAAGTTGACTGGACAAGGTCTTTTGACTTTTGATTAACTCCAATTGATTTTTCAGAAGTTCTTGTATTCCCTGAAGTAGATGCTCGTAAGCTATTCTGTCTTCTGGAGTCTCCTTTTGGATATCTTGATTTTGTTCGCAGATTTGCCTTGCTAATTTACTTACTGTCTCTAACTTGCTCATATTCTAGTGTTTTTGATACGTATCCCCATTTGAATTTATTTCCAAGTACTTGTCCATTTGCTGTAAAGCCATCGCATACATAGGGTATCCCACATACTCTTCCGGTACTCGCTTGGTTGAACAAGACGTTTACATCATTTTTTTTTAAATGCCTGATAAATGAATGGAGGTCTTTAGTTTGTTTTAATGCTTCATTTACCCTTTCCTGGAGAATCATTCTTTTTGATGGTTCTCCAGTTCTTAGTACCATTTCAATTTCATCCTTATTAGGCGCTTTGGTAGGATCTTCCTTACTGTTTCTTAACTCTTGAAGGTGATATTTCTTTTCAAGCTTTCTAACCATTTTTTCACTTCTTCTGAAATTGTTGCTATCTATTACAACTGTTCCATCAAATCGATTTCTAAGTGCCAAAATATGGCAATGAGGATGATCCGTATCATGATGCTGGAAAATGAAATAGGCATTATTGTCAAAGCCCATTTTATTCAGATATTCTTCAGCTATTGCCAGCATTTTTTCAATGGATAGAATTTCTTCCTTTCCAAAGTTTAAGCTTGTGTGATAAGTATTTCTGGCTAGTCTTGGATTGAGACTCTTCATCAAATCCAATTCTTTTTTAAGGATCTCTCTTTCAGTACTGCTAAAGTTAGTGGATAGAAGCTCCGCTCTTTTTGTGGTATCCTTTTCATGGAGTTTCTTGTAATTGTATTCGTAAGCTCCCATAAATGATTTTCCTATGGATTGCTTAGCGATCATTTATCAAATGTTTTATGATGTAGTCCAATTTGTTCGAAAGGCTGGCTAAAGCTTTCAATCGTTCGCGGAGAACTTCACGTTTTGAATTATACCGTTTGGCCTATTTGATTGATGTTGTTGCCTATCGGTTTTAATTCCACATAGGTTTGTAAATCCAATTTTGGAACTTTTGCTTTTGGAATCTTATTCTTGAAAACACAGGAACGAATAACATCAGTAGCAGGCAAATTGGACAGTTCAAATAAACTGGCCAATTGTCTTACTTCTTCATCATTCATTCTAAAACTGAATCTGGTTGACCTTCTTTCCTTTGTTAGTTACTTAGGCCGTGCCATCTTTCTTGAAATGAACAAAGTGAATTTTTTAATCTGAGCAAAGCGACCTTATCTGCGTATCCTAGGCTTTCTCTCTTTAACAAGCTTTTCGTTGAGATCCTTATGAGGAGTATAAAGCTTACTTTTATCTATACAATTGACATTGGCTTCCATAAGCCTTTTAGTCGCTTTCATACCTGCAACATCCCTGTCAAGGTATAGATTAACTGTTCCAAACTCACGTATAATGGGGAGTGCTTCTTTAATATTTGATAGGGAATTGAGTACTATAAATGATTGCGCTTTTTCATAAGTCTTATTTAGCTGTACATAACTCATCAGGTCAAATATTCCTTCAAAAACAGAAAGTGTGGCTACATTTTTTTCCTTTATTCCTGGGAAAAAACTTATGCCCTGACCTGAGCATCCTTTCCAATATTTGT
Source organism: Belliella filtrata (assembly GCF_022549775.1). Classification (GTDB taxonomy): domain Bacteria; phylum Bacteroidota; class Bacteroidia; order Cytophagales; family Cyclobacteriaceae; genus Belliella; species Belliella filtrata. The sequence goes on along the minus strand of NZ_JAKZGP010000050.1, from coordinate 35,339 downwards.
TTCGGATTGACCATCCATTTCTATTTTCATTTCCTACACCAAAATAGTTTTTGTCATTAATTTCAAAATAGACTTCCTTGCAGAAATTCGAAGCCGTGGAAAGTGAAATTTTTCTTGAGATTAGATAGTCAGAAATAACCTTGTTTGTACCAATAGGTCTAGTGCTTGTCACACTTATTTTCGGTTTAATCTCTGCTTCCAGAAGAGGAGTATGCAGGTGAGGTGAAAGTGACCCAAGGTTCAAATCAGAAAGGTGGGAGAGGGCATCTTCTACAGCAAAGCTTGGATTCAATTTTAGTACAAGGTCTACCAGTGTACCGCCAGAATTGCTATCTCCGAAATCGATCCATAAATTGAGCCTATGGTCAACTTTAAAAGAAGCTGTTCTCTCTTGGCGAAAAGGAGAGAGGTAAAATGAGTAATACCTTAGATTTCTTTTGGGATAGATTCCAATTGAAGAAAGGTATGCTGAAATACTGATTTTATTGGCTTGTGTACAGTTCATGGTAATGAAAATTTCTCTAAACTAAACTGGGTTATAGTTTTTCCATTTGCTTTTTGTTGATCTAATTATGGTCTAATTAAATTAAGTATTTAGACTAGAATTAATTAGAGATATTTCTTGGTTAAATACTGCTTTGATAGTATTACCGATTCTGCAATCAGTTAAAGTAAATTTTATATAATGAACATAAAGTATTTTAAATCAATACAATATATTTTATTAAAGTCTTTTTTAACGAGTGCTTTTTAAGCTTTGATGATTGCTTATTTAATGAAAAGTTTTGCTTTAAAAACCTGAATTTGACCAATAGTCAAGTCTAGGGTTTCAGGCAATTTAAGCCTTACGATGTCTATTAGAATTTCTACTTATGTTTCCTTTTCATTAAGAATGCTTCTTAATTGATCTCGGCTAATATTATATGGGAATTTCGAAGAAGCCAATCATCATATTTTTTACGTTCAAAAAATAAAACCTTGCCGTTGGGTTTTGAGTAGGGGATCTTTCCCTGATGCACGAGCTTATAGATAAAGGACTTTTCGAAACCAGTGTATTCGCAAAATTCCTCCACATTCAAAATGTTTTTCAGTCCAAAAATAAATTTTTCAATACGATTGAGCTTGTTTAAGATTAATTCGTTTTCCATTGCTGTCATTTGTTTTGGTACATGCAGCAAAAGAATAAAAAGGTTAATAAAAAGTTTGAAAAGGTTAAGTTCTATTAACTTATTTATCTGAAAACTTAACCAATTTACTAAAAATTAGATTCAGTTCATCCTTTCTTTTAGGTTCATTGGTAGCTTTTGATTTTGAAACTCTTATTGATTCTTCTGTGGGCTGTTTATTCATTCGATCATGAAAAAAGATTCTCAGATATCCCCTTAAATCCAAACCGCTTATGTTTTCCTTTAAGCAGTCAAAAAAATAATGAGTTTGAATATTGTCCATTTTCATTTTAAATATTGGCACCTCTGGGTAATTTCCATTTTTGAATATTCGGATAAATCTTTGGCGATCAGCACTTCTAATGGCATCATCTAAATATTCCAAAAAGCCACATCTTATTAAGCTGTCAAAAATACTACCCAACGAATCTTCGTCAAGTAAGGATTTGAATTCATAACCTCTTTTTGTCACAATGTCTCTTACGAAAGGAATATATCTATTCTCAAAACCCTTCTTCCAAGTTAAATCGAGAAATACCATGCTGACAATAAAAAGGGTAATGAAAAGGCTGTTTAATAGGATGTCATTTAAGAATCTACCTGTCGATGGTGTTTTTAAAATGATGTAAATGCATAAGCCCATAACAGGAAGAAAAATAGAATAAAAAAATAGCCTAGGCTTTTCTACTTTCTTTTTTAAACCAGCGACATTTTTATCAAACATATATGCCGCATACCAATTAGGATATCTCCTAACCAACTTCCATGTGTAAAATAGGAGTATGCTAATCATACAAATTCCAGTAACCCATTCGAAGTAGAGGGAACTGGAATTCATGAACAAATACGTATAGATCGTTACCACAATAAAAATCAAGGCAGTAAAAGCAACAATCTTTAAATTTGATCCCCACATAATTAAAATTCAATATTAAGAACAGTTATGATATTGGCAGATTCTTTCATTTTTTCATCGACGAGCTTGGCATATATTGCAGTTGTCCTAATCTCTTTATGGCCTAATCTTTTCTGAACTGTAAATAGGTCTGCACCATTTTCCAACAGAAGTACGGCATTGGTGTGTCTTGCGCTTTGAAATGTAATGAGCTTGGAAATTCCAGCTCTGTTACACCACCTTACAAGTTCATTATTATAAACAGCACTGTACTTTAGACCTAAAAACACCCTTTCCTGAGGTAACTGACGTTCTCCCAATAAATCCCTAGCTTGTTTGGATATATAGAGGTATTCCATTACAGCTATTTTTTTCTCGAAAGTTTATTTTGAAGATATTGTTATCCTCATCTCGGACCTTGGATCAAATAAGACTATTGATATCAGACCAATTTAGACCTGTCAAGCATGAGAATAAAAATGCCCTTTTTAGAACTTTATATTTACTAGGTGTATTAGTGAGAGGTTGAAGTTCAGAAAAAGTCAAATACTCTCTTTGGCTTTCAGCTTGTTCAAAAGATTTAACTCTGCTAGCGTAGTTGATATTTAAGTAACCTTCTTCAAATGCACTTCTCAAGCAAGCCTTGAATTTATTGAAATAGGAGTGTTTAGAATTTAAAGAAAGGGGAAGATCACTTTTTGTATAGGCTACTTGTTCAAAATATAGTCTTACCTTTTTGGTAAAGCTATCATCGACTTCCTCAAAAATTAGACCTGGGCTTACGCAGTTTTTCAGATGAGCAAATGTAGAAGTCCAGACTCCATAGTTTTTCTCTGAATTAGATTTTTCCTCCATCTTCTCTTTAAAATAATCGAGAAAAGGTCTTTTAAGTTTAGATATATTCTTGACCTCAAATTTTCCTTGAATGTAGTCGCTTTTTCGGATGGCCAAGACGTTTTCTGTCAATTGGAGATTTTCCTTATTCTCTTTCCTTTCACTAACAGAGCTTGGACTACCATGAAGAGTAAGTTTCAAGAATTCAAAATCTCTTTTTTTTCTTTTTAACCTGATATTCATTCTTTCTAAACCCTTTAAAGTTGTACAAACTATGAATAAAAGTAATGAAAACGAAAATTAAAGTCAAGAAAAAAAAATTATAAATATCTGATTATCATACTATAGTAAAGTAAAGCATAAAAAAGTGAGGCTACTTCCCGATACAAAACTTACTAAAGATATTGGCCAATAAATCATCTGTCGTGATCTCACCTGTGATTTCTCCAAGAAAGTGTAGTGATCTTCTGATATCCATGGCGAGGAAGTCATTGGTGATTGCTATGTCGATTCCATTGAGCACATCTAGTAGTGAAGTCCTTGTTTTGACCAAGGAATCATAGTGGCGAATATTCGTAACGATCGTATTTCCAGTTTTGAATTTATCCAAGTTTACCAATTCTAAAATCTTTGATTTTAGATCATCCAAGTTTTCTTTTTGGCCTGCTGATATAAAAATTGTATCTGGGTGACTTGATTTTAACTCGTTGATAAATTGTTGATTAGCTTTGTCTATCTTATTTGCTACTTTAAGGAAAGGTACGCCAAGGTTTTCGAGCTTATTGATATCCCTATTGATCTCCACCATATCAGTGTCGCCGAGATCAAATAGATATAGGATCAATGAAGCCGTTTTCATTTTCTCTTGTGTACGGCTTACACCAATGGCTTCAATGGTGTCGGTGGTTTCTCTGAGTCCGGCTGTATCGATGAACCTGAATATTACACCACCAATGTTGATTTCGTCCTCTATGAAATCTCGTGTCGTGCCAGCGATGTCAGACACGATAGCTTTTTCTTCATTGAGTAGGGCATTAAGTAGGGTGGATTTGCCGGCATTTGGCTTTCCAGCAATCACGGTAGGTACACCATTTTTGATCACATTTCCCAAATCAAAGCTTCCTATCAATAGCTCTACTTCGCGGAGCAGTTTTTCTACCAATATTTGCAAATCATCCCTGCTCGCAAACTCTACATCTTCTTCTGTAAAGTCAAGCTCCAATTCTATCATAGAAGCAAAGTGAATTAATTCTGCCCTCAATTTGGAGATCTCACCACTAAATCCACCTCTCATTTGATTTAATGCAGCTTGATGTGAAGCTTCTGAATCTGAATGAATAAGATCTGCAACTGCTTCTGCTTGCGCTAGGTCAAATTGACCATTGAGAAATGCCCTTTGTGTAAATTCACCTGGCTTGGCGGGTCTGGCTCCTTCTCTAATCAAGAGTTTTATCACTTGATTGACAATGTATGATGATCCATGCGTAGATATTTCGACCGCATTTTCCTTGGTAAAAGACTTCGGAGCGATAAAAAGTGAGACCAATACTTCGTCAATGATTTTTTCACCATCTCTGATTGTACCAAAATGTATGGTATGTGACTCTTGATTTTCAAGATTTTTACCCTTGAAAATCCGATTACATATACGAATAGCATCTTTTCCTGAAAGTCTGACCACTGCTATTGCTCCCACACCTTGTGGGGTAGCCAATGCCACTATGGTATCTTCTTTTTCGTGTAACCTGAACATGTTTACTTACTAAATCTCTTCACAATACCATCCAAACCGTCAATAAATGGCTTTGGCTCACGATATCCAGGCAACTGTGTTATATTCTCCATGGTAGCATCCATGATAACAAAATTTGGAAAAGAAGTCACTCTCATGGTTTTGGCCATACTTGCTTCTGTATACTCTTTGCCTTTGAAGCTAAACTTTCTATCTGTCTTTTCAGCATGTAGTTTTACTGGGTAGAAATTTTCATTGACATAAGCAATGACTTCCGGATTAGTAAATGTCTCTTTGTCCATCTTTTTGCACCAACCACACCAGTCAGTATATACATCTACCAGTATCATTTTGGGATTGGAGTTGGTAGCTATAGCTGCTTCTTCAAAAGTCAACCACTTGATATCTTCTTGCGAAAATGCAGTAGCAGTTACTATAAAATATAAGAGGGTCAATACACTGAATTTTTTCATACTTCAAATTTAACAATTTCTATTTATTCCTAACGCTATGTCAAGTATTAGGGATACATAATTACCAAATCAAAAGAGATAACTACTGTGAGAATAAGGCCTCATCCAATAGCTCATTTCTAAGAATTCCAAAAGTTACCTAACTTAAAGTATTAATTATTTAATGAAAAATTTCAATATATTTACATCGAAAGCCTTATAAACCAATTCTAAAAACTTCATTTACATGGTAAATTTTACAAGAAGAATTTCATTGCTTTTTGGAATTTTGATTTTCAGTTTGGCAAATTCCTATTCACAAACAGCACAAGGAACTTGGAAAGGTGACTTAGCCGTAATGGGTCAAAAGCTACCACTTATCATACACCTTAATGAATCCAATGGAGAATGGGAAGGAACTATCGATAGTCCAAGCCAAGGAGCCATGGGAATTAAGATGAACAAAGTACTTTTTGATGGCATGATGCTTAGTTTTGAGATGAGTGTAGGTAATGCATCCTATGAAGGGGTAATGGTAAATGAGGATATTAAAGGGAACTTTTCACAAGGCGGAATGAAGCTTCCCTTGGATTTTCATCGTATTAAAGACGGCGTTGCAGATATGCTAATGCCAAGCAGACCACAACATCCTGTCGAACCTTTTGATTATGAGATTAAAGAAGTGAGTTTCAAAAATGAAACAGCAGCCATCATGCTAAAAGGTACCCTTACCATACCTACTGACAAAGATTCCTATCCAGGAGTAATTTTGATCAGTGGCTCTGGACCTCACAATAGAGACCATGAAATGATGGCACACAAGCCTTTTTGGGTCTTGGCTGATTATTTGACTTCGCGAGGCATAGCTGTGCTTCGCTATGATGAAAGAGGAGTAGGTGAGTCTACTGGTTCATTCGAAAACGCAACAACGATGGATTTCAAAGATGATGCAGATGCTGCCTTAGAATTTTTAAAAAAGCAAGATAAAATAAACCCAGGTCAGCTTGGAGTTATTGGTCATAGTGAAGGCGGATTGATCACTTGGATGCTTGGTGACACTAGGGAGGATTTAGCTTTCCTCATATCCCTAGCGGGTCCTGTTATGCCAATCACAGAAATGATGAAAAAACAAACTGAAGATATCACCCGTGTGGCTGGAGCGAGTGAAGAGATCGTTAAAATGTTGACAAATAGAAATCAAGAGGTTTATAAAATTATCGTTGATAGTGACAGCGTCGAAGAGGTAAAGCCAAAGATAAGAGCTTTATTCGAGCAGGAATTAAAAGAGCTAAATGTACCTGAATCTTTGTTTGAGTCAGAACTTGACAAGTTACAGCAGGCTTATGAAGCGAAACTTGATCTATGGATGATGAATTTTTTGAAAATGGATCCGATTACCTATATCCAAAATATTGATATCCCTACATTTGCAGCTTTCGGCGAGAAAGACCTACAAGTCAACGCAGCTCAAAATGCCAATAGATTATTAGAAATTTTTGACCAAAAGTCAAATCTACTTACTTTGAAAGTTTATGAAAACCTGAACCACCTGTTTCAAGCAGCTCAAACTGGGGCCATAGATGAGTATGCGAAAATAGAAGAAACGATAAATTACTTATTGCTCGAAGATATCACGGAATTTATATTGAATCAAAACCCAACAGCCGCATCATCACCTCTATGATCGGCACCACCTTCTAGCTTTCCACTTGGTAGTCTCAGTATAGCATCTACTTTTCCTATGATAGGAGAAGGAGATTCATTGATTAAGTACCCTTTCATTTTCAAAGCATTGAATGTTTCTTGGGTAAAAACATCCTTTTCAAATCTAATTTCGTCAGGAAGCCATTGGTGATGAAATCTAGGGGCATTGACTGCTTCCTGCATACTCATATCAAAAACAATTACATTAAGGATAGCTTGAACTACAGAGGTCATGATGGTAGATCCTCCTGGAGTTCCTACTATCATAAGAATTTCACCATCCTTTTCTACCAAGGTTGGAGTCATAGAACTTAGCATTCTTTTGCCAGGCTCTATTCTATTTGCTTCAGCCCCAATAAGTCCAAACATATTAGGAACTCCGGCTTTTGCAGAGAAGTCATCCATTTCATTATTTAGGAAAAAACCCAATTCCTCCACATACAGTTTGGAGCCAAAAGCACCATTGAGGGTAGTGGTAATGGCCAATGCATTCCCAAACTGATCCATGATAGAGTAGTGGGTCGTTTCATCACTTTCCTGAAAGTTGATTTGCCCCTGAGAAACATCGGATGATTTTGTGGCAAGCTCCCAATCGAATGTCTCCATTCTTTCTTTCAAATAATCTTTATCCATCATTTGGATGGTAGGGATAATATTGAAATCAGGGTCTCCCAAATAATAATTTCTATCTGCATAGGTCCTTCGTTCAGCTTCGACCAACACTTGAATGTAATCAGGAGAGTTGTGTCCATATTTCCTCAAATCAAACCCTTCTATCATGCCTAGAATCTGAGCAATCGTAACACCACCACTGCTGGGAGGTGCCATTGATGTAATGGTATAGCCTTGAAAATCAAACTGTATTGGGGCCCTCCAAACAGCTTCATAAGATTCCAAATCTTCCATAGTAATTATTCCTCCTCTTTCAGAAAGATAATTGACCAGTTTTTGAGCTGTTTCACCTTTGTAGAACTCATCTTTGCCATTGACAGCGATTCTTCTAAGTGTTGCTGCCAATTCAGGATATTTGATTGTATCACCAGCTTGATATGTCTTAGCAAATTTGGAATCAGGGCCATTTACTTTTGTTAAGATCGCTAAATTCCCCTTAAGACTCGCAGCTTGTCTTTCGGTTACGACCACACCTTTCTCTGCTAAAGAAATCACATGAGCAAGTATTTTCTCAATGGGTAATGTTCCATGCTTGCGATGCACTTCAAAAATTCCAGCGATGGTTCCAGGAACTCCTACAGCCAATGCACCTGTGGTACTGAGGCTTGGAATAACCTCTCCATTTTCATCCAAATACATGTCAACAGTTGCTGCCTGAGGGGCTTTTTCTCTATAATCGATAGAACCAATCTCTCCATCAGCTTTTCTGTAAACCATAAATCCACCACCTCCCAAGTTACCAGCAAATGGAAATGCTATGGCAAGGGCAAGCTCAGTAGCTACCATGGCATCAAAAGCATTTCCACCTTCTTGTAAAATCATAACACCTATCTCTGAGGCCTCTTTTCTTGCAGATACCACCATCGCCTGATCTGAAATCAGACCAACGACACGAGTATCTTCTTTGATCGGACTACAGGATGCTATCAAAATACTGCATCCTAGAAGGTGGTGAATTAATGGTTTCAAATTCATTATATTAGTCTAAAAGTGTATCGTTGAAAAGCTTAAGTATCCTTTTGTATTCATCTGTCCAGCTACTTGGCTCTACAAATCCATGATCCTCCACTGGATATACAGCCATTTCCCAATTGTCTTTGCCAAGCTCGATTAGTCTTTGTGCTAGCCTGACAACATCTTGAAAATGTACATTGACATCTATCATACCATGCGCTATCAATAGATTTCCTTTCAATCCTTCTGCAAAATAGATAGGAGAGGATCTCTTATATGCTATAGGGTCATTGAAAGGTTCGTTGAGGATATTTGAAGTATAGCCATGATTGTAATGAGCCCAATCTGTGACAGAGCGTAATGCTGCTCCAGAGGTAAAGGTATCCGCAGCATTAAATAAAGCCATCAAGGTGATAAATCCTCCATAGCTACCACCATAAATCCCTATCTTTCCTGCCCGAACACCATGCTGAGAGATCAAGAAATTGGCTCCATCTACTTGGTCTGAAAGATCTTTTCCTCCCATATGTCTATAAATGCCAGTTCTCCAATCTCTACCATATCCCGCAGAACCTCTATAGTCAATATCTAACACGGTATACCCAAGGTCTGTTAGGAGATTGTGAAACATATATTCCCTAAAGTAACTTGACCACCACTTATGAACATTTTGTAAATAACCTGCACCATGAACAAATATCACCGCTGCTCCATTACTCTTTGCTGGATCTGGTTTGTATAACCTTGCTGGTACATTAGCACCATCTTGTGCCTTGAAAGTTACCAATTCAGGATCTCTCCAATCATAAGCTTGAAATGCCTCACTTTGACCATTAGTCAATGGCTTGGCTTCTGATTTGATATCATTGGTTTTAAGGTATAATTCCCATGGCTTATTACTATATGAGTAAAGTATCGCAATATGTTTTTCATCAGGTGAAAGTGACACATCATTGTTTCCTGTCATGGATGTCAATTTATCCATCTTACCACCCATCACAGGCATTTTGTAAAAATGTCTCTCTCCAGCATGTATTTCTGATGTGGTCAGATACCAAGACTTCTTATCCTTAGATAAAAATGGATTAAATACCTCAAACTGACCACTAGTCAAAGCCTTTTTTGATCCTGAATTTACATCTAAAATGTACAAATGGGAGTACCCAGTTTCTTCAGATTGGAAATAGATATGCTTGTTGTCTGGTAACCAGCCTAAAGTTCCACCGCCGTAAGATGATCCAATACCTGGTCCTGCTACCCAAGCTTCATCTCTCTGTCTATCTAGTACTTGGAGAGATCCACTTTCAAGATTGAGCTTTGCGATCCATCGATCTTTATTGTCATCAGACCTGATGTTTACAATCGCATGTCGACCATCTGGGGAGAATATTGGCGAACCCAAAGATATACCTCTCTCTGTCTCTTCCCACTCTTTGTCGGGGTAGTCACTAATATAGTCAGGCAAATCTTTGATTCCTTCCAAATCTGATGTATTGACTTTGTAAACTTTTTCATTTTCAATATCATAAATGAAAAGTTCTACTTTCGAGGCTTCGTCACCAACTTTTGACCTGGTATTCAGATCAGTCGTGTAGCCTGAGGCATGAGTGTAATCAGGGACTACAGTTCTTTTATTGTCTGCTCGGGTGTATTGGAGAAAGGTTGCATATTTTTGATCTGGACTCAGTTGCAAGCTCATGGCTTGGTTGTTTCCCAAGTAATGTGCGAACTTTTCTTTATCGGCTATGGCCTCTCTATAGTGCTTTGAGGCTTCTTGGGCTTCTTGACGTTCTTTTACTACTTGAAGGAGTTCGAGATTGTCATTTTTTAACCATGAGTCTCTATCACTTAGTTTACTTTCATCTTTACCGGCAGGCTTATTTCCTGATTTGAAATTCGTTTTTTTTTCAATTTTCCCAGTCTTCAGTGATAAGACATAGAGGTTGTTAGACATTTCAAAGCTTACGAAATCTTCATTAGCTAGAAATCTTGGTGAAGAAATGCGATCACCTAAACTCAAAATGGGTTTTCTAGAATCACTTTCTAAGTCATACAAAATGATGCTACCTTCCTCTACAAAAAGCTTTTTGGTTTGGCTAGAATTTGAATTGGTAAACCTAGGGATTTGATTTTTTTGCTCTTTGAGACTTACTTTTTCAATCTTTCCAGTAGCATTGACATTTATTTTGTATAATGAATCTGACGGATTACCTTCTGGATTATAATTAAAGTAAATTGTTTTACCTTGCTCATCCCAATTCACATTTGAAGGGAAGTTACCCATCCATTTTGGATCTTGCATGATATGCTCCACACTCAATTGTGCTTGTGCAAACCCATTGGTCAAGGTTATTAACATAACCCCGATTAATAGTTTAATTTTCCTCATATTATAGAATGCTTTTTTTCAATTATAGGCATTTCAGTCCAAAAATCTTCTAAAAGTGTATAAATGGTTAATTGTATACAAGAACTTATAATTCTGCTAAAAAATCTTTTAATTCAAATTCAATAATCTCCAAGTCCTTTTTTAACAAGTCGTAAGTTGGTCTTGAATTTTCTAATTCTTCTTCTATGCTTTCTAAAAGTTTTCTGGTTTTGATGGCACCAATATAACTCATACTTGGCTTAGCTTTATGGCATTTCCTTTTGATTATGTCGTATTCCTTGGAGTCATAGTACTGATCCATCTCTTTGAGATCCTGAACATTAGTATCTATAATGATTTGCACCATTTCCTTAATCATTTCCACGTCATCATCTCCAAAAAATTGATAGATGGTCTGAGGAACTACAATGTTATACATAAATTTGTGGTTTGAATAAATATAATTGTGTTTTGCAACTAAAACAACTTAAGTCATACAATCGAAATTTAGAGTTTTTTTTGTTAATCAGCTATTTTATTTATTCTTTTTAGTCAAATTTCATAAGTTTTTTTTGTTGTTATAGCTTAATTTTGTGAAAGAAGAAACTATTGGCATTAACCTAATCTAAGAAGATGAATAGAAACAAAATCGTATTTCTAATTTTAGCAGTTTGTTTTCTAATGGCCATGCTTTGGATAGGCTATGATATTTCAACACGAACCACTTTCCCAGGCTCAAAAGGTAACTTAAAAGAAAGAATCACATCAGGGGAGGCGGATTCTTTGCAAGTCAATAAAAAGGAAAAATAATTCATTTTCTTGACTTAAACCCAAACAAATTGATTTTAAAAATTGAACCATTGTGCATCAAATAAAAGTAGATAATCTAATAAAAATATTAAAAGAGTCTGAATTGGAAATAGAGGAGCTCTTCTCACTTACGGTTAACCCAGCGTATGTAAAAGGAAAAGGAGAAGAAATACTCCATGAAACTTTGCAATTAATAGGGGGTAATGTAAAGCACCTTCCGCTATTGGAACACCTTAAATTTGATTTTAAAATCAAAAGGAATCTATTTGTTTATGATGATCAAGTTCACTTTAATAGATATAGGCTAAGTACTTTTAAATCATCACTTTATGAATCATTTTCTTATAATTGGATAGAAGGATATAAGAGAATGTGTAGAACTTTCGAAAAGGAATGCTTGAAATCTGGTCTCCAATCTAGGGTTTGGGAAGGTCCACCAATAGCAAGCCGACTTTTTGGAAAAGCAGAGGAGGCTGGCGATCTTTCTGGAAATGGCTCATCAGGATGGAAATTGAACGCATATAATGATGCACAATATGATCTTGTGAGTAGACTCCATGGCTATAAGTTGATCAGAATACCACTTTATGAAAATTTGATGATAGGAGGTAGTTTGAAAAAAATTGATGATCTCTTACTTAATCCTAAAGAAGCATCATTTCAGGCTATCCATAATTGGTTGATACGAAAAATGGACAATTGATTTAAAAAAATAGCCACATTAGCATAGCTTGATTATTCATCATTCTTAATGCTTCTGTGGCTATTGCTCATTTAAATTAACACCAATTGTTAATGCCTGCTTTGTTAGCTAATAACATTATTTTTTGATCTCTTGTAGGATTTCCTTGGCTCCATCAATGCTACTGTTGAGTGCAGATCGGACAGCATCTACAGATTCTCCACCGATTTCTTTAGCTGCATCTAATGCGGCAATTACCGCATCCTTTGCGGCTGTGACTGTATCACCACCAACTTGCTTAACACCATTTACAGCACCTTTGACAGCTTCGACAGCTACTTCAGCAACATCTTCACCAAGATCCTTAGCCGATTCTATGGCTTGCTTAACGCTTCCTTGAACTGCATCCTTTTGATTGACACCAGAGTCCATAGCTCCTTGGATGGTACCATTCACGATTCCCTTCACTGATTTGACCACAGAGACACCTACATCAGCTACTCCCTGAAATGCCCCCGAAACAATAGATGCTGGAACTTGTAGTCCTTTTACGACTAGTTCACCTGTACCTTTCAAAGTGGTCACAGCAACATTTTTTACAGAATTTGCTAATACACTTCCTGTATCAGCAGTGCCTTGCAGGGTAGCTTTCAAGCCTCCCTTGATTCCGTTTACTACATTAGAAATGATAGGTACTCCCATATTTTTATGTTATTTTGGTTAGAATGAATTGTTAATTTAATATTTTATCATCTAAAAATGAAATAAATTAGTGAAGAATTTTTCAAGAATGGTTTTTTTCTTAATTAAATTAACCAGATTAGGTATAGGGATCCCTTTCAGGGAAGTGATGTTTTAGATAATTTACTTCATGGAGGAGCAGTTTACCTGTCAGTGAGGTATTCGGTTTAGTATTTGTGCTTGTCTTTCTGGGTCATGTGACTCGTGATAGTCTCTCCTTCAAAGGCTGAAGTCCTTTTACACCTCCAACCCAAGGAAGCGTCTTGGGTGTTGGGTGTATTAGTCGTCATTTTAACATCCGCCCTGAAGGGGCAGTAAATAGCAAGGTACCGTACCCCCAGCTGGATTATCGTATGGTTTTTCGTAATACCATAGTCTAGATAAAAAAATCCTTCTACTCTTAATACTTTTAAACCAATTCTCTAAGATCTACAGGGACTACACGAGATACGCCAGCTTCTATCATTGTAATTCCATAGATGATATCTGTGCTTGCCATGGTTCTCTTATTATGAGTGACGATGATAAACTGTGATTCTTTTGAGAAGGTCTGTATGATATTGTTGAATTTATCAATATTGGCATCATCCAGTGGAGCATCTACCTCATCAAATATACAAAAGGGTGCAGGCTTCAGAAGGTATATGGAGAATAAAAGGGAAGTAGCTGTTAAAGTTTTCTCCCCTCCGGATAGCTGATTGATGGTCAGCGGTCTTTTCCCCTTGGGCTTGGCCATGATCTCTATAGCGCTATCCAAAGGATTGTCTGGATCGACAAGCCTTAAGTCACAATCATCTTCTTTGGTAAATAGCGATCTAAAAACCTTCACAAAGTTCTCTTTGATCTTACCAAAAGCATCTAAAAATGTTTCTTTGGCTACTTCATCGATTTCTTTAATGGTTTCTATCAATGAGTTTTTAGCTTTGATCAGGTCTTCTCTTTGGGTGGTGATGAAAGTATGCCTTTTTTTAATTTCCTCATAAGCTTCCATTGCCATAGGGTTGATTGGACCAATTTTTTCGAGCTTTTCTTTATTCTTTTGGACAATCAGCCTAATTTCTGCATCATCCATAGCGAGGTAATGTTCATCCACTGCGGGGTTTTCCTCCATGAGTTGATCAAGGTCAATTTCAAACTCCACACTCAATCGTTCTTTCATAGAGTTCAGCTTCAGCTTTACTTCGTTTAGTGCCTGAGTCAACTCTTGGATGATTGTATCTATTCCCTCTTTGCTTTTTTGGAGTTCTCTGATTTGTTTATCGCTGATGTCAATTTCACCACGAGCCGCATAATAGTCCTTCTCGGCTTCATTTACACCTTTTTCTATGCTTTCTTTTTCAGCATAAAGTTCTATCAGTTCGTCATCCTTGATCTCATTGTTATCAAGCAAAGACCTTACTTCTTGATCTATTGAACTTTGTTCAACCTGGGATTTTTCAATTCTCTCTTTACTACTCTCAAAGGCACTTTTTTTGAAACTGATCTCCTGTTCTAAGCTCGTAACTTTATTATTATGTTGGTGAAAAAGTATGTTATCTTGATTGAATGCCGCAGATTTTTGACTTAGAAGTTCTGATTCGGTTTGGAGTTGGTCATTTAAGGACTCAAGTTCTGTTTCCAAATATTCAAACTTAGCCTTTTCATCTTCAAGCCTAGGATTGATATCATTGAGGCTGTTTTCTAAATTCTCAATTCTTTCTAATATGTCTTCTCTCTTGTTTGCATTGGTGGAAAGCATTTCTGCTAATTGCTCTTTTTTTGTCCTGATAGATACGTACTCTTGGTTGACCTCGGAAATCTCTGCTTGAAGTCCTTCTATCGGAAGCTTATAGCTTACCTCCTTGAGTTTCAAAAGATCTGTAAGCTTACCGTCCAAGTTTGACCTAGTTTGACTTACTTTTTTGCTAAGTTCTTTGATATCTTTCTCAAGTTTCTCAAGGTTTTTTGCTCTACCTATTCTTTTTCCCTCAAAAAGCCCAACAGAACCACCTGAGATACTAAACTTCCTTTTAGTAAACTTACCACTTTCTGAAATGAAAATACTCTGTTGATCAGTGGGGAAATCATTGAATTCTCCTTTTACTAGATATACATCATCCAAGATAAAGGAAATGAGCTTCGCATACTTTTCATCATATTCTATGATTTCAGTAGCAGGTATTGCGTTAGGGAATAGCTTTGTTTGGGAGGACTGAAATTTGTCAAAATCAGCCAATACAAAGAAATTTGCTTTACCTCTTGCTGCATCACTGAGCAAATTAACAGCAGCAATAGCTTGTTCTTGCGTCTCAACGACATAATAATTCATATAGCCTTCGAGAAAATTCTCAATGGCTACTCTAAAATTCTCTTCCGTAGTCAAAATATCTGATAAAAGAGGCGTGTCTTTGCTCCAAGATGTATTTTTCTTCAGGAACTTAATTGCTTCAGGAAAACCTTCTAAGTTTTCGACGAGGGATTTTGTTAAGTTAAACTCATTTTGCTTTGCATCTAGCTTTCTGGATGATTGGGTTACTTCTTCCCGTATCATTTCTATCAGCTTGTTGAGCTCTTCTATTTTCTTATTATGATCTTCTTCTTTAGATTTAAGCCTGGCAAGTTCTTCCTGTTTTTTGTCTAGCTCATCTTTCAAAAGAACAAGTTTATCTTCAAAATCAGCCAAATTGGCCTCTTGAGAGTAATCGTCAGAAGCAGTTTTTTCTAACTCTTGCTTTAGGGTAGAAAATTGAATCTGCTTGATTTCTTTATCTTTCGATAGCTGATATACCAAGTCTTTTTTTAATGCAAACTCCTTGTTAAATTCTTTTTGCTTCTCTTGTATCTCTGCATGAGAAGATTTTTGATGTTCATAGTCAGTTTTCAACTGCTCTATCGTGAGTTCTTTTTCAGCTAAAATCTTTCTGGCTGATTCTAGTTCTTGCTCCAATGATCTGATACTAAATCCTGCTCGATCATTTGACTTTCGGTCAGCGTCTATTTGCTCTCTTAGTTTCTGAGCTCTATCTTCCAAAAACCTAAGACGTTCATTTTTTATTTTTTTGTCAGACTCAAATTGTCTGATTTTATTGACATGCTCGTTAAGTGTTTTTTGCCTCGTGCTTAGTAATTTTTCCTTTTGTATCAGATCAGCTTTTACCTGCTCTAGCATGGATTCCTTTTCAGAAACCTTAGCACTTAGCATGATTTTCTTATCGTTTTCTTGTTCTATTTGCTGATGAAGCGCTATCAAGGAATCACTATGCGAAGCAACAGATTTTTTTGCTAAGTTGATACTTGCTATTTTATACTCCTGCTTGATTTCAAAATACTTAGCTGTCTGTTTGGCTTGCTTTTCTAGGCTTTTGAGATTTTTATCAATTTCAAAAAGTACATCTTCCACACGATCCAAATCACCATCTGTATCTTCCAGCTTTCTTAAGGTTTCCTTTTTCCTTGCCTTGAACTTAGAAATCCCAGCAGCCTCTTCGAAAAGATCTCTTCTTGAATTGTTTTTATCATTGAGTAATTCCTCAATCATTTTTAACTCAATGATGGCATAGCTGTTGGAATTGATACCCGTATCCATAAAAAGGTTAGTGATATCTTTAAGCCTACAAGTCACGCCATTGAGCAAATATTCACTTTCGCCACTTCTATAATATCTCCTGGTGATGGTCACATGAGTATATTCAGTAGGGAGTAAGTTTTTGGTGTTTTCGAAGGTTAGAGAAACTTCAGCAAGATTGGTTGGTTTTCTATTCTTTGTTCCATTAAAGATCACATTCTCCATTTTATCAGAACGAAGCATCCTTGATTTTTGCTCACCAAGAACCCAACGGATGGCATCTACTACATTGGATTTTCCGCATCCATTCGGCCCAACCACACCAGTAATTCCCTTATCAAAATGAATTACCATTCTGTCACCAAAACTTTTGAAACCTTTTATCTCTAGCTTACTTAGGAGCATCCTTCCACCTTTAAAATTTGAATAGATAGCAAATTTATAACTATATTAGATTCATCAAAAAGAAAAATCGTGGATAACATAGGAAACGTCATATATGTAGTTGCTGTAATCATATACTTTATATACACAGCTATAAAAAAGGGGGGCAAAGGTGCTGCACAGCCACCAACAACTACAGAGGGGCCAACTGAAGATCATCAAAGGCCTCAGTCTTTTGAGGACCTACTCAGAGAGATCAGAAAAGGCCAAAGGGAAGAGAAAAGAGATCTTGAAAAAACTGGTCAAGGAGATTCACACATTCCTCACCGGAGTAAACCCATACAAACAAGTTCAGACAAGTATGATGGAGAAAAAAAATATGCATCAGCTTTTGATAAGTATTCAGGCACAGTGAGCAATCATGAGGTTCCCAAGCTTCAGACACTTGATGAGCAGGTTAGACTTTCTTCAGATTTGATAGGAATAGGCACAGTAGGAGAGGATATAGACAAAAAACAAAAAAGTGCAAATCGCTACAAAAAACTTTTGCAAGACCCTCAAAATGTAAAAGATGCTGTTGTATTGAGTGAAATTATGAATAAAAAATATTTTTAAAGTCTTAGTCCAAATTTTTCTCATTTATAATGGTAAGCCTACTCATCCAAGAGTAATTTTTACATCGTAAATGTGGACATGGAAAATGTAAACAACTTCAAAAGCGGGAGACTTAGTCAAGCAAGACGTGAGTTTCTAAAAAAATCAGGGGCAATCACCATCATGTCGCTTTTTGGAGCGAATTTTTTCACATCCTGTGGTTCGGATGATGATACTCCTGGTGGGGGAAATACGCCAGCCACTCCCCAAAATGGAATTACTGTAAATGAGGGAACTGTAGTAATTGACCTTAGTCAAGTAGCTTCATTGAATGATGAAGGAGGATGGATATTGATCACTTCTGCAAGGATGCTTGTCATCAATACTGGAAATGGCTTCAATTCATTAACATCGGTTTGTACACATTCCAATTGTGATAGAAATTGGTCTCTAAACAACAACCAATTCGTTTGCTCATGTCATGGATCAAGGTTCACGACCAGTGGAGCAGTAGTCACAGGTCCCGCTACACGACCTTTGCAATCGTTTGCCAATAACAGATCTGGAAATACCCTTACTATAAACAGAAGCTAATGAAAAGGTTATTACAACTTATTGTCATTTGCTTGATCATCACCCAAACAGAGGATGCTTTCGCACAGGTGTACAAGACTGAGACGGGTAAAGCAGAGTTCCTGTCGAAAGCTCCTCTTAATGAATTTGTCGGTACATCCGATAAGTTGAATGGTTTGATTGATTTGGACAAAAACTTGGTGGATTTTTTTATTGACTTGAATACCTTAAAGACAGGTATTTCATTGCGAGATAAACACATGAGGGAAAATTACCTAGAGACGAAGAAATATCCTTTTGCAGAGTTTACGGGGAAGTTTAAAACCATACCAAAATTTGATCAAAAAAGCCAAGAGGAGGTTATTGTACTAGGGGTTTTCAAAATACATGGTGTGGAAAGGAAAGTAGAAATACCAGCTACCATCCAAAAAACATCCAACAATAATGAAGTGGCTTTTCAGTCTAAATTCATCATTAAACTATCTGATTATAAGATAACTATACCTAAGGTGGTTTTTTATGAACTAGCTGAAGAGCAAGAAGTTACAATTTCAGGAATTCTAAAGAAATAATTATGAATATCAGAATTTTACTATTGCTTTTGTTTTTTACCCAACCGGTATCAGCGCAGCTCGAAAGAAAGTTGGCCACAGAAGATACAGAAGTGGATTTGATATTCCACGCACCTAGACATATCAATTTACTGACTGTCGAACCAATGGAAAAAAAAGATTTACATTTTGCTATCATGCATACTTTTGGAACTTTGGATGGTGGGATTAGAAATCTTTATGGATTAGATAATGGAGCAAATATTCAGTTTAGTTTTGAGTATGGAGTCAATGATAAGTTCTCGATAGGGGTAGCAAGGTCAGGTTTGGATAAGTTTTACAATCTTTACGGTCGCTATCACTTTGTTGCTCAGCGCAGTGATAATAGAATACCCGTTTCTATTTCCTTGATGGGAGGCGCAGGTGTCAATACATCAGATTACAGTTTTCTTCCAGCTGGAAATCCAGAATTTATCGATAGGACAAGTTATGCAGCTCAATTGATGATTGCTAGAAAATTCACTGACAAATTGAGCTTGCAAATATCACCCTCTATGGCATATTTTGTAAATCCACTGGACGTATATCAAATTCAAGGTGATCAGCAGCTGTACCTTGCAGTGGGGATAAGCTCCAAATATAAGATTACAGGAAAGTCTTCCTTGACTTTTCAATATATCCCAAACCTGAACAGCGATTTGAGAAATAATCTAGGACTTGGCATAGATGTAGAGGCAGGAGGACATGTTTTTCAGATGTACTTTGTTACTTCGCCAGCGCTCAATGAGCAATACTTGTTAGCAGGTGGCAATGGTGTTCCAGGGGAAGAATTTAGAGTTGGATTTAATGTAAACAGGATTTTTGCAACAGGAAAGAGATAATGCAAGAAATATATGACAATTGATGTCATTAAATATACAAAAGTAAATGAGCTTTGCTATATTGAACCCTTGATTCAAAATACGAGGAAATGGCAAAAGCAGGAACAGTAGAGCAACAAAAAATTCTAAGGATTTTTAAGCTAATCAATTTGATGAGATCTAATATTGGAAAACCTGCTCATAAATTGGCGGAGAGTCTTGGTACTGATATTAGGACTATCTACAGGTATTTTAACCTGTTAGATGCCTTGGGATTTCAGGTAATCAAAGAGCACTCTAAGTATAAAATTGTTGACAGGGTACCTTCACCTGGTAGCTACAGTTATGGGACTTTTTCGGATGAGGAAATTGCATTTGTGGGTGGTCTTTTGAAGAAGTTCTCTAAGAAAAACCTGATGAAAGACAGCATTTTACAAAAAATAAACTTAAGGTCAGATTTTGTACAGAACGTGAACCAACTTTTCAATGCAAACCTAGGCAGGTTTGTAGATTTACTTTCAGAGGCTATCAAGTCCAAAAATCAGGTTGTACTCAAAGATTATTATGCAGCTACGAGTGATACCCTTTCGGATAGGTTAATAGAGCCCGTCAAGTTCAATAAGAATTTTGATGCCATACATGCATTTGAAATTGAATCACAGCAAATGAAAATATTTAAGATAGAAAGGATAGGAGAGGTGATGTTAACTGCTAAGCCCTTTGAATATGAGGATTTGCATTCAGAACTTGAGCAAGGACTCTTTGGGTTTTCAGGCAAAAGCATTTTCTACGTTCATTTACTTCTCAGTAAGCGAGCATACCAGTTGATGATGGAGGAGTATCCAGAGGCTAGGCAGTTTGTTTCTATCGAAAAATTCAAAGATTATCATTTCAAAGGTGAAGTACCGCAGTTACCTGGGTTGGCAAGATTTATTTTAGGTTTACCTGGAGAGATTATTGTTTTGGAGGGGAAAGAGTTAAAAGAATATCTTGCAGCACAAATAGAAAAGATGAGGTTTTGGGAATGAGATTGGGCGGAAAGTGAGCTTAAAAAACGGGTGTTTTATCTCAGGTTTTTGAGTTGTCATTCAGACATCAATCCTTCAAGCTTACATGTATTTAGAATGGAAGAAAAGTTTTTTATATAATTGGTCTTTTTTTTCAGAATAGATGTCGGAAAACTAATTTTAATATTACACAAATACATGGTAAATTTTTCATTTAATGTTTTTTAAGTTTTCACTTTTAGTTTTAAACCTTAATTTTCCAATATGAAAAACTCAATAATTGTATTTTTCTTTTCTTTGTCTTTTATCTTTGGGTGTAATTCAGAAAATAGTAACTACCAAGGTTTTAATGAATTTGAATCAGTTGTTGTTGATTCTATCCAAGTCGATTATTTAGGGAGTTTATTTTTGTTTGGATATAAAGATGATGAAGGTCTTTATATAGGTAGATCTAATTCAGATGGAGATTATATTTTGTTTGATGAAACTGGGGATATCATACATCAATTTCAATTGTCTTTTGACGGCCCTAATGCTATGTCCTGGGAATTAGGAATGGGCATTTTGGATGCTAAATTTACTATTATGGATCAAAATAAAGGGCTGATTCAGTTCTCAAATGAAGGTGAAATTTTAAATCGTGTTTCAATTCCAGAGAATTATTTCTATTTCAATAGTTTAAATTTTCCTGCCTACAAGCTAGATGAAAATTACGCATATAGCCGGCCAGAGAGAGGGGATATTGATTGGGGGAATTTGGAAGTTTTGATTAAAAGCTTTTATCAAAGTCCCTTGTTGGAAGTATTCAATCCCAAAACAGGTGATGTAAAACATACTATGGAATTCCCTAAAAATACTGTCTATGAGTCAGGACAATATTTTATGGTATTACCACCTCCCATCATCAAAAGAGGAAATGAATGGATTGTATATTTTTTAGCGGAAATGAAATATCATGTTTATAATGAAAATGAAGGTGAAGTTACATATACAAAGACGGTAGACTTGAATATAAATAAAGCAATCCCAATGCCCAGTGTACCTATAAAGGAATACGCAAGCTGGTATGAAAGACATGGAAATATTATTTTTGGAAAAATAGAACAACTATTTATTAGAGAGCATGATATTATTGTGATTTATACCAAAGGAGTTGAGGAAGATATATCTAGTGCATATAATCCAGAAAATCAATCAGAATGGATCAATTTTGTAAGTAACATACCCAGATATGCAGCAATATTGGATCATGATCATCAATTAATTCAAAATGACATTGCTTTACCCAAGGGACTTATTTTCACATCTGTTACTGACAATGAGGGTAAAATTTTAGCCCTTAAGCATCAAGATTACTTTGAAGTTGAGGAGGATATTGTGACGTATTATAAACTAAATTTCACAAATGCTGAATCCATAAAGTAATACTACATTTTTTAACTGTTGTCGGGTAAAAGAATTAACCGGATCAGCCAATTTGTGAACAAACCCGGTCTAGCTACTTTTTGATTACAGTATATAAGAGCTATATTACTGATGTTCCTCCCTAAGCAAGTCATTTACCGTTTTAACAGGATTGAAAGTGATCAGTGGAACTTCTACGAAAATCGTGTTCCAGCCAGCCATAGCACCGTTCCATAAGCCAGGAAGTTCAAGCGCTTTAAGATCTCTGCCACTTTTGGATTTTTCGGTAATGAATCCCGTTTTCATATCTCTAAACTGAAGAAGGTCAAACTTCTTTCCTTTGTAGTCCTTGGTAGCACATACCAGATCTACAGGATTGAAGTGAGTGGATTGCTGAACGAGAAGCCTGAGTTTAGGATCTTGCATATTGATCTGGGCAGTTTCAGCTATTTGTAAAGACTGAATTCCATCCTCTTCTTTTACCCAAAAAGGACCACCTCCAGGCTCACCAGTATTTTTGACCATGCCACAAACGCGAATAGGTTTGTTCAGTTTTTGAAATAGAAATTTACCTTTTTCTTTGTTTGGCAACTCCTCAAAATGCTTTGGTAATTTGATGCCAAACTCATTATCAAGAAGTGAAATTGCATTGGAAATTGTATCATCTTCGAAATCATTTTCCAAAGATTCTAATGATTTAAATACCTGATCCTGTATACTTAATAGTAATCCACCTAAACCTATTTTATATAGGGTAGTAGTTTCTTTTATTTTGTCAGGTACGACATTGTCGATATTCTTAACAAATATCAAATCAGCATCAACCTCATTCAAATTTTCAAGCAATGCCCCATGTCCAGCTGGTCGGAAGAGTACTTCATCATTATCTTCCATGAATGGGGTATTGTCCATGTTGACAGCTATGGTGTCTGTGCTTTTCTTTTGCTGAGAATAAGTGATCTGAAACGATACGTTATGCAAAGCTTCCAATTTTTGCTTGATCTCATTCACTTCTGCCCGAAACCTTTCTTCATGCTCTGGGGAAACAGTGAAATGTAGTCTTACAATATTGTTTTTACCCTTTGCATAATGTAAACCTTCAATGAAATGCTCAAAAATTGGCGTCCTACTTTCATGTTCATACCTATGAAACTTTAGCAATCCTTTAGGTAAAATACCATAGGCTAGGCCGTTCTCCTCTAACAAAGTAGATACTATAAGCTTATACTCTTTATCATTGATAGCCTTTTTGATGCTTGATCCTTTAGCCGATAAGGCTTTATCTAAATCCTCATAAAATGCAAACTTGCGGATATTGATAATGAATTTTTCTGTAAATGGACTTTTGGTCAAGTCGCCTTCACTATCCAAAAAAGAGAACAAGTCTTTAAACATCCTAGAGGCAGCCCCACTTGCAGGGACAAACTTCAGTACTTCTAGCTTTTTTGTCTTTTTGGAATAAGCCTTTTGAATTTCATTTAATTCATTTTCAGAAAGTTGTTTGATACCATTTCCTATAGTTGCTGGGGATACTATTGGTAAAAAAGGAAAGCCGTCTTCAAAATGTGTGATCTGCGCCTTGGCTTGATCTAAAGACATTCCCTGAGCTAAAATTTGTTTTTCAATCGCTTGGTTCATGGTGCTTTATTTAAAATTATGTTATCAATATAAAAATTGATTTTGGTAAATTAAAAGGAATGTTTCAATCAATAATTTAAAATTTTAAAATTCAATACATCAGAGTTAGTTTTCTGAGCAACTATATTAATGCTTTGGTCTGTGAGCTGCAGTATTCTTGGGTATCCCCCAGTGACTTGGGCATCTCTCATTAGTATGATTATGTTACCTGAAGGAGTCAATTGGACCGTGCCTGGATACACAGGAGATGTTAAAATGTTGGGAATTTGGTGAGAAAGATTTGTTTCGAGTTGGATTCCCATACGATTGACTTGATTTCCAATTGTGAAATTTTGCTCACTCAATTTCCGAATGATTGATTTTGGAATTTTATCCCAATCAGCACCTCGATAAACATCTATTGTATTAGTTTCAAACCAATTCGATGTAAGTTTTGGATGAGATTTGGGATGCTCTTTATTTTCAAAGAATACTTTGTAAGGTAGTGAAATGTTATTCTTGACTACTTTATGATCACTAATTCCTTCAAACCAACTTCGACTTTCTAAGTATCGAGGAGTTTGAATTCCGCCCTTGATTCCCATGTATAGCCATTGCCCCTTTTTAAAGCGTCCAACTTTGACAACATCATTATGCTGGAGAGCAAGGAGTTTGCCAATTGGCTGTGGGGTACCATTGACAAAAATTTCTACTTGAGCACCTGTGAATACAATTGTTGTTGGCATTTCAAAAATCATTTCAGGACCTATTATTGCCATTTCTAAAACAGCTGCATCATCATCATTGTTCAAAAGCAAATTGGCAAGGTTGTAGGAAAACTGATCCATAGCACCAGAATATGGGACTCCATAATCTGCAAAACCGAATCTACCGTGATCTTGTACCGAGCTTATCAAACCCGATTTTTTGAAGCGAATTTTTGCTAAAGACTTATTCATTTTCCCAAATGTATTTACCTAGTAAAATATCTTTGGCTATTTTTTCATAGGATGAAATAGAAACTGACTCAAAGCTGATAAAGTCTCCTTGTGCGGGGACTACAGGAGGGTTTGTTTTAATATTAAAGAATTTTAATGGTGATCGGCCAATGATATGCCAACCTCCAGGGCTTTGCATTGGATATATTCCTGTCTGCTCTCCTCCAATCCCTACTGCTCCAGCTGGAATCGCTGCGTCAGGTTTATGTTTTCGGGGGAGATAAAGCCGCTCATCAAGGCCACCCAAATACATGAAGCCAGGCAGAAAACCATAGAAATGCACTAAGTATTCCTTTGATGTATGTATTTGAATCAATTGCTTTAGCTCAATTTTTTTGTTTCTGCAAAATTCGTTAAGGTCTTTTGCTAAGTTAGGGTCATAGCAAACTGGAACAATCCATTTTTTTATCGATTGATATGGTAAACGGGAAGTTGATTTTTCAGCGATTTTAATGATTGAATCAAGTTCAAGACTATTGATGTCTTTTGCAAAAAGAATCGATAAGACATGGTATCCCATTCTAATTTCGTAGATGATTAGCTGATTTTGCTCAATAAGAGCATTTCTTAGAGAGATCTGTTCATGGAGAATTTCTTCAGAAATACTTTTTGGCCATGATATTTCAACAAGATTAGGCTGAATCAACTTCCAAGAAATATTCATGTTTATGATTGAAATGAGGTATAAATAGCTTTAATAATTTCTGTTGCGTTGGGGTTGTCACCATGTATACATACGGTATCGAAACGAATGTCCAGCATTTTCCCAGTAATTGTATGAACTTTATTATTGTGTACCATATTTTTAATCTGGTCTACTACAATAGCTGGTTCAGAAAGAAGAGCAGAAGGGTGATTCCTATCTACTAATCCTAAGTCGTCAGTGTAACTTCTATCAGCAAAAGCTTCTCTGGCAGTATTGATGCCTGCTTGATTTGCAATTTTTTCAATAATTGAATTTGGAGGTATGTATAAAACCTTATCTCGGTAATTACTATTCACTATTTCAACAAACCACATAGCCTCCTTCTGATCCACTGCCAACCTATTGTATAGTGCACCATGTGGTTTGATATGATTTAACTTGAGATTGTGTTTATCGCATAATGTTAGTAATTCATCTATTTGACTGATGATGGACTCTTGAAATTCAACCTTGGAAAGTTCTAAGTATTTCCTGCCAAAGTTTGCAGGATCTGGATAGGAGGGGTGAGCACCGATTTTGACATCAAATTTTTCACAAAGCAAGATTGTCTCTTGCATACTTTCACCATTTCCAGCATGTCCCCCACATGCTATATTACTGCTAGAGAGGAAAGGGATAAGTTCACTGTCATTTCCCATGCCTTCTCCTAAATCAGCATTTAGATCAAATGGAAGCTTAAATAGATTCATCATATCAAAAATAATTAATTTTAGATGTATGTTAAGGATAAAATCCATTTAAATATTGGAAGCTTTCAAAGTTTTGTATATTATTAGCTTTTATAGTTTGATTAAACCTAAAAATGACCGATAAGAAGAAGTTAACGTTGAAAGATATTGCTAAAGCATTAAATCTTTCAGTTTCTACAGTATCCCGTGCTTTGAAGGCTCACCCAGATATTGCAAATGAGACAATTGAATTAGTCAAGAAATATGCAGAGGACAACCATTATGTCCCAAATCTGATGGCTGTTAATTTCAGAAAAAGTCGAACGTACAATCTAGGTTTAATCGTCCCAGAAATTGTGCATCATTTTTTTTCCACTGTCATCAGCGGAGCGATTTGTGAAGCTAATGGTCAGGGATACAATATATTGGTGACACAGTCTAATGATATTCTTAATGTTGAAGAAAAGGCTAGCCAAATTATGCTCAATGGTAGCGTTGATGGGCTTTTGATTTCCATTTCAAATGAAACAACTACTGGCGAGCATCTCCAAGCATTTTTGGATGAAGGAAAACCAGTGGTTCAATTTGATAAAATTACGGATTACATTTCCTGTCCAAAAGTCATTGTTGATGATTTTGAGGGTGCATATCAAGCGACTAAACATTTGATAGATCAAGGCTATACTCGAATAGCTCATATCCGAGGCAGAACAGACGTCAAAAATGCTTGTGACAGGTATGAAGGATACCTAAAAGCTTTGAAAGATGCTGGAATGCCAATTCGAGAAGATTTAGTGAAATGTTGTACCATGATCACTGAAGATGAAGGGTATAATTTTACTTCTGAACTGATGCAAAATGATAACCCGCCAGATGCTATATTTTGCATCACTGATTTGGTAGCTTTTGGATCATTGAAGTATTTAAAAGAAAATGGATATGTAGTTCCAAACCAGATAGGTTTAATGGGCTTTAGTAATTGGATGATTTCACAGACCACTACGCCTACGATGAGTACAGTAAATCAGTACGGTTACGAAATGGGGAGAGCAGCCACCAAGCTACTTTTACAGCTGATAAAAGATCAAGATTTAGATAGGGCTGATACGACGATTTTAAAGACGGAACTGATCATACGTGAATCTAGTATGAAGCAAAAATAATATAAATGAAAGCATTAACAGCAATTCAGAATATTCAATTTTTTTGTAGATTTGTTTAGATTCAAAAGGCATGCAAGTACTATTTTCTCTCATATCGTTTACCATTCTTTATGGGCTGGTTTTACTTTCCATATATCCAGAACGGTATATGAAAAAGTTAAGTCATACTATGCATCATAAAAATGCCCCAAACCATCAAAAATTTTCACTTACAGGGCCTATTTTTTTATGTTTTCTATTGGGGTATGTGATTGCTTCATCGATGGTATATTTTATTTATTGAATCTTGTTCAGAAATAAAGTAGATCAAAATTTAAATCAAGAAGCGCAAACTTTTCATTTTTTGCATTGAAATACTGTTAAGTATTTTTACCTTAGACATATACTAAACTGATTTTTTGTGGAAGATTCGAAAATTTTACCTTTAGTAATGGATGAAGCTTGGCTAGAGCCTTGTGCTTCAGCTATTAGTGCAAGACATCAGCGGTTTTTGGAAGTGAAAAATGCCATTGAAAATCATTCTGGCAGTATTTTGGAATTTGCCAGAATCCATGAATATTATGGAATTCATTTCGAAAAGATGAGAAATGGATGGGTTTACAGAGAATGGGCACCAGCTGCACACAATTTATTTCTTATGGGGGATTTCAATGGATGGAACCGTTACAGTCATCCAATGAGAAGAAACCACCGTGGAGATTGGGAAATCTTTTTGCCTTTCGATGAGTACAAGGATAGTTTCTTACACCAAAGTAAGGTCAAAGTTCATATAGAAAATCAAAAGGGAGCTTTTGATAGAATTCCAGCTTACATCAAGCGCGTTGTTCAAGATGAACAAACACATGATTATGCTGGGCAAGTCTGGATGGAGCAGGAATTCGAGTGGTCAGACAGAGATTTTGATTTATCCACAATCAAAAATCAACCCTTGATTTATGAATGTCATGTAGGCATGGCCTTAGAAAAGCATAAAGTCGGAACATACTTAGAATTTGAAAAAGAAATATTGCCAAGAATAAAAAAGGCTGGCTACAATGCTATACAATTGATGGCAGTCATGGAGCATCCATACTATGGTTCTTTTGGTTATCATGTATCTAATTTCTTTGCAGCAAGTTCAAGGTTTGGTACTCCAGAAGAGTTGAAAAGTCTCGTGAACACAGCGCATAAGATGGGTATTGCCGTTATTATGGATATTGTTCATTCTCATGCTGTCAAGAATATCAATGAAGGCCTCAATGAGTTTGATGGTTCCGATCATCAATATTTTCATGCTGGGCCTAGAGGATATCATGAAGGTTGGGATTCCAAGCTTTTTGACTATGGGAAATGGGAAGTTTTACAATTTCTATTAAGTAATATTCGCTATTGGCTAGAAGAGTTTCATTTTGATGGATATAGGTTTGATGGAGTTACTTCTATTATTTATAACCACCATGGAAATATAAGTTTCGACAATCCTACTAAATACTTTGACGAAGGTGTAGATGATGATGCTGTTACTTATCTTCAATTAGCCAATGCATTGATACAAGAAATAAGTACTGATAAAATCAGTATTGCAGAGGAGGTCAGTGGAATGCCGGGTTTGTGTAGACCAATTGACGATGGCGGAATAGGGTTTGATTTCAGGTTGGCAATGGGAATTCCAGATTTTTGGATCAAAACATTGAAGCACAAGCAGGATGAGGAATGGGATATGTTTGAGCTTTGGCACGAGCTTTCTAATAGGCCTCAAAAAGAAAAAACAATAGCCTATGCTGAATCTCATGATCAAGCATTAGTTGGTGACAAGTCTTTGGCTTTTTGGTTGATGGACAAAGAGATGTACTTCAATATGGGACTAGAGGATGAGAATTTGGTGATCGATAGAGGAATAGCTTTGCATAAGATGATCAGGCTAGTTACTATCGGTCTGGGAGGTGAGGGGTATCTTAATTTTATTGGGAATGAATTTGGACATCCAGAGTGGGTTGATTTCCCAAGAGCTGGAAACGACTGGAGCTATCAATATGCTAGGAGGCAATGGTCATTGAGAGATAACCCTTCTTTGAAGTATAAGTTCTTAGCTGATTTTGACGAAGAAATGATCAAATTAGTGGCAGGATATGATGTTTGCGCATCAAGCCATGCGCATCAATTGTTTTTGGATCCGCAAATGAAAATATTGGCTTATGAAAGGGCAAGGTTGATTTTTGTATTTAATTTCCATCCTTTTGAATCCTTGTTTGGATACGAAATTCCAGTAAGGAAAAAGAGTAGTTATCAGATCATTCTTCACTCCGATGAAGAAAAGTTTGGAGGGTTTTCAAGATTAGATAAGTCGCTGAAATATAGTACTGATGATAATGGTACTTTAAAGCTATATTTACCTAGCAGGGTAGGGATGGTTTTGAAGGAAATTTAGGTAGAAATCACAAGCTGGTTTAAATAAAATATGAGTATTCGCAAGGTTGCACGTAGGATATGACGTAGCTTTATTAAGCTGTGAATACTCAACATTAGAGAACAATTCCCATCAGCAAAATATCAAATTGCTAATGCAATAATCTATTAATTGGCTTCGTGCAAGAAAGGAGATAGTCATGAAATAAAATTCATTTTTTAATGTTATTTTATTTCTCTTTTTATTGTCCTAGCCAACTCTAAATTAGGGCGTGCTGAAAAACGCCAAAAGGATAATAATTTCTTCAAATTTTGATGAATAGCCTATTTAACAAGTATTGCCTTTATCAGCAGGTGAAAGCTTATTCAATGATCTAGCTTGATTTCCGTGCTCCTTAAACTTCATAAATCGAAATTTTCAGGCTAGCCAGGCATACCATATTCATCATTGGGCTCATTCGAAGTATATGCATGCATCTTCATTCGCCAGCTTTGAATCTGGCATGCCTGAAATTTTTTCAGCAAACCCTCTTTATCAAAACTCGGTCGATAAGGTATGCTAAACAATTCCTAAATCCCATAGAGTAATGATAAATTGAACCCAAAAGATCATAGTTTCAATAGGTATGAAGTCTAGCTTATTATTTGGTCTATGGAGTGTTTCCTGATATTTTTTCCCATTGAACTAAGAAAATTCATCTAATACGTTTGTAGTTTTAATTTTATTTTTATAACTTAAGCATGATTTATTAGATTTATATCTTTTTTTAAACCATAATTTATACCACTATGAAGAATTTTATTACCAACACGCTTTCACACACATTCACACTTTTTAGAAACATTGTATTCCTTTTGTACATAAGTATGCTGGGATTACAATCATGCGATCTTAATCCAGGTGATATTGGAGGAGAATCAAAACAAATAGACCAAGAACAAAAGAATCAAGTACTTGAGTATCTTGAGTCTGTTTCAGAACAGGTAGAAGAAGAGGAAAAAGATTTAGTTTTAGATTTAGGTAAGGAAATAAATTGGTCCTCACTTCAATCTTTGACAATACGGGAACACCAAAAACTAAGCATATATTCATTACCAAAGACAGACCGATTTTCTGATAGGCGAATTATTTTTTATACTCTTGAAGGAGAACCCAAATACGCTCAGGTAATGGAATTTGACCCAATAGGTGGCTTTGACATGAATTCAATGATAAAGAATGTATTGGAAAATAATGAACACAATTATTCTGGAACCTTTACAATCTCCAACCTACTGGGAATAAACTTGGTAGAAAATGTTTTTTCTAATGGAGAGTTGATTTCCAACAGTCGATTGTCCGCTATAGAGGAACCGGGCAAGAATGTCAACTCCAGGACTCAGGGATGTCTGGACTGGTATTATATCACCTATATTGATGGGGTAGAAGTTTCCAGAAATTACCTGTTTACTTCATGTACCTGCGAATCCCAACAAACTAGATTGCTTGGGACACATTGTGCCGGAGGAGGTGATGGAGGTGGAAATGGACCTAGTGGCAATAACCTTCCTCTAAACCCGGTGAATGGACAGGAAGAAATAATCAGCCTTAGCAACGGAACCCTTATCTATATGAAGTATTCCTGTACAGATTCTGGTTGCAATTGGTCTGCTACAGAAATGTACTTGCCTCTAGTGGTAGTGCAGGCGGATCATATCAATTATTCTTACCTGCCATTTAATCCGCTCAGCGATTTATGGATGTATACAGACGATCATTTTTTTCAGTTCTATGAAAGTCTGGCGCTTTGGAAGGGTGAGGAATCTAAAGTAGATTTTGAATTATTTGAACATCCTTGTGCCAAAGAAATATTCAGGAAAATGCTGAACAATGCGGTAAACAATCCGAATAGTGATAATATTTTTGATGAGATTCTTAATCTATTAATATAGTAATAAGTTTGATTATAGACTTAGAAACGTCAATGACCTTTCAAATAATGTAAATGCTTCAACTAATAGAATTCAAGGGACAAATATTATAGAGACTAAATTTAGTAGTCAATATTTGAATACCGCTACTACTATTTCCATTGTACGGACTATGATGCATGAGTTGATTCATGCCCATATATTGTACTTAAATTATGCTGAACCTGGGTCTGATCTGATTAAAAGTTTGAATGCTTTTGCACTTGCTAAAGGGTTAGTAAATGATGTCATGCATGCACATCATGGATTTATGCCGGTTTACATAGATGTAATTGCTGAAAGTTTGTATCAGTGGGATCAGTCAAATAACCCAGGAAATGTTCAACCTATGCAGTTTTATCAAGATATGGCCTGGGGAGGTCTAACAGATTTTAGTGAAAATGGTATAAATTATATTGAGTATGAAGGATTTAAAGAGAATTTTCCAGATGAAAATGAAAGGGCCAGGATAAGGGATGTCATAAGTAAAGAAGCCACTAACGATAGTCAGGCAAAAGGGACTCCTTGTAACTAAAGAATTAGCATGATGCAATCAAGTATAAAAATTATTTCCAATATCATGACAAAGTTATTTCAAAAGGCATTTACAATGTTTTCGCTTCTTATCTTATTGGTAATAGGTGCCTGTAAATCTCAGAAACACCAATCGGAAACAGCACTTGCATATGATTTTCTGCGTTTTTTATATTACAACCCCAATGTTATAGTCCGTCAGAATACTGTTGGGGCTGAAGAGGATGGTTTAAGTCAGTACATCAATTACAGGCAAATAAACTTAGGGAACAGGTCGAGTAGAATGCCTTTGGACACAATTAATTATGTAGATTTTGACACCTTACTCAGTGTTGAACAAAAAGTTGAGTTAATAAAGAAATTGGACGAGCTAAAGTCTGTCAACCTGGATCCAAATATAATAAATGTGAATATTTTTTCGACCGAAGAAATAGAAGAGAATTTCAGGAAATTGAGAGAAAAATTGGGTGAAGGTGAATTCTCTGGATCTTTAGGTTATAGTGTTATTAGTTTTCCGATTATTCAGGAGGGGAAAAATGGAGAAATATATGCAATCATCTTTCTAACTGGTGCCTCCTATTATGGCGGAGGGGCTGGTGGGAATATCCGTATATTCAGGGATATAGGAATGGGATGGGAGTTTTTTGTTTTTGCCCATTGTTTTTTTTAATTAAAGCTATAGAAAGTTAAAATGCAAACCTTAAACAAGGATTTGGGGCGAGCCCGATTTAATTGACCAGTAAATTTTTTATAAAGTATTGTGAAAAGGATAAAACAACACATTGACTATGGAAAAGCAAAAAATATATTTAATTGTTTATGCCCTTACTCTCAGTATAGCAACTTTGATAAGTTCCTGTAAAATTCAGCAGCAAAAGCAAATGGATTTAGAGTACGGTTTGCTAAGATTTTTACATCATGATCCGGCAAGTATAATTCGGCAGAACACCATAGATAACAATGATACACTGTATGGGCGGTTTTTACGCTATGATTATTTGCGAGAAAACATCAGGTCTACAAATAATCCAAATGATAGTGAACCTTTTCTAAACCTGGATTTGCTTTTTACCGAAGATCAAAAAGGCCAGCTTATTAATAAATTTAAAGAACTTATGGAGGTGCAACTGGATCCTGATAGAATGATTGCTGAAGTACTACCTGAAGAGATATACTTAGAAAGAAAGGAAAATTTTGATAAGATATATCCCAAAAACCTCAGCGAACCTATTGTTCCAAGAATGAATAAAATCAGCTTCCCAATTATCCAAAAGGGTATTAATGGTGTTATTTACGCCATCACATTTGATACCTTTTCTTTTAGATTTAGATCAGATTCAGTTGGGGAAATCAGGGTTTTTGTAAAGTCTGATCCCTACTGGGAATTATTGGGGTTTGCACCATGTGACATCCAGTGATATAATAGATAATTATGTAAATCTGCAAAGACATTGGTAACCAAATCAACCAAGGTCTCCTTAAGAATCAGATTTTTAAGGATATTGATCAAGTAGAAATGTTGTTTACTGGTAAACAAATCTTCTGGTATTAAAGCGGATACTTAGATTGAATTCAAATGCGAATGAATATAATAAAGAGTATGAACAGAAGACGGTTGTTTGGAGCATCTACTTCCTGAATGACAAGGGTGAACCGGCGGGACCAGTCAAATAATCCGGGTAATTTACAACCCATGCAGTTTTATCAAGATATGGTTTGGGGTGGATTTATTGGTTTTTATAATGATGAATTTATAGATTATGAAGTATATAAAGAGAATTTTCTGGATGAAAATGAGAGAGCCAGGATAAGGGATGTCCTAAGTAAAGAAGCCACTAACGATAGTCAGGCAAAAGGGACTCCTTGTAACTAAAGAATCAGCATGATGCAATCAAGTATAAAAATTATTTCCAATATCATGACAAAGTTATTTCAAAAGGCATTTGCTATAATTTTATTCTTCACAGTTTTTATTTCTGTATCTTCAAACAATGCCAAAGCACAAACTGAAGATATTGAATTGGAATATAGCTTGTTAAGAGCAATTTATGATAATGAGGACGATCTGATCCGTCAAAACACACTTAGCAAAGAAGAAATGGATTTTTTTTACAATGAATATTTCAATTATTCCTTTATAAATGAATTCAATAGATACAAAAATGCGCTGGATCCTTCAGCATATGTAGATTTTGATACATTATTGACTTCAGATCAGAAGCAGGAATTCATCAGAAAACTTGAGCATCCAATAAAAGTGGATTTGGATCCAGTAAGGATAATCCCACCGATCATCTCAGAGTCGGCAATTGAAGAAAGAAAAAATGAACTACAAGGACGAGAAATGCTTATTTTCACACTGATTAGCTACCCTATTATACAAAAAGGGAAGAATGGAGAAGTGTATGGGATTGTTTTTGAAACTGGTAATATCTTTCCAGAATGGCATGATATATTCATAAAAGGAACAGTCCGTATATTTAAACTAGAAGAAGACAATTGGAAGTTTTTTGCGACTGTAAATTGTTGGTTATAAATCTGGATAAAACTTCAGATATAGATTTATTTCAATCAAGGTCTTCTGATAATTTAACAAGAACTGGATGTTGTGTAAATTCTTGATGAATATGTATTCGTGAAATCTGGCAGATCTGATTTGGAGGTTATAATAGATGAAAGAATGAAAAAGTTAATGTCAGAAAATTTTGTATTTACATTGTTCTCACTTGTTATCTTATTGGTAATAGGTGCCTGTAAATCTCAGAAACACCAATCGGAAACAGCACTTGCATATGATTTTCTTCGATTTTTATATATGGATCCCAATGGCACACTCCGTCAGAATACTGTTGGGGCTGAAGAGGATGGTTTAAGTCAGTATATCAATTACAAGCAAATAAACTTAGGGAACAGGTCGAGTAGAATGCCTTTGGACACAATTAATTATGTGGATTTTGACACCTTACTCAGTGCTGAACAGAAAGTTGGGTTAATAAAGAAAATGGAAGAGCTAAAGTCTGTCAACCTGGATCCGAATAAAATAAACGGACATATTCTTACTGATGAAGAAATAGAAGATAATTTCAGGAAATTGAGAGAAAAATTGGGCAGTAGTGAACCTTCTAAAAATTTTGGATATGGCATTATAAGTTTCCCGATTATTCAGGAGGGGCAGCAAGGGGAATTGTATGCAATAATCTTTGAAACTGGTGCCTCCTATTATGGCGGAGGGGCTGGTGGGAATATCCGTATATTCAGGGATATAGGAATGGGATGGGAGTTTTTTGTTTTTGCCCATTGTTTTTTTTAATTAAAGCTATAGAAAGTTAAAATGCAAACCTTAAACAAGGATTTGGGGCGAGCCCGATTTAATTGACCAGTAAATTTTTTA
>NZ_JAKZGP010000004.1 GCF_022549775.1 Belliella filtrata | reverse complement strand
TTCAAATCCAACAATGGAGCTGAAAACTTCTGTGTTATAAGATCCGTCGTGGATACCCTGATCAAACGTTCGGGAAATATCTTAGAAAATCTAAATCATATAGCTAATTTACAACCTGAGTAGTTACAATATGAATAAACAATTACAATTTCTAAAAAATCTTTACCTCATTTTTTTAGCATTCATACTTCTCTGCTTCAACAGTATAAATGCGCAGACGCTTAATCCAGGCGATTTGGCAGTTATTGGTTGGAACGCTATCACGGATCGAGTCCTCATCGTCAATCTGGTGGACATCCCAGCTGGGACGGTGATTAAAATTACGGATAAGGGATGGGATCAGAGCAACTATGCATTTACAGTATCAAATACGGGTGACGGAATTGTGACCTGGTCAGTAACTAGTACAGTGCAAGCCGGAACCGTGCTAGA
Organism: Belliella filtrata; assembly: GCF_022549775.1. Taxonomy (GTDB): domain Bacteria; phylum Bacteroidota; class Bacteroidia; order Cytophagales; family Cyclobacteriaceae; genus Belliella; species Belliella filtrata. The sequence goes on along the minus strand of NZ_JAKZGP010000004.1, from coordinate 144,426 downwards.
ATTGTTTTTAGGTGGTAGTGATGAGGTCACTACATTAACTAACTTAACATCCTCAAACAATTTGACGAGCAATATAGCTATTTTAGGTTATACTGTTAGTGATCCAATGCCTTTATCTGGAGACCAAGTTTTCATATACCAAGGATTGGATAATAATCCTTTTTTCATTTTTGGAATGAATAATTCCGCTGGATCAGTGGATTCGAATAATTGGAATAACAATTATGAATCAAACCTTGCATTTATTACATTAAGAGATTCATACCTTCCCAATGGATTTGGTAGCCTGAATGCCCTTACCAATGGCATCAATGCCATTGGCTTACCTGGTGGAGGGGATCAACGAGACAATGTTCAATATTCGGGTCCAATATCAGTTGCTGATCGTGCTACTTGGTTGGCTCGTTTTACGAACATAAATAATTGGAGTGGAAGTGATGCAAATGACTTATCCAATTCAATAACAACGTCATCTACCCCAATTGTCAATATTGCATCTCCATGCGTTAACCCCAATATTACTGCTCATCCTTCCAATGTTAACTCATGTGTAGGAGGTAATGCTACATTTAATGTTGCGGCTACTGGTGCTTCTGCCTATCAATGGCAGGTTAATACTGGGGCTGGATTTGTGAACCTTAGTAACTCAGCGCCATACTCAGGAGTAACAACAAGTACATTATCAATAACAGGCATTACCAGTGGCATGAATGGTTTTTTATATCGTTGTGTAGCCATAGAAAGCTCCTGTGAAACAACATCTAATTCAGCAGAATTGGTAGCAAACCTCTCTTCAACTACCTCACAATCGAATGTATCCTGCTTCGGTGGTTCAAATGGAACTGCCACAGTTAATGCATCAGGTGGATCGGCGCCTTATACTTACAGTTGGGCACCATCAGGAGGTACAGCTGCCACTGCCACTGGACTTTCCGCTGGTAATTACACGGTTACTGTCACGGATGCAAACTCCTGTCAGACAACCCAGAATTTCACAATAACCCAACCACCAGCATTAACGGCTACTGCTGCCAGTCAAACAAATGTAAGCTGTAACGGTGGGTCAAATGGTTCAGCAACAGTTTTAGTTACGGGGGGTACAGGTACCTATTTTTACAGCTGGGTACCATCAGGAGGTACAGGTGCCACTGCCACTGGACTTTCCGCTGGTAATTACACGGTTACTGTCACGGATGCAAACTCCTGTGAGACAACCCAGAATTTTACAATAAGCCAACCACCAGCATTAACGGCTACTGCTGCCAGCCAAAGCAATGTAAGCTGCAATGGTGGCTCCAATGGTACAGCAACTGTGAATGTATCAGGTGGAGTCTTTGGATATACTTACAGCTGGGCACCATCAGGAGGTACAGGTGCTACTGCCACTGGACTTTCTTCGGGCACTTACACGGTTACTGTTACCGATGCAAATGCATGTCAAACAACCCAGAGTTTTACAATTACGGAACCTTCCCCTCTTCAGGTGTCCTTTGCAAAGACAGATGTTAGTGTATACGGAGGGTCTAATGGCACAGCAACGGTAATAGCAACTGGTGGAACCGCTGGATACACCTTCAGCTGGGCACCCTATGGGGGAAGTAATGCTACTGCTACAGGTTTGGTAGCAGGTTTCTACACTGTCACAGTTACAGACGCAAACATGTGCTCTGTAAACCAGAATATAGAAATTGTCGAGCCAACAGAACTGAATGCTGAGGTGGTGCAGACAAACGTATCCACCTTTGGTGGAGCAGATGGATCGGCTTCAGTAGTGCCTTCTGGAGGAGTATCTCCTTACACAATAGTTTGGGATACGGATCCCGCACAGTATGCAGCAAATATCTCTGGCTTGGTTGCTGGCACCTATACAGCTACTATAACCGATAATAATGGACATCAGATCACTAGAGAAGTTAACATTACGGAACCAGAGGTAAGTACAAATGCAACGTTATCCTCATTAGCGTTAAACAACGGAAACCTGTTTCCTTCTTTTGATCCTGCGGTGTTAAACTATACCGTTTCTGTAAGCAACGCAGTCAATTCAATTGCAGTCACAGCGACTTTAGCGGATGCAACAGCAACCATGGAAATTAATGGAGCTCCTGCAACCAGTGCTGAACAAACAGGCTCTATAGCTTTGCTTCCTGGAATAAACAGTATTTTAGTGGATGTTACTGCGCAAGATGGATTAACCACAACTTTTTATGCTGTAGAAATTACCCGAGGTCTTCCTATTTTCTCTGGCTTGCCTGCCAGTATTACCATGGAGGAAGATGCTAGGGATTCAGATGCAGAAGTGAATTTAGGAGGCGCCCAATTAGTAGGTGGATCAGGAACATACTCCTTACGCATTACTGCTTCAGAAGGATATTTCGATATAGCAGCTTCGGGTTCCAATTTGATCGTAACAGGGCATTCAAGTGCAGCATTAACCCTTACGGGAACATTAGCTGAGATTAATCAATATATCAGTATTCCTTCTAATATCTACTTTATTCCACCTGCAGATTTAAACGGTTCTGCAGCTGTGGAATTGGACTGGAGGATTAAGGAAGCTGCAGCAGAAGATGATCAATATAGCAATATTGGACAAGTGGTGATAAACCTGACAGCCGTGAACGATGCTCCTGTTAATTCAGTACCAGGAACTCAACAAGTTGATCAGAATAGCGCTCTTGTGTTTTCAAGTGCCAATGGCAACCCGATTAGTGTAAGCGATGTAGACGCTGGTGGAGCAAGCATTAAAATATCCTTAGTAGTCACCAATGGTGTTTTAACACTATCAGGAACCACTGGTTTAATTTTCACCTCAGGGACGGGAGTAAATAATTCTACCATGGTTTTTGAAGGCTCAATTGCTAATATTAATGTGGCTTTGGAGGGGATGGTATTCACTCCAACTTCAGGATTCAGTGGATCAGCAACGCTAACAATCACCAGCGATGACCAGGGTTTCTCCGGATCAGGTGGTGCACTAACGGCAACTGATGAAGTATTAATCAATGTGAACATTGTTGCTCCTGTAATATCTTCGGTAACTGTACCATCAGACGGTGTGTACGCTATAGGTGAAAATTTGGATTTCACCTTGAACTTTTCTGAAGTAGTGACTGTCAACGGTTCACCGCAGCTCAGTCTGACAATCGGGTCTACAACAAGACAGGCAACTTACATTTCTGGTTCAGGTACCAACGCATTGGTATTCCGATATACCGTCCAAAGCGAAGACCTTGATCTGAATGGAATCCTTGCTGGAACACTTTCTCTTAATGGTGGGACAATAAGGGATTTGGCTGATAATAATGCTAACCTAACCTTGAATGCAATAGGTAGTACAGCTCAAGTTTTGGTGGATGGGGTTAGGCCAACCGTTTCCAGTTTGAGTTTGAGCAATACCACTTTTGCAATTGGACAAACGGGAACACTTACTGTGGTATTTAGCGAAAGGATTATTGGGCTAGAAACTAATGATTTCACTGTCTTTAATGGTACTTTATCTGGCTTGTCCTCCTCAGATGGAGGAACCACTTGGACAGCAACATTTACCCCTTCAAGTAATGTGCAACAGCCGGTCAATCTTATCACCCTTGATAATACAGGCTATACAGACCTGGCAGGAAATGCAGGTACAGGAACTACAGATTCCAATAATTATGCAATTGATACGCAGCGCCCTACAGTTTCTATAACAGTAGCTGATGATCAATTGACAGTAGGAGAAACAACTTCAGTTACAATTTTATTTAGCGAAGCTGTTACAGGCTTAACCCTTGCAGATTTCTCAGTATCCAATGGGAATTTGACGAGCTTGAGTACTAATGATAATATTACTTATACTGCGACATTGACGCCCACAATAAATACGGAGCAAGCGACCAATTTAATTACCTTGGACAATACTGGCTATCAAGATGTGCCGGGTAATACGGGGATAGGTGCTACTGATTCAAACAATTATCTGGTAGACACTAGACCTCCATTGGTTCAAACTCAGAATATAACTGTTCAGTTGGGAGTAGATGGTACGGCAAGTATTTTAGCCAGTCAGGTTGATAATAACAGTATTGATGGATTTGGTATAGCTAGTGTTTCGGTTAACCAGACTAGCTTCGATTGTAGCGATGTTGGACCTAACACATTGACCCTAACAGTTACAGATAACAATGGCAATCAAGCAACAGGAACTGCAATTGTTACGGTGGAGGATGTTACTGGTCCAGAGGTTACAACTCAAAATATAAGCATCCAGCTTGATACATCAGGAAGTGCAAGTATAAATGCTACTGATCTTGTTTTCGAAAGTACAGATGCATGTGGTGTCTCAAGTACTACTGCTAGCCAAACCGAATTTGATAGCAATGATATTGGAGAAAATATCATCTCTGTTACAGTTACGGATACAAATGGTAATTCAACTACTGCAACTGCAATTGTTGAAGTATTAGCAATTGATATCACAGGCATCACATTCGAGGATCAAAGTTTTGTCTTTGACGGAACAGAGAAGTCACTTGAAATCACTGGTACATTACCAGCAGGAGCTTCTGTCTCCTATGTTAACAATACCAGAACTGATGTAGGAACACAGGAAGCTACTGCAACGATCTCAGGAAGCAATTATACCACCTTGGTGCTTACAGCTGATCTGACCATCACTCCAGCAACAATCACAGGTGTTACTTTTGAGGATGGCAACTTTGTCTTTGACGGAACAGAGAAGTCACTTGAAATCACTGGTACACTACCAGCAGGAACTTCTGTGGCTTATGATAACAATACCAGAACTGATGTAGGAACACAGGAGGCTACTGCAACGATCTCAGGAAGCAATTATATCACCTTGGTGCTTACAGCTGATCTGACGATCACTCCAGCAACAATCACAGGTGTTACATTCGAAGATGGAAGTTTTGTCTATGATGGCACAGAAAAATCCATAGAGATCAATGGTACATTACCAGCAGGAACTTCTGTCTCCTATGTTAACAATACCAGAACAGATGTGGGAACGCAGGGAGCAACTGCAACGATCTCAGGAAGCAATTATACCACCTTGGTGCTTACAGCTGATTTGACCATCACTCCAGCAACAATCACAGGTGTTACTTTTGAGGATCAGAGTTTTGTCTTTGACGGAACAGAGAAGTCACTTGAAATCACTGGTACATTACCAGTGGGCACTTCTGTCTCCTATGTTAACAATACCAGAACAGATGTGGGAACGCAGGGAGCAACTGCAACGATCTCAGGAAGCAATTATACTACCTTGGTACTGACAGCTGATCTGAACATCACTCCAGCAACAATCACAGGTATTACATTCGAAGATGGAAGTTTTGAATATGATGGCACAGAAAAATCCATAGAGATCACTGGTACATTACCAGTAGGCACTTCTGTGGCTTATGATAACAATACCAGAACAGATGTTGGAACACAGGAAGCAACTGCAACGATCTCAGGAAGCAATTATACCACCTTGGTGCTTACAGCTGATCTGACGATCACTCCAGCAACAATCACAGGTGTAACATTCGAAGATGGAAGTTTTGTCTATGATGGTACAGAAAAATCCATAGAGATCACTGGCACTTTACCAGTAGGCACTTCTGTAGCTTATGATAGCAATACCAGAACTGATGTTGGAGTACAGGAAGCTACTGCAACGATCTCAGGAAGCAATTATACCACCTTGGTGCTTACAGCTGATCTGAACATCACCCCTGCAACAATCACAGGAATCACATTTGAGGATCAGAGCTTTGTATTTGACGGAACAGAGAAAACCATAGAAATCACTGGCACTTTACCAGCAGGCACTTCTGTCTCCTATGAAAATAATACCAGAACAAATGTAGGAACACAGGAAGCTACTGCAACGATCACAGGAAGTAACTACACTACCTTGGTACTTACAGCTGATCTGACCATCACTCCAGGTGATATCACAAGTGTTACATTTGAGGATCAGAGCTTTGTATTTGATGGCGCAGAAAAATCCATAGAAATCACTGGCACTTTACCAGTAGGAACTTCTGTGGCTTATGATAATAATACCAGAACTGATGTAGGAACACAGGAGGCTGCTGCAACGATTACAGGAAGCAATTATACTACCTTGGTACTTACGGCTGATCTGACCATCACACCTGCTGTGTTAGAAATTAACCCTACGCTAAATCAAGGGAAAGTTTACGGAGAAAGTGACCCAATGCTAACCTTTACTGCTACTGGTTTCGGTAGTGGAGATGATGAAGCAATTTTAACAGGTTCAATTGTAAGGGTTGCAGGAGAGCATGTAGGAAGCTACGCGATTACGCAAGGATCACTTGATGCTGGGGCTAACTATTCCATATTGTTTAGTACAGGAGATTTCCACATCACGCAAGCTCAATTGACCATCACAGCAACTGATCAGACCAAGGTTTATGGTGCAGCGAATCCAGCCTTGACCTTTACCTACGCTGGTTTGGTTAACGACGATTCCAAAGTGACAACAGAACCAAGTATCAGCACCACAGCAACAGCAAGTTCAGGAGTTGGAACCTATCCAATCACCTTGGCAGGAGGTTCAGATGCGAACTATGAGATCACTTTGGTAGCAGGAGCATTGGAAGTGACCAAGGCAACGCTAACAATCACAGCAGATAGCCAAATCAAACCATTTGGGGTTGAAGATCCAGCCTTGACTTATCAAGTATCAGGATTAGTAAATGATGATCAACCAGCAACCATAACTGGTTCTCTTCAGAGAGCAGTTGGTGAGGAGCCTGGTAGCTATGCTATAGGCCTAGGAAGCTTGTCTGCTGGTAATAACTATACCATCAACTTTGTTTCAGCAGATTTAACAATCACTGCTTCTGAAATAGACATGGTATTCCAGCCTGCAAATGTAGAAACCGCATGGGGTCAGGAACCTGCTTTACCTTCAAGCATCGGGGTAATGACGGCTGATGGTCAAGTATTATCATTCCCGATTACTTGGAACCTATCACCATTGAACATCTACGCAAGAGGAGATTACGCACTCGAAGCAGTGATCAACCTATCAGAAGGCTACACGAATCCAATGGAATTGATGGCTAATGTGACGGTAACAGTACTGCCAAAACCAGCACCTCAAGACTTGCTATTGGATAACTTATCCTTCAGAGCCGATAGTAAAAACTATCAGATTAGGGTAGGGGGACTTAGTGTGGTAGACCCTATAGATAATGTACATAGCATCGAGCTGGTACAGGGCGCCTATGAAAGTAGCTTCTTTGCAATCATCAACAATGCCTTGTACTGGAACACCACTGCAAGGGTAGAAGGGAAGAAAACCTTCGAAGTGCTCATCAGAGTCACAGATAGAGATGGCAATGTGATAGAGAAGGTGTTCACGATCGAAAGGACAAGAGAATCAGTTTCCGCGATTGAAATTTTCAATTCATTCAGTCCCAATGGTGATGGTACCAATGATACTTGGGGAGTACCAGAATTGAGGTATTACAGTGGCGTGGTGATTCAAGTGTTCGAGAGAAGTGGTAAGCGCTTGTTCTACACGCAAAACCCTGATATCAAATGGGATGGTTTCTTTGAAACCATAGCGTTACCTACAGGTACTTACTACTGGACAGTAGAAGTTAAAGAGACGGGAGAAGTGAGAAAGGGCATGTTGAATCTATTTAGAAAGTAATAGAAATAATGAAAGACGAAGGAAGAGGGATGAAATACCACTTCCTTCTTTTTCAAAATCAACAACATTTTAACGCCAAACATTTAACGTTTAACAAGATTGATCATGAAAAAAATATACCTACTCTTTATTGCAATTACAATGAGCATGTCATCATTTGCTCAGTCAAGAAAATATGTTTCCCAGTTTAGCCACATGCAGAGTTATTTCAATCCTGCATTAACAGGCTATGAAGGGTCGAATTTCCGTGGTTTGATCAGAAATCAATGGGTGGGGTTTGAAGGAGCTCCGATGACATTTTTCGGGAGTTTGGAGTTTGACATTGCAGACTTTTCCAAAGGTGCAGATCCAAATAAGAATGCTTTAGGGTTCAATGTGCTCCATGATCAATATGGGGCATTTGTAGAGACCGAGATGATAGGTTCTTATGCTTCTAGGATTCAAGTAGGAGAGAAGACAGCTATCCGTTTGGGTATGGGCGTGAGCTACAATCAAGTGAGGCTAGACGGCAACAGCCTGACCACAGAGCAAGCCAGCGATCCAGTTGTAGGGCAATACTTGAACAGCTTTGCCAACATGCAAGTGTTAGATTTCAATATCGGTATGGCACTAACCCATCCAAATTATTATGTTTCCTATGCCGTCTCTCATGTAAACAAAGGAGCGATCAACTCAGGAGACGTATTCATGGAGAGAAAACCAAGAGTAGGAATCTTCCAAGCGGGCTACAGGAATGCATTGACTCAAAACTTGGCTTTGGCAACAAACTTTATGTATAGAACTCAGCAAGATTTGCCAGATAACATTGAGTTCAATTTCAAAGTATTGATGATGGATAGAATATGGCTAGGTGGAGGACATAGGATCGATTATGCTAACAATTTCCAGCTTGGAGTCTTGTTTCCAATGATCAGGATAGGCTATGTCTATGAATTGCCGATGAACAAGTCATATTTGTTACCAAATACGACTCATGAGTTTTTGGCAGTAATTCCATTGTTCAAGAAGAACATCCGATCAGATAGTAAAGAGGTGTTAATTTGGTAAAAGCTACAAGAGAGGGAAACGTTAGAAAATAAAATGATTCAAATGATGCTTAAATGAGTAAGTTTATCAATTGACATTTTGATTTTTCTATCAATAACAACAAAAGGAAGGGGAGCTCCCTTCCTTTTGTTGTTATACTTGGATCATAAGAGGTTGAATTTTATTAACCCCCCCTATATCCACTCCAGTTTTTCTACAGTTTGTTCTACTTTTAAGTCACCAGTATGTTGAGTAGTTTTGGGCTCTATCAACATGACTTTTACTTCTTCTCCGTTGTCAGTCCATGGCCTGTGTTCAACACCCTTCGGTATGATCAAAACTTCACCAGGCTTTGTGGTTATGGTGTTACCATCTCTAAAGTCCATCATCAATGTGCCGCTTAACACCACAAACATTTCATCTTCTTCCTGATGGCTATGCCAAACCAACTCTCCGCTAAGCTTGGCTAATTTCACGAAATTCTCATTCAATTCTCCTACTATATAAGGATGCCAGTGATGATGTATTTTGGCGAATTTTTCTTCTAAGTCAATTTTCATATTGCTATGCTATTTAGCTTGTTTTATGATCCAGTTACTGATCAAGGCCAATGCTTCAGGGGCAAAGGTTTGTTCAATCTGGGAATATTCAGAAACTAGTACTGTTTGGCTGGATTGAAATCCAATCTGTAAACAATTAGCATAAAATCTCCTTGAAAAATCACAGGTAGAATGCTTCTTTTTGAATCAAAGATCAAAAGGTGCATTAAAATATCCAATTAAAAGATATTTAAGTGATTGAAAACTTTAATGAGGACCTTAGTGCGCTCGGAAGGATTCGAACCCTCAACCCTCGGAGCCGAAATCCGATATTCTATCCAGTTGAACTACGAGCGCATGGTAGAGAAGGCTATCTTCATTGATTTAATTCAAACTCGGTATTTTGATTGAGTTTGACATACCAAGAGAGATAGCCTTTTCATTTTATGATTTACGAACCAAATGATCTCTTATATTTTCTTGCAATACTAAGCGATCAAGCGGTAGTAATTTCTAATTATGAAATAGCTTCTTTTACTTTATCAGCAGCTTCTTTCAAGGTGATGGCAGAAGAAACTTTCAATCCTGACTCATCGATAATTTTCGCACCTTCTTCAGCATTCGTACCTTGAAGTCTCACGATGATAGGAACTCTGATGTCTCCGATGGACTTATAAGCCTCTACTACACCGTTTGCAATTCTGTCACATCTTACGATACCACCGAATACATTGATCAATATAGCTTTTACATTAGGGTCTTTCAAGATGATTCTGAAACCAGCTTCTACAGTAGTAGCATTGGCTCCGCCACCAACATCTAGGAAGTTTGCAGGCTCTCCACCAGAAAGTTTGATCATATCCATAGTCGCCATAGCAAGACCAGCACCATTTACCATACAGCCTACATTACCGTCAAGCTTCACATAGTTAAGTCCTGATTCTCCAGCTTCTACTTCCAAAGGATCTTCCTCTTCCAAATCTCTCAATGCCGCAAGATCTTTGTGTCTGTACAGGGCATTATCATCCAAGTTTACCTTTGCATCTACTGCCAAGATTTTGTTGTCAGATGTTTTCAATACAGGGTTGATTTCAAACTGAGAAGAATCAGTTCCTTCATATGCAGCATAAAGCGCAGAGATGAATTTCACCATTTCTTTGAAGGCATTACCTTCTAAGCCCAATTTGAAAGCTACTTTTCTAGCTTGGAATCCTTGAAGACCTACTTTAGGATCGATCCACTCTTTGATAATTTTTTCTGGAGTTTTTTCTGCCACCTCTTCGATGTCCATTCCCCCCTCTGTAGATGCCATGATGACATTACAACCTTTGGCTCTGTCTAAAAGTATAGAAAGATAATACTCTTTTGGTTCTGAATCACCAGGATAATATACATCTTCAGCGATCAATACCTTGTTTACTTTTTTTCCTTCAGGGCCCGTTTGGTGTGTTACCAAAGTACCGCCAAGGATGTTTTTGGCTTTCTCAGCTACATCTTCAAGTTTTTTGGCTAAAACTACACCATTTGAATCTGTTTCCTGAACTTTACCTTTTCCACGTCCACCTGCATGGATTTGTGCTTTGATCACATACCATGAAGTGCCTGTCTCTGCATTGAGTTTTTTGGCTGCTTCAAGTGCGGCTTCAGGGGTTTCTGCTACGATGCCTTCCTGAATTTTTACACCATAACTTTTTAAAACTTCTTTTGCTTGATATTCGTGTATATTCATCCTTGAGAAAATTTTTGCACGAAGTTAAGTCCTTCGTCTTGATTTTTCAAGCTAAGTCTATCTCTTTTTGGTAAAAATATGGCATTTTTGATTCATTGATAGATTTTGAATTAACTTTGCCATTCATAAAAAACGATACCATGCTACAAGCCAAAGGAATAGAAAAATACTACGGGGACTTACATGTTCTTAAGGGTGTGGATGTTATGATCAGTCCAGCGGAGGTAGTGTCTATCGTAGGAGCCTCTGGTGCAGGTAAAAGTACATTGCTTCATATCCTTGGAACGCTAGACGAAGCAGACAAAGGAGAAGTGTTTGTAGGAGATGTCAATGTGAGCAAACTTTCAGGAGATAAGTTAGCCGCTTTTAGAAATAAGGAAATTGGCTTTATTTTTCAGTTCCATAATTTGCTTCCTGAGTTTACTGGTGAGGAAAATATCATTATCCCTGGTTTGATTGCAGGTAGGTCAGAGGTAGAATTGAAAAAACGTGCCCATGAATTGGCGTCTATTCTCGGGGTAGCTGGAAGGCTTCAGCATAAGCCATCGGAACTCTCTGGTGGTGAGCAGCAGCGAATCGCAGTGGCAAGGGCACTTATCAACGATCCGAAGATCATCTTCGCTGATGAGCCAAGTGGTAACTTAGATTCTAAAAGTGCAGAAGATTTACACCACCTTTTTTTCAAGCTAAGAGATGAATTCAAGCAATCCTTTGTGATCGTCACTCACAACCAAGAGCTTGCAGAGATGGCAGATAGGATGCTGACCATGCAGGATGGTAGGATAGTATTGAACTAATCTAAGAAAAGAATCATTTAATTGTTGTCTATTATCTAGTACCATGAGGTTGTGTAAAAGCCTTTCAAAATTCAAAAGATACGATCTAGTTATTTGTATCAAAATATGGAGAAAATTTGAAAACAGAATTAATTAAGGTGTATCTAATAAATTTCATGTGATCATACAAATAATCAAGTAAATAGCTTTGAGTAAAAAGAGTGTTCAGCACATGTTATTGGCGGGGTTTTTATTTGCCTTGATGAATGTGTCAGTAAAATTGATTCCCCATATCCCCGCTATTGAGATAATTCTATTTCGATCAGTGCTGAGTTTTTTCATGACTTTTATAGTTCTAAAGCGCCTAAAAGTGCCATTGTTTGGCAATAATCGTAGCTTGCTGATCACTAGAGGAGTTGCTGGATCTGTTGGACTGATTGCTTTTTTTTACAATCTCCAGACCATTCCACTAGCAAGTGCCGTGACGATCAACTATCTAGCGCCTATTTTCACGACTATTCTTGGGATTTTTATAGTTGGAGAAAAAGTAGCAAAGCGTAAGTACCTTTATTTTGGTGTTTCATTCCTTGGTGTTTTGATTATAAAAGGATTTGATCCACGAATATCATTATTTGATTTGTCAATTGGCTTGATCGCTTCTCTGGCTATGGGAGTGGCTTATAATGTGATCCGTAAGTTGAAAAACACCGAGCATCCACTGGTGATCATGTTCTATTTCCCTTTGATAACTACACCTATTGCTGCTCTGATTTCATATTTTATCTGGGTGGCGCCAGTAGGTTGGGATTGGTTAGTCTTGCTTGTGGTAGGCATACTGACTCAAGCAGCGCAATATTTTATGACTTTGGCCTATCAAAATGCCAACCTATCGAAAATCTCAAGTTTAAGCTATATTGGGATTATTTATGCCTTGGGGTTTGGCTTCTTTGTTTTTGATGAAACCTACACTTTGATAACCTATTTGGGTATGTTGTTGGTGCTGGGGGGAGTCTTGCTGAATCTGACTTCTAAGAAGTAAAGACAATATTTTAGCCTTGATGTATTCAAGATTCAATTTACATTTTCAACTTTTTGGATAACAGCGATTTTTAAGATACATTTAAAATATGCCAGGGATTGAATACTTTGGTTTGGAAATAGGTCTTTTAGTTAGGTTTTTTTCCAAGCGAAATATTTTCCTTAGTTCAAGATCGGAAGAGTATGTTATTAGCATTTGGTTTACTTTAATTCTAAAGATAGATCAAAGCTTATTAGAATTTATCATTCGAATAAAAAACCCTAAATCCAATTAAAAAGATATTTACCAATGAAATTTGATAGGTCTTTAGCTATTGAGCAAATTAGAGAGAATCAAGATTGGGATGTGATAATCATCGGAGGTGGTGCCACGGGGTTGGGGGTAGCTGTAGATGCTTCGAGTCGAGGTTTTAAAACCCTACTACTAGAGTCCCATGATTTTGCGAAAGGAACATCGAGTAGAAGTACCAAGTTGGTTCATGGAGGAGTGCGGTACATGGCCAATGGCGATATTGGGTTAGTTCGTGAAGCATTGAAAGAAAGAGGGATTTTGTCAAAAAATGCATCTCACTTGTTTAAAAAGCAGGAGTTTGTAATACCAAATTACACTTGGTGGGGAGGCTGGTATTACAAGTTCGGGCTTTCTGTGTATGATTTTTTATCCGGGAAATTGAGCTTAGGCAAAACAAGGTATATCTCGAGAACCCAAACCATAGAAGCTATTCCAACCATTAACCAAGCTAAACTTAGTAGCGGAGTAGTTTATTATGATGGACAGTTTGATGATGCTAGACTGGCACTCAATCTGGCACAAACAGCTGTAGAACAAGGAGCTGTTGTGCTCAATTATTTCCCAGTCACAGGATTTGAAAAAGATAAGGCAGGTAAAGTTATAGGCGTAAAGGGAATAGATAAGGAGTGTGGAGCAAGTTTTTTAATACATACCAAAACAGTCGTCAATGCAACTGGTGTCTTTACCAATGATGTTATGAGTTTGGATAATCCAGATTCAGGCAAAATGATTGTCCCCAGTCAAGGAATTCACCTGGTGCTGGATAGAAAGTTTTTGCCAACAGATCAGGCGTTGATGATACCCAAAACTTCTGATGGAAGGGTCTTGTTCGCTGTTCCTTGGCACAATAAGGTTATAGTGGGTACTACTGATACTTTGATTGAATCGACTTCCTATGAACCCAAACCACTAGAAGAAGAGGTGAAGTTTATATTAGATACCGCCAGAAGATTTCTGTCGATTGCGCCTACCAAAGCGGATGTCAAGTCTGTTTTTTCAGGTCTTCGTCCTCTTGCAGCGCCTTCAGACAAAAATCAAAAAACTAAAGAAATATCAAGAAGTCACAAAATAGTGATGTCTGATTCTGGAATATTGACGATGATAGGGGGGAAGTGGACTACTTATAGAAAAATGGCCGAGGATATCATTGATAAGCTGATTTCATTGAAAAAGCTACCTTATAGGACTTGTAGAAGTGCAGAAATTGCTATTCATGGAAATGTAAATTCGCCTCATGTAGATTTTAATGACCCATATTATGTCTATGGAAGTGACCAAAAGGAACTCAAGAGTTTACGTCAATCAAATAATCACTATCAAAAGAAGTTACACCCAGATCATGAATATTGCATGGAAGTAGTGGTATTTGCTGTTCAAAACGAAATGGCCCTTCATGTAGAAGATGTACTGGCTCGTCGGACCAGATTATTGTTTCTGGATGCCAAAGCTGCAAAATCAAGTGCTCTAAAGGTGGCAGAAATGATGGCTGAGTTGCTACACAAAGACCGTGATTGGATCGAGCAGGAGGTTGAGTATTTCTCCAAGCTAGCAGATGGATATATCTTGACGAATTAGAAAACAGAGATTTTAATAGCCCAATTTTAACCTTGATAACATGAATAAATTCGTAATGGCAATGGACCAAGGAACGACTAGTTCTAGATCCATTATTTTTGATCACAAAGGAGAAATTATTTCTACAGGCCAAAAAGAATTCAAGCAATATTTTCCAAAGGCTGGCTGGGTAGAACATGATCCCATTGAAATATGGGAAACACAAGCGGAAGTGACGGCTCAAGCGATTAGGCAATCTAATTTGAGTGCTAAAGATCTGGTAGCTATAGGTATCACAAATCAGAGAGAGACGGTGCTTGTTTGGGATAAAAGCTCTGGCGAGCCAATTTACAATGCCATTGTTTGGCAGGATAAAAGGACTTCTGATTATTGTGAAGAGTTGAAAACAGCTGGAAAAGATGACCTTATAAGAAATAAAACTGGTTTATTGTTAGACCCATACTTTTCAGGAACTAAAATAAAGTGGATTCTTGATCATGTAGAGGGATCGCGTGATAGGGCAAGAAAGGGTGAGCTGATTTGTGGTACGATAGATACTTGGCTGGTGTGGAAGCTTACTGGGGGTGAAGTACATGTCACAGATGTAAGTAATGCTTCTAGAACTTTGCTTTACAATATCAACACATTGGAATGGGATGAAGAGTTACTTTCCTTATTCGAAATACCTATAGAGATGCTTCCAGAAGTGAAAGCCAGCAGTGAAGTTTATGGTAATACAAAGTGTGAATTTTTAGACCATGAGGTACCTATAGCAGGTATTGCAGGAGATCAGCAAGCGGCCTTGTTTGGTCAGCAATGTACAAAAAAGGGTATGGTGAAGAATACCTATGGAACAGGCTGCTTTATGCTGATGAATATAGGAAAGAAACCTGTTATTTCAGAACATGGTTTATTGACGACCATTGCATGGAAGATAGGAGATAAGACCACTTACGCACTAGAAGGTAGTATCTTCGTAGGAGGAGCTGTAGTACAATGGTTAAGAGATAAGTTAGGTGTGATCCTGTCCTCCAAACAAGTAGAAGAGCTTGCAGGAAAAGTTGAGGATACAGAAGGAGTGGTGTTTGTACCCACATTTGCTGGTCTTGGTGCCCCATATTGGAATGCTTACGCTCGGGGAACTTTGTTTGGATTGACTAGGAATACTTCAGACGCCCATATTGCAAGAGCAGCTCTGAATGCTATTGCTTATCAAACGATGGATGTATTAGAGGCAATGCAAGCAGATAGTGATTTGGAAATCAAGGAGCTAAGGGTAGATGGTGGAGCGACTATCAATGATATATTGATGCAGTTTCAATCTGATGTTTTGCATGTCAATGTGGTTCGTCCTGATATTACTGAGACTACCGCCCTTGGAGCTGCATTTTTGGCTGGTTTGGCAGTTGGCTATTGGGAGGATACCAAAGAAATTAGTAAGTTTTGGAAAAAAGATAAAACATACGAACCTAATCCTGACCGTTCAAAAGTTGAAAGAGGAATAGCTGACTGGAAACATGCTATCAAAACTATTCAGTTTTGGACAAAAAGAGATTGAAGATAACCTTTTGAAATAATAAACCCTAAGTTCTCTATTGATGGAAGCATATGTTTTTGAATTTATTGCTACAGCCATTTTGCTCTTAATGGGCTGTTCTGTAGTTGCCAATGTGATCTTAAAGGACACCAAAGGCCATGGCGGAGGCTGGATGGTGATCTCTACTGGGTGGGCTTTGGGAGTCTATCTTGGTGTGGTGGTTGCAGCTCCTTACAGTGGTGCTCATCTCAACCCTGCAGTCACTATATCACTTGCAGTTTATGGAGCTTTTGAATGGAGTTTAGTCCCTGGGTATCTTTTAGCTCAATTATTTGGAGCTTTTATCGGTGCATTTATCACATGGGTGAATTATAAGGATCACTTTGACCGAACCGAAGATTCAAATACGAAGCTTGCAGTTTTTGCTACAAGTCCAGCTATAAAAAATGCTCCTCTCAATTTAGTTGCGGAGCTGACTGGCACATTTGTTCTACTTTTTGTAATATTCTTTATTACTGATGCTGAGTTAATGACAGATGAGGGTAGTACACCTATTGGCCTGGGTGCCGTTGGCGCAATACCAGTAGCGTTTTTGGTTTGGGTGATTGGACTTAGCCTCGGAGGAACGACAGGGTACGCGATCAACCCAGCGAGAGATTTGGGGCCAAGGCTTTTTCATGCCTTGGCACCTATCTATCAAAAGGGTTCAAGTAAGTGGGATTATGCTTGGATTCCTATTGTAGGCCCTGTTTTAGGAGGGGTGATAGCAGCATTCCTTGCTGGATTACTGATGAAATAGCTTCTAATCAATCTCTAAGTGTGATCTCAATGTCAGAGGTAGCTTCTATTCGATTGGTGATTTTTCTATAAATATCTCTATTCTGATTGTTGCTGATGACAATTATTCCATCTGTCAGGGTAGCATTTTCTAGTTCTTGATCAGTGACATTAGTGAACCAATTGTTTACATTGATCTCCAAAAGTGCAAGTGGATTGTTGATTCTATCTACTGAGAAATATGCTCCATTTCTCCCTTCTATTTCTACTTCAAAATCTATATCATCTCCAAAATGTTCAAATCTCAACAGAACTGAGTTGCCATTTTCTTTGGTGAATGACCCAGATAGAAAAATTGAAGGTTCATTTCTGTAATCGATTAGATCTAATTCTACTTCGATCTCTCTATATTCTCCTTCAGGAATGTTGATGAAAAAATCTGCATCAGGATTGAATTTATCTAGTGATATTTTTTTGATTTCTTTGAATTTGATTTCGATTTCTCTTTCGAATCTTCCATTCTCATTTCTACCTTCTACATCAAGTTCCAATTCTTTGACTTGAATAAATCCATCGATTATATTCAATCTTGAAGCCAAGGTTCTTGCCTCGGCATTTGAAGAGCCTTCATCTTTTAATTTAAGTGCAAAGCCAAGTTTTCCTTCTCCGATTCCTGGGATTTCATCTTCAGAAGAACAAGATGAAATCGATAATACTAATGTTGAAATCAATACAATGGTGAGTAAGCTAAATATTCTTTTCATAATAAATTGGTTATAATCAAATCGCTTATCAAAAGCTCAGCCATTTTTTATAATTCAGTAAAAAAACTGGTAAATTAGGCTGATATCCTAAGGTTTTATCAAAATTTAGCAAGGTATAAATCAAAGCTACTTGAAGTGGCTTATTTGATGAATTGTTACCTCTATAAAGTTAGGTAATAGTGATCACATGAAGGAAGGAAGAAGTCTCATCAATTGGAAAGTTAACTTTTTCTAATTGACATCAAGATTTAAATTACCATATAGCTAAAATTTCCTCTTGAATTCGGCATTTTACACTACATTTGAAGTACTAGTTTGTTGGCCAATGAAAATTACAAAAGATCTTTACCAAGGCTCTCTTGCATTATTGACTGATTTCTACCAATTGACCATGGCATACGCATATTGGAAATCGGGGAAAGCAGAGCAAGAAGCAATTTTTAACTTATTTTTCAGAAAGCACCCTTTCCATGGTGGGTTTACCATAGCAGCAGGTCTGGCATATGTGATTGATTTCTGTAACAATTTTTATTTTCATGAAGACGATCTCGAATACTTGTCAGGAATGACAAACTCAGATGGGTCAGTTGTTTTTGAAGAAGCATTTATCAAGTATTTGAAAAAAATGCGCTTCTCATGCGACTTGGAAGCAGTAGAGGAGGGGACGGTTATATTTCCACACACCCCCATGGTTAAGGTCAAAGGACCGTTGATACAATGTCAATTGTTAGAAACGGCCCTACTGAATATCATCAATTTCCAGACGCTTATAGCAACCAAATCGGCACGAGTTTCACTTGCCGCAAAAGGAGATTCCGTCTTGGAGTTTGGGCTAAGAAGAGCACAAGGTATCGACGGCGCATTAGCGGCAAGTAGGGCTTCATATATTGGAGGGTGTGCTGCTACAAGCAATGTGATGGCAGGGAAGCTATTTGGTATTCCTGTGTCGGGTACACATGCGCATAGTTGGATTATGTCTTTTGATTCCGAGATAGATGCCTTTCACGCTTATGCTGACGCATTTCCTGGTAAGTGTATATTTCTAGTAGATACTTATGACACAGAGACTGGGATCAAGCATGCCATAGAAGTAGGTAAGGTGTTAAGGACTAAAGGAAAGGAAATGCTTGGAGTGAGGATAGACTCTGGGGATTTGGCTTATTTCAGCAACATTGCACGGCAAATGCTCGACGAGGCTGGCTTCCCAGATGCCAAAGTGGTGGCAAGTAATGACCTTGATGAGCATATCATCAGCTCACTAAAATTCCAAGAAGCATCAATAGATACCTGGGGTGTTGGAACAAAGTTAGTGACAGCATACGACCAACCAGCACTTGGAGCTGTTTACAAATTAGCAGCTTTGAAAAGTGATGCTGGACTTTGGGAGCCTAAAGTGAAAGTCTCACAACAATCAATCAAAATAAATGTGCCTGGAGATCATCAAGTAAAGCGGTTTTTGAAGCATGGAAAAGCTATGGCTGATATGTTGTATTTGAAAGATTCTGATATAGAGAAATCAAAAATCACCATTATCGATCCTACAGACCCCACTAAACGTAAAAAATTGAATGTGGAGGACTTGGAAGAAGTCAATTTGTTGAAGCAGATTTTTTTAGGTGGTAAGCAAGTATATATCAGTCCATCAATAAAGGAGATTAAAGAAAATACAAAGACAGGTCTTTCTTATTTTGACAAGGCTCACAAAAGATTGATCAATCCTCATATCTACCCAGTAGGATTGGAGGAACAGCTTTACAAGTTGAGAACAGACTTAGTATTCAAAATGAAAAATTATGAACATGAGTAATAGAGATAAAATTATTTTTTCTACACAAGCATACAGTTATTTGAGGGATGAAGTGATTCGATTGGGTGGATTTGAAAAGGGGGAGATAGAAGTCAAACATTTTCCAGATGGAGAAAGGTATCAAAGAATCATCACTTCGGTATATGAAAAAGATGTGGTCCTAATTGGAGGGACTATCTCAGATGGAGATACCCTTGAAATCTACGATTTGGCCTATGCACTTATAAAATATGGTGCCAAATCCATCTTTATAGTGTTTCCCTATTTTGGCTATTCAACCATGGAAAGAGCCGTGAAAGCTGGAGAAGTGGTGACAGCAAAATCGAGAGCTGTTATGTTTTCTTCTCTACCTCGAACCAGTCAAGGTAATCATTTCATGTTTTTTGATCTTCATTCAGAAGGCATTCCTCATTATTTTGAAGGACAGGTTTTGATCAATCATATTTATTGCAAATCAATTGTGATCAAGATAGCCAAGGAATTGGCATCTCCAGGTTTTGTAATGGCATGCACAGATGCGGGGAGAGCTAAATGGGTAGAGTCATTAGCCAATGACATGGGTGTAGATGCAGCTTTTGTGTTCAAAAGAAGGATATCAGGTGATGAGACTGCTGTGACGAGTATCTCTGCTGATGTCGATGGTAAAGATGTAGTAATCTATGACGACATGATCCGTACAGGAGGATCATTGATAAATGCGGCAAAAGCCTATAAAGAAGCTGGCGCAAATAAGATTTATACCATCACAACTCACGGCTTATTTACTAACGAAGCATTAGAGAAAATAGAGGCATCTGGCGTAATAGAAAAAGTAATAGCGACTGATACTCATGTGAATTGCCACACTTTGAATTCAAAAATACTTCGTGTGGAAACTGTAGCTGATTTGATAGTGGGAGCATTGTAAGAGAAGGTTGAGGAGAAAGGAGAAAGCCTGTTCGTTTGATTGTCCAATTGGGGATGAAGGATGAAAAAGGAAGGTTGAGGGGTATGGATTGACCCAATATACATTTGAAATATACGCTAACCTGCGATAGACAAATTGGTGAATTGTAGCTACGCTGAAATATTTTGAAACTGGTGTTGAAATAGAAATTCGTACCAAAGTATCCATGGAAATTGCTTTTTGGAAAAATCCTTCGAGGGCTTAAGCTGGAGTTGATGTCATTTAGCCAAATTAGACCTACGGTCTTAGCGAAAAGAACCCTCGAAGGATACTTTTGCTTGGAGATTGTTAAATGCGGTTTCTCTGTTGTGATATCGATGGGTTTATAGGGGTTGTTCATTTCAACATTCAAATCTTTGTTGCCAGTAATCTTCTAATTTTAAAAATCCTCCCAAACAATTTTATATTTTTGTAATCTTCCAATCTTAAAAAAATCCTCTAATCTTGAGAACCTATGAAAGGACTAATTATAGTAGATGTACAAAACGATTTTTTGCCAGGTGGCACTCTAGCTGTAAAAGAAGGAGACCAGATTATTCCAATCATAAATCAACTTCAAGAAAAATTTGATTTTATAGTGGCTACACAAGATTGGCATCCAGAGAATCATGGGAGTTTTGCTACTAATCATGAAAATAAGAAACCTGGGGAATTTGTCTCACTCGATGGTATTCAACAGATCTTGTGGCCAGTGCATTGCGTTCAAAATACCTTTGGAGCATCATTTCATAAAGATTTGAATCAAGAAAAATGGAAAGCGGTGTTTCAAAAGGGGATGAATCCAAAAGTAGATTCCTATTCTGGATTTTTTGATAATAATAAAAAGGGCGATACTGGTCTTAGTAAGTTTCTCAAAGATAATGGGATTGAAGAGATTTTTATCTGTGGATTGGCGGAGGACTATTGCGTAAAGTTTACCGTTTTGGATGGTTTAAGTGAGGGGTTTGAGGTTCACCTGATCCTAGATGCCACAAAGGCTGTCAATATCCATCCAGATGATTTTGTTAAAGCAATGATTGAAATGGAAAATGCTGGTGCAGTGATTACACATTCGGAAGAAATCCTCTAAAGCACTTTTTAAAATCTAAAACATGGGATAATGGTACTTCTTCTATTCCTTTGATTTGGATCTCCATACAGGAATGAATACCTGATAGAGATTTCATGCGCTCCAGCTGATTGAAGATTTCCCATTTTGGATAATGTAAAATCATAGCTGTAGCCTATGTCGAGACCACTTTCTAATGTTAGCCCAATTAAGCCGGCAATGGACTCATTGTTTGGCAGAGCATATTTCACAGGGAAACCTCTGTACCAAACGCCCAAAACCAAAGGCTGTATAAAAAACTGTGTCCCAATATCAAGCTGATTAAAAGGCGATTGATGCTTATAGTTGAAAGCAAAAAAAGCTGCTCTTTCCTGACGGGTATTGCTGTAATAATTATTGATAAACCCTTCACCAAGGTCAATTTTTATCCCGCCATGCGCTGATAATCTCATAGGTAGTTTACTTATATTTCCATCAATAAATGAAGTGTTTGGTTGAGAAAGGTGATGGCCTGAGATTCCTAGCCAATAGATTTCGGTGTGGTAAAGCAGACCAAAATTATAATCCATAAAGCTATGGCGATAATCATCAGAAAATAATTCACCACTGTCACTACCTATGCCTCCAGTGTTGATGTCCAATTGATTTCCGAAGACTAAATCTCCAAAATAGGCATCACGATTTACATAGCTGACCTGACCACCTACTCGCAAAAAGGAATCAAAACCAAGTTTTAACCTGTACGCATAGGATATGCCCACTTCATTGGTAGAAAGTTTTGCTTTACTTTCTCTGTTTGCATTGAAAATCAGACCCACACCAGAGTTGATATCAAACATATAATGATCGATGTATGCTGAATAGGAATTAAAAGAATGATCAAGTCCTGGCCATTGATTTCTATAATTTGCACCAATCCGAGTAAGCTCTGATGCTCCTGTAAATGCAGGGTTTAGGTAAAGTGGTGCTGCATAAAACTGCGTATACTGTACATCCTGCCCGAATACTGTCCCCTTCATGTATAAAATGCACATGAAGATAAAGAATGACTTTATGATCGATGGATTTTTCATGATTTCTTAATTGATAAGTGTAAATACCCCCGTTTGACTTCCTTTCTCACCATCCTCTGCTTCAAAGACTAACTTATAGACATAATTTCCATTCGGACTCATTTTACCATTCAATCGACCGTCCCATCCTTCATCCTCTCCATTCATGTTAGTATAGATTAACTCACCCCATTTGTTGAAAATGTAGAATTCATAGGTTTTTACTCCTCTCACTTTCGGGAAGAAAAGATCATTGACTCCGTCACCATTTGGTGTAAAGGCATTCGGAATCATAACTCTATAAGAAGCCAATACTTCAACAGCAATTTCAGCTTCTGACACACAGCCAAATATGTCAAAAGTCTTGAGTCTAATTTGATAAGTACCCGGTCTGGAGTAGGTATGACTTGGGTTTTGTGATGTGCTACCATTTCCATCTCCAAAATCCCACTCCCAAGCAATTACATTTCCTAATGTCCTATCTATGAATTGTACTTCATCATGGACAAGAATCTCTCCAGTAGTACCAATAGAGGGTATGGTGTAGACAAAGTCAGCATCTGTAAAAACAAGTGGAAGTTCAATCTGATCACTGATTTCAAACTGACAACCATTGGCATCTGTGATGATTGCTGATACTTCTCCTCCTTGGAAAAACTGTGTTTCTGTAGTATTGCTATCACCATTGTACCAGCTGATTTCATAGGCTGAGGTTCCACCAGAAATTTCTAGCCAAGCTATTCCTGTCAAAGTTTTGTTTTCACAATCTATGTCAAACCTGTGAAGTAAACTCGCTTGAAGGGGTTCGGGCTCTCTTATTTCAAAGGTTCTTTCGACGATACAGTTGTTGTCGTCGATTATTGTCACGCTATATGATCCAGCTGCAAGACCTGCTCTATTGAAGCTATCAACTTGATCATCGTCCGACCAAATCACTCGGTAGGGTTGCATACCTCCCGAAATATTGAGGTTGATGAAGCCTAACATGTCACCATGACAACTCAGTTCTTGGCTATGATCAGATTCTAACAAAAGGGCTGAAGGCTCAGAAATGCCGAAGCTCCCACCTGTGCTACATCCATTTCTGTCTGTAATCACTACACTGTATATGCCAGGTGCTAGATTTCTAGGATTTCTGCCATTGAAACCATTAGACCATCTGTAGGTATATGGCGCTGTACCACCAGTGACATTGAGCTCTATAGCCCCATTGTTTGCACCGAAGCAGGATACATTATTCACTACTTCTCTGTAGGAAAGAAGTTCTGGCTCCCGAATATTGTATGTAGCTGTAGTATTACAGCCAGTTGCATCTCTAATGGTAACTGTATAGTTTCCAGCCTCTAGACCAGCAACTGTAGTGACATCTCTGGGGCCATGGCTCCAAATTATTTCATAAGGCGCAAGCCCCCCCGAAGTTGTTATGCTGATTCGTCCGTCAGCTGCACCAAAACATGAGACAGCATCTAACTCATCCAACCTGATGGCTAGATCAAGTGCTGGTAGTATTTCTATTTCTTCAAAAATGGAGCAACCAGCGGCATCTGTTACCGTCAAGGTATAATTACCAGGGATAAGATTAGACGCAGTTGGTCCACTAGCACCTGTAGACCAAAGGTAAGAGTATGGAGCTACACCGCCTGAAATGTTTGCAGTGACTTCAGCTCTTCCTCCAGTAGAACAAATGGCCGTGGTGCCTTCAAGTGTAAGTTGCATGGCAGGAGCTGGGGAAGGTACATCTATTTCGATGAAGGTAGTACAGCCATTACTGTCAGTTACAGTTACAGCATACTCCCCTGGTTGGATGTTCTGAATGGATTCGGTGGTTGCGCCGTTTGACCACAAATAGGAGTAAGGTGCAGTTCCACCTTGTACATTCAAGGTAACATTCAAGCTGTCTTCTGGGTTGCATATTTCAGTTGGAATATTTGCTTGAACGGATAGAGGCGCATCGGGCTGTGTGATGAAGAAAGTTTCTGAAGCAAAACAAGTGTTCTCGTCAAACACAAAAACGGTATACATGCCAGACATGAGGTTTTCAATAGTGAGGCCTTGATCACCTGTAGACCATTGAATTTGATAATCACCTGTGCCACCTTCTATCGCAATTTGAATGCTGCCATCATTTCCTGCACTACAGCTTACATTTTCTAGGCTGACCAAATTAATGTTGATTGGATCAGGAGTGAGTACTTGATATTCATCTGTGAAAATACAACCATTGGCATCGGTGATGTTGACTTGATAAATTCCACCTTGCAAATTGCTGATGTTTCTGGTACTTGCTCCGTTTGACCATTCGTAAGTATATGGAGCTGTGCCTCCCGTGACGATCAGGTCAATTCTTCCATTGCTATCTCCTGAACATCTTACATTTCCGATAAATGGAGTGACTTGAATAGCTTCAAATGGCTCTGTGACGATGAATGTTCTGCTGATGCTACAACCTCTGCTATCTTCTATTTCCGCTCTATATGTCCCTGCTAGAAGGTCTTCTATCAATGTTCCTTCTCCTATAGGATTGTTAGCATCATCAAACCAATTTACCTCTATCACGCCAGTTCCACCACTTAGCGTAAGACTGATACTTCCATCATTTCCACCCACACAGCTTACTGGATTGACTTGTGCTGTAGTGTTCAATGGCTCGGGTTGTCTGACAATGAGGTTTTCTCTTGCCACACATCCATTGCTATCTGTGATGACTACCTCAAATATGCCCGGCATTAAATCATTTCTGCTCCAATCTGTGCTACCATCTGACCACCTGATGGTGTATGGTTCTGTCCCTCCACTTGCTGTTATTTCGGCTTGTCCATCGCTGGCACCAAAACAGCTGATAGGAGTTACATCGATATCAATTACGATTGGGTCTGGTGCTGTGATAGTTACTTCGACTGTAGGAGATACACAGCCTTTACGGTCTTCAACATAGACTTCATAAGTGCCTGCTTGTAAATTGCTGATTGATAAATTATCACTTCTTATGTTGTTGACAAAAGCAATATAATCTCCATTTCCTCCACTAGCTTCGATCAAGAAATTTCCTGACCGGCCACCATGACATAGCACATGGTTGACATTATTTACTTCAATGGAAATTGGGTCTATATTGTCTATTTGAAAGTTTTCTAGGATGAAACAATTTCTTTCATCTGATACAGTAACTTGATAAATTCCGGGGCTTAATCCAGAGATAGAAGAATTGTTTCCGATCACATTTCCCGATTCATCTCGCCATTCGAATGAAAGTTGACCTGAACCTCCTTGAGCCGAAACATCCAAAGATCCATCCTCCCCATCATGGCAACTTACATGCTCTAATGATATTAAATCAATTTCTAAGGCTGGGGGATTAGCAATCGTGATGGTACGAGTCCAAGAACAGCCTTTTTGATCTCTGACCTCAATCGTATAGGTTCCTGGTAAGATATTTTCAAAGGTAAATAGCCCTGACCCATCTACTGGGAAGAAGTCTTGCCCCATGGATGCTTCATATGTTTCATTCCCTCCAGAGATTTCTAAACCTATAATGAATTCGTCATTGTGACAAAAGACCTCATTTGGATAGTCTAGCGATACCCTCAATGCTTCCGAAGGTTGAGAGACCACTATTGAAATTCTATCGGATGGGCAACCGCCACTTACTGCGAATGCTTCATATGTTCCAGCTGAGAGACCTGTGATTTCTGTGCCATTTACCAAATTGCCGTTGAAGTATAGCTGATAGCTAGCTGAAGGTCCTCCAGAAGGAATAAGCCTGACTACACCATCATTTCCCTGATAGCAACTCACATCTTCCACAACGAAATCAAGCGTGGTCTGCGTAGGCTGATCAAGTACTACTATATTGTCCATTGAAGTACATCCTCCTGCATCTGCTATGGTGTATCTATATGTTCCTGATTTTAGATTCAAGGCATTGAACTGCCCTTCCAAAGAAGGCATTTCAATAAAATCAACTCCATTTTCGGCATATTCCCACGTGATTGTGATAGGAATTCTTCCGCCAGTTGTTTGTACAGCTATGCTTCCTTCACCGTCAAAACATTGGATAGGAGTAATGTTATGGTTGGCTTGAAGTGGAAAAGGTTGATTAAGTGTGATCGGAGGAATATTAATCAAGCAGCCATTCTCATCCTCTACATTGATAAGGTATTGTACATTTGCAGATAAACCACTAAATGTTACCGCATCATTTTCCCCAGCTGTTCTCGTCTCACTTCCAAATTGGATTTGATAAGGAGCCGTTCCTCCTGTCAAGGTAAATGAAATCTCACCGTCCCCAGTTTCAAAACAGCTAAGGTCCTTAACATCCAAAATTTGATAAGCAAGAGGAGCATCTGGTTGATTTACTTCAATGGTGATTGGATCAGATACACATCCGTTTCTGTTGTCAAGTGCATAAGCTTCATAAGACCCAGCAATTGCTGTAAATGTATTTCCGAAAATTTGATTTCCATTTACAAAAAAGGTGAAATTGGTAGCTCCGGGTCTGCTAGCTGTAAGCCTTACGGTAGTTGATCCACCATAGCAAAGTATATCGTCGTTGTCGTAGTCTATTGATACCGGAGGAGCTTCATCTATGGTGATTTCGTTCTTAAATTCAGTGCAATCATATTGGTCTGTGGCTGTATACCTGTATAGCCCAGGTGTGATATCATCGAGTCTATTACTTGTACTAGGACGAGTTGTCCATACAGAAAGATTTGAATCCCAAGCTTCCCAAACATATTGATAAGGGGGTGTGCCTCCATTCATTGTCAACGCTATAAATGTAACATCACCAGGGCAAGCGATCTCTCCAATATTTTCCGTAAGCGTCAGTTCTGTAGGTTCTGAGATAAAGAAGGTTTCTACGGCTTGACAATTGCCATTTTGGTCTAGTACGGTAAGGGTGTAAAGACCAGCGCGCAAATCTGTATGCTCATAAATATCACCCTCTTGTAGTGCGGAAGCATTTTGGCTGTATCCATTATTCCCTGTCAGGGTATAGGTATAGGGTTCGGTTCCTCCCAAAATCTCGAATGAGACTTCACCTTCAGTTCCCTCAAAGCATGTATTGTTTACAGTAGCTAGGTTGAAGATTTGAAGCGGTCTTGTGGGTTGATTTATAGTGATGTTTTGGGTGAGAGATTCACAGCCAAAGTTATCGACCAATTGCAAAGTGTAAATGCCAGCTGGTAAGTTGGTAAAGCTAGTTTGCATACCACGATTTGTACCATTCAGGATTATGGTATATGTTCTGTTAGTCTCTACGTCAATATCAATAATCTCAATGCTACCAGTTTCATCACCAAAACAATAGACATCGGTTTTAGAAAAAGTGAAAACAGGTTGCTGAATACTGAATATCTCTATATCATCATTGAATGGAGTACAATTAGGGTCTGAAATTGTATAAGTATAAATTCCAGCTGGTAAATTTTCAAATTCAGCTGCTCCTGTGAAGAAATTTGAAATGGTATTGGTGTAACCATTGTCTCCAGTTAGGGTAATGGATTTGTCGGGATTTCCCCCTGTTATGTTTAGTATGATCTGACCTAGGTCATCAAAACAAGTCAATTGCTCAACTTGAGAAATTACAATAATCTCATCTGGTTGGGTAATGATATAGTCATCAGAGTCTAGGGTACAGTTATTGTCATAAGTAAACCTTACGAAATACCGTCCTGCAATTAACTCATCTAGTTGATCTAAGGCTATAGGTGTATTGGTTCCTGTAGTTTCTCTTCTAAACCATTGGAAAGTAATTTCACTAAAATCTCCAAAAGTTTCAAATTTTATAATCCCATCATTGCCTCCAAAGCAACTGACATCCTGAATTTTTTCAATGTCATAGATTGGTTGGTTAGGGTTGCTGATAGTAATAGACCTGCTTACTTCACATCCTCTGCTATCTCTTACAGTAACTTCATAGTCACCAGCCTCCAGGTTTGCAATGATATTGGAGGTGAGTTCTTCCTGTATGCCATTCACGGTTACAAAAAACTGATAGCCGGGAACTCCCCCAGCAGCAGAGATGGCTATGATCCCATTGTCATTGTCACATGTAGGGTCTTGGGCGCTTACATTCAGTTGTAATGGATTGGTAGGGCCAGGTACAGTGATGATTCTACTGAAGCTACAAGTGGCGCTACTTCCATAGGTGACGCTATATACCCCAGGTGTGATGTTTTCAAGGAAATTGACATTTTCTGCAACCAAAATATTGTCAGGAAGTCTATACCATTGGCTGGCGAAGCTTGCATCTCCTCCTACAAATTCAACTTCTATTCTGCCATCGTTATGATCACAGGAAGGCTCGCTAATGTCTATGATGTTGATAGCAACTTCTTCTGGTTGTGAGATGACGATGTCTTCAAGTATGGCTATACAACCTCTTGCGTCAGTGATCGTGACACTGTATGTTCCTTCTCCTAAATTTCGAGGGTTTTGATTGATAAATCCATGACTCCATTCGTAGAAATATGGGAATGTACCTCCGGTGACACCTATGTTGATCCTACCGTCATTTCTACCAAAGCAGCTGACATTTTGAAGGTCTTCAATATTTACTACTATTTGATCTGGGCCTTCAAGAATTATCTCGAGTCCATGGATACAGCCAGCTGCATCAGAAACTAGGATCTTATAGGTACCTGCTGGTACCCCAATGAGAGATTGTGATGCGCCAGGGAAACTTTCAAAATCTCCATTTTCATTTTCCTTTTGCCATGAAATGTTATATCCTGGTGTACCACCACTCACTTGAATTTGAATAGAACCATCATTGGCATCTGGACAGGAAGGTGAGTTCAAGGCGAGTGTTTGAATTTCAATTCCTGCCACTGGTTGGTTAATCTGAATGTCTACAATTTCATCGTAGCAACCATTTTCATCTGTAACACGAACCCTATAGGTCCCTGCTGGAATATCGCTGATGTTCTGCGTGTCAGCGGTAAAACCATTTGATCCAGTCCATTCATAAGTATAGCTTCCAGTACCTCCACTAGCTTGGACATTGATGGCCCCAGTGGATTCTCCAAAGCAATTGATGTGCACTGGTGAGCCATCCAAGGTTATTTGAAGTGCAGGAGTAGGGGGTATGATAAAAGTTTCTTGAACATAGCAGTAATCATTAGTCAATTCTGAAACCCTCACAGTATAGCTTCCTGGACCTACATTGGTTAGGTCTTCAGTTGTAGCAATCACAGTAGAAAAGTCTCCAGCAATGTACCATTCGTGTTTCAAGCCTCCAGACCCACCATTAGTTTCGATTTGGATGGAGCCATTTTCTTGTCCAAAGCAAGTTTCTGGTGTGATGCTCACCAAGTCAATTTCTATTTGCGTTGGAGAATCAATGTCAAACTCAAACTCATCCAAGCTACAGCCACTAGCATCTCTTACGACAATTGTATTGTTTGTGCCTGCTGGGAGGTTATTTATGGTTATGTTTTGATTAGAAGTATTGACAAAAGTCCCATTATTTAAGGAGTAGGCATAAGGAGTTCTTCCACCACTGATATTGAAGGATACTGACCCATCTTGCGAACCAAAACACGATACTGGAGTTGTGGTAGGGGCTGATACTTGAAGTGCATCTGGTTCGGTGATTGTATAAATTTCCTCATCAAAACAACCATTTTCATCTGTTACAACGATTTTATAAGTGCCTACTCCTAGGTCGTTTAAATTGAGAGTTGTAGCTTCTGGGATTTCTATGTAGCTGCCATTATCTTCTATATACCACTGATACGATAAAGTGCCAGTGCCGCCATTGGCCGTGAGACCTGAGATAGATCCATCTTCCAAGCCATTACAGGAGATGTTATCTCGTTGGAGGTTTGTGGCATTAATTTGAACGCGTGAAGGCGTCCCAATGGTAATGTTTCTGGAAATTTTACAGCTATTTTCATAACTGATTACAGCTGTATAGTTGCCAGCAGTGAGTTTATCAAACGTAACATCGCTACCATATAAGGTCTCGCTCCCTATAGTAATCTCATACGCTGCTGTGTCATCTACTATAATTCTCACGCTACCATCATCAGCACCAAAACAAGTGACAGGGCTTGGGAAGTCTAGCACCAATGGAGCAGGTGGAGCAGTGACGTTTTCATAAAGAATTATAGAACAACCTTCACTATCGGTGATAGTGACCGAGATTTGACCTTCAGGCAAGTCATATGCTTCTTCCGTACTTTGGTTGCCAATGCTCCATTCTATGGTATATCCTCCATAGCCACCCGTGATATCATAAACTCTTGCAATCCCATCATTAGATCCCACACAGGTTAGATTTCTTACTACTTCAATTTCAGCTTTTAAGATTGCTGGCGGGCCTATGATTTCAAATTCTTCTCTAATCGTACAGCCACCTGCATCTGTGATGTCTACATAGTAGTTTCCTGCTTCTAAATTACTTATTTGTGAAGTAGTTGCACCATTGTCCCAGGCAAAAGTGTAACCACCCCATCCGCCTGCTGGAGTTACGGATGCTTGTCCAGTGCTTTCTCCAAAGCATTGTACATTGATAGCGTTTCTAGTAGTAGTTAGTAGGGCAGGAGGACCATTTATTTCTACAGTAAATGTCTGCATACATTCTGGGTAGTTTAATCCCCCATGTTTTGTTGTGATGGTATAGGTGTCAGCAGGGAGATTTGTGAAAGTATATTGACCACTTGTAGCATCTACATTGACAAGCTCTTCAGTAACAATGGTTAGACCAGAGGAATTCGTTAAACTCACATAGACTTCAGTGGGTAGGGGGTTGATATCTGTATAGTTTCGGGTGATTTCAAAGAGAATGCTCCCGTCAGATTCCCCGAAACATGTGATGTTGCTTGGTGTACTATCAAAGTAGAATAGGGACTCATCGATGATAGAAAAGGGTAACTCTTCAGGACAGCTTTCAAGCCTGAAGGCATCCGAAATTTCCAAGAAATAATCTCCAATAGGTAATCCATCAAACCTTACTTCACCACCATTTGCTACTGTCCACGGGTTGACATACCCTCCAGAAGCTCTTCTGATCCTAAACCTAACCTCACCTTCATATCCAAGGATATTATATGAAATGCTTCCATTGTCTTCACAAGTAACAGGAAATGCTCCAAGATTTCCATCATCATCGAACTCGATTGGCTCTATTTCTTCAAGTTCGACTTCGTCGTATTCAACACAACCATTTGCATTTTCTACCTCCACGACATAACTCCCCGCAGGGAATCCTGAAAGATTTATTGTGTTTCCAGATATAGGAGTAGATTGAACAACTTGTCCAAATTCATCATATATGGTAACAATGAATGGTGATAAACCATTGTTAATAACTCCTTCGATTCGTCCATAAGTAATACCATCACACTCATTTTCCTCCAAAAATTCTATATCAAGAGTAAAGTTTGAGGATCCTTGGAAAGTAAAGGTGTCTGAATATATGTCACCTTTCGCATCTACTACTGTAGCTATATAAGTTCCTCTTTGAGCTTGTGTCAAAATACTAACTTCAGAAGGACCAAGGTTTTCATCAACTTGTATTATTTCTCCATTAAGTTCCCATGTATATGTATATGGAGCTTCTCCACCTCTTACTCTAAATTCAGCAACTCTTAAACATTCTTCTCTAACATACCTGTCCCCCTCCATTGACTGAGCAATTGAGTTTTGCCAAGCCATTGTTGTTAGGAATAGAATTAGAATATTTATCTTTAAAAGGTATAATTTCACCATATAACTCATTTAGGAGAAAGCCCACTTTTCATCAAGCAATAACTATTAATAGGGTGCTCATGCAAGATTACAGGTCGATTTCAAATACAGATAAGAGGGTTTCGGTTAGGTTATACTGTATTTTATGATTACAAAACAATATTATTGTATTTCGTAATGTGTAAAATACTATTCTGAAATTACCTCATATCAGTTAAGTATATGAATAAAAAATCATATAATAAAAATAATATTTTTAGGGATTTTTCTACAAAAATCGTTGAATCTCTTTAATTAGGGTTTGTTTACGCATTAATGCAATTCATTGCTAAAAAATTGGTAATCAATAAATAATCGAATATTGTCTTAAATCTAGGCTACTTCAATAGCTTCTATTTTGTTGTTTCTAAATTCGCCTTTTTCACCCGCTTTCAATCCCCAAAGGGCTGATACCAGAGGGGATTCTTTAGAAACCAGCTGATAGTCTGTGCCGTCTAGAGATACTTTACCCATAGGTATAGAAACCCAGATCCAGCCCATTGCCACTTTAATCAAAGCACCCTCTTCTATCGTCTCCTGTTCTTTCACCGGGACAGCATTGAGTTGATTGAGCATCACCTTGGTAGTGCTCAGTTGCTTTTGTAGCATACTCCTGTTTTGGTTGAGCATTTCTTGATGCGTCTCATACTTGTCTCCTGCGGAACTCTTTTCTTCGGCTTCAGAAGACTGCTGAAGTTCGCTCAATTGTCTCTCGATATCCGTGATTTGATCCTTCAGCAATTGCTGCGATTTTTTTAAAAGTGCTTGCTTAATGTTCTGGCTTGATGTCTTCATGCGGCAAAAGTAAATAAAAAACAGGAAATCCACTTAGACTTCCTGTTTTCTCAAATAATAACCCAAATAAATATGTCTGTTGCAATTATTCTTAACTCTTGACTAAATAATTTTGCATAGCCTTTTGTACAGCTTCTACCAAGCCATTATGCCTACTTAGGTCTTCTCCCCATAAGGTTTCTTCTTTTAAAGCTGATGCTACGATCACACTTGTATCTTCTGTAGTCCAAAGGTTTTTGAAAAAATTTGTAACTTCCTTATCATCGTGAACTGGTGTTACCACACCTTCAAAATCTCCACTATAAAATATAAGCAAGGCTGCAAATGATTGTATTAAATTGTTAGGCCATTCACCCTTCCGCTTTTTATATTCTAGGATGCTAGGAAGTACCCTTACTTTAAATTTGGAAATGGAGTTCAGTGCAATAGAACTCAATTCATGTCTGATAAAAGGATTTTTGAATCTATCGAGTACATCACTTGCAAATTTCTCTAGTTCGGCGGGAGGGAGGTCTAGTGTCGGGATGATTTCTTTGTAAATAGCATCTTTGATGAAGTTTCCAATTTCTGGATCTTCCACAGATTCTCTCACTGTACGCAATCCTGATAGATAAGCTACAGGAACCAATGCTGTATGAGCACCATTCAGAATTCTTACTTTTCGTGTTCTATATGGACTTTGATCTTTCACGAATTTTACTTCAAGGCCTGTTTGTGGTCCAGGAAATATCTCTGCCAAAGATTTATCACCTTCTATGACCCAAAGATGAAACGGTTCTGCCATGACGACTAATTTATCTTCGAATCCCAGTTCAGCTTGAATAGTATCAATAGTGTCTTTTGGATACCCTGGCACGATCCTGTCTACTAGTGTATTACAAAACGTATTGGAAGACGCAATCCAGTTTGAGAAAGCCTCTGGAAGTTGCCATAGAGCAATATATTTCATTATAGCAGCTTTGAGTTGTTCTCCATTTTTATCTATCAATTCACAAGGAATGATGATAAGCCCTTTGTCATTATCTCCCTCAAACTTCTTAAATCGCTCATAAAGTAACGCTGTAAGTTTACCAGGGAATGTATTTGGTGTGATATGGTAGTCAGTGTCATTTTGATCAAATGCAATGCCTGCTTCTGTGGTATTGGAGATGATGAATTTCAAATCAACCTGATGGGCGAGTTGTAAATATTCTTGATAGGCATCATATGGATTAGTGACACCATTGACACAAGTGATCAGCTTGGTCTTGTCCACGGTGTTTCCATCAAGGATGCCTTGCAATTTCACATGGAAAAGTCCATCTTGATCATTGAGCAATTTCCCTAAGCCTTGTGCCAAGGGTTGTACAATTTGAACATTGCCATCAAATCCAGACTTTTCGTTCATTTCTTCAATCATCCAGTTTACAAACCCTCGTAAGAAATTGCCCTCTCCAAACTGAATGACTTTTACCGGTCTTTGTACTGTGCTGACCTGATCTCTATTCAAAGCTTTCATGGATTCCGTTTATTAGAAGTTGAAATAATTTTTTGCATTGTAATAGCTGATGTCGGATACTATTTTGCCTAGCCAAGCTTCATCAGCTGGTAACTCACCATTTGCGACATCTTGTCCTATGAGATTACACAGAATTCTTCGGAAGTATTCATGTCGAGGAAATGAGAGGAAGCTTCTAGAGTCTGTAAGCATACCAATAAAACAGCTGAGCAAGCCCATGTTTGAAAGGGCATTGATTTGCTTTTCCATACCATCTTTTTGATCTAAAAACCACCAAGCTGATCCGAACTGGATTTTTCCTCTAATGGATCCATCATTGAAATTACCAATCATGGTAGCCATTACCTCATTTGCGGTAGGGTTGAGGTTATAAAGTATCGTTTTAGCCAGCTGATCTGTTCCATCTAGCAAATTTAGAAAACTTGCCAATGCCCGAGCTTGAGAAAAGTCACCAATTGAGTCAAAGCCAGTATCTGGTCCGAGTTTACTTAACATGCGCTCATTGGTGTTCCTAAGTGCACCTAAGTGAAACTGCTGGGTCCAACCTTTTGTGTGATACATTTTGCACAGTTCATACAAGGTGTAGAACTTAAAGTATTGGGTTTCTTCTACACTTAAAATTTTGCCACTAAGGACATTGGTGAATAAGGTGCTGATGTCATAGCTTCCCAATTCAAAGTAATAGAGTTGTTCAAGTCCGTGGTCAGACAATGTCCCTCCATGACTGTGAAAATGATCAATTCTATTTTGTAATGCAGCAAGTAAGTCATTGTAGTTTTTAACCTCGATGCTTGAAACCTCAGAAAGTTGTGAAATATATGCTTTGAAGGCAGCGGGATTTTCTACTGCATAGACCTTATCAGGTCTGAATGCTGGAAACAATTTCGTGTCAGGGCTGCTGCTTTCGGCAATTTTGTGATATTCTAGACTATCAATAGGATCATCTGTAGAGCAAACTATTTCTACATTCATCTTTTTCAACAAACCTTGGGTGTGGTATGCTGTCGTTTGAAGTTTTGCAGTGGTTTCATCATAGATTCTTTTTGCATTGTCAGGCCCCAGTAAATCTGTGATGTCAAAGTATCGTTGTAGCTCAAGGTGTGTCCAATGGTAGAGGGGATTTCTTAAAGTGTAAGGAACTGCTTCTGCCCATTTGGTGAATTTTTCCTCATCTGTAGCGGCTCCAGTGATGAATTTCTCATCTATTCCCAGTGTACGCATTGCTCTCCACTTGTAGTGATCACCAGCAAGCCAAACTTCAGAGGTGTTGTTGAACTTTCTGTTGGTAGCGATATCGTGCGGAGAAAGGTGACAGTGATAGTCTATTATTGGAAGTTTTGAGGCGTAATCATGGTATAGAATTTTAGCAAAATCATTTTTTAGCAAAAAGTCTTCAGTGAGAAATTTGCTAGAGTTTTTTGTAGCTGAGATCATTTTGTAATTGAAAATTGATGAAATAATTAGCTTTTGTTAAGAGAAGATTCTCTAATGATAAGTTCTGGTTTCAAAACTGTTTTATGAGTGGCTTTCTTTTTGTTTTCTGATTTGAGTAATTCAAAGAAGGTCTCTGCGGTCACCCTTCCCATAGGAATACTCTTTTGATCCACTGTAGTGATAGGTGGGGCAGTGAAAGATGTAAAGGGTTCATTTCCAAATCCTGCAAGCTTGACTTGGTCAGGGACCGAGATCTTATGCTCTCGAAGCACTTGCATGGCCCCCATCACAGCATAGTCAGAAGATGAAAATACAGCATCAAAGCTTACTCCTTTACGGAGGATGTTTTCCATTGAAGTTCGACCATCTTCGAGTTGCATATTGCTTTCTTCAATTAAGTCAGAATCAAGAGGTATTTGAGCATCTCTTAGTGCATCCTCATAACCTCTTAGTCTTTCTCTATAAATGTTGATTTTCTTTGGCGAAGTGAAATGAACTATTCTCTTGCAGCCTTGATCAATGAGGTGCTTGGTGACCTCATAGGCTCCTAAATAATCATCTATCACTACTTGACTTACATCCAGTTCATTGGTGATCCTGTCAAAAAGAATAAGCGGAATACCTTTGTCAAGGACTTTTTTGAAATGATCAAAAGAATCAGTGTTTTTCCCAATAGAGGCTATGATGCCATCCACACGTGCATTGAGAAGGGCATCTACTGTTTGTACTTCTTTTTCAAAATCTTCATAAGACTGTGAAATGATAACCTTGTAATCTAGCTCATTGGCAATTTCCTCTATCCCCCTTACGACAGAGGAGAAGAAATTTCGGTTGGCAGTTGGCACAAGGACACCGATCAATTTACTTTTACCACTTCTTAAGGCAGAGGCGATATGATTTGGCTGATAATTCAGCTGTTTAGCCATTTTAATTACCTGCTTTTTGGTGTTTTCTGAAATCCTCGGGTTGTCATTCAGTGCACGTGAAACAGTCGAAGCTGTGATATTCAACTTTTCAGCGATATCATGTATCGTCGCCTTGCCTTTTTTCATAAATATTAATCTTGTGGCTTACCGATAGTTGCAAGAATGCCACCATCTACATAAAGAATTTGTCCATTGACAAAGTCGCTGGCTTTACTACTTAAGAATACTACAGCACCAGCCAAGTCACTTGGGTCTCCCCATCTGCCCGCAGGGGTTCGGCTTATAATCCACTCGTTGAATGGGTGGCCATCTACTCTTATCGGGGCTGTTTGTTCCGTTGCAAAATATCCTGGTCCAATGCCGTTCACTTGGATATTGTATTTTGCCCATTCTGTGGCTAAGTTTCTTGTCAACATTTTGAGGCCACCCTTAGCAGCAGCATATGCACTTACAGTGTCTCTTCCTAGCTCACTCATCATAGAGCAAATATTGATGATCTTTCCTCCACCTCTTTTTACCATTGATTTAGCAACGGCTTGAGCTAAGATGAACGGAGATACCAGATCCACATCAACGACTTTTCTGAAATCTTCAGGGTCCATTTCTAGTGCTGGTACACGCATGATCATTCCAGCATTGTTCACCAATATGGCAATGGCTCCCAAATCTGCTTCAATTTGAGCGATGTTTTTGTTTACAGCACTCACATCTGTGACATCAAAAAGGTAACCTTTGGCATCGATGCCCTCATTTTTATAAGCTTCAAGTGCTGCTTCCATTTTGGAAGGAGTGTGTCCGTTGATTACCAATGTGGCTCCATGCTCGGCAAGTGCTTTGGCCATCGCCATTCCCAATCCGTGTGTTGCTCCCGTTACTAGAGCAACTTTTCCTTTGATATCGAATAGATCTGTCATTATTTTAATGCTATAGGTGCTACTGTATCCATATCTCCATAATCCAAGTTTTCACCAGCCATACCCCATATAAACGTATAGTTTGATGTGCCAGCCCCACTATGAATTGACCAAGGTGGAGAAATGACGGCTTGATGCTTTTTCATCCATATATGCCTGGTCTCCTCTGGCTGCCCCATGTAGTGACATACTGCTTGATCTTCATTCATGTCAAAATAGAAATACGCTTCCATTCTTCTGTCGTGGGTGTGAGCTGGCATGGTATTCCATACAGAGCCAGGCTTCAATTCAGTCATTCCCATTTGTAGTTGGCAAGTAGGGACCACAGAGTTTACAAGGAGCTTGTAGATAGTTCTATGATTGGAGTTTTCCAATGCACCCAAAGTGACTACTTCTGCATCTTTTTGGCTTACCTTTTTGGTAGGGAAATTCTTATGAGCTGGTGCAGAATTGAAATAGAGATAGGTGTGACCATCACCAGAAGGATGGAAAACCACATCTTTTACCCCTTGTCCTATATAAAGCGCCTCTTTGTGAGCAAGCTCGAAGGTCTCTCCATCCACTTCAATTTTTGTGGGTGCACCTACATTGATGATACCAATTTCTCTTCTTTCTAAAAAGTATGAAGCTTTGAGTTGATCTACAGTTTCTAAACTTAAAGCTTTGTTTACAGGATGAATTCCACCTACAATAAGTCTATCATTGAGTGTGTATACACCGTTGATATGGTCTTCTACAAAAAGATTTTCAATTAAGAAATGTTCTCTGAGTTGAGAAGTATCATAGTTTTTAACATCTGCTGGGTGATTTGCGTATCTTGTTTCTATGTTGGTGTGCATAATTTATCTTTATGTAATCGTTTGCGCAATATAGTATTTTATGTGTGAAAGTTACAAAAGTTTAAATGAATAATTCTGCATCATTTTATAAAATTTTAGCGAAATTTAATTTTATAAATATCTAATTTGATAATTTATTAGCCCAGATTACATATTTATTCTTAAATTCTATTTTAAATTTCACTAATACTTTTTATATATGCAATCGATTGCCTTAATACACTTGATTTGTGCATGAAGCTGTGCAAATATTGTGCAACAATTACGAATAATCAAACCCTTTATTGATACTAAAAAATTATTTATGAAAAAACGATCTATACTTTATGCTTTGCTTTTTTGCTTGACAGCTTGTGGGACGCAAAATGATGATGTTTCTGATGCTTTTATGGCATTGAAAGTAACTAATCCATCTGATGCTTTGAGAGTCGATCAATTGATATGGATTGAAAAGTCTCAAATTCAAGACAATCTTAACGTTGTCAATGACAAAGGATTCACTGCATACATTGGAAACATTGAACTGGCGTCTCAATATGTCAGAGAAGGAGAGCAACAAGGTCTTGCAATTTTGATTCCTGAAATACAAGGTAAGGAGACCCTATCTGTTAGCGTGACTTATGATGGAGAACGTGAAGAGGGACGCTTTTATCCCAAGCGAACACAAGCAGAGCTTTCACATAAATTTGGAGGGTATTTTGAGAACCGCAAATACATTGGAGGTGAATTTCAAAATGTAAAAGAACTGCATGTACCACAAGAACACACGGACCACTCTTGGTACATCAGGTATGAAGGACCAGGATGGGAGTCTGATAAGGTAGGTTATAGGTTCTATCTTGATTGGAGAAATGGTGTTGATGTATTCGGTAAAAGGGTAACTGAGCCAGTACTACAAAATGTAGGTATGGATGATTTTGATTCCTATCATGATTTGCATGACTGGGGAATGGATGTGTTGAAAGTAGGAAAATCTTTGGGAATTGGCTCTATAGCAACATGGGAAGAAAATCAGGCAAGAAGAGTAGATGTGACTGATAGCCTGTATGCCGCTGTTACTAATGATGGAGCAATTTTTTCTTCTGTTTTGACTAAATATTATGGTTGGGATGTAGCCAGTGGTAAGACAGACTTGACTTCAAACCTAAGCATCCATGCAGGAAGCCGATTGAGTGAGCAGCGATTATATAGTAGTGAAGCAATTCCGACCATAGCTACTGGTTTGATCAAAGATAAATTGGCAGAAGTGATCCAAAGTAGAGATGATAAAGCATATAGCTACCTTGCTACCTATGGTAAGCAAAGCTTAAATGATGATAACCTTGGTATTGCAATATTCTATAAAACTAGCCAAAAACTGACTGTAACAGAAGATGAACATTCTCATGTAGTAGTGCTCAAGCCTGAAGCTAATCAAGTCAAGTATTATTTTGCGGCTGCATGGGAGCTAGAGCAAGAAGGCATCAAAACACTAGAAGATTTTCAGTCTTATCTTGATCAAGTAGTGGAAGAGCTATCAAATCCATTGGTCGTAGAGGTGAATAAATAGGTCAAATGAAGGTTGTATTTACATATTTGATAATAAGTTACTTGGCTTTGATTAATGTATCATGTCAAGCGAAAGAAATGGCACTTGGTGACTCGTCTAAAAGTATCTCTACCAGAATGGCAATCTCTGAAATCAATAGAAATCCAGAAGGCTGGACCTTAGATTTTAATCAAAAGCCCAAATGGGAATATACCCATGGCTTGGTTATGATGGCAATGCATAGGGTTTGGAGGGAGACGGGAGATGATCAGTTTTATGAGTATATCAGAAAATTCATTGATTTTATGATCGATGAAGGTGGTCAAATCAAAACTTATAAAAAAAGTGATTATAATATCGACAGGGTAAATGGTGGCAAATTCTTGATTGATATCTATGAAGTCACCAAAGAGGAAAAGCTTCAGATGGCCATCGAAATGCTCAGAGATCAAATGAGAGAACATCCCAGGAATTCAGAAGGAGGGTTTTGGCACAAAAAAGTCTACCCTCATCAGATGTGGTTGGACGGTATATACATGGGTTCTCCATTTTTGGCACAATATGCAGCGACATTTGATGAGCCAGCCCTTTTTGATGATGTGGTCAATCAGATATTCGTTATGGACAAGTTTGGATATAGTCAAGAGACTGGTCTATATCATCATGCATACGATGAAAGCAAATCAGAGCGTTGGGCTGATCCTGACACTGGCTTGTCAACAAACTATTGGGGTCGAAGTGTTGGTTGGTATGCGATGGCCTTAGTGGATGTGCTTGATTTTCTTCCTCATGATCATCCAAAACGAGATGATATCATTGAGATTGTAAAGAAGTTAGCGAATGGAATAGTTCAATATCAGCATCCATCTGGGACTTGGTATCAAGTACTTGATCAAGGAGATCGTGAAGGGAATTACTTAGAAGCTTCAGCTTCTAGTATGTTCGCTTATTTCTTGCTTAAAGGTACTCAGCATGGCTATTTAGATGAGGAGTTTGAGCAGGCGGGAGTCAAGGCATATGAAGGTGTACTCAAAGAATTTGTGAAAGAAGCACCTGATGGATCTCTCTCTTTGACTCAAATCTGTGGCGTTGCAGGTCTCGGGGGTAACCCTTATAGGGATGGCTCTTATGAATATTATGTGAATGAAGTAATTAGAGAGAATGACCCTAAAGGGATAGGTCCATTTATTCTAGCATCTCTACTTTATGAAAACATGGGCAAATGAACAAGCTTATTTATACCATAACCTTACTCTTAAATTGGCAGACAATATTAGCTGACCCTTACGATATAGTTGTCTCACAAGATGGTTCAGCTGATTTTGGTACTGTGCAGGAGGCGATCATGGCTGTGCCAGATTTTAGAGATTTGCCTACTGTAATCTATATCAAATCAGGGATATACAGGGAAAAAATTATTCTGCCGACATCCAAGACAAAAGTCGTTTTGATAGGAGAGGACCCAATGAAGACTATCTTGACTTATGATGATTATGCATCAAAGCAAAATCGATTTGGAGAAGAAATGGGTACCACAGGATCAAGTAGCTTTTTTGTTTTTGGGGATGATTTTATGGCCAAAAATATCACTTTTGAGAATTCAGCAGGACCAGTTGGTCAAGCAGTAGCTATGAGGGTGACTGCGGATAGGGTTTTCTTTGAAAATTGTAGGTTTTTAGGTTTTCAAGATACACTCTATGCTCATGGTGAGCGAAGCAGACAATATTATAAAAGTTGTTATATTGAGGGAACGACCGATTTTATTTTTGGATGGTCTACAGCTGTGTTTGAGGAATGTGAAATTTACTCCAAAGCAGGAGGTCAATATATTACAGCAGCCTCTACATTGGAGAATGTAGCCTATGGCTTTGTATTTGTCAATTGCAGCTTAACAGGCGATGCACCTGCTGGCAAAGTATACCTTGGTAGACCATGGCGAATTCACGCAAAGACAGTTTTTATCCATACAGAAATGGGGGAGCATATTCGTCCAGAGGGATGGCATAATTGGAACAAACCTGAAGCTGAAGAAACTGCATTTTATGCAGAATACAACTCTTCAGGTGCTGGAGCTGACAAAAACTCAAGAGTATCTTGGTCAAAACAACTCTTAGAAGAGCATTTGGAAAACTTTTCCATTGATAAAATACTCGCAGGAGCAGATGGATGGATACCTGGAAAACAGCTGGAAAATAAGCTATGGCCCTCAAAACATCATTCATTATACACTCCTCCTGGCTCAAAACCTTGGCTTCAAACAAGCTTGTCATTTCTATAAATAAACATTAGAACCTTAATAATCAAAATCCCATGAACAAGTATTCCCGCTTAACCTTTATTGTTTTCCTATTGATTTTTGGGTGTCAGCGAGCAGAAGTTTCTTCTCAAGGCAGCAGTAGTAAGATTGATATCAGCAGCATCTATCATGATGTAGAATTTGAAATGCCAGAGGTGAAACAAACCAGTTTTCCTGATTTGACTGTAAATATAATTGATCATGGTGCTGTCTCTGATGGAGTCACCAAGAATACTCAAGCATTCGAAAAAGCGATAGAGGCAATTTCACGGCAAGGTGGTGGTACTGTGTTGGTTCCACGTGGGATTTGGCTGACTGGTCCCATAATTTTTAAAAGTAACATTAACCTTCATCTTGAAGCAGGGGCTTTGATTCAATTCAGTAAAGATTTTGATGATTATCCATTGGTCGAAACTAGTTTTGAAGGATTGAATACAGTGAGGTGTATCTCGCCTATTTACGCAGATGGTGTAGAAAATATTGCAATCACTGGAGAGGGGACGCTTGATGGAAATGGAGATGCTTGGAGGCCAGTGAAAAAAAGTAAAATGACAGATTCTCAATGGAAAAGTTTACTGGCCACAGGAGGCATGTTGAATGATAAAGGAGATATGTGGTTTCCATCAAATTCTTCTTACCAAGGTTACCTAGCGAGTAGCAATTTCAATGTCCCGGACTTGATTGATGCCAGCGAGTTGGAGACTGTTAAGGATTTTTTAAGACCAGTAATGGTTAGTATCAAAAATAGCAAGCGGATTTTGCTTGATGGGCCAACTTTTCAAAATTCACCAGCATGGAACATTCACCCACTTATGAATGAAGATTTGATCATCCGAAATCTGAATGTCCGAAATCCTTGGTATTCCCAAAATGGCGATGGGCTTGATTTGGAGTCTTGTAAAAATGTGTTGATATATAACAATATCTTTGATGTAGGCGATGATGCTATTTGCTTTAAGTCGGGAAAAGATAAAGATGGAAGAGAAAGAGGGATGCCTACAGAAAATGTGATTGTAAAAAACAACATAGTGTATCATGGGCATGGTGGGTTTGTGATAGGAAGCGAAATGTCTGGAGGGGTAAGGAATGTACATATTTCTTCTTGTACTTTCATGGGTACTGATGTTGGGTTGAGATTCAAAAGTACCAGAGGTCGAGGTGGTATTGTGGAGCATATTTATATTTCTGATATAGATATGATAAATATTCCTACAGATGTTATCAATTTCAACATGTTTTATGGAGGAAACTCTCCAGTACTCGAAGCTGATCAAAGTGCCGAAGACGAAGCAAGAGATGAGCAGGCTTTTCCTGTAAATGAAGAAACTCCAATTTTCAGAAATATTCATATGAAGAATATCAAGGCAACAAATAGTGGGACTGCAGCAAATTTCCAAGGCCTTCCAGAAATGAATCTCCAGAATGTTACTTTAGAGAATGCTTTGTTGCAAACAAAAAATGGGATTCTTGCAGTAGATTCAGACGGTTTACAATTGAAAGATGTACGTGTGATTCCAACTAAGGGAGCTGCATTGACACTTTACAATAGTAAAAATGTAGAGGTGGTAGATTTCAGCTATGAAGTTTCAGATTCAAAAGTAGTGAAAGTGCTGGGATCTCTTTCTTCTAACATCAGTTTACGAAAGCAGGATTTTAAGAATCACAATGATGAAGTTGAAGTAAGTTCAGGTGCTTCGGTAGTAAGTTATCAATAACATAGAAACCAAATGTCTAGTAAAGTTCTGTTAATCATAGTCTTAATCGTGCTTGGGTTTTATGGGAAAGAAATGGAAAATCATCAAAAGGTTACCTTGTTTTTGATTGGAGATTCGACTTTGGCAGACAAGCCTTACACAGGAAGTAATCCAGAGAAGGGATGGGGACAAGTTTTGCCACTATACTTCAAGGAAGGAATTGTTGTTGAAAATCATGCAGTCAATGGAAGAAGCACAAGAAGCTTCAGAGATGAAGGAAGGTGGGATTTAGTTATGGCAAAAGTTCAGAAGGATGATTATGTATTGA
Organism: Belliella filtrata; assembly: GCF_022549775.1. Taxonomy (GTDB): domain Bacteria; phylum Bacteroidota; class Bacteroidia; order Cytophagales; family Cyclobacteriaceae; genus Belliella; species Belliella filtrata. The sequence continues at coordinate 99,876 of NZ_JAKZGP010000004.1, read as the reverse complement.
TTGAATTTGGACACAATGATCAAAAAGTTAATTCCCCAGATAGATATGCTGAAGCGAATACAGACTTTAGAAATAATTTGATCCGATATGTGGAGGAAATTAGAGAGAAAGGAGCATTGCCAATTTTGGCAACTCCGATCTCTAGACGAAGCTTTGATGAGAATGGAAAATTGACGGATACTCATGGAAGATATACAGAGGTAGTGCGGGAAGTATCAGAAACATTTGATGTTCCATTATTAGATTTACATCAGAAGACTGTTGAATTGCTAGAGCAGTTTGGAATGGAGAAATCAAAGGAGTTATTTCTTCACTACAGACCGGGGGATTATGAGCAATTTCCTGATGGTATAGAAGATAACACACATCTTTCGCCCACAGGGGCATTCAAAGTAGCTGATCTTGCAGTGCAAGAAATGAAAAAGCATGTGCCAGAAATAAGCAATTATCTAAAAGAGTAAGTTGAAATTTAATAATAGCTATTTTTCGTTTGATTCTTATTTGCATTAATTGTGTAATTTTTTTCAAATAATAAAGATAAAAGGATGTATTTTGATATTTTTGTTGGCAACTTTATTTACCGTTAACTCAAAATCTAATGCCATGAAATTCGGAAAATTCAATTTGGTTTTAAGGGTATTTGCTTTGCTTACCTTAGCCTTTTGTAATTCGATAACGCTTCAAGCTATTGAAATTAATCATGGATTTGAAGGGAATATGTTTGATACCATTATTGATGAACATCGTTTTGTCAACTCGGAGTCAAAGACTGAGTTAAGAGAAAATGAAGATTCTTTTATTCAAAATGAAGCTTTAGATTCTTTGCAATTGGGGATTATTTTCAGAGATGATTTTTCTAATGAAGAATTGGGGGCAATGCCAAAATTGTGGAAGAGTAGTGGTGGTGGTGCTGTAGTCAATGAAAAAGGTGAGAACTGGCTAGAGTTAAAGGCAAATGTTACTTACAGAATTGATTCCTTGATTGATTTACCGGAGGATTTTGAAGTATCATTTGACTTGCTTACCAAAAGTGACCAAGCTAGAGATATAGGTGCTATGCGTTTTGGCTTTGGGCGTGACAACTCTGTGCGAAGATATATTATGGATGCGTATAACAACAATGCGATAACATCCACTCAAATACATTTTTCAAATAAGAAAGTCACTAGTTCTAGTAGCGATACTAAGTTATATACCACTGATAACTTTCCTTTAAACTCTTATGCTAATCGTCTAATGAAAGTTCGTATTCAAGTTAAAGGTGAAAACATGATCATTTTTATTGACGATGAAAAGTTACTTGACGCTGCTATGTTTAATAAAAATTCGGTAAAATTTTTTTATCTGAGTGCACCTTTTAATTATAAAAATGATGCAAGAATGTATTTCAAAAATTTTAAAATTGTTGCTATTGATTAAATGATATAGTGGTTTGTCAAAACATTTTAAAATGAAATTAATTGATTTTGGTGTTTTTAAAATATCATCACACAATTTATTGAAACTTGTTAATTCTTTATAGCATGACGGGGAAATGTAACCTTGAAAAGCATTACATTTTTGATTTGTTTCCTATCATTAGGTTTTAATTTTCATTGTAATTTAAAAGTGTTGGTATTGTATTTTTTGCTCGATCATATCCCAGACAGTAATTGTTAAGCCAGATAGAGCTGGTATATGGTGAATATTTCAAAATGGAACTGAGCCTTAACATGCGGGATCTATCCACTTTTTAATAGAAAACAAGCTACCCTGTGTAAACGATTGCGCAAAAGAGTGATAAATTATAACTAATCATTGAAAATTAAATGTTTCTATAAAGTGCTTTTTGACACTTAATATACTAAATGGTTGAAAATAAGTGCTAAATATATTTTTTTAAGAAAATTCTTGGCAATAAATAAAAAATTTTATAATATGCAATCGATTGCGCAAATGGTAGCTCTTTTGGTTAAATTTGTGTATTGAAAAACAAGCAATAAACCCCAATAATAATGATCTTAAGATTTGATTCTCCAACAGTCATCCTTTCTGGATAGCTCGTATCTCTTGCAATGATTTTTGGCATGGATACGTACATTTATTCATGCCATCTATAAGTTTTCTTAACAATTAACCCTATATCTTATTGAAATGAACATTACAAAAGGAATTCCGGGTACAATCCGGTTGATATTCTTGATGTCCTTCCTGTTGGTGCTGACCACAGGGATAGTTTGGGCACAAGGATCTTTAGTCAGAGGAACAGTGACTGACGAAGGTGGAGAGCCAATCCCAGGGGCTTCTGTCCTAGTCAAAGGAACCAGCATAGGTGTAGCAGCAGACATTGATGGGAGGTTTTCGATAGAAGTACCCTCCAATGCCACATTGATTTTTTCTTTCATAGGTATGGTTGCAAGAGAAGTTCAAGTGGGCAATCAGACAGTAATAGACATCAGTCTCAAAGAGGATATATCTACGCTAGATGAATACGTCGTAGTAGGATATGCTTCTATAGAAAGAAGAGACTTGACGAGTTCTGTTTCATCAGTCAATGCGAAACAACTTGCTGATATTCCTATCAACTCTGCTGCTGAAGCACTGGCTGGCCGACTGGCAGGGGTTCAGGTCACGGGCAGTGAAGGCTCGCCGAATGCTGAAGTTCAGATCAGGGTTCGTGGAGGAGGTTCTATTACTCAAGATAATTCACCACTTTATGTAGTAGATGGTGTACAGGTGGAAAATGCCCTTTCTGTACTTTCCCCACAAGATATAGAATCTATAGATGTACTAAAAGATGCCTCAGCCACTGCAATTTATGGTGCTAGAGGAGCAAATGGAGTTGTTATCATCACTACCAAAGGAGGAAGTGAAATGAAGACAACGGTAAGTTATAATGGATTCGGAGGTGTAAAACAATTGGCGAGGAGACTTGAGGTAATGAACCCTTATGAATTTGTGAGGTATCAGCACGAGAGATCAAGAGGTTCGGAGCAAGAGAGAAATAACTTCTTAAATACCTATGGTAATTTTGGTGATATCAACAATTACAGACAGGTTCCTTTCGTGGATTGGCAAGATGAGATCTTTGGGAGAAATGCCATCATGCAAACACACAATGTGAGTGTAGCTGGTGGTACAGCTGCCACTAAATACAACCTTTCAGTGACTTCTAATACTGAAGAAGGCGTAATGCTTGCCTCGGACTTTGATAGGAAATTGTTGAATTTTAGGTTTGATCACAAAGTAAATGAAAAACTATCAGTGGGCTTCAATGTGAGGCATAACAGTACAACTGTCAATGGTGCTGGCACTGCTTCTGAAGGATCATCCTCAACCAACAGGTTGAGACATGCAGTCAAGTATAGGCCTTTGCTTATGGAAGGAGGAGATTTGACAGCTTTTGATCCTGATTATGCTGATGAAACCAATGCGAATTCTTTGGCATTGATCAATCCGATATTGCTTACTGATGCAGAATATAGGCAGAGAAAGCAAAGTGTAACTAACTTCAGTGGGTCAGTCAATTACAAAATCAATGATCATTTTTCATTCAGGACAACACTAGGAATTGATTTTTCTGATATTAAGGATTATGCATTCAACGACACCATTACCAGTCCTGCCAGACAAGTTGGAGCAGGTCAGCCTATAGCTTCTATTCGTAGAAATGAAAGAATGATTGTCAATAATTCAAATGTATTCTCTTTCAGTACTGCCAAAATGAAAACGGCATTTACAGAAAAAAATAAATTTGATGTATTGATTGGGCATGAGATATTCGAAGAGGAGTTTAGGATTGATTATCTTGAATCTAGGTTTTTCCCAATCGGTATCACTGCAGAAAGAGCCTTAGGTAATCTTTCATTGGGAACTCCGCAAATACCTACATCAAATCAACAAGAAGCTAAGCTGGTATCATTCTTCGGGAGGGTGAATTATGCCTTTGGAGATAAGTTTTTGTTTGCAGCTACAATGAGAGCTGATGGCTCTTCCAAGTTTGCACCAGGTAGAAAGTGGGGATATTTCCCTTCATTCTCGGGAGCTTACAGGATCTCAGATGAACCATTTATGATGTCAGTCAACAATACGATTTCTGATTTGAAAATAAGGGCTTCGTACGGTGAATCTGGAAACAATAGAATTGATAATTTCTTATACTTAACCCAGTTTGGTCCAAATGCATTTTATGGTTTCAACAATCAAGTAGATGTTGGGTTTTCACCTGTTTCGCTTGCTAATGAGAACTTGATTTGGGAAACTACAGTTGCTAAAAATATCGGCCTTGATGCGGGGTTATGGGGAGGAAGGATTCAACTTTCAGTAGATGCATATATCAACAACACAAGAGACCTTTTAGTCGAAGTACCTGTGCCATCTACTTCAGGATATGTAGTTCAGATTCAGAATGTAGGCGAAACTTCCAATAAAGGTATAGAAGTCCAGCTTTCTGGTGCGATTATCAATAAAAAAGACTTTAATTGGACATCAAGTTTCAATATTTCACACAATGTCAATCGTGTGGAGAGTCTTGGTGAGCAATCTCAATTCTTAGTGCCATCTGGATGGGCTGGTGGTAATGTTCCATTTGACTACGCAATCCAAGTAGGGAAACCTGTTGGTACAATGTGGGGACTAGTGACAGATGGCTTCTATCAAATCAGCGATTTTGATTACAATGATGGGGTCTATACCCTTCGTGATGGTGTTCCCAACAATCAGGGAATTACTTCTGTAGTTCCTCGTCCTGGTACGATAAAATTCCAAGATTTGAATGGTGATGGAGTAGTGGATGATAATGATAGGACTGCGATCGGGAATGCAACACCCCGATTCTTTGGTGGATTGAACCAGCAATTCACCTTCAAAAACTTTGATGCGAGTATTTTCTTAAATTTTGTATTTGGAAATGATATTTTGAATGCAAATAAGCTTGAGTTTTCATCAGGATACACGCCAAACTCAAACTTGCTGGCTATCATGAATGATAGGTTTACCAATGTGAATGAAGCAGGTCAGGTTGTGACAGACCCTGTGGCTTTGGCAGAATTGAATGCCGATGCTAAGATCTGGACGCCTTTGACTTCAGCTTCATCTTTTTATATGCACTCTTGGGCTGTAGAAGATGGTTCATTTTTGAGGATTAACAATGTGACCTTGGGCTACACTTTGCCAGCTAGATTGCTACAGCAATACAAAATCCAAAGAATGAGGTTTTATGCAACAGGAAATAACTTGGCGATTTTCACAAAATACACTGGATATGACCCAGAAGTGAATACCAGAAGAAGGACACCGATGACGCCAGGGGTAGACTATTCAGCCTATCCAAGAGCCAGGACATTTATAGCTGGTGTCAATATAACTTTCTAATGCCTTAATGAAAATAATCATGAAAAGAATATATCAAATTACTTTAGTGCTGGTGTTTTCCTTGGGAACTATGACTTCATGTGAGAATTACCTAGAGGTGCCACCAGTGTCTTCATTTGGACCAGATTATGTGTTTAGTAACGTAACGAATGCTACCATTGCACTTACTGGAGTTTATGCAGCTTTGGGAGGAGATAATGGATATGGTATCAGGTTAAGCATGTACTATCCACTTGATGATGATATCCTGATGGGACAGGGAGGTAACCCCTTTCCAGACAACGAGCGTAGAGATATCGCCCATTATAATGTACAACCTTCAAATACACAGCTTAGGCTACCATTCAATCAGCTTTATACTGGTATAGAGCGTGCAAATATTTGTATTGCTGAGATTCCACGCATGGCGATGTACAGCAATGGAACTGAAGCTGAAAGAAGGGAACTTAGAAGACTACATGGTGAAGCTTTGACACTAAGAGCACAGTTTTACTTCGAATTAGTTAGAAACTGGGGTGATATTCCAGCTCAGTTTGAGCCATCCAGTACATTGGATGATTTGTTTTTGGAAAGAACAGATAGGGATATCATCTATGATCGCATCATTGAAGATCTTGGGCAAGCTGCAGAATTGCTTCCGTGGGCGACAGCAAGCTCTTCCAATGAACGTATTACCCAAGGTGCCGCAAGAGCTTTGAGGGCTAGAATAGCTCTTTTTAGAGGTGGATATTCATTAAGGTTAGACAGAACAATGAGAAGAGGGGCAGATCATCGACAATTTTATCAAATTGCTAGAGATGAGGCATTGGCCGTGATCAACAGTGGTTCTCATCAACTCAATCCTTCTTTTGAAGCCGTATTTAGAGAAGGATTGTTGGCAAGAAGGAGAGAGCCTAATCAAGAGATCCTTTGGGAGATTGCAATGACTGGTGGTGGAAGTTCATTTGGTGATAGTAAATTAGGCTATTACAATGGCCCAAGATGGAATAATTTAGGAAACTCAGCATTGACAATCTTACCTACATTCTTTTATTCATTTGATGAAAATGACCTAAGAAGAGATGTGTCTGCAGCGCCATATAATATCAATCAAGATTTTACTATTGTAGCAAGAAACATACAGACGATGGTGGATGGGAAATTTAGAAGAGATTGGATGTCAAACCCGGTAGTGATCAATTCAAACGCTCAGTATTTTGGAATCAATTGGCCGATGATCAGATACGCTGATGTGCTCTTGATGTTCGCAGAAGCGGAAAATGAACTGAACAATGGACCTACAGCAGCGGCTATTCAAGCTTTTGAGCAAGTGAGAACTAGGGGCTTTGGAGGTGATGCGTCTCTGATCGGTACTACTCCAAGTTCTTATCAAGAATTCTTTGAGGCAATCGTGCAAGAAAGAGCATTTGAACTTTCGGGAGAGGGAATCAGAAAGTATGATTTGATCAGGTGGAATCTCTTAGAAACCAAGCTGAATGAAACCAAAGCGAATTTAGAAGCTATGGCTACAAGGGCTGGAGCATATGCAAACTTGCCAACGACCATGTATTATGAAGCTGGAGCAAATGAACTGAGATGGCTGAATTCTTTGTATCAGCCTCAGCCAACAACAGCACCTGCAGGATCAGCATCGGTGGCATGGTTAGGAAATGGAATCAACACTACCATTTTGACCTATTTTGCGGTAGGTTTTACACCTGGTAAAAGTGAGTTGCTTCCACTTCATACCTCGATTTTGGATGCTAATTCAAAGTTGAAACAAGAATATGGATATTAATCAAGCCCAAATGTCTGAAATCATGAAATCAATTAATAAAAATATACTCAATTTATGCTTAGTAATTCTATTAGGGATAGGCCTTGGAGCTTGTACTGATATAGAGCCAAACTATGAGGCTCCTGATGATATGAAGCGATTCAGGCCTGTACGTATCACTGGTACCAATGGAGAGATAGCTGTGACATTGACATGGCCAGAAGCATTGTTTACCAATTCTGGAGAGGTCAATTACCTCGTTCAAATTTCTCAGGACAGTCTTTTTTCAGCTATCACTTTAGAAAAAGAGACTGTGGTTAATACCTTGGAAATTACTGATGAAGAATTAGAAATCAATGTCGATTTCTTTGCTCGGGTCAGAACACTGGGGGTAACTTCATCCACTGATTCTGAATGGCAAAGGACAATGCTACCTTTTAGAATTACAGGTGAGCAGATTTTCTTACCTACTTTTGACAATGAAATAGGAGCGTCTACAGTGTTACTCAGGTGGAGGCCAACAGCCAATCCTTCCAGAATAGAATTGACAGACCAAGATGGGATTGTATCAGAAGTTATTCTTTCTGATGAAAACCGTTCAGATGCTGAGGTACTACTAGAAGAGCTCAATCCCTTGACAGAATACTTTGCGGAGATTTTTGAGGGCAATAGGACAAAGGGAACTACTTCATTTGTTACTAAGGAGCCAAGCATTTATGATATTGTGCTGACCCCATCTGATAATTTTAGAGCGATAGTAGAAGGTGCAGAAGATGGTGCCATGATAGGGTTACAACCTGGGACTTACGAAGTCAAAGATGAAGCAGGGGAATGGGCGAACCTCAGAATTATAGGAAAGTCGATTACTTTGCAATCAGTCTCAGGTGATCCAGAAGATACTAAAGTGTTGTTCAGAGAATTTACTTTCACCGAGTCAGGAGCAGGTTTCAAAGTAAGTGGAATCACATTTGATGGTGGACCAGGAAATGGAGCTTATTTTATCAATTTTGCTGGTGGTGCAGCCACATTTACGGATATCATAGTAGAAAATTGTATTGTAGAGCATGTCACTACCTCATTTATGAGAGCCAATCGTGCAGGCAATAATGAGCATAAAATGAATAAAATTAGTGTAGCGAGTTCAATTTTGAGAAACCATAGTGTAGAGAATTACCATATTTTTCACCTTGATAAATTAGAGTTTAGTGAGATCGAAATCATCAATTCTACATTTGCCTCAATTGGTAGTAGAGGGTTTATCGGATGGGCTACCAATATTCCAATGCCATCTACACCGAAAATCACCATCGATCAGGTAACATTGAATGGATTTGGGTCTCGAAACAGAAATGATAACTTGCTTGATGCAAACAACAACCTTGTTGAGTTCACCATGACAAATTCGATAATTACAAATATGCCTTATGAAGGTCAGACTGTAGGTGGAAGACTTGTAAGGGCAAACCCTGATTCACAGATCTCACTCAGAAACCTTAATATGTTCAATCTTACCACAGGAGGAGCTGACCCTGAATCAGCTACTTTGCAAAGCTATGTACAGACTGCAAACATTCTGAATGTAAACATGGGGTGGGATTCGAGAACAACAAATTTGACATTACCTACAGGATCACCTTTGAGGACAGCAGGTACGACAGGTGGTCCAATTGGTGACCCAAGGTGGGCATTCTAATGATTATATTAAGTTGTTTATAGTTCAAAAAGGCTGTGGGAATACGTTAATTTGTTGCACCATAGCTTTTTTTACATTTAAGTTATTGATTTGATTTCGGATAATCAATTATTTAGGAAGAAGGAAGGAAATATGAGATTTTCAAGAAAAAAAGTTGTAGGTTGTTTAGCTTTAGTGTGTGTGATAATAGCTTGTAAGGCTCAGCTTGCATTTGATTCGGAGGATATTGATGTTAAAAAATCAGAAGAAATAAATCATATTCAGGTTTTAGCCTTCCCTGGAGCGGATGGATATGGGAAAAATACTTCTGGTGGACGTGGCGGGAAGACTTATATTGTCACGACGCTTTCTGATGATGGTCCAGGATCATTGAGAGAAGCTGTGAGAAAAAAAGGGAAACGAACCATTGTTTTTGCTGTAGCGGGTAATATTAAACTCAAATCAGAGCTAAATATTAATAATGGAGACCTCACAATAGCTGGTCAATCTGCACCTGGGGACGGTATTACTATCCAAAATTTCCCTATCAAGATCAAAGCAGACAATGTTATCATAAGATTTATCAGAAGTAGGCTCGGAGACCTTTATGATGTAGAGGATGATGCCATGTCAGCCATTAGAAATAGAGACATTATCATAGATCATTGCTCTTTGAGTTGGGCAACTGACGAGTGTGGATCATTTTATGACAATGAAAACTTCACTTTGCAATGGTCTATTATCTCAGAGAGTTTAAATGAGTCTGTGCATGCCAAAGGTGATCATGGGTATGGTGGTATTTGGGGAGGAATGAAAGCTACCTTTCATCATAACCTGATTTCAAACCATAATAGCAGATTGCCTAGGTTCAATGGTTCAAGATACCATAAGCAACCTGAAAGGGAGATCGTGGACTTTAGAAATAATGTAATCTACAACTGGAAAAGCAATAGTGCTTATGCTGGTGAGGAAGGTAAGCATAATATCGTTGGTAATTATTATAAATATGGCACAGCCACCAAATCGAACAGGTCGAGAATCATAGAACCCTATGCACCATTTGGTAAGTTTTACATCAATGACAATTTTGTGTTTGGTTCGGAGGAAGTGAGTAGAGATAATCGCCTAGGTATTGCTAATGCTGATCCTATAGCCGTTATGGTAGATAGGCCTTTTGATTCTTCTTTAGACAAAGAAGAATCACCTGCCAATGCATTAGCGAACGTAATAAAATATGCTGGTGCAAGTTTGAATAGGGATAAGGTCGATGTCAGATTGCTTGAAGAAGTTGAAAAGGGGGATTCTCATTATGGCAAAAATAGTGATGGGATAATTGATTCTCAAGAAGATGTAGGAGGTTGGCCTATTTTGAATGCTGGTGATGTACCTTTGGATTCAGATAGTGATGGCATTCCAGACTTCTGGGAAAATGAAAATGGACTCAACCCCAATGACCCCAAGGATGGAATAGGGTATACTTTAGACCCTCAATATACCAACTTGGAAATGTATCTTAACAGTCTTGTCAATCATTTGTATCCAAGGGATTGATATTTTAGATATGCTATAAATCTCAGGTTACGCTGATTTTTTCAGTAATTATTCTTAATGAACAAGGATCAATTATTAAAGTCAAATTTATTTAGAATTAATCTAAATAAATTTGACTTTCTCATATTCATCCTGCATCTTTACATCAGCAACAACAATTACCAAGTATTAAGTCCTGGGTTTGGCTGACATAAATAGTGCATTTGGGTTTATTTGCAACTAAATTACATAAGCTAAATTCCAGGCACTATTTTTTAAAAGAGTCAATAAGTATTTATCAACTCTTCCTGCTCAATTTTGATGTTTGCTCTGACGACTCTAGCTTTTTGTTCTAAGAATTGAATTGTCTCATTCAATACATTTTGCCAATCTTTTGACGTGATTTCTGAAGCAATTACATGATCTGCAGATTCTGGAAATGCTATTTTTGATTTTAGCGAGTCAGCAGTATTGATCTGATCAAACATCTCAAGCATTTTGGGCACGGACACTACCATGTCTTGTTCTTGATCATTTTTATAATAGTATCCAAGAAAAAGTGGTTGATGAATACTGGCAAAAGTTCCTTGGTGCATGGTGCTTTTCAGTAAGATGGCAAGACTTTCATAGCCATTTACGTGATAGTTGTCAGACCAGTATTTGGCTTTTTCGCCAGTTCGACTTATCGTTTGGACTCCGTTAGCAAACATGAATTTTTCAGCATAAGTTTTGACCCATGGTTGAAAAAATTGATCTAGCTGGTCACCCCATACAGCAATAGCTGGTGAGTAAAGTACTATGGCCTTGATGTCTGGACGTTCGGCTGCGAGATTTAGTGCCAAAGCACCTCCCATAGATGTACCAATCACGATGACACTGTCTCCAAGGCTCTTACCAATCATAAAAGCTTCTCTAGCACTTTCCATCAATTTGGCGGCACTTAGGTGTTTCATTGCATCATCTCTTTGGATACCGTGCTCAGGTAGCCTTACTAAGAAAAGATTTGATTCAAAATGAGCTGCAATTTCTCTGTTCACAGGATTGCCCTCCATTTCACTGGCGCCAAACCCATGAATATAGATGATACTATACTTTGTCTTTTGTTTATTTGTACTGTCAGCCCAGATTATTTTGGCTTCATTGTTTGGTTTTAGCCCGCTAGTAGTATCCTCTCTATGTTTTATAAAATCTTCCAAAGCAGATAAATCTTCAGTAATCGTAGGGTAAGTGCCATTGAGTCTCTCGATGGACGCTTTTGGACCTACTGCATAAGCTATGACCAAAATAATGGCTATTGCCATGATGAAAGGAATGATTCTTTTTAGCATATTATGTTTAGTTGAATGCTTTTTGATTTGGATGCAAATATAGCGTTTAGTGAATCTTTTATCTTGATGTTTGCTGATTAATAATATTTGTTGGAAAGTTTATATTTTAATTTAATTTTCATAATGTAAATATAGTCAGATATTTACCTATTTTGTTTTACCCTCATGAATAGTAATTGTTAAGTTTTTGTTAGTATTACAAACAAATTAATCATTTTTGTAAACTATTTCAAAAAGGTTCTCGTTAGTAGGAAAGTTTACAAGGTTTTATGGAAAGATTACTTAAGAATATTCGTGTAGATATCAATGAAAAAATCTACATGAAAGATCCATTCAGTTCTGATTTAGGTAGGGAGATAGTCAATAATAGTTTGGACTTAATTCCGGAACTTGGATTAGAACATTTTACTTTTAAGAAACTTGCAGGTAGAGTGGGTTGCACAGAAACGGCTATTTATCGATATTTCGAAAACAAACATAAACTGATGTTGTTTTTGACACTATGGTATTGGGGGTTTTTAGAGCAAAACCTAATTTTGTCTACAATGAACCTCCAAGATCCTATCAAAAGGTTAAATATTGCTATCGAGATTATAGTCAAAGGTCCCATATATAAAGACAATGACTATGTAGACCCAATTTCTTTGAAAAAGTTAATTATAGATGAATCTACCAAAGCCTATATGACCAAAGAAGTGGATGAAGATTATAAGAATGGTTTTTTTAACTTGTACCACAGGTTGGGAGAGCGAATAGCGAGTATCATTTTAGAGATAAACCCAAATTACGAATTTCCCAAAACACTAGTATCCACTGTAATGGAGTCAAGTCTCCTACAGTCCTATTATTCAGAACATATCCCAAACCTCACCGATATACATCCGATGGATAGTAAGCGTGTTGAGTTTTTCCAGCAGTTAGTATTTAAAGCCATAGAAAATGAAAATTGAAGCAGCACTGACACCTCTTAAGCGGTTTCTCAGATTTCTTAAAGAGGAAAAAAGAGACGTCTATGCGATTTATTTCTATGCCATTTTAAATGGTATAGTAGCATTGAGTTTACCTTTGGGTATACAAGCTATATTGAATTTTATCCTCGGTGGTAGGATCAGTACATCATGGATATTGTTGGTAGTAGTGGTAGGGGCAGGGATTTCTTTTGGAGGTTTTTTGCAGATCAGCCAATTGTATTTGACAGAGAAGCTTCAGCAGCGGATATTCACTAAATCAGGCTTCAGCTTTGCATATAGGTTGCCAAGGCTTAAGTTAGATAACCTTCACGACAAGCATGCTCCTGATTTGGTCAATAGGTTCTTTGACGCAGTGAACTTGCAGAAAGGAATGTCAAAAATTTTGATTGACTTTTCTGCCGCATCGATCCAAGTAGTTTTTGGCTTGATTCTATTGGCATTTTACCATCCATTCTTTATCATATTTGGGTTTATATTGATCCTTCTTTTGATCTTGGTGTTTTATTATACCAGTCCTCAAGGTATGGAAACATCACTCAAAGAGTCTACTTCGAAATATAAAGTGGCTTATTGGTTGGAGGAGATTGGTAGAACAATGGCTACTTTTAAGCTAGCTGGAAACTCTAAGCTACCATTTATGAGGGTGGATAAGCTATTGCAGTCCTATGTGGATTTCAGGAACAAGCACTTTTCGGTTTTGATATTTCAATATAAAATCCTCATTGCTTTCAAAGTTCTGATCGTTTGTTCCTTGTTAGTTGCAGGTAGTTTGCTATTGATCAACAATGAAATTAGTATTGGTCAATTTGTAGCAGCTGAAATCATCATCGTTTTGGTGGTGAACTCAGTAGAGAAATTGATTTTGACCCTAGAAACCATTTACGATACTTTGACAGCTACAGAGAAGATAGGTCAAATTATGGATCTTCCCGTAGAAAGGATTGAAGGTACTGATAAGTCGCTTACTGCAGAGTATAGAGGCTTGGAGTTCAGTGTTAAAAACCTGTCATATAGTTCTAGGGATATGCAATCTAACATTCTTGATGATGTCTCTTTTCATTTAGGTACTGGAGAAAAGATTGCATTGACAGGTACCAGTGGAAGTGGGAAGAGCACATTGATGTATCTTATGGCTGGTCTATATGCTGATTATAAAGGGAAAATTCTTGTCAACGGCTTGCCTATAGATACGATGAACTTGGATAAATTCAGGAGTTTTGTGGGAGACAGTTTGACTCACCAGTCGATCTTCCATGGGTCGATTTATGAGAACATTACCTTAGGTAAAGAAGTAGAAGACAGTCAACTCAAAGAGATCATTGAGTTGGTCGGATTGAAAGAATATATTTTTGCACTTCCTGATGACGTAGATACGATATTGATGCCTGAAGGAAAAGGTTTGAGCAAGAAAACGATCAGTAAAATCATCATGGCTAGGTGTCTGGTAGGTTCTCCAAAGGCTTTGATATTGGAGGATTTATTTAGCTATTTTGACAATGACCTTAAGCAAAAGGTAGGAGACTACATTTTGAGTGGAACATGGACTACAGTAATGGTGACAGATGATGTTGAATTGCTGAAAAAGGCACCTCGGATCATTGAGTTGAGCGAAGGTAAGGTTTCATTTGATGGACCAAGTGATGCTTATTTTGAATTTAAAAATCTTTAATCTGCTAAGAAGATGTTAAATATTTCAAGAAATAACGTAGAGAAGATGGTTTCATTTGATGGGTTCAAGAGCTTGATCATGACTGAGCCCTCTAATCAGAGCAGGAAACGAGTTAGAATATTGTTGTGGGTAATGCTTGCAGTGGTATTGATGGTCTTTTTGCCATGGACGCAGAATGTCAGGTCTAATGGTTATGTTACTGCCTTGCGTCCAGATCAAAGGCCGCAGACAGTACATTCGATTATAGCAGGTAGAATTGAGCAGTGGTATGTTTCAGAGGGAGACTATGTCAGTAGAGGTGACACCATTCTAATGATTTCGGAAGTAAAGGATGATTATTTTGATCCCTTGCTTTTGGAAAGGACACAGCTTCAGGTTGATGCGAAGAATATGTCAGCGAAGTCTTATGAGCAAAAAGTAGTTGCTCAGCAAACACAGATAGAGGCTTTAAGGGCCAATAATGTACTTCGTAAGGAACAGGCTACAAACAGGTTAAGGATGGCGGAATTGAAGGTGACTTCAGATAGTATTCGCTTTGAGCAAGCTAAGGTAAATTATGCCATTGGTGAAGAGCAGCTTCAAAGGGCAGAGGTATTGTTGCAAGAGGGACTCAGGTCTTTGACTGATTTTGAAGCTCGAAAATTGAGGTTTCAGGAAGTTCAAGCTGGATTGATTGCAGCTGAGAACACCTTGTTGAGCTCCAGAAATGAGCTAATTGCTGCGCAGATTGAATTGAATGCCATTGATAATGATTTCAAGGATAGGATGGCCAAAGCAGAATCGGATATGTATTCAGCATTGTCTTCACAGTTTGACTCTGAAGCGGCTGCTACCAAGCTTTCTAATCAGTACACCAATTATGAATTCAGAACAGGCTTTAGATACATTTTGGCACCTCAAGATGGTTATGTGACCCAGGCTATTCAAGTTGGTATAGGGGAGACGATTAAGGAAGGAGCAGAGATCATCAGTATCCTTCCAGCAGATGCTCAGCTTGCTGTTGAAATGTATGTAGATCCTGTAGATCTACCCTTGTTGAGACCAGGTAATAAAGTTAGATTTATCTTTGATGGTTGGCCAGCTATTGTTTTCTCGGGATGGCCACAGCTTTCTAATGGTACCTTTGGAGGAAAAGTAAAAGCCATAGATAACTTCACTGGACCAAACAATAGGTACAGGGTGTTAGTGGTAGAAGACCCTGAAGAAGATCCATGGCCTTATGCATTGAAGATTGGGTCTGGTGCTGACGGCATCGCCTTGCTTAACGATGTACCAATATGGTATGAGATATGGAGACAATTGAACGGCTTCCCAGCAGATTACTACACTAGAAAAGAAAAACTCGCAAACCAGAAGAAATAATTGATAAATGGAAACTTGCTTGCTTGATGTAATTTCACAAAATAGAATGATCTCAAAAAGCAAGGATCAGATCAATGAAAGAAGAATTAAAAGACATATGAAGTATTTTGCTGGTATTTGTTTGAGCATTATCCTCCTTGGAACCAATCAGTCAGTGGTAGCACAGGAGATGCTTAGCTATGAACAGTTCTTAGAGTGGGTTAGATTTTATCATCCTGTGGCTAGGCAAGCTGATATCAATTTAAGATTTGGTGATCAAGAGTTGCTTATGGCTAGAGGAGGATTTGATCCTTTACTTTATGGAAACTACGACAACAAGGATTTTAATGGAACGGAATATTACGATAAGCGTGAAGCTGGAATCGTTGTACCTACCATGGCAGGTGTGGAATTAAAAGGAGTCTTTGAGCAAAACTCTGGAACATACCTTAATCCTGAAAGAACTGTTCTTAACAATGGTTTGATTGCCGCAGGAGCTTCTGTGAACTTAGGTCAGGGTTTGTTCATTGACCAAAGAAGGGCTACTTTGAGACAAGCAGAAATCTACAGAGAGTTGACCCAATCAGAAAGGCAACTTTTTCTCAATGATTTATTTGTAGAGACAACAGAAAGCTACTGGGATTGGGCTACTGCCTACCAGAATATGCTTATTTTTGAAGAAAGTGTTGAACTTGCTCAAATTAGACTTGAAGCAGTAAAGGAAAGCTATAGATTGGGCGATCTACCAGCCATTGATACGATTGAAGCATTTACGCAAGTAATGAACAGGACCTACAGGTATCAGTCATCACAGATAGAGTTCATCAATGCAACTCAAGATTTAAGTACCCATCTCTGGGATCAGGATGGAGAACCAATGATACTGGCAGAGACGGTATTCCCTCAGAATGTGCTAGAGCCTATAGAGCTTCCTTATGATGAAATTACTTTGAGGACATTGGTGAATGATCATCCTGTGATAAGGATCACTGATTTTGAACTGGCAAGCTTGGGTGTAGAAAGAAGGTGGCGTGCCGAGCAGCTCAAACCAGTAGTTAAGATTAGCTATAATTTTTTGACCGAATCTGTTGGGCAATTTAATGAATCACAATTCTTTGAAAACAATTACAAATGGGGATTTACCATCTCCACACCATTATTTCTTAGAAGAGAAAGGGGAGGACTTGGGTTGACAAAGGCTAAGATTGATTTTAAGCAAAATGATAGGGACCTTAAATTTGTTCAGCTTCAAGCCAAGCTTGAAGCTGAAATCAATGGTTTCCAGATTTTAGGTGAGCAGCTGAATGTATTCAATGCTAATATTGTGGGCTTGGAGCGTCTACTCGAAGGTGAGCAAACCAGGTTTAGGATTGGTGAAAGTTCTCTTTTTCTAATCAATGCCCGTGAAGTCAGTGTGCTTGACGGAAGGCTAACCTTGAATGACCTTGCAGCCAAGCGTAAAATAGCCTATGCTAAGATGCTCAATGCCGCTGGTATTGGGTTCATAGAATAAGAAATTATGAAAATCCGTTTCAACAGGAATTGAAATTATATGATGTAGTTCTAAAGTACTTTTTTACTTCTAGGGTTTTTTAATTTCGAAAGCTCTATTGTTATTAAGCCTAGCACTTTGGAAAATCAAAAATGCCTTCTTTTCTATATGTGTTTTTCAATACCTATAAAAAGAAAGGCATTACAAGTTTTTAAGATTTACTTATTACCTAAAATCCGCAGACCGTTCAGGTTTTTATTGACTTCCAATCACTTGTTAGAAATGATCGAGTGAAACCTGGAAGATTCTATTGTCACTATAAATCAATCAAATACAACATTATCTTGCGGATTTGGTATTGCTAATCAAATTTACATTTATAAGCTTTGATAATATGCAACTACAGCATCATGATCATTGAGGTCAATGTCTGGTAATGTGGCTCTGCCTCCAGGGTTGTTTACCAAAGGTAACTTCAAAAATCTTAAGGTATAGGTTTCTCCAGGTCCAGAGTATCTATTTATTCTCACACTTATTGCTGTGCCTATTCTTAGCCACCAGAACCTGTACATTGAATTTGCAGAACTCCCAGGACCGGGGATTGGATAAGTTACACCAACTGAAGAATCTATCAAAAATGCTAGAAAAGTAACATCATTGATTTGAGAACCTATATTGGGAATGTCAATAAACCGGTTTGAATTAGAAGCAAAGTTGTGTGCTGGATAATCATAAATCTCAAAATTTATTCCACCAGGAACTCCCTGTTGTCCTTGTGGACCAGTAGGGCCTTGTGGTCCTTGTGCCCCAGCAGGGCCTTGTGAACCTTGCGCCCCAGCAGGCCCTTGCAATCCCTGTTCACCTTGTGGACCTTGGTCTCCTTGAGGACCTTCTGGTCCCTGACAACCAATGAATATGCTAAAGCATAAAATCATCAGAATTAAGTAGTTTTTTTTCATATTCTTGAAAATTTAGTGTTGTTGAAAAAATTTAAATTTCATAAAATTAAATAATGTCCATGAATTTTCATATATGTTTCTAATAACTAGGTTGTTATCTGTCCAAAACCACTTTTTCCTTCCTCGGATATTTGACTTCGTATGCAAACTCAATGACTTTCTGTTCACCAGGTTTTAAGTTCAATACCCAGTCGATAATTCCAGTCTCTTTGTTCACATTGCCATTCGATGATCTTAATAGATTTACACTGATATCACTTACTATAGATATGGGATATTGATCGAGTATTTTTAAATTAATTTCAGATGATTTATTATTTTTAATGGTGATTTTGTAGGCTCTTGATTCAGTGTAATTTGATCCAATGAGTCGCTTTGTTGCGTTTTGATCTATTTTTTCTCTCTCGATTATAATACTTCTATCTCGGCCCAAGGAGATAGGCAAAGTATCCTTCAAGCTCTCCGCTTCTAATATAGATCTTCCAATGTAAGTGTCTTCAAAATACAAATTTGCTTCTCCTTGTAAGAGATTGTACTTTTCCCAATTAACCAACTCGGCCATTAGAAAAGCATCCTTTTCCTTTTTCGGGATTGCAAAATATTCATAAGTTGATTCAAGCTCATATTTTTTCAGATCAACCAGTAATTTATCGCTATTGGATAAAATCGTGTATGGTTTGTCTACAGCAATTTCTACGGTAGTTTGATTTTCAATGGAAGTTGTTTCAAGTTCTAATGATTCACTTATAATGGGTTTCGAAGAATTTGAATTTCTGATTTGCAAACTAGGAGTTTTGAATTGTCTTCCTCCATTTCCAACTAACACTACTTCATCGAGCGACTGGATATCTTCTTCCATAATTACATTAATAAGATCGCTGGAAATAATCAATTCTTTGCTTCTGTAACCAATAAACGAATAGACTAGCCTGTGAGCAGATGAAGGTAATGTAAGGCTATATCGACCATTGCTATCTGACGAAGTTCCTATAGCTGATCCTTTTACACTAATGTTTACACCAGGGATTCCCATTCCATCACTATCAGTGACAGTACCACTCACAGAACCAATATTCCTGACGCCATTTTGATCAAAGGTCGTCAGTCTTGCGTAGGTGAGATCCCATTTTTTCAAATCAGGCACTACACCACTCTTTTGTGGGTTAGCATTGGAAAATTTAAGTTTCACATTGTTCCAGTCATTTCCTGTATTTTGCCATACTTCAGCTTTGTAATTTAATTGGAGAGGTTTTGAAATGTCTTTGGCTCTAATGTCGTATTTTGGAAACCAGCCAGCATTACTAACCAAATAGGAAATGGACAACTCTCCTGACACCTGTTTGTCAGTACTTACTTTGATAATGATATCATTTACAGGAGTGATTGGTTTATTTGCATTTTCGTTCAATTGCTTCTCTAGTCTTTGGATTTTTTCTCTGGTTGCATTTGATTTTTGCCTATTGGCGATTTCATCATTTTTAATGCTCGTAATTTCTTTTTCGAAAAAATCCAAGGCTTGTTTTAATTGAACCATACTTAAACCATTGTTTTGTCCTCCAAGATTTTTGTTGGTGTTCAAAACTGTCATTTTTTCCCTCAACACTTCGGCTTGCGCTTCTAATTTTTGAAGTGAAATCTTCTCTTCATTGAGAATGGACGAGAGGCTGTCAATTGAGCTATTTATCTTTTCTTCTAAAAAATTAGACATTACATTGACAGAGAGTATGGTAAACTCACCATATCCTTTCACTTGAATGCTTTTACTATCAATGTAGGGGGACTTTCCTCGAATCGTCAAAACTGTTTCCCCAGAATTAAGGCTAAAGCTGCTACTTTCTGATATTTGAGCACCATTTTGAAATACTGTTACTTCTTTGATTTCAGATTTGATTGATTTTTCTGAAGGTATTGCCAATATGTTTGCTAAAAGGCTAAAT
Source organism: Belliella filtrata (assembly GCF_022549775.1). Classification (GTDB taxonomy): domain Bacteria; phylum Bacteroidota; class Bacteroidia; order Cytophagales; family Cyclobacteriaceae; genus Belliella; species Belliella filtrata. The sequence continues at coordinate 79,869 of NZ_JAKZGP010000004.1, read as the reverse complement.
GTTAAAAGTAAGTATTTTACCATGATGAGGAAGGTTTTATTTGAATTTGATCTTAAATCTACTAAAAAATTCATCTAAATAAATAAAAAGGAGCAGTGAATAATACTGCTCCTTTTGATAAAATTATTGAATTTAGCTATTCGATTAAACTCCTAATTCCCAGCCATCTCTGTAAGTTCTTTTTACAAACTGGTTTGCAGCTTCAAAGTTGGTGACTTTCATGTTATCTCCATCCCAAAGTAACTTGATTCCTCTTCCAGGATAGTCGTATCCATTACCTTCTGTTTTTGGAACCCTGTAATCATAACTTCTGATCGCCAAGTTACCCATCAAAACTGATTCTGTCAATGGACCTGCTATGGAGAATGGCGAGCTTAATTGTTTGAACTCTTGACTTCCATGCCCTGCAATACACGCATCTACCCAGTTGTTATAATGTCCTGACTCTCCATTAGGCACTCTATAAAGTGTTTCAGCTACATTTTCCTCGCTAGTTCTTGAGGTAGGTAATAACTTAGGATCTCTTCCATATGTGCTACACATCATCTTGCCTTTTGTACCTTCTATGATCACACCATTACCACCATCTCCCATCATCTCATTGGCTCCCAATTCCTCAGGCCTTGTCGGCTGAATTCCACCATCCATCCAGTGGAACTCTAAGTCCTCCTTGGCATCTCTTTTGAATCGTAAGGTGATGTGAGAAGAAGGAGGGCAGCTTTCTGGGAAATATCCTCTTTGAAACTCTCCGACATATACTGAACCTACGCTACATTCGGCAGATTCAGGATATCCTAGTTCCAATACCCTGAAAGGTGCTTCCATGATATGGCATGCCATATCTCCAAGTGCTCCAGTTCCATAATCCCACCAACCTCTCCAGTTGAATGGGATCAAATTGGCTACATAAGGTTTTTCTGGTGCAGTACCAAGCCAAAGATCCCAGTCCAGATCTTCAGGGGGTGTTGCTGGCTGATTTGGCCATGCAAGACCTTGAGGCCACACCGGTCGGTCAGTCCAGCACTGTACTTTTGTAGCTTCACCAATTAGTCCAGCTTTGTACCATTCCATCATTTTCCTCACGCCATCACCTGAAGATCCTTGGTTTCCCATTTGTGTTACTACTTTGTACTTTTCAGCTGCTTGAGTTAAAGCTCTAGCTTCATAAATATCATGCGATAATGGTTTTTGAACATATACATGCTTGCCAAGTTGCATGGCAGCCATCGCTTGGATAGCATGCATGTGGTCAGGGGTAGATATGGTAACTGCATCTATGTTTTTATGCTCTTTTTCAAGCATTATTCTGTAATCTTTGTAGTATTTTGCTTTTGGGTGATCAGCTACACTACGAGCGGCTCTACTATCATCTACATCACATAAGGAAACGAAATCTACTTTTCCAGAATTGAATACACCTCTGACATCTCCACCTCCCATTCCACCTACACCGATTCCAGCTACTCTTAGCCTGTCAGATGGTGCCACAAATCCTGGCCCTCCTAATACATGTCTAGGAACGAAATAGAATCCTGCTAGTGCTGTAGCTGATGATTTGATAAAATTCCGCCTTGAATTTTGATCTTGAGTTTTACTGTTTTTTTTCATTTTTATTAATAGGTTAAGCAATAGATTGAATTCCAAGATATATATTTTTCGGTAAATATTCTATAACTATTCTTTATGATTGCAAAAACAAAAAAATCGTTATAATATGGTCTTTCATTTCAGAAAAATAATGGGAGATTTAATCGTTAAATTTAGTAATTGGATATGGGATACTCCCATGTTGGTGTTGTTGATGGGTGGGGGATTTATATTGTTTGTTTACTCGGGGTTTTTACCTTTTAGGAAATTAGGTCATGCGATCAAGCTGGTTCAAGGAAAGTATGATGATCAAAATATGCCCGGTCAGATTTCATCAAGACAAGCTTTATCAGCAGCCATAGCCGCTACTGTTGGTTTAGGGAATATCAGTGGAGTGGCTATCGCTATCAATATGGGAGGCCCAGGTGCTATATTTTGGATGTGGATGTCGGCATTTGTGGGCATGGCTACCAAATATTTTTCCTGTAGTCTCGCCATAATGTATCGAGGCAAGGATTCCAATGGAGAGATCCAAGGTGGTCCAATGTATGTGATTGAAGAGGGTATGGGCAAAAAGTGGAAACCACTAGCCGTATTGTTTTCCGTTGCTGGTGTATTAGGATTATTGTCAATTTTTCAAGCCAATCAATTGACCACAGTGATCAGATCAGTCCTTTTGGAACCCAACAATCTAGATAATGGCGAAACTACCAAATGGATTTTAGGAATTGCCATGATGATTATTGTGGCAGGAGTCATATTGGGAGGGATCAAACGCATTGCATTGGTAGCTTCTAGACTTGTGCCATTTATGGTTGGCTTATATTTTATCACAGTGATTATTATTTTGATCCAATACATTGGCAATGTGCCAGATATGCTTAGCTTGATCATAACTGATGCTTTCACAGGTGAGTCTGTATTAGGTGGTGCTGTAGGTGCAGTGATTGTGATTGGGGCTAGAAGAGCTGCTTTTTCCAATGAGGCTGGCATAGGCACTGCGCCGATGGTACACGGAGCATCCAAAAATAATGAACCAGTTAGAGAAGGTCTGATTGCCATGCTTGGACCATTTATAGATACTGTTGTGGTGTGTACGCTTACTGCTTTGGTGATTTTACTTACAGGTGTATGGGAAAGCACGGAAAATGATGGGGTTAGGCTTACACTTTCAGCATTTGAGATGGCTCTTCCCGGTTTTGGAAAATACTTACTTATGATTGCCGTATTGGTGTTTGCATTATCCACGATGTTTACTTACTCTTATTATGGGCACAAATGTTTCAATTACTTGTTTGGTGCAAAAAAGGCTGATTATTACAACTATTTTTATCTAATTACAATTGTAGCTGGTGCAGTGGTCTCTTTAGAAGTTGTAGTTAGTTTTATTGATGGTATGTACGCTATCATGGCGATACCTACCATGATATCTACCATATACCTTGCGCCAAAAGTGAAGGCTGCAACGAAGGATTATTTTAATAGAATGGCTAACAAATCTTGATGAAAATCCTAATTGCCCCAAATGCATTTAAAGGTACTATTTCGGCAAATAGAGCATGCGAAGTAATCGAGTCAGTGCTTGATGAATTGATGCCATCAGCAAAGTTGATTTCATGTCCAATCGCAGATGGTGGCGATGGCACTTGCGAGCTTCTAGGTAAATATTTGAGTTTAGAAAAAGTCAACATGATGGTCCTAGATGCCTTGGGTAGATCTAAATTGAGTTTTTTTTATTGGGATGGTGAAAAGGAGCGAGCATACATTGATGTATCTTCTGCTACCGGAATAAGTGGCCTATCAATCAATCAAAGAGATCCTTTTGTAGCAAGTACATATGGCACTGGAATGCTGATTAGCAAAGCTATTGAATATGGAGCAAATGAAATTGTATTGGGATTAGGTGGCTCGGCAAGTATAGATTTAGGTTTGGGCATTCTTGACGCATTAGGTTTTACTTTCTTAGATGGATATGGTCGTGAGTTGGTGCCTTTTTCTGATATTTCCCTAAGCCAGATCTGCCATATCCAAAGGCCAGTTTATAAATACAATGTTTCCTTTACTTTTTTATGTGATGTAGATCATCATTTTTTTGGTGAAGCTGGAGGGCTTTACACTTTTGGGCCACAAAAAGGACTTTACGAAAATGATTTTTTGATAAAAGAAAAGCACTGTAAAAATGCACTTGCTCAACTTTCTAAGAAGGCACATCAGCAAATACATGATCAATCAGGTTTTGGTGCAGCTGGTGGTGTTGCCTATGGGTTGAGCTTTTTTTTTCCTGTTAACATACAGCCAGGTGCTTCTTGGTTTTTTAAAAAAGTAAGCCTGGAGGAGAAAATCATGGATGTAGACCTTGTGATCACAGGTGAAGGACGATATGATGCCCAATCTTCAGGAGGTAAAGGGAGTTTTGAATTGGTTTTGCTAGCTAAAAAGCACAAAAAGAAAACCATCTTGATCACCTCTGGTGTAGAAGGAATTCAAGATGGTTTTGATGATTTGATTAGGCTGCCACCCATCAACTTTCAGGCTTTGAATTTTCAAGACATTGCAATACAAAATCTCGAAAATTCACTTCGATTATACTTCGAGTAAGTTACTTTTAATTTTACTTTCCAATTAAGGTGCTTAATTGATCTTCATTTAAGCTTTCAATTTGTTTACCAAATCGGGTTTTTCTTTCTAAGGATGTCTCAATCATGATTCTGCCTTCGACATTTCCTTTAATTCTTCCACCATTGAGATTGCCTTTGATTGCGCTGATAGCTGTTTGCAATAGGGGATCTCTAGTGTCTCCAAACTCTCTCCAAGGGAAAAAGTCGAATTCATCCACTTCTATTGTAGGGGTGAAACCTGTACTATAATCTGATTGATCTAGGCTATTGAAACTTTTTGAAATAATAGGTAAAAGTCCATAAGTATTTTCTGCATTATCTTCATCTTCAAATGCAACAGAACCTACATTTTTACCATTTGTAGTTTCACCTACCAGTACAATATCTAAATATGGTCTCAAGCCATTGATAATTAGCTCACTAGCAGAAGCTGTTCTGCCACTTGTTAATATGTATATTTTTCCATCTACAAGTTGATTACCTATGTTTTGATCTTTTTTAGTAAATCTAGATTGAACATTTTGGAAATCACTAAACCTAGAAAGGAAACTATTGAATCTTGTTTTTGAAAAGATTAAATCTGAGCTAAAATTCGGTACAATCAAACTTGCTAAACTATTGGCACTGGATACATAGCCACCACCGTTGTATCGCAAGTCCAGAATGAGTTGATTAACATTTTCAGCTTTAAAATCAGCAAAAACAGCTTCCATTTCTTCGTCATATCGTCTATCTGGAATACCTGTCTCCTGATCTAGTTTACCAGGAGCAAAAAAGTGATATACTATATAGCCAATTTTATGATTTCCATCTGTAATTATTGAATGGTAGAAGTTTGGATTCTCTTCCAATTCTACTGCATTTACAGAAACCGTTTCTGGAGCTCCAAACAAGTCATTTTCTTCATTGTATTTTCTTAATGTGACAGTATGAGCTTCACTTCTTCCCCTTAGTACTGTTTGATAGTTGGAAAGCGTCATCGTGGTGCCATTGATTTGTGTTATCAAATCTCCTCTTTGAATATTGGTTGATTTGGCGGGGCTATCTTTCTTGACATACAATACCAATGCTATCACATTGTTATTTGAGCTACTTTCTCTCAATAGTGCAATTTCATAACCTGATTCGGTAGATACCCCTGAAAGGTTATTGATCAATTCCTGATAATTTGGATAAATGATTGAAAACCGATCTGTTGGTGTATTTAGAAATGCCTCAAAGTAATCTTCTGGATCAGATGTGTTGGCAATTGGAGGGTTCATTTCTTCCAACCAGTAGTAGTAAGTTTCCATAATCTCTTTGATCCAGAGATTAGTTAGAATTCTTTGAGAATTTCCAGCATTGTCATCTTCGTTTTCTTCTATAGGCTCTATTTCTTCCTTATCTTTACAAGCGCTTGTAAAAGCAAGATTAGCTACGATAGAAAACAGTAAAAGCAGATACTTAAAGTTCGAACAATTTTTCATAATCATCATTTTTGGTGTTCCAAATTAATGATTTTATGCTCAATTCAAAAATTTTTAAAAAGAAGTATTGATAGAGATATCTGCTGTTTTACTATCAAGCAATTGTCCTTTTTCGCATTTCAATACCCGATATGGATATTTTCTTAGGAGGTCGTGGTTGTGTGTTGCCATGAGAATAGCTGTTCCTTGTTTGTTGATCTCTTGAAAAAGTTTGAAAACTCCATCAGCGACGTCAGGGTCGAGATTTCCTGTAGGCTCATCAGCCAATAGAATGTCAGGGCTATTGATAAGTGCTCTCGCAATTACTACACGCTGTTGCTCTCCTCCTGAAAGTTGGTGTGGCATTTTGGTAGCAGCATCTGCCAAACCTACTAGCATAAGGACTTCTGCCATTCTACTTTTCATTTTCCCTTTATCTTTCCAACCTGTCGCTTTCATGACAAAAAATATGTTCTCAGCTACAGAACGATCTGGGAAAAGTTGAAAATCTTGAAACACTATTCCCAACTTTCTTCTTAAGAATGGAATATCTTTATTTCTTATTTTTCCTAAATCAAAACCAACAACTTCTACATTTCCCATACGAAGTGGGAGGTCTGCGTACAAGGTTCTTAAAAGAGAGCTTTTTCCACTTCCTGTTCTTCCTATCAAGAACACAAATTCTTTCTTTTGTATGTTAAAATTCACATTGGTAAGGACGGCATCTAGACCTTGGAATATCCCTGCCTGGCGTACATCGATGATTGGTTCTGTTTTGAAATCCATGATTATAATTCCAGTTTTTGTAATTTACCAAAAGGCAACTCTTTAATGAGTTTTTCCATTTCCTCTTCTTTTCCTTCAAGGCCAAATTTTTCAATGTTTTTCATCGGTCTATCAGCTCTAAAATAGGCGACAAGAACAAAATTCTCATCTCGGATCTGAATGTAATCTGGTATTTTTGCTTTGCCTTTTACTTTGATAATGTACATGGGAAACAATGTATATGGATAATAAATTTTACTCATGGAATACCAGATTTAGTAGCAAATTGTTTCAAATCTACTTCGATTTTGGTATCCCATGAGCAATATAGGAATTACTTCCCAGCAGCTTTGGCATGGTCAGCCAAGAACTGTGCAAGTCCAGAATCTGTCAAAGGGTGCTTCAAAAGTCCAGTGATCACTTTCAATGGGCAAGTAACTACATCAGCACCGATTTCAGCACATTTGATCAGGTGCATGGTGTGTCTTACAGATGCAGCAAGTACTTCTGTAGCAAATCCATAAGTATGATAAATATGGACGATCTGCTCGATCAATTCAAGACCATCATAAGAGATATCATCTAACCTTCCGATGAATGGAGAAAGGTAAGTTGCACCAGCTTTTGCTGCCAAAATAGCTTGTCCCGAAGAGAATACTAGTGTACAGTTTGTTCTGATGCCTTCAGAATGGAAATACTTAATAGCTTTAACCCCATCTTTAATCATTGGGATTTTTACTACAATTTTATCATCAATTTTTGCAAGTTCTTTCCCTTCTCTGATCATTCCATCAAAGTCTGTAGAAATTACTTCTGCACTCACTTTATCATCTACAATGTCGCAGATTGCTTTGTAATGAGCCCTCACATTGCTGTCTCCACTGATGCCTTCTTTGGCCATTAGAGAAGGATTGGTAGTCACACCATCCAATACACCTAGATCATAGGCTTCTTTGATTTCAGCTAAATTAGCTGTGTCAATAAAGAATTTCATTGTTATTAGGTTTAAAGATTGTTTTAGATGCAACAAAGTTAAAGGAATATCTAATAATTGGAAGGTAAGTCAAATGCTTTCTTCAAAAAAGAACTAATAAAAGCCCATATTGTGTTGTATCTTGATTTTAAGTAAATTTTATGACTAATGCAAAACGACCAGAAAGTAGAGTCAGAATGGCTCAAGTATTTAAAACAATTATTTGGCCGAGAAAAAAACACCTTTTATTAGGTTTGGTATTGATCATCATCAGTAGACTAGCTGGCCTGGTACTTCCTGGAGCTTCAAAGATTTTGATTGATGATGTGATTCCTTCTAGTGACATGAATATGCTCAAATGGCTAGTGATTGGCGTAGTAGCAGCCATTACGATTCAGTCAGTTACTTCCTATGCATTGACACAAATACTCAGTGTAGAAGCCCAGCTGTTGATCGCTAAACTACGCTCTAAAGTGCAGCGCCATATCATTCAGCTTCCAGTAAGGTTTTTTGATAATACAAAGACAGGTGAATTGGTGTCAAGGATAATGACTGATGTGGAAGGTGTTCGTAATCTTGTGGGTACAGGATTTGCCCAGATGGTAGGAGGGGTTTTGACAGCAATCATTTCATTGGTTCTTCTGATTTATATTAGCCCTCTGATGACGCTATATGTATTGGTTCCCGTGATTATTTTCGGGCTTATCTCACTGAAGGCCTTTGGAAGAATCAGGCCAATATTTAGAGAAAGAGGTAAAATCAATGCAGAAGTTACAGGCAGGTTAACAGAGACTTTGGGAGGTATTCGTGTAATCAAAGGATTCAATGCTGAAGAGCAAGAAATAAGGACTTTCGAATCAGGTGTAGATAGACTGTTTCAAAATGTGAAGGCAAGCTTGACTGCAACGAGCTTTGTGACATCAGCAGCTACATTCTTACTAGGACTTGCATCAGCTGGAATTATGGGGATTGGTGGTTACATGATCATGGATGGTCAGATGACCTTCGGTGATTTTTTAGCGTTTACTTTGTATTTAGGATTTATGATTGCACCTATTGTACAGATGAGTAATATAGGAAGCCAATTTACAGAAGCCTTTGCAGGCTTGGATAGGACAGAGGAAATTATGAATATGCCTCTAGAAGAGGACGCTACACAGCGTATTTTACAGTTGCCAAATATAGTAGGTCACATACAGTTTCTAAACGTTAGCTTCGCCTATGAAAAAGGGAAAGAAGTGCTGCATGAAGTTTCTTTTGATGCTCCAGCTGGATCAGTGACGGCCTTGGTAGGTACTTCTGGGTCGGGAAAGACCACAATAGCAGGTATTGCAGCATCCTTTCTTAATGCGGGTTCTGGTCAAGTACTTATAGATGATGTGGATTTGCAAAAGGTAAGTTTGTCTAGTTTCAGATCCCAACTTGGTGTTGTGTTACAAGATGACTTTTTGTTTGAAGGTTCGATAAGAGAAAATATCCTATTTCCTAGACCCGATGCTACAGCTGACGAACTTCAGAATGCTGTGATTTCTGCACATGTTCAGGAGTTTACGGATAGGTTTGAAGAAGGACTGGACACCCTGATAGGTGAGCGAGGAGTGAAGCTGTCGGGTGGGCAAAGGCAAAGGATAGCCATAGCACGTGCGATTTTGGCAGACCCTAGAATTTTAATCTTGGATGAAGCTACCTCCAATTTGGATACTGAGAGTGAATCCCTTATACAAGCAAGTCTGAAATCTTTGATGAAAGGGAGGACTACTTTTGTGATTGCCCATAGACTCAGCACGATAAGGCAAGCAGATCAGATTTTGGTTATAGAGCAGGGTAAAATTGTGGAGAAAGGAAAACATGATGAGCTAATTGCAAGCCAAGGAAGGTATTATCAACTTTATACTTATCAAGCAAGGATTTAAAGTACGTCCTTTTTATGCTTAATGAGTTAATTATATGTACATTAAGTGAAATTGAGAGAAGAGAGAAACAATAGACGAGAATGTCAAACAAGCCTTCTGTTCATTCTGTGGTAAATTAAACTAACCACAAAGACATGAAGTTCACAAAGGGAAAAGATGTGAGAGGAGTTGAAGGTTGTGTATTTACTTAAAATCCGATAGACCTAACAGGTTTTTATTGACTACCAGCCAGTTGTTAGAAATAATCGAGTGAATCCTGGAAGGTCTATTGGTGCTATAAATTAACCGATTACAACATTCTCTTGCGGATTTTAGGTATCTATTAAAATCATTGTGTCCTCTGTAGCTCAGTGGTGAATAGACTAACCACAAAGACACAGAGAACACGCAGTGGATCAAATACTAGCCAGGCCTAAGGAATTATCAAGGTTTCAGAACTTAGGACAAGGACTGATTTTCTTGTGAGGCAAGCTCTAGGATTTTTTCATATTCGCTTGGTTCTAGGTCTTTGAACAGATAATGAACGGGGTTAATAAAATTACCATCTTTGATTACTTCATAATGCACATGTGGAGCTGTTGATGATCCAGTATTGCCTACAGTACCTATTTGGTCACCACGTTTTACCTTTTGACCTTTTCTTACCTTGAATTCATTCATGTGCGCATATCTTGTCACAAAACCAAAACCATGATCTATTTCAATGTACTTTCCATAGCCACCAAAAACAGTTTTGACATCTGAAACCACTCCGTCACCGGTTGCATAAATGGGTGTACCTTGTGGTGCAGAGAAATCTACTCCAGTATGCATTTTTCTAACTTTCAAGATTGGGTGCAGTCTACTTCCAAATCCTGAAGCTAGCTGTGTCAATTCTTCATTGACAATAGGCTGGATGGCTGGTATAGAAGCCCAGTACTCCTCTTTGTTCAATGCCAAATTTGACACTTCATCGTAGCTGACATTTTGAACATACAACTGACGCTTAAGATCATCCACCTTTGACCTCAGATCAATAATCATTTTCTCTGGATTAAGTCCTTTATCTTTGATTTCTCTGTACCGGTCTACACCACCAATACCGGCCTTTCTAATTTCAGTAGGAATAGGTTCAGTCTCAAAAATCACGCGGTATAGGTTATCGTCTCTTTGCTGAAGATCGCTCAGCATCCTTGACATTTGTACCACCTCAGACTCCATGAGTTCGTAGTAGTATCGCAATTCTTTATTTTCTTTTTTGAGAATCAACTCTTTGGGGCTATCGAAGTAATAATTGAAAACGATCAATATTCCCACAGCAAGAATCAATGCAGATGATAAGAATCCCAATGTGTTTAAGGTAATGTCCCATTTGCTGCGCTGATACCTTTCGTATTTGCAAGTTTTGGGATCATAGTAATATTTTATTCTACTCATTATAATATGAAGGGTAATTATTCTAATTTTGCAAACCTTGGAGGTTTCTGCATCTAATAACGTTCAGAGGACTGCAAATATATAAAATAAGAAAATATAATCCGAACATAGTCAAAAGCTTACATGGAAGCAAAGAAAGTAAGAAGTACCTACATTGAGTTTTTTCAATCCAAACAGCATCAATATGTGCCTTCCTCACCGATAGTGGTCAAGAATGATCCCACATTGATGTTTACCAATGCAGGCATGAATCAATTCAAAGATTTTTTCTTAGGAAATGAAGTGCCCAAAGTAAAAAGGGTGGCCAACAGTCAAAAGTGTTTGCGTGTATCTGGTAAGCACAACGACCTTGAGGAAGTAGGAGTAGATACCTACCACCACACCATGTTCGAAATGCTTGGTAATTGGTCTTTTGGAGATTATTTCAAAAAGGAAGCCATAGAATGGGCTTGGGAATTGTTGACCATAGTATATGAATTACCTAAAGACAGACTTTATGTGTCCGTCTTTGGTGGTGATGAAAAGGACGGGTTGGACAAGGACATGGAGGCCTTTGATCTATGGAAACAAATCGTACCTGAGGATAGGATCATCTTTGGATCCAAAAAAGATAATTTTTGGGAAATGGGTGACACAGGGCCATGTGGCCCATGTTCAGAAATCCATATAGATTTAAGGTCTGAAGATGAACGTAAACTTGTAAATGGATTTGATCTTGTAAATAATGATCATCCTCAAGTAATCGAAATTTGGAACTTAGTATTCATGCAGTTTAATAGATTGAGCGATGGATCCTTGAAAGAACTACCAGCAAAGCATGTGGATACGGGGATGGGTTTTGAGAGGCTTGTGAGGGCTATTCAGCAGAAATCATCCAATTATGATACGGATATCTTCATGCCTTTTATCAATATCTTGGAGGAGAAATCTAACAAAAAATATGGTAAAGATGAGAAAATAGATATCGCAATGAGGGTGATCGTAGATCATATCCGAGCGATAGCATTCACCATAGCTGATGGTCAATTGCCTTCGAATAATAAAGCTGGGTATGTGATCAGAAGAATTTTGAGAAGGGCAGTAAGGTATGGATATACGTTTTTGGGCTTTCAAAAGCCATTCATGTACGAGTTGATGCCGATGATTGCAGAGAATTTTGGGGAAATCTTTCCAGAAGTTGCTTCTCAGCAAGATTTTATTGCCAAGGTGATTCAAGAGGAAGAAGCTTCTTTCTTGAGAACTTTAGACAATGGCTTGAAAATACTAGATCAAATCACAGAAGATCTGAAGCAACAAGGGAACAGTATTATAGATGGAAAAACAGCTTTTGAATTGTATGATACATTTGGTTTTCCACTGGATTTAACTTCTTTGATTGCAAGAGAAAATGGGCTTTCAGTAGATGAAGTTGGTTTTGCCGCTGAGATGGAGGTTCAAAAGAATCGCTCAAGGGCAGCAGCCGAGCAGGAGACAGGAGATTGGACACTGGTAAGAGAGGAAGAAGGAGTAGCATTCGTAGGCTATGATGAACTGTCTTGCGAGAGTCAATTGATTAAATTCAGAAAAATCAAGGATAAAAAAGGAAATAGGTTCCAATTGGTTTTGGATAAAACTCCATTCTATGCAGAAAGCGGAGGGCAAGTTGGAGATACTGGCGTATTGGTCAGTGCTAATGAAAAGATCAAAGTATTGGATACGAAAAAGGAAAATGATCTTATTGTACACTTTGTCGATAAGCTACCTGCAGATCCTTTAGCTGTTTTTACCGCTCAAGTGGATGTCCAAAGGAGGAAACTGACCATGAGTAATCATACTGCCACGCACTTGCTACAATCTGCCTTAAAGCAGGTTTTGGGTGATCACGTGCAGCAAAAAGGCTCACTAGTGAATGAGGAGCTATTGAGATTTGATTTTGCACATTTCGCAAAACTTTCTGATGAGGAAATCACTCAAGTAGAGGGTATTGTAAATGAGAAAATCAGAGAAAATATTTTCCTCAATGAGCAGCGAAATGTCCCTATAGAAGAAGCGAAGAAAGCAGGTGCAACGGCCTTGTTTGGAGAAAAATATGGAGACTTTGTGAGAGTGATCACATTTGATCCACAATTTTCTGTAGAACTTTGTGGAGGAACCCATGTGGCATCTACAGGAAATATTGGCTTGTTCAAGATAGTCTCCGAAGGCTCGATTTCATCTGGTGTCAGAAGAATAGAGGCGATCACTTCAGTTGCAGCAGAGAAATATTTCAATGAGCACCTTCTTGTAGTAAAGGAAATTCAAGAATTACTCAAAGCTCCAAAAGATCTCAAGAAAGCTGTAGAAGCGTTGATTTCGGAAAGGAATGAGTTAAGAAAGGAGATTGAAGTACTTCATGCCAAGCAAACTGGCGCATTGAAGGGAGAGTTGATTGCTAAGGTCGAAACAAGTGAAAAAGTGAGCAAGTTATTCGTGAAAATCGATCTTCCTTCAGCAGATGCTTTGAAGAAGCTTTCTTTTGAGTTGAAAAATGAAGTTAAAAACCTAGTCGCAGTAATAGCTGCATCTATAGATGGAAAGCCTCAAATTGCTGTTGTTATTGATGAGCAATTGGTAAGTAATTTGGGATTGAATGCTGGACAGGCTATTAGAGAACTGGCAAAAGAAATCCAAGGAGGTGGAGGCGGGCAACCGTTTTTTGCTACAGCAGGAGGAAAAAAACTCGACGGACTTGATGCTGTAGTCGACAAGGCAAAAGTTATGTTTGAGGCTATATAGTACAATTAGATTACAGCTTATTTGGTTTTAGGTGATTTCTAAGCCATTTTTGAGCCTCAAATCACTACAATTATAAAATTGAAATAAAGAATAAGATGCTTTCAGCAGAGATAAAAGATAAATATGAACTAGTCGTAGGCCTTGAAGTCCATGCACAATTGCTTACCAAAAGTAAGATGTATACTTCAGACTCGACAGAATTTGGTAATCTACCCAATACCCACATTTCAGTGATTACATTGGGACATCCAGGCACACTTCCCAAAGTAAACAAGAGAGCTGTAGAGTTTGCCGTAAAGATGGGTATTGCCTGTGATTCGGAGATTACAAGAAAAAATATTTTTGCTAGAAAAAACTATTTTTATCCTGATCTACCAAAAGGATATCAGATCACGCAAGACAAAAACCCTATTTGTGTAGGTGGTCAAGTACCATTGACATTACCAGATGGGACGGCAAAATCTGTGACCTTGACAAGAATCCACATGGAAGAAGATGCGGGTAAATCCATGCACTTAGCTGGTGAAGTTGATACTTTGGTTGATTATAATAGAGCAGGAGTTCCATTGATAGAGATCGTATCTGAGCCTGATATCAGGTCTTCGGAAGAAGCCTATGCTTTTTTGGTAGAGATCAAAAAGCTGGTGAGGTACTTGGATATCTGTGATGGAAACATGGAAGAGGGCTCTTTGAGATGTGATGCAAACATTTCTGTAAGATTGCATGGGGCTGCGGAATATGGGAAAAAGGTAGAGGTGAAAAACATGAACTCCTTTAGAAACGTAGCTAGAGCGATAGAACATGAGCTAGAGAGGCAGATCATCATGATAGAAGCGGGAGAGGAGATCATATCAGAAACGAGGACTTTTGATGCTACTACTGGTACTACTGCCAGTATGCGTACCAAAGAAGATCTCAACGATTATCGCTATTTCCCAGAGCCAGACCTTAGCCCCGTCGTCGTATCAGAGGAATGGCTTGAAAGTGTCAAAGCTGAAATGCCAGCTTTACCACGTGAACTGCATGCCAAATTTGTGAATGAATATGGTCTTCCCGAATATGATGCCGGAGTATTGACAGATTCTAAAGAAATTGCACTTTTCTTTAACGAGCTATGCGAGGCAACGTCAAACTACAAAGCTGCCTCAAACTGGATGATGGGACCAGTTAAATCATACCTGAATGAGCTTACTTTGCATATTAATGATTTTCCAATCAGCCCTAGTCGTCTAGCGGAGTTGATAGGAATTATTGATGAGGGTAAGATTAACTTCTCTGTGGCATCACAGAAAGTATATCCTATAATGCTCAAAGATTCAAATAAAAGCCCATTAGCTATAGCCCAAGATCTGAACTTGATCCAAGAAAGTGATGAAGGATCATTGAAGCCAATAGTAGAGCAGGTATTGTCTGAAAACGCTGCAAAAGTAGAGGAGTATAGGTCAGGGAAAAAGGGTTTGATGGGAATGTTTATGGGACAAGTGATGAAAAAGTCGCAAGGTAAGGCTGATCCTAAAGTAGCTACAAAAATATTAATGGAATTACTTGAAAACTAAAAAGATGAAGTCTCTTAAAATACCAATTTTACTTTTCTCAGTACTTTTCTTTTTCTCTTGTGGTGAGAAAGAGAGCGTGTTTGACGGGAAAGTAAATATATCAGGAAAAATCTCAAATGCTGGAGAAGGTAAATTGATTTTGTCAAAGTACCTTGATGATAGGGCAGAAGTAGTAGATACGATCAAGCTCAATTCAAATGGTAAATTTGACTATGAACTTAGCTTGGATGGGCCTTCATTCTATGAGCTTAATATCTTGGATAAGAAATCTGTAAGGTTGGCACTCTATGATGAAGACATAGATATAAGCTATGATGCAGCAGATGATAGTAGCTACAAAGTCTCAGGTTCCGAGGACTCTAAACACCTTCAAAAAGTAGATGAGCTTGCACAAGCTTACCAAGATGAAATCAACAATTTGAATTCAGCATATTATGAAGCCATGACCAACAAAGATCAAGCGGCGATTAAAGAGATTCAAACTAAAGCCATGGATTTGGAAGGGGCGCATGCAGAGAAAGTGAAGGCAGCTATCAATGAAATGGATGGTAGTTTTGCATCACTTGCTGCATTGGGAATGTTGAATTTCAAAAATGACTTTTTGTTTGTAGATGAATTGGTAGAGCAGTTGAATGAGAGATATCCAAATACAAAGATGATCACATCCCTGAAATCTCAACTAGATGATATGAGGCTACTATCAATAGGTCAGGAAGCACCTGAGATTTCTCTTCCAAATCCAGAAGGAGAGTTGGTTAATCTTTCTGATTTGAGAGGTAAGTATGTTTTGATTGATTTTTGGGCAGCATGGTGTAAACCCTGTAGAGAAGAAAATCCTAACGTAGTTCGGCTTTATAACAAATACAACGAATCAGGTTTCGAAGTATTTGGTGTCTCACTCGATAGAACTAAGGATGCCTGGGTAAAAGCCATTGAGGAAGATGGTTTGACTTGGACTCATGTTTCAGATTTGCAATACTTCAATTCAGCCGCTGCTGCCATATATCAAATCAATGCAATACCTGCAACCTATTTAATTGATCCAGAAGGCATTATTGTCTCTAAAGACCTTCGAGGGACTAGTTTAGAGAAGAAATTAGAGGAGATTTTTGAGTAAAAAACAGTTAGATTTAAGTGCAGTCGTCAGCAGGTAGTTGACGACTTTTTTTTATGGGAAAAAATATTTTCTCATATTGCATTGAGGGGCATTTGAATGTTGAGTTTTTCACATACATTTGCGCCTGAAAATGCCACAATAAAGTTCGGAAAAGATATTTCAAGAAATAAAATCTGTAATAAGGATAATATGGAATGCTTTTTGAATAATTGTGGTCGTTCATACTGAAAATCATAAATATTAATTCCAAACATGAAAAAAAGAACCTTTCAATCATCACCTATGAACAGGATGGTAATTATTGCGCTGTTCGGTTTGCTAGCTATGGGAGCTTGTAAAAGTAAGAAGAAAGTTGTAGCAGAGCCTACACCCGAACCAGTTGAAAAAGTAGAACCCGCTCCAGCACCTGCACCAGCACAACCTTCAGCAGAGGAAGTTGCTGTCGGTAAGTTGGAAAACTACTTTAGTAGCGTTGCTAACTCTTCAAACGTACAAGCCGCTAATAGCACAATTCAAGAAGCATTGGGTATGTTCTCAAACCAAGAGACGCCAGTTTTAATCGTAATTCATGAGGAAAGTGGTATCAAAGATTATGATGAACCTACCACAATAGTTAAGTACTTGAACTACTTGAAAGACACCAAGAAAAACTTGAACTTCATTAGCGATATCAGACTTGATTCTAACGGACGAGTATCTGAGCTTGAACTTCGTCGCAAATAATTATCATTAAAGACAATATTTTAATCATGAAAAAATACATTTCTCTATTCCTATTCTTGTTTTTGGCAGGAGCTTCGGTTTCAATGGCTCAGTCAGAGACTATAAGTCCAGCAAGAAAGCAAGCCATTGATTCTTTGGCATTAGAAAAAGTAAAAGATTTGAGTAAATACATCTCTATTATCGGAAGCAAAGAAACACAGTTTTCTGAAGCAAACAGGGTAATGGACAGAGCAGAGGAGCTATTTGCTCCAGATGCAGAGATGGGTGTTTCATCTTTGAATAGAAAAGAAATTGCTTACTATAAAGTAAGAAGATACTTTGAAAGATTGATGGCATTGAACTATGATAGAGTAAACATCACATGGTATGATATCCATTATATTTCTGATCTTGAAAGACAGCCTGATGGAAGATACGTAGGTGTTGTGACTGTTTATCAAAGATTTGAAGGTACTTCACTTGAAAGTGGTCTTAATTACAGGGATACTACGAAGAAAGATATTACAATCTACGTGGAGAAAAAACAAACTCAAATAGCAGGTAGAACAATCGAATTCTGGGATGTGATGCTTGGCGATATTAGAGTGACTGAAACTTCAGCATGAGAAAACTGACAATAATTATCATATTAATTATTTCATCATTTGAGTTGGCATCGGGGCAAGGATTATACAGCCCCGGTTCCCCTCAAGATGATGGAAGGTTCGCTTCTTCTACCAAACAAGTGAATCAATTTTTTAGAAGATTCAATGGGGAGGAAAGTGCAGATGGATCCAAAAGGTATTATGATACCGATTCAGAATACAGGGACAGAACTTTGCGAGGCAAATTCATCAGTATTCTATTTGACAATGAAACTTCAAGTGTGGATGGTCAATTGAAGGCTGACTTTATGAAAGAAGTATTGTCTGAAAATTTGCCTCAATATTTGGCTTTTCACCGAGGAGAATGGTTTTCCGAAGTTGAGACAACCTTTATTTATAAAGGGAAAAAAGAAAATGTAACCCTATTCATGAAGCTTCAGCCAGAAGGTCTTGGGTATGAATGGGTCGTAGATAAGGTTAATTTTACACCTTTTAAAAATTTGTTTAAAAAGCCTGAAGGAGATCAGAAAAGTTTTCTTCATCCCATGAGCCATGAGATAGGGTTTATGAACCTTCGAAAGGCATTTCAAGATAATAAATTACCTGAAGCTTATACACCAAAAGAGTATGAGCCTGATTATTTGACATTGTTTTTGTATGAAATCAAAAACGGGAATTTGAAATTTGATAACGTATTGGATGTCAAATTTCATTTCTTCCAGATTGACAATTGGTATTTTGAAGTAAATCAATTCAATAGACCAGGATTCAATACCGGTTGGTTGATCAGTAACTTGATCAAACTAAAGCCAGGAGAAAAGGATGTAGTTCAAAGATATATTTATGACCAAAAATAAAATACCATTTATTTTTATCGCTTTGATGTTTGTGAATAGTCTAGTCACAAAAGCACAGCAAGCGATAGGGGATTACTCTAAGCAAGAAATCAAAGATCTTAGCCAAAAAGTTGAAGATCAGGTAACTTTTTTAGAGTACTTTTTCAATACAGTAGGTAGTAAAGATACACCTGCAAGAGATAAAGACGTGATCATTCGCGAGAGCTACAAGAAAATCTTCAGAGATCACCTTGTACAAGTAGAAGATGACTTGTTACTGGATCGTAAAGTGATTACCAACAAAGACATTACAGCTTATTTGAAAGACATAGAATTCTTCTTTAACGATGCTTCATTCAAATTTAAAGTAAGAGAAGTTAAGCCTTTCCTTAGAGATAATGGAGAGCTTTCTTTCATCGTATCTATGGATAGGACGCTTACTGCTACGGGGCTTAATAAGGAAAAAATCACCAATACAAAGGAAAGATTTGTAGAAGTGAATGTAGATAAAAAATCTAATGAACTCAAAATTGCGAGCATTTACACTACAAAGTTGAGCCGTGATGAAGAATTGCAAGAATGGTGGAGCAGACTTTCATATACTTGGGAGAGTTATTTTAGAAACAAAATTGGAGTTTCTGAGCAAGATTCCATTACCCTTGATCACCTTTACAAAGTTAGTAATATAGATTCTATCAATCTCTCTGGAAATCAATATGTCATGGATCTAGAGCCAATCGAGGCTTTAAGAGAGATTCGTCACCTAGATATTAGTAACACGCAGATACAAGAGTTGAATCCTATTAGCAATGTTACCTTCTTGACATCTTTGAATATTTCTAACACTCCAACTAAAGATATTCAGTTTATAAAATATTCAGATAGATTGACTCATCTTGATATTTCCAATACGCAAATAGAAGATATCAGTGAATTAGGAAATCTTAAGGCGCTTTCTTCTCTGAAAGCCGAAAATACTCCAATCATGAGCTTTGGAGTTTTAAATTCATTTAGTTCATTGAGAAGCTTGGAATTAAAAGGAAGTGGATTCAATAATCTGGAGAATGTTCAGGAGTTGGATAAATTGAAAACACTTGATATCAGCTCAAATTACTTGATCAACTTTGAAGCACTTTCAAACTTAGAAAGTCTAGAATCCATTAACCTGAAAGAAACTAATATTGTTGATTTGACGCCTTTGAAAGGGTTGAAGAATTTAAATACAGTCAATATAGATCAGACTGAAATTTCAGATATCAATGCCCTTGATGGATTACCTTCGCTCAAAAGAATCTATGCCGATAGGACTAGAATAGAAGAGTGGGTGGCTGATGAGTTTGTTCGTAGGAATAGGAATATTCTTCTTATTCACCATGTAGAAAATTTACAAACTTGGTGGGATGGATTGTCTCAACCTTGGAGAGCAGTGTTTGAAAAAATTAACCCAAGACTTTCTAGGTCAAAAATCAATGCAGAAGATCTATCCACCTTAGTGGCTATGGACTCTTTAGATATTTCTAGAAGTGAAGTGCTCAACCTCGGTCCAGTTTTGAAGTTTAAGAAAATCAACTTTCTGGCTTTTGATGATACCGAGATTACAGACTTAACGCCGTTATCTGATATCAAAACTTTGGTTAAAATCACTGGAAGAAATACTGGTATAACTTCTCTTCAACCACTAACCAACTTATCAAATTTAGAAATTCTTGATTTTAGAAACACTAAAGTAGTTGAAATTGGTCCTTTGACGCAGTTGAAGAACTTAAAATACCTTAATGTAGATAATTCACCAGTTGATAGAGAAGATGTAGTTCCTTTGTTGACTTCCAACCCTAAATTGACGTTGATTTACAGGACTGAAGAAGTTCAGCAATGGTGGGATCGTTTGGACGATACTTGGAAGAGTTTAGTAAAGAATAATTTTGATGCTGATTCAGATCCAAATTCAGAAGAATTACACGAATGGACATCATCAGCTACCTTTGAAGTTGAGAAGGTTTCAGTGTCTAGCTTTGATCATTTGACAGGTTTCGTAAATCTTAAAGAATTGAAGATTTCCGATGTGCCTGCTATGGATTATAATGCCTTGAATGATTTAAAGCATTTGGAATCACTTACGATCAATCAGGCTCCAATAGCTGACCTTTCAGTATTATCAAATTTGGTAAATCTTAGTTATCTTAACTTGTCTAATACGGGTATATCAGATCTCAGACCATTATCTTCTTTGAGGAGCTTGAATACTTTACTGATTCCTGGTACTAATGTAAAGAACCTAAGAGGCCTAGATCAACTCCACGAACTTCAAGAGCTTGATATTGCTAGCACAAATGTAAAATCACTCAAGCCAGTACAAGGACTTACAAGCCTAAGTAAGCTGATTTGTTTCAATACTAGGATCAAGAAAAGAGCAGTAGACAATTTCAAAAAGCTTAACCCTGACTGCGATGTGAGGTACTATTAAAGAACCTATAAATATTCAAAAGCCAACAGTAACTTTTAAACTGTTGGCTTTTTTTATTCTCTGATCAATAGTATTTTATGGAAAGAATTTCAATCTTTAAGGAAACAGCTTCTTTTTTGTAAATTCTGGAAAGTCGTAAAAAGTCAAAATGATAGTATTCAGTGTTAATCAGTACTGAACTTACGTCCACCATTTTTACTGAGCAATGATTTTTGGAGACTAGATATGCTATTTCTCAATCCTTTTTTATCAATACTTGCTCTAAACTTTCTCTTAATATAGACCCCATATTGGTGCATTTTAGAAACTTAGCATACTTGTAATGTTTTGCCAGATCATTTTTAAGGGACTCAATATTTTCTGGCTTGGAAATTCGATCTTTTTCCATGCTTTGCAAAATATCTTCTATCTCTTTTGGGGAAGATTTGAGTCTATTTGCAATCAAAGCACGTTCTTCTCGCTGGTATTGAATCATTGACTCAGTGGTGATGTGCTTGATTCCTAATTGGATGAGTGCATTGTTTTCTTTGAAATATTGGGGTAGATAGATTGATTTTTTTCCTTCATAGGACTGTTGATCAAAATCAATAGCCCTGATCCTGTAGTGTGTCTCTTCAAAATCAGGCGTGACATCTATCACAAAGTTTGATGAGTGCATATCTCCTAAAAGCCTCACAAAACACCTTTCATTAAACTTGACAAACTCTTTTGCAAGACGAATAGGGTTTACAGTATGATCATGTATATGATGTTTCATAAACATCTCTCCTGGTATTCCAGCGATATGCTCTTCTATAAGCGTGTTTTCATGTACCAGATAAGAAATTCTATTGGGAGAGAGTAGGTGCTCCAGTTCTAGTCCATAAACCCTCGATGCATCTGCATTTTTGACATAGAAATAATCAAAATTATCATTGATTCTGTTTACTATTCTCACTCTAAAAGGTTGAGTGTTTCCATAAACACACAAATCTATTCGGTCTACATAGAGGTGTTTCATTACTGATATATCACCTTCTGCTTTTAGTAGGGCGTAGATTTTTTTGATGCTATAGTGGATTTCCTCACGATCTGATTCGTTGAAAAAAACAGTCTCCCAGAGTGTGTCATTTCCTCTAGAATCATAAAGAGGTATCGAGCTGCTGTATCTTAGTAAATCTTTGTAGTGAATAGGGAAGTCTACTTCTCTTCCATAGTTGAATAGGTATTCTCTCAAATTACTGCTGATGGTAAAGACAATCTTTTTTTTACTGATCAATGCCATAGCTGATTTATTTATGTTAAAAATGCATTAGGATGCAATTACTTCTTTTTCCTTTTTCTTTAGGTTACGGTCAAATATAAATGGACCAAATGGTAATACAGAAGCAATTAGCCCGAAAAGAGTTTTTCCAAAGGACCAATCCAGCTTTTTAGCTGTAGGGAATATTACATAAATATAAATTACGAATAATAAACCATGCACCCACCCTACAATTTTCACAGCCATGGGAAGGTCAAAAATATATTTTAAAGGCATGGCTATAAAGAGAAGAACTAAGAATGATAGACCTTCTGCAATACTAATTTTTCTAAATCTTTTGAGCCATTTTGTTTGTGCTGCAGTATATTGCATTGTCTGATATATTTATGATTTGATTCCAAAAAGCACCTGAAGTGCAGTCCAAAGTGATTTTTTCATGTTTACGTTGCTATTGACATCTTTGAGGTCATCTGCAAACAAATACTCTACGCCATCTACATTGAAGATTTCGTAAGTATTTTGCTTTAATTTTGAAATGGTATGGTTCAGTTTTCCAAAAACCAAAATTTTGTTGGGATTTAATGCATCAATGCTTTCAGGACTTACTTCTTCGACAGACTCTGAGGCAGCTAATGCAATATCTTTTAATGAACAACCCACAGCGCCTAAGATCTTGAATAAAAACTCCCTCAGCTCAGGTTCAAGGTGACTTCCTTGATAGATGATCATGATGGCTTTCTCGTAATTTCCTTCAAAAATCAAGGCATTAGAGTCAGCATCAATCTCTACTTCAGTGAACTCTTCACCTAAAGTGGCATTGATCAGATTGGAAATTAGCTTAGGAACCTCCTCCTTTACCAATACCACATTGTCGTCGAGAAATAGACTGAGATGCTTTAAGTTTAAATTTTCCATTGAAATCGGATAGCAATTAGCTTAAACATTTTCCAAAGATCTAAGCTAAGCAATATCCTTCAATTGTCTAGTGAGTTTTATGATTTGTCTTCAGTTTCGAAGATCGATTTTAATTCAACAGCATCTTTTGGATCCATTCTTTTTGCTAAAACCAACCTCAATTGTCTTCTTCTTAATGCTCCTTCAAATAGTTCTATTTCTTCCGCTGAGACAGGCTCTACTTCTGGGACTTCTATAGGACGACCTCCTTGATCTACAGCAACAAAAGTGAAAAAGGCTCTGTGCGTGGTGATTTTTTTGTTTGCAGGAATATCTTCAGCAAAGACTTCAATAAAAACTTCCATTGAAGAATTGAAAGCGCGAGTTACTTTGGCTTTTAAAGTGACTACATTCCCCAGGGCGATAGGGTGTTTAAAAGAAATGCTATCAGCAGCTGCTGTTACGACGATTCTATTGGAGTGTTTTTGTGCGGCTATTGCAGCCACGATATCCATCCAATGCATTAATTTACCCCCCATGAGATTGTTAAGGGTGTTAGTATCATTGGGTAAGACCATTTCGGTCATGATTACTTCTGATTGTTGGGCGAGTTTTTTTCTTGTCATAAAGATTGTTTTTTACAAAAATACAAAATTTAAGTTTATGAATTATTTTATTTATTGGTAAATCAAAATAATATATTGATTCACCTGCTGATTTTCCAGCCGTCAGCTCCTAGCAAAGGAACAAATGCAAAGTTGTCAAAGGCTTCTTGAATGATTTGTTTATCTGTTTTTTTTGTAAGCTTCATCATTTTCTGGCTTTTCCTATCTCCTACAGGTATTACCAAGATACCACCAACTTTCAATTGATGAAGGAGGGCATTTGGTACCACAGGTGCACCTGCTGTGACGATAATTTTATCATAAGGTGCTTGGGCAATCAAGCCTTGCGAACCATCACCATGATAGAAGTGTATGGGTATAGCAAGCTTAGAAAGGAACTTTTTGGTCTTTTCATATAGCTTGACTTGATACTCTATACTATGCACTATACCGCCCAGTAAATGTAAAATAGTGGCTTGATAGCCTGATCCTGTACCTATTTCGAGAATTTTATCTCCAGGTTTTACATCCAAAAGTTCAGATTGAAAAGCTACTGTAAATGGTTGGGAAATCGTCTGGCCTTCTCCTATTGGGAATGCTTTGTCCTCATACGCATGAGAGTCCAATGCTGTGTCAAAGAAAAAATGTCTAGGAAGTGTATTGATAGCCTCAAGGACTGCCTCGCTTTTGATTCCTTTTTGTCTTAGTAGGTTTACTAATGCGTTGCGTTGTCCTTTGTGCCTGTAGGTATCCTCAAGTCTGAGCATGTTTCGATTTGAATGTATTTTAAGAAACTTAATTCGAAAGTGCTAAGTTAAGGTTAAAAATGGCTTAATTTGAATCAAAATTCATGAATCTAGGTTTAGCTTTGAATTATTAAAGTATAAAACTTCATCACAAATGTTCACAGGAATAGTAGAAACTCTTGGAGAGATCAAACAAATCACTCAAGAAGGTACCAATTTTCATTTTGATATTCAGTCACCTATCACAAATGAATTGAAAATCGACCAATCGGTTTCTCACAATGGAGTATGTCTTACTGTAGTAGCGATACAAGGAGATATGTATCGAGTCACAGCGATAGATGAAACAATGAAAAAAACCAATTTGCAATCTTGGATCGTTGGTAAAAAGGTGAACCTAGAGCGATGCATGCCAGCAAATGGAAGGTTTGATGGGCATATCGTCCAAGGTCATGTTGATCAGACTGGTGTAGTAGAAAACATTTCTGAAGTAGACGGTTCGTGGGTTTTTGACTTTTCATTCGATGCTTCTATAGGGAATGTGACAGTTGAAAAAGGTTCTATTACTGTCAATGGGACAAGTTTGACATGTTTCAATTCAAAAAATGGTCAGTTTTCAGTTGCGATTATTCCATACACTTATGAATTTACTAATTTTCACCAACTCAAAATAGGGGATATGGTCAATTTAGAGTTTGATGTGATTGGTAAATATATTCAACGAATCATCAGGGGTTACGAATCTTGATTGGATCTTTTGAAATGTAATTGGTGGTAGAGCTTTTGTCCAGTTTGATAAGAAATCCAAGCAGCTCCTACGCCAACTAATCCACCTACAATGATATCCGCTGGATAATGTACTCCAAGATATACTCTTGTGTAGGAGAAGAACACTGCCCATAAGATCAACCATTTGATGTTGGGATAATAATTGCCTAGAGCTAGAATCATAAATGTGGCTATGGCAAAACTATTGGAGGCATGGGAGGAAGCAAACCCAAACTGTCCCCCACATCTACCAAAATTATGAACTATTCCTTCCCATTTTGGATCATGGCAAGGACGAAGTCGCTCAAAGAATGGCTTCATAAATCCTGAAGTAAATTGATCGGCAATCAGTATGGTCAAGCCTATGCTTATCAAAAGCCACCAAGAGGATTTTCCGTGGGACTTGATAATAAGATATAAAAGAAACATGTATAATGGAATCCATGGCCATGTTTGCGTCAGTAGATACATAATGGGATCCAAAAAATCGGCATGAATGCTGTTCAAATATATGAACAGCGATTCATCCCAGTTTTTGATAGTCTCGATCATAGTGCTATATTCAAACCCATTCTATGCCCTTTTTCAACAATGAAAGTGTATGTGCTTCTTCCGAGCCTGCTTCTGGCTGATGCATGTATTGCCAGTTGGCAATTGGGGGCATGCTCATGAGTATACTTTCAGTTCTGCCATTGGTGTCTAGCCCAAATTTGGTACCAGCATCCCAGACAAGATTGAATTCCACATACCTTCCTCTTCGCAAAGCCTGCCATTGTTTTTCTTTTTCCCCAAAAGCAATTTTGCTATTTTTATTCATAAAGTGACGATATACTTTCGGGAACAAATAACCGATGGCTTTAGCAAATTCAAAAATTTGATTCATTTCATTTTCATCATCAGAACTGAGGCGATCAAAGAATATTCCCCCAACTCCTCGAGTTTCATTTCTATGCTTGATAAAGAAATAATCATCAGCCCAATTCTTGAATTTTGGATAATAGGTAGCGTTGTATTGATCACAAGTATCTTTTACAGCTTGATGGAAGTATTTGGCATCAGCTTCGTCTACATAATGTGGGGTGAGGTCTATTCCGCCACCAAACCACCTAACCCCATTACTCATTTCAAAGTACCTGATATTCATATGGATGATTGGTACCATTGGGCTATCTGGGTGGATCACGATAGATACACCAGTAGCAAAAAAGTCTGCTTCATCTAGTTTGAGTTTATCAAGGATTTTTTTTGGCGTGGGACCTTCTACAGCTGAAAAAGCTACGCCTCCTTTGGCTATGATATTACCTTCTTGTATGATTCTGGTGCGACCACCTCCTCCTTCAGGTCTTGACCATAAGTCTTCTTGAAACTTTGCTTTGCCGTCTTCAAGTTCCAATTCCTTACATATATGATCTTGAATGGCACGAAAGTCTGCTGATATTTTTTCTTTGTTCATCTTTTGTTCTGGCTGCGTATTAATCCTCGATTTCTAATGATTCTAAAATGTCCGCCAATTCATCAAAATCTCTTACACCAGGTTTTATTTCATCACCACCTTTAAGGCAGATGCCTTTTACACCTGTTTGTTCGACGGTTTCAGTGATATTGTCTGCATTTATACCAAAACCCAATAAAACATTACAACTTGAAGCAAGTGATTTAATTTTCCCGAGCACTTCATCCTCCATGTTGAGGTTATCACTTGAAAGGTGTAAAACGACGTCGAAGTTTTTGTAAGAGTCAGCTTTGGCGATCAAATCATCCAAATCACCCAAGTTTTTTACATTTATTTTCCAAATGATCCCATATCCTGAATTTACAAGCATTTTGATATGAAACTCTTCTTTGATTTCTATCGAAGTTAAATTTGGGTAGGATTTTACTGTTTCTAAAATTTTATCAGGATGGGTAGTTTCAAATTCAGCAACAAAAGCTACCCCTGAAATCCAATCTGTGATTTCTTTGTATTTTTCAGGAGTTACAAAATCTTTGTGATTGTTTTCTAGGTTGAAGCCCATAAGGTCTACATACATCCCTGCACAGTATCGTGCATCACTTAGGTTGTTGATATTGCTTATTTTAACAAAAGTCTTGAGAGCCATGCTATGTTTATTTTTGATTTTCTATGTGCTAAGGTAAAGGTTTTCGTCCGAATAACGTATTTTTAGCGTTCAGAAGCGATATTTATGTTGAGATATATTGTTAAGGCCGTATGCTTGGGTTTGCTCCTCATGGGTTGCCGAGAAGTCGAACAGGTCAATAGAGACATGGGGTTTGATTTTCAACCTTTGGAAGAAGGGCTTTTTTGGGAGTATGAAGTAACCGAAAGGATTATATTCGGTGAAAATGATGAAGAGCTAAATACGTATTTTTTAAGAGATAAAGTAGATTATACCTATTTCAATGATGAAGGTATTGAGGTTTTTGTCCTAGAAAGGGAAAAAGGTGATGCTCCCAATGAATATGATGTGGTTGGCAACTATGCTCTTTTCGTCCGAAATAATGCACTTGTAATTATGGAGGAAAATGAAAGGGTGGTTAAGTTTCCATTTCCTCCAAGTCTGGGAAAACAATGGGATGCAAGAATCTATTCAAGCAATGCTACTGAAACCTTTGAGATTGATTTGTTTGGTTCATATGTATTGAATAATATCAATTACACGCAAGCGGCAAGAGTTTTGCAAGAAGAGGATGATGACCAGATCACTTCTCGAGATAACCGTTTTGAAGTATTTGCAAAAGGAGTGGGGATGATTGAGTCATATTATGAAGTAATCAGCTATTGCTCTAGAAATGATTGTCTGGGACAGCAAATTGAAGAGTCTGGAAGTATGGTCCATATGAAAATTATCAACTATGGGAAAAATTAGATTTTGTTTATTTTTAATGTGTTTTGGTTTCTATGGAGTGGCTTTTTCACAGCATACTTACGCTGTACATTTTAAGCACAAGCCTCATGATAATTTGACGTTTGAGGATCCTCAAGCATTTCTCTCTCCAAAAGCCATCGATCGGAGAGCAAAACAAGGTATAGCAATCGATTCTTTAGATTTACCAGTTTCTCCAACTTACATTGAAGGTATCCGTCCATTTGTAGAAGAATTCTTATACCAGGTCAGTTGGCTAAATGCTTCATTAGCAACAATCAGTGAAGACCATATAGGGGATATTGAGAATTTAGCGTATGTAGATAAAGTGGTTTTGGTTTCTCCCAACTTAGGAAAAGGTGATAAAGCAATTCAAAAAATCAAAAAGGGACTTCAGTTTAAGATAAACCTCAAAGGAAATAGGACTAATGAAGAAGTGTATACCTTTCAAAATGGGGTTTTAGGAATCGATGAAATGCATGCTTTGGGTTTTAAAGGTGAAGGAATGCTGATTGCTGTGTTTGATGCAGGTTTCCCTGGGGTTGACACCATAGATGGTTTGAGACATTTAGTTGACAATAATCAGATTGTAGCTATCAAAGATTTTGTAACCCTATCGAATGATAATGTCTTCACCAAACATCAGCATGGGACAAATGTACTTTCACTCATTGCTGCAAACAAGGAGGAATCCCTTGTGTCAGGCGCACCAGAAGCTTCTTATATCCTTTGTATCACAGAAGACAATGATTCTGAATATCGAATTGAAGAATATAATTGGGTTAAAGCCGCAGCCTTCGCTGATAGCTTAGGAGTTGATGTTATAAATTCATCATTAGGTTATTTTGATTTCGATGATTCGGAGATGGATTATGGCGTTGAAGATCTCGATGGGAATAGCGCTGTGATCAGTCAGGGAGCTGCCATAGCTGGCACCAAAGGTATCTTGGTAGTCAATAGTGCAGGGAATTATGGCAGAAGTGGTGCCTCAACTTTGACTGCTCCAGCAGATGCCAGAGGGATTTTAACAATAGGAGCCACCAATACTTCTGGAGAAATGGCTGCCTTTAGCTCCCAGGGTCCAACCGCAGATGGACGAATCAAGCCAGACTTGTCTACTTTTGGGGAGGGTGTATATTTGTTTCGTTCCAATGGTGCTGTCAATAGAGCCAATGGGACATCTTTTTCATCACCACAAATTGCTGCATTGGCAGCAGGATTGTGGCAAGCTAAGCCTGAGTGGAGTAAGGATGAGTTAATCACCGCCTTGCTTGAAAGTGCCACACAAGCTGATGCCCCTGATAATCGGCTTGGTCACGGTATTCCAAATTTTCATTACGCTTATTATGGTAAGGTGCTAGACATAGAAAACCCAAAAGAGGAAGAAGTATGGAAAGTATATCCAAATCCTATTTCTGGAAATACCCTCAATGTAGTGTTTGGAAGTGAATTTATTGCCACATATGTAATCAAAACACTTTCGGGACAAATGGTGCTAGAAGGTAGGATGCTTCGGGATAGGATAGACAAACCTTATGAAATAGAGCTTCCACTACTTTCCCAAGGTGTTTATATGATAGAGGCACAGTCTGGAAGTACGATCAAGAGGACAAAATTGATCAAAAGATAGGGGAGTATTGACTTTTTTGTTTCCTTTGCAGCAAAATAAAATTTGCTATAAATGTCAGTAAAAATTGCACCCTCGATTTTAGCCTCGGATTTCGCCAACCTTCAGAAGGAAATAGAGATGCTAAACGCATCGGAGACTGATTACATTCATGTGGATATCATGGATGGAGTTTTTGTTCCCAATATCTCTTTTGGTATTCCTGTAACAGAAGCTGTCAATAGACATGCAAATAAGCCGCTTGATGTGCACCTCATGATTACCAATCCAGATCAGTATTTGTCAGCTTTCAAAGAAGCTGGTGCTGCCATCATATCGGTCCATTATGAAGCATGTACTCACTTGCATAGGACTTTACAAGCCATTAGGCAATTGGGATGTAAAGCTGGCATAGCTATCAACCCTCATACATCAGTAGAATTGTTGAAAGATGTTATCAAGGATACAGACTTGGTGTGTATCATGTCAGTCAACCCAGGATTTGGAGGCCAGAAGTTTATCGAGCAAACATACGCCAAGGTGAGAAGGTTAAAAGAAATCATTATCGAACAAGGTACAAGTACCGAGATAGAAATTGATGGTGGAGTGAATCAGCAGAACGCACCATTATTGATCGAAGCCGGAGCAGATGTATTGGTAGCGGGTAGTTTTGTATTCAATTCAGCGGATCCAATTGAGACGATTAAATCATTGAAATCTTTATAGTAATATCATCTCTATTTCTTCCTTCAATCAGAAGAATTTGCCTTTTAACAATTTTTAAGGCAAGGTTTTTGTGCAATTCCTTGTGAAAATGAGCTTTAAACATTTTCTTGTAAATTGAATTTTATTAAAAACTAAATCAAATAAGAGTCATGATGAAAAGAGTATTTGTATTAGCCTTCTTGATGTTGGGTATGATGAGTGTGCAAGTAAATGCACAGGAAGACACTGAAGAAGTGACAGAAGAAGAAATGGCAAAATTTGCCTCAATGGAAGCAAAGGTTGCTAAATTTCTTGCAAATAAGCAGGCTGAAATGGAAGAAATGATCAAATCCAATGAAGTAATTGAAGGTGGTGGAGCAAGATATAATGAGATCAAGGCAGCTTGGGGAGATGAAGAGAAACTTGCTGAAAAAAATGTGACCGACGAAGAAAAGAAAGAATTTCAAAGGATTCAAGACTTTATAGGTTCAATCGGTGATGATATCAAACAATATAAAACTGATTTGATCATGGATCAAGAAGTATTGGGAGCAGCTACATATAACAAAGTAAACAAAGCAATTAAGGAAGACCCTGAAGTGAAAGAGAAAGTGGATACCCTAATCGCTGAGTATAAAAGTAAAGAAGATGAAGCTGCTGTAGAAGGAGAGTCACTTTAATCTAAAATGAATTTTATTTAAAATATTTTGGAAGGTCTTCAATTTGAAGGCCTTTTTTTATGCATTTTTACCATATCAAATCAGGTTAGTCGGTCGTTTATCTTGAGTATGTTTATGAAATCAAAAATTCTAACACTCGTATTTCTATTTATTAGTACATTTTGCTTCAGTCAAGAAGACTTTTTTGGCATTGACACTAAGGCAAAGAAAGGCAGAATGAGTGAAAGTAATTTGGGGAATACGTTTCGAAAAGCGATAAGTAACTTTAGCTTTGAGCTTTCCACTGGTGGAAATTATCTGATGAATAACATGGATTTTAATTCTAGCCAGCCGAGTGATTACCCTGTTTCACAAGTCCGCAATACAGACTTGGCAAGAGATATAACCTTGAATGATACCATAAATTTTACAGGATCAGGATTTGGAGTACCGATCAATCTTGGTGTTAGGCTCAACTTGTTTGATATTTTTGTATTGGGTGGTGGCTATGGTCGAGAGGTTGGGCAGCAGTCTGTAATGGCTGGAGGAGATTATGATTTCAGTTTTGATCAGCAAGCTTATACTTATGATAAGATTTACGGTACTTTTGGCTTGGTACTTTATGATGCAAAGCGGAGAATTAGTTTTTTGAAATGGAAATACAAAAAATACGCTACCCAAAACACCTACATGCAATCTGAAAAAAATCAAAGGATGCGTCAAAACTACCCTTGGAGATTTGTTTTGGAAGGAGAGTATGGACAACTTTACCCTAGAACTTTACCTGATCAACGTTTGATTGTAAACAATGATCCTTACTATGGTATTGCTTTGAGAATTGAAAGGGAGTTTTCTGAGTATGCCAGACTTTTTGTCAAAGGAGGGGCGGAATTTAGAAATGCTTCCTATGCAGGAATCGATATGGAAGAATTTCAACAGATCAAACAGCAGCTTTTTGGTTTGCAAGTAGGAATGTCGATAAGTCTTCCAGGTACAAAGAGGTGTAAAGTACAAGGTTGTGGTGTGGTTATGAAGCACTTACATGATGGAGTAGAATACAGGGGTAGCTCCATTTGGAATCTTCAAAATAGAAAAGTTGGTCAGTGGTACTAAAAAACCAATAAAACCCAATAAATAGTATGTAAAATTCATGTTTCAAAACCATATACTTTTTATTATCTTGCAAGCTTATTGTTGAGAATAGATAAATATGGCTCAAGGAGAAAACGAGAATATCATACCAATTAACATTGAGGAAGAAATGCGTGGAGCCTACATCGATTATTCGATGTCGGTCATTGTTTCCAGAGCACTTCCAGATGTCCGAGACGGACTAAAACCAGTTCACCGAAGGATTTTATTCGGAATGCAAGAATTGGGAGTATTACATAATAAGCCTTTTAAAAAATCTGCTAGGATAGTAGGAGAAGTACTAGGTAAGTATCACCCACACGGTGACTCTGCTGTGTACGAGACAATGGTTCGTATGGCTCAGCCATGGTCATTGAGGTATCCGCTTGTAGACGGTCAAGGGAACTTTGGTTCAGTAGATGGAGATAATCCAGCTGCGATGCGTTATACTGAGGCTAGGCTTAAAAGAATTGCTGAGGAGTTATTGATAGATATCAATAAAGATACAGTCGATTTTCAATTGAACTTTGATGATTCATTGAAAGAGCCTGTAGTACTGCCTGCGAAAATCCCCGCATTGTTGCTAAATGGTGCTTCGGGTATTGCTGTGGGTATGGCTACGAATATGGCTCCACATAACCTCGGTGAGGTGGTAGATGGTATCATTGCTTATATAGACAATAGGGAGATTACAATCTCCGAATTGATGGAGCACATTGTCGCACCAGATTTTCCTACGGGAGCCACTATATATGGTTACAATGGTGTGAAAGCTGCATTTGAAACTGGCCGTGGAAGGATCGTTGTTCGTGGTAAAGCTGAAATCGAGACAAAAGATAGCGGCAAAGAGATGATCATTATCACCGAAATCCCATATTTGGTGAACAAAGCCAATATGATCGAAAAAACGGCTCAGCTAATCAATGAAAAGAAAATTGATGGAATCTCTGCTATCAGAGACGAGTCTGACCGCCAAGGTATGAGAATCGTCTATGAATTGAAAAGAGATGCCATTTCAAATGTTGTATTAAATAATCTCTATAAGCAAACCCAGTTACAGACTTCATTTTCAGTAAATAATGTAGCTTTAGTAAAAGGTAGACCTCATACCTTGAACCTAAAAGACATGATAGTCCATTATGTCAGCCACAGACATGAAGTTGTGGTGAGACGTACGGAGTATGAGCTGAGAGAAGCTGAGAAGAGAGCTCACATTTTGCAAGGTTATTTGATAGCATTGGATAATTTGGACGAAGTTATTTCCTTGATCAGAAATTCGAGAGATCCAGAGACAGCTAGAAATGGTTTGATGGAGAGGTTTGAATTAAGTGAGATTCAAGCTAGAGCGATCTTGGATATGAGACTTCAGCGATTGACGGGTATGGAGCGTGAGAAGATCCAAGAAGAATATGATCAAATCATGAAATTGATAGAAGAGCTTAAGGAGATTCTTGCAAACGAGGACAAGAGGATGCAGATCATCAAGGATGAGCTCACAGAGATGAAGGATAGATACAGTGATCCTAGACGTACGCTGATTGAGCACAATGCGGAAGATTTCAGCTATGAGGATATGATTCCAAATGAAGAAGTGGTAATCACCGTTTCTCATCAAGGATATATCAAAAGAACAGCTTTGACGGAATACAGAACTCAAAGTAGAGGAGGAGTGGGATCAAGAGGAGCCACTACGAAGGACGACGATTGGACAGAGTATTTATTTACCGCTTCCACTCACAATTATCTTTTGATTTTCACTGATCTAGGGAAGTTGTTCTGGTTGAAGACTTATGCGATTCCTGAAGGAGCAAAAGCGTCCAAAGGAAGACCAATACAGAACCTTATCAATATAACTTCAGAAGATAAAATCAGATCAATTATTCAAGTAGGTGATTTGAATGATGTTGATTACATCAACAATAACTTCTTGGTTATGGTTACCAAGAAAGGTATCATTAAGAAAACCACACTTGAACAGTATTCAAGACCACGCGCCAACGGTATCATTGCCTTGAATATCAGAGATGAAGATCAGTTGATGCAAGTGGAAATGACAAATGGTGATACCCATATCATCATAGCTGCAGGATCTGGAAGAGCGATACATTTCCATGAGTCTACAGTTAGACCAATGGGTAGAACTGCTACGGGGGTAAAAGCCATAACGTTAAGTAATGTTAATGATCACGTGATTGGCATGGTATGTGCCTCTCGTGAAGATGCCAACTTGTTGGTAGTATCCGAAAAAGGATATGGTAAAAGATCACCTTTGGATGAGTACAGAATTACAAATAGAGGAGGGAAAGGAGTGAAAGCTATGAATGTAACTGAAAAAACAGGGACACTAGTAGCAATCAAAGAGGTAGTAGATACTGATGACTTGATGATCATCAATAAGTCTGGTATCACCATAAGAACTCCAGTTTCAAACCTACGCGTAATGGGAAGAGCAACTCAAGGAGTTAGACTAATTAAGCTAGGTGAAAACGATGAAATTTCATCTGTAGAAAAAATTAGAAAAGATGAATCTGAAGTAGAATTAGAAGATGAATCGAATGTTAATGTGGAAGGAGAGAATCCTGAAACTGATGGCAATATAACCGAGGAACCAAACAATTAAGTTAATAGAAAAAAATGAAAAAATTAATCCTATCGTTCGCATTAGCAGGTCTTGTTTCTGTGAGTTTCGCTCAGAAAAAGGTTGCGAAATCTGCTGAGAGAAATTTCAAGAAGGGAGAATTGACTACTGCCCTTGATGAAATAAATGAAGCTTTACAAGATCCAGAGACAAAAGATGATCCTGCAAATTATCTTTTGAAAGGGAAAATTCAGACAAAAATGTTTGAATCAGGTGAAGTAGATGATATGTCTACTGTTGATGTAGGAAGAGATGCATTTGATACTTTCAACAGCACTATGGGCATGGTCGATAATGACGAAAGCTCAAAAGTAGGAAAAGAAGTATATAAAGAAGATATTGATGGTATGCCTGAAAATCTTAGGCCTTACGGAATATATACCCTGAAGAATGTATCTTTCAGAAAGGCTATCGATACTTATGAAGAAGATAACTTTGAGATGGCTTATGAGTATTTTGCTTTGGCTGCTGATATTGACCCTGTGGATACTACGATGAATTTCAACGCTGGCTACTTGGCTAACGATCTTGGTAAGACAGCTGAAGCTAAAAAATACTTCACTAGATTGTTAGATATTGAAGAATATAATAAGTTGAATGCTTATTACTTCTTGATTCAAATCGCTAATAGTGAAGATAATGATCCAGAAGAAGCTTTAAGACTTATCGGTGAGGCAAGAAAAGCAGACCCTACAGACAAGACTTTGGCTGAATATGAAATCCAATTGTTACTTCAGTTGAACAAAATGGATGAGGCATTGACTTCTGTAGTTTCTGCATTGGAAAATGATCCAAAAAACCCTGGAATCTTATTAAGATATGGATATTTGCTTGAGCAGTCTGGAGACCTAGAGGGTGCATTGGAGCAATACAAAAAATCAGTAGAAGCTGATCCTGAATTCTTTGAAGGTAATAATTATGCTGGAGCGATCTACTTAGAAAAAGCAAGGGTAATCCTGAATGAAGTAGGTGGACTTTCTGACGAAGAGTGGGAAGCAAAATCAGATGCAATGAACAAAGAAGCTGAGGACCTTTACAGAGAATCAATTCCATATTTCACAAGAGCATCAGAGATTCAGCCTGAGTCAACAGATATCCTTAGGATTCTATTCCAAGTGCATGAAAGACTTGGAAATGAAGCTGAAAAAGAAAAATATAACCAAAAGTTGATCAAACTTCTAGGTGAAGATTGGTTAGAAGAAGGATGATTTGAAATCGAAATCATATAAAGAAGAAGCCGCCCATAACGGGTGGCTTTTTTTTTTTACATAATTCAAAACCCTTTGATAAAAAAATGTTTTTATATCTTTAAAACATCTGTTAGCTTTTACCTTTCAAAATGACCTAAGTTTATGTTCAGAAAATTAGCCTTTGGCTTGATTGTATTTCAATTGGTATCAAGTTTTGCTTTTGCGCAAAATCCCTCGTCCAAACTTTATCATGAATTGCTTAAACTTCAAGAGACGAAAAGGATTCTTTTTGTAGCTGCGCACCCTGATGATGAAAACACAAGATTAATATCCTACTTAGCAAATGGTGAACATGCACAGGTGGCTTATTTGTCACTTACTAGGGGAGACGGAGGGCAGAATTTAATAGGCAAAGAGCTGGGTGTGCCATTAGGCTTGATTCGTACACATGAGCTTCTTAGGGCACGAGAGACAGATGGTGGTCGTCAGTTTTTTTCTAGGGCTTTGGATTTTGGTTTTAGCAAAAATCCTGATGAAACATTGAACAATTGGGACAAGGAAAAGCTATTGGCTGATGTGACTTGGGTAATCAGAAGTTTTCAGCCTGATATTGTTATCAATAGGTTCAATTTGACTCCAGGAACTACACACGGGCATCACACTACTTCAGCCATGCTTTCTTATGAAGCTTTTGATTTGGCAGGAGATTCCAAATCATTTCCAGATCAGCTCTCCAAAGTTAAAGTATGGAAGCCAAAGCGTTTGTTTTGGAATGCTTACAGCTGGGGTGGACAATATGAGGCTAGTGAGGATAAGAAGTATCACGTTTTCCCTGTAGGAGACTATAATCCTTTATTAGGTACAACCTACTCTCAAATAGCTGCCGACAGCAGGACGATGCACAAGTCTCAAGGATTTGGCTCTACACCACAAATCGGCATGGGACAAGACCATATTGAGCAGTTGAAAGGAGATACTTTTAAAAATAGCCCGTTTGAAGGAATTGAAAGCAAATGGAATCAAGTACCTAATGGAAAGGCCATTCAGGATAAGCTAAATCAATTACTTCAAGACTTCGATT
The DNA here is from genome assembly GCF_022549775.1 of Belliella filtrata. Taxonomy (GTDB): domain Bacteria; phylum Bacteroidota; class Bacteroidia; order Cytophagales; family Cyclobacteriaceae; genus Belliella; species Belliella filtrata. Next base: position 42,988 of record NZ_JAKZGP010000004.1, on the reverse strand, counting down.
TTGTGAATGTATCAAACAATATTGATGGATTGCTGGAACTCAAGAAGATGATCGACAGCAATTCTTTAGAGGAGCTTTGGTACACTGAGAAAAAAGAGGCAATTAATCAATTGATTTTGGATGCGATGGGCATCAAGGCAGAATTCAATGTGAATAAGGAAATTGCCTACGCTGGCGAAACTATAGCCGCTGAAATCACCTTTAACAACCCAAGCAAAATTCCTACAGAACTATCGAAAGCTAATCATCAGCTGTTCGAAGTTGATTTTTCAACTAACTCAAAACCAAATCAACCTTTAACTAAACCAGTTTCTATAGAAATACCTGTTGATTTTTCTATTTCTCAACCATTTTGGTTGGAGAAACCAATCGACAATAACCTATTTGATATAGCTGATCTAGCAAAAATTGGTCCTCCAATCAATCAGCCTTCGATCGCTGCCAATCTTGAATTGACCATACAAGGTCAAAAGTTTGAGATGGTATTGCCATTGATGTATAAATATAATGATCAAGTGGATGGAGAAATCAAGCAACCGCTTACCGTAGTACCCGAAGTAAATGTATCATTGAATCAATCACTGGCATTTTTGATGAAAGATCAAAAGCCTTCTCTAGAAGTTGAAGTGAGTTTCAAGCGAGAAATCTTAAATGGTGTTTTGGAATTGGAAGGTTTGGATAAATCCCAATATAAGGTTCTTTCTGAAGACAGAGATGAGAGAAGAAAAAGAGTGATATATAAAGTGGAATTGATATCTGCTAAAAATCAAAAAACCACAGTCACTGCAGCATATAAAACTGAGGATGGCAGAATATACAACCAAGATATCAATAGGATTCTTTACAAGCACATTCCAAATTTGACTTACTTTACTACAGCATCATTTGATTTGATAAAGTTTGATTTTGCTATCTCTGGTCAAAAGATCGCCTATATAGCTGGTGCAGGTGATGATGTACCAGAAGTATTGAGGTATTTGGGATATGATGTCAATGTCTTAGATAATGGATCGATAAGTAAATCTAATCTCCAACTTTACCCTACTGTGATCATCGGTATCAGAGCATTCAATACGAATCAGCGTTTAGCCAATAATGTTGATCAATTGATGGAATATGTGAAAGAAGGTGGGAATTTGATCGTGCAGTACAATACATCTTCACCACTTTTGACAAGAGAACTTGGCCCTTATCCATTTGCTATATCAAGGGATAGGGTTACGGTTGAAGGGTCACCTGTCGTTGCGGATTATAATCATCCAATACTAACCTCTCCAATACAGATTACCTCCAAAGACTTTGAAGATTGGGTACAAGAGAGAGGTCTATATTTTACATCAGATTGGGATGAAAAATATACCACTCCACTAGAGATGAAAGACCCTGGAGAAGAGGCAAGTAAGGGATCTTTGCTTCATACAAGATATGGTGAAGGTACCTACACCTATTCTGGTATCTCATGGTTCAGGCATTTGCCGGCTGGCGTTCCTGGTGCTATCAAACTTTTTGTCAATCTTATAGAGCAAGGAGATGGAAGATAATCAAAATTGGAATAAATGGTATTTTATATTAGCCGGGACACTTTTGATTTTGATCGCCTTGTTTTATTGGTTAACTAAAGCATACGCATGAGTACGATTGATTGGATAGTATTATTTGCTACGCTTTTGCTGATAGTAGGGTATGGAGTCTACAAGACATACGGTCCTAAAAGTATGGACAACTATCTCCGTGGAGATAGTGACATGAACTGGTGGACAATAGGCTTATCTATCATGGCAACACAAGCATCTGCGATTACTTTTTTGAGTACTCCTGGGCAAGCCTATGAAGACGGTATGCGCTTTATTCAATTCTATTTCGGATTGCCTATAGCGATGATTATACTTTCAGTGACATTTATTCCTATTTATTATAAGCTAAAAGTGTATACAGCTTATGAGTTTTTGGAAAATAGATTTGACCTGAAAACTAGAACACTGGCTGCACTTTTGTTTTTGACACAAAGAGGATTAGCTGCGGGAATTACGATTTATGCACCTGCGATTATTTTGTCCACTTTGTTGGGATGGAATTTGTTTTGGACCAATATTTTTATTGGAGTTCTGGTGATACTTTATACGGTATCAGGTGGTACCAAAGCCGTTTCTATTACTCAAAAACAGCAAATGGGAGTAATGATGGGAGGTATGATTTTGGCAGGAATTTTTGTGATCAAAATGCTCCCTGTAGGTTTCTCTGATGCGCTACATGTTGCAGGAAAAATGGAAAGACTGAACATTATCAATTTCGAATTTGACTTGGCAGATAGGTATAATGTATGGTCTGGTATGACTGCTGCATTATTTCTTTTTCTTTCCTATTTTGGAACAGATCAGTCTCAAGTACAGCGCTATTTGACAGGAAAGTCACTTGCAGAGAGTAGGATGGGGCTGATCATGAACGGTCTCCTGAAGATTCCCATGCAGTTTATCATCTTGTTTATTGGGGTGATGGTTTTTGTATTTTACCAGTTTTTCCAACCACCGGTAGTATTCAATAAAGTGCAAACAGAGCGCTTGATCAATTCTGATTATGAAGAGCCATTTTTGAAACTAGAAGGAGCTTATAGTGAAGCTTTTGAACAAAAGTCAAACCATATCAATGAACTACTTGCGGCTGTCAAGGCTGATGATGAACAAGGGATTAGGAATGCCCAATCAGGAATGAAAGCTTCCCAAAAGCGTCAGGAAGAAATTCGAAATGAGGTAAAGTCTCTTATCGTCCAAAATGAACCTAATGCTGAGACCAAGGACACAGACTATGTGTTTATGCGATTTGTAATGGACTATCTACCGATGGGTATTGTCGGATTGCTATTTGCTGTGATTTTTTCAGCTGCAATGTCCTCTACTGCTTCAGAATTGAACTCCCTAGGTACCACATCTACGATTGATATCTACAAACGTTCGCTTCGTAAAAATGAATCAGACAAGCATTACATGCTTTCATCTAAGTGGCTTACAGCTTTATGGGGAGTATTTGCCATATTATTTGCCACTTATGCCTCACTATTTGAAAACCTCATTCAAGCGGTTAACTTACTTGGTTCATTGTTTTACGGGACAATTTTGGGTATTTTCTTGGTTGGGTTTTATATGAAATGGATCAAGGGACATGCTGTTTTCATAGCAGCTTTGATTGCTGAGGCGATTATATTAATGCTCCATTGGTTTAATGGCGAATCAATACTAGGCATAGACATCAATATAGGTTTCCTTTGGTACAATGCCATTGGCTGTATTCTGGTGATGGTATTGGCTGCTTTGATTCAGTTGATGAGGAGAGGGTGAGGTTTCCCGAATACTTTGTGATGTTTATATTGTATGAGATAGGTGAAATACTAAAGTAGGTGTAAGCCAATTCAGCAATTTGAATGCTTTTGTCAAAAAGCTCAACGTTGAAATTCACTTTTGCTTTTAAAGCTCTGGAAACTTTTAAAATTGTTTCCAGAGATACATTTGTTTGATAGTTTTCAAGTTCTGATAGCTGAGCCCGCTGTACACCAACTAATTTTCCAAGTTCTTATTGTGTTGAGTTTCTTTGCAGCTTTACTTTACGGATTAACTCACCAACTGCTTCAAGTTGAAGCTTTTGTTCGTATTGTATTCTACGATATGTTCCAATTTCACCTATAAATACACCTTTTATTTGCTCAAAAGCAAATTGGATTTATCATCTCGTTATTGGTTGAGGAAACACAGCTAAACTCTCATGTCCATTTTCTCCAACGGCCTGTACAGCGAAGAAATAATTGTCTTTGGAGTAGGGGATAGTCAAGGTCAAGTCTTCGGTATAAAACTTTTTCTGCCACATAGAAGCGTCAGTTTCTCTGAGGAGAACATAGTATCCTTTAGCTTTTCCAGTCTTTGGAGCTTCCCAGCGAAGGGTAGAACTATTGCTTAGCTTTCTTACATCTATGCCTACCATTAGTGGTTCAGAAGGTGCTGTTGCTAGATTTGCTAGTACAGCTAAGTTGATCCCTGTAGCTTTCCTCATGTATTCGAAATCCATGAACTCGGGAAGATCACCATACTGAATAGCATTCTCTAACCTCACATCTTCATGTTGTGCATAGTAGTTTTCATTCATTTCACAAACTCGAATAGCTGTGAATCCTTCTCTTGCAAATGGTGTATGATCCCCGCCTCTCAAAAATCGATCATTTCTGTAAACCAATTTGACTTCTAACTGATCTACATATTTTTCTCCGATTTCTTTGATAAACCTAGCAAGCTGTCTTGATTTGCTATCATTTTCTCCATTAGTATATCTTCTGATGGCAGCCATTTGTTCTGTCTCCGCCATTGGAACACCTTCAGAGAAAATCCGGATTCTGGTATTGTCAGCAATATTTGTTTCTGAAGATCGGCTGTTGCCTATCATATCATTGTTCAGTACTGCGACAAGGTTCCAGTTTTCTTCTTTGGCTTTTTTTGCAAGGTATTCAGCTCCCTTAAGTCCTTGCTCTTCACCGCTCACCACGGCAAACTTGATCGTAGCTGGGAATGATCTACCAGACATGATACTTACCAGTTCCATAATTGCAGCTACACCAGAGCCGTCATCATTGGCTCCAGGAGCATCTATCTTGCTGTTCATCACATCTAATGCACGAGAATCAATATGTGCCATGATTAGGAATACCCTATCATCATTTGGGTCAGTACCTTTCAAGGTGGCTATGACATTCCCAAGCTTGCTATCTGATGGAATCCTACGATTGTCTGCAGGGATGGTGAAGAAGTCTATTTCAGAGCTTAATCTACCTGCACTTTTAGACTCCATAGACTTGAAATGGTCTAGTACATAGTTTTGAGAAGCTAGGATGCCACGATTTTCTTGCTGATCACTCAAGGTATGTCTGGTACCAAAATCAGCCAATTTTCTAACATATTGTTCAAGACTTTCAGCACTGATTTCATTTACCATTGCTTCTATTGCAGGGTTACGTTGTATGATTTGGGTCTGTCCGAAGCAATCTAAACTAGCTATGAGCGCAAGTATGAGTAATATTTTTTTCATTTTTCGACATTATGATGGTATATGCATTAAATTTACCAAAGGACAAGCTATCACCAAACTAATTTTACATGAACGAAACATTCAAGCCTAAAGTAGGAGAATATGCGCCTTATTATGAAAGCTATATCAAAAGGGTTATAAATGAAAACATAGATAAATTGCTTTTGACCCAGATTCAAGAAGTCAGAAGTTACTTTGAGACTATGGGGGAGGAGAAAAGTAATGAAACTTATGCTGAAGGTAAGTGGACGGCAAAGGAGGTATTGTCTCACATGATAGATACGGATAGGATAATGACTTTTCGTGCTTTATGCTTTGCTAGAGGAGAAAAATCTCCACTTCCAAGTTTTGATCAAGATGAATATGTGGCAAGATCTATGGCAAATGCAATTCCACTTAATAAGCTGATAGAAGATTTTGAGTTTTCACGTTATGCATGTGTTTCTTTGCTCAAAACCTTACCGATTGACTCATGGTCAAATATAGGAATGGCAAGTGGTTATGAGGTGAGTGTAAGGGCATTATTTTACATCATGACTGGTCACGTAGCACATCATTTGGCTATACTTAAAGAGAGGTATTGAATAGCGAGATTAGGTTAATTCATTTGAGAATTTTGAATTTATGAAATAATGTATCGATCTATTTAGATAAATATGCTATATTTGCTGAATTTATCTAATACAAAAATTTGTAAAACTGGTATTTTCGCTTGCCTCTGACATGCAAAAGTGAATTAAAAGGAGGGTAGAATCTAGTCAATTTTGCTAAGAAGTAATCAAGGAGAAAGGCCAATTTATAATTGAAAAAAACGAAGAACATATGAAAAGAACTAGAGCACAGGAATCACGCGCAGCCATTGAGAAGCTATACATTACGATGAGGCATTTGTTTATGAGGGGGTCTTATAAGCCAATGGGAGTTTCCGGTGAGTCGCTAGTGAGTTCACTTTTGGTTTTGAGCCCAGAGATTTACGGATTGGTAGTGGATGAAGAAAAAATCGAACTTGATGGCTTATTGTATGTAATGGAGAGGTTGCCAAGAGGGATAGAAGAGTGTCGCTATGTCAGGTTGATCAGTAGAGAAGGTTACGAGCACTCAGATTTCCCAACTTTTGTACCTGCAAGGAGAAAGAGAAACTGTTATAGGGTAGATGAAGAGCAAATGTACGTAGAAATGACGCGAGGCAAATCCGACATATATGATATACTTACCCACCTTACCTTTCTCTATATTGAGGCCGAAAAGATAAGAGAAAATGCTACTGATCAAAAAGGTAGGATGAACCTTAACTGGAAGATGCTTGCAAGTATTGTTGAGAAAGAAAGAAAAGGAGAGGAGTTTGACAAAGAAGCTGCATGTTCTTACCTGAGCCATATTACGGGTAGAACTTTTGATGAGACTCACAATGCCATTGAGAAGTTTGATCAATCATCCAATTCCAATAGCCTGTTTTCCATTATCTATCATTTAGGAAAGTTGTCAATAGATGAGTTTGTAGAGGAAAAAGATAGGGAGATTTCATTTTCTGCGACATTGAGAGAGCGTGTGGGACACCATGTATATGGAGAGCTTTGGGCGACACGGATCAAGCAAGTATTGGATGAAAATGATTTACTGGAAAGACCTATTCATATCATTTCGGCGAATTTGCATAGTGTGGTAAATACAATCTATGGACATCAAGCGTTGGGGCTGAAATCTTATGATGAGATCGAAAAGGTGGCCATGGAAATCAGTACTGGAGAAAAGAAAAACTATACAAAAGAAATCCAAAACTTTGCAAATATCAATGGATTCATAGATTTACCTGATCTTTCTGGAACCAACATAGGAGCTCAAATCATAGATACTGCTCAGATGTCTAAAGGATCAGTGATTCCAGGTGTTTCTTTGCCAAAGGAGAAAAAAGACCGACCAGTAATTGTCGTAATGGACTATGCATTTGGAGAGCAAGCATACGAGTGCTTTGATGAATTACTCAAGCCATACGATAAAGGAGGTAAATCGATTCCTTTGGATGTAGTCTCTGCATCGATCATGGGTAAAGCGGGTATTCTTGAAGGAAATAAAGGGGATATCATGATCCCAAGTAGCCATGTTTTTGAAGGCACTGCAGATAACTATCCTTTGAAAAATGAACTGAAGAAAAATGATTTTGAAGGCTATGATATAGGTGTATATGATGGTCCTATGATCACTGTTCTCGGTACTTCCTTGCAAAACAAAGATGTCCTGAAGTACTTTATGGAGTCTTCATGGAAAGCTTGTGGTCTGGAGATGGAAGGGGCTCATTATCAAAAAGCTATACAGTCTGCAAGTAAGATCAGAAATTCGATAAGAAAAAATGTGAAGGTGCTTTATGCTTACTATGCATCTGACAATCCTTTAGAAACAGGTAGTACACTTGCCTCAGGTGCTTTGGGAATGGACGGAGTGAGACCTACCTATTTGATTACTTACAAAATACTAGAAAAAATCTTTTCTTAAAGATTGGCGCTTTTTAGCACGCCCTATTTTTGTCTATTACCCTTAGGCTAATATCAAAGGTCAACGGATTTGCTTCTGTTGGCCTTTTACTTTTTCAATGGTTTAAGCTTGTTTAAAATCACCCTAAAACCTGATTTTCATCATGTTTTTAAAATGATTGTGACACTACCTTTGAGCCATAATCAAAAACAAAAAGCCATGAGAAAATTTAGCTTTTCAATTATCCATATCATGTTCCTTGCGGCCATGATGATATTTCATAACACAACATTCGCACAAACTAATTATACGCTTGCAACAGGTTCTACCCTGAAAGTGACGGGCACTTCCACTTTGCATGATTGGGAAATGGTCTCTAGTACTGCTAGTGGTAAAGCAAAGTTTACTTTAGAAAGTGGAAAGGTCACTGGAGCAAAGGATCTAGTCGTGACCATGCCTGCCGAAAGCATCAAAAGTGGCAAAAATGGTATGGATAAAAATGCCTATAGCGCATTGAATACCAAGACTCACAAAGAAGTAAAGTTTGTACTCAAAGAGCTTGTTTCTGTTGCTACTGGTTTTCAAGCGGTAGGTGACTTCACAATTGCTGGCGTCACTCAAACTGCAAAATTTCCAGTAACCTATGCAGTATCAGGTGAAAAAATCACCTTCAAAGGGAAGTATGATTGCAAATTATCAGATTTTAAAATAGACCCACCAACCGCCCTTATGGGGACAGTAAAGACAGGAAATGAAGTGAGCATTCATTTCGATATCGCATTCCAACCGACAAAATAATTTGATTGAAAGCACCATTCATCACTTCTCTAGAAAGAGGGAGTCTAAAGTGCACAAACTACCAGATGATAAAAAAAATAAAAAAACCTATGAAAAAGCACGTGTTATTATTCATTGCCATGTTTGCAACAGTAGCATTTACAATGGCACAAGGTCTCCAAAGAGATATGCAATACTGGAGAACATATGATCAAAGAGGAGTCAATGTATTCGAAACAGGAAAAGCTGATACAGTTTCCTTTGATGGGGTAAGGGTAAGAGTCGGAGGACATTTTGCACAGCAATACCAGAATCTAAGCCATAGCAATGCTGTAGGATCACCAGAATTGATCGAAATAGGCGGTGGTACCAACCTTGCTACTGCAAATCTAAATATAGATGTAGCATTGGTAGATGGGGTAAGACTTAACCTAATCACTTATCTTAGCTCTAGACACCACCCAGAAACATGGGTAAAAGGTGGATTCCTTCAAGTTGATAAATTAGGTTTCCTAGGTATCGGAAATACTGACTGGTTTGACAAGTACTTCACCGTCAAGGTTGGGCACATGGAAATTAACTATGGAGATGCCCATTTCAGAAGATCTGACAATGGAAATGCGATCTACAATCCTTTTGTAGGAAACTATATCATGGATGCTTTCACAACAGAAGTCGGTGGAGAAGTATATTATCAGAATAGCGGATTCTTGGCAATGGTTGGTGTCACTGGTGGTGAAATACAAGGAGGTATCACAAGACCTGATGATAGAAAGCTTAATTTTCTAGGTAAATTAGGATATGATAAATATGTTACTGATGATATCAGGGTGAGACTTACAGGGTCTGTTTACAGCACTGCTGGATCAGCTAGAAACACACTTTATGCGGGTGATAGAGCTGGGTCAAGATATTACTTGGTAATGGATCCAGTTGGAGCAACTACTGCTGCTAACTTTACTTCTGGTAGATTCAACCCTGGACAGACCGATAATATTACAGCCATGGTATTGAATCCATTTGTGAAGATCAAAGGGCTAGAGTTGTTCGGTAATTTTGAGCAATCTAAAGGTAAAGCTGCAAATGAACAATCAGACCGTACTTGGAATCAACTAGGCGCAGATGCAGTATATAGAATAGGTCAAAAGGAGCAAGTTTATCTAGCTGCAAGATACAACAAAGTAAGTGGTGAGTTGACCGGAGGTGCTGATGTAAGTATAGATAGGGTTCAAATAGGAGGGGGATGGTTTGTGACCAAAAATATCCTTGCTAAAGTAGAGTATGTAAGTCAGCAATACAATGACTTTGCAGCTGGAGACATCAGAAATGGTGGAAAATTCAACGGTCTAATGATCGAAGGTGTAATAGGCTTCTAAATCTTCAACATCATGCGTGTCCTTCTAGCATTAATCCTCATTATTTGTCAGTTATTCCCAGCTGAATCTCCCATAGTGGTCACCAGTAAGGTGATCACTGTGCAAGGGAATACTTCTTTGGGAAGCTTCAAATGTGACTATAGGAGAGAAGGCTTGAGGGACACTTTATTACTAAATGAATCACCAACAAAGCATACCATTGAATTTGATATCCCTGTTCGTGATTTTGGCTGTGGTAATTTCCTTTTGAACAAGGATTTTAGAAAGACCATAAAAGCAGAGGAATATCCGAATGCTAAGGTAATTGTGAAAAACCTAAAGAGGAGCGGGAAGTATTATACTTGTGATCTACATGTCAATATGGTCGGAAAACGACTTCAATATAGAAAAATAGCGCTGACTAATATCGATCAGCAATTAGTTGGAAATATTGTGTTAGATTTTGAAGAACTTGACCTGTCTCCGCCTCGGAAAATGGGAGGCTTGATCAAAGTAGAAGAACAACTAGCCTTAGAAATTAAACTTGGATTCTAGTCTTAATGACTAGAATCCAATAGTTTTTTTAATGCCGTATCAATTTTCCCAAATTCAAATTGAGAGACTGCCGAATTCATTTTTCTTTTAATATCCTCAGTACATAAGTTGCCAATACTTCCCTCGTGTGTGTGGTTTACTTGATCTTGGACAGGTTCAAAATCGTCTTTTTCTATCGCCAATCCTACTTTTTTGTACGCATCTCTGAAAGGCATGCCTTGTAAAACAAGTTCATTGACTACTTCTACAGAAAATACATGCTTATAAAATGGGTCTATTAGAATCTGTGATTTGATCTGAATCTGTTTCAGCATCATTGTACTCATATCAAGACAATCAATCAACTCATCCAACCCAGGGAAAATATGCTCTTTCAAGAGTTGCAAATCTCTGTGATAACCTGTGGTAGTATTGGTAAGGATCATCATGATCGCTTGTGGACTAGCTTGGATTTGATTGGTCTTAGCTCGGATGAGTTCAAATACATCTGGATTCTTTTTGTGAGGCATGATACTACTGCCTGTAGTCAATTCATCTGGAAATGAAATAAAACCAAAATGCTGGTTCATAAAAATGCAAACATCAGCTGCAAGTCTATTGAGTGTTCCGGCGATTCCTGACATAGCAAAGGCTAAAGTTCGTTCAGTTTTACCTCTACTGTTTTGAGCATTGATCACATTGTGGTGCAGGTCTTCAAAGCCTAGAAGCTCTGTAGTCAATGTGCGATCCAATGGAAAAGAAGAACCATATCCAGCAGCAGAGCCTAGTGGGTTTTTATTGGCAAGCTTGAAAGCTGCTTGAAGCAAATCCATATCTTCGGATAAACCTTCAGCAAAAGAGCCAAACCATAACCCAAAAGATGATGGCATGGCAAGTTGCGTATGGGTATACCCTGGCATCAAGTCAGCCTTATGTTTTTCTGAAAGCAATATCAATTGGTCAAATAGACCTTGAGAGGCTTCCACCAATGCTTTGATTGCAGATCTATAATATAGCTTCAAATCAACCAAAACTTGATCATTGCGAGATCTTCCACTATGTAGCTTCTTACCAACTTCACCGTAGCGTTCAGTCAAGAGAAATTCAACTTGTGAGTGAACATCTTCTACACCTGATTGGATTTCAAATTTTCCGCTCTCTATTTCATCGAAGATTTCTCTAAGTCCTTTCAGTAAAACCTTCAAATCATCAAAAGTTAACAACCCTATCTTTTGTAACATGATGGCATGTGCCATAGAACCAAGTACATCAAACGGGGCCAAAAGAATATCAAACTCAGGGTCTCTTCCTATGGTGAATTTTTCTACCTCTTTGCTGCTTGTCTTATCTTTTTGCCAAAGTTTCATCGTTGATTTTTCGGATTTTCTATGTGGAAATATTGTGTTAATAATTCAATGTAGGTATTGATTCCTTCATTGATTTCTTTAAGGTAAATGTATTCATCGGCTGTATGTGATCTTGCTGAGTCTCCTGGTCCTATCTTGATGGAAGGATAGGGGATAAGGGCCTGATCTGATAGTGTAGGGCTACCATATTGATTGATATTCAATTTGGTAAGGACTTTCATCATCTTATGATCATGGGGAAGTCGACTGGATTTCAACCGGGTGGATCGTGGTGTAAGCTTTGCTTTCAGCTTATTGGTCAACTCTTCCAATGCCTCATCCAAGGTGTAAGCATCTGTCACTCGTATGTCCAAAGTATAAGTACATCTATCTGGTACTACATTGTGTTGAGTTCCTGATTGGATGATCGTTGCACTTACTTTAGATTTGCCTAAGTATTCTGACTCTCGTTCAAATTGATAACTTCTAAGTAAGTTTAAATCATCCAAAGCCTCATATAGTGCATTGATACCTTCTTCCCTTGCAGCATGACCAGCTTTGCCTGTTACAATAGCATCTACTACTACCAGGCCTTTTTCTGCAACAGCTCCTTGAAGCAAGGTAGGTTCTCCAACAATGGCGAGCTCAAATGAAGGCAATGAACTTAATGTACTTTCGATTCCATTTTTTCCTGAAATCTCCTCCTCTGCAGACGCTACATATATTAAATTGTATCCCAAGTCAAGCTTGTAGAAATGAAGAAAAGTAGCCAGTAATGAGACTAAACAACCTCCAGCATCATTACTCCCTAGTCCATAAAGCTTTTCGTCTTGTATTTCTGCTGCAAAGGGATCTCTAGTATAGCCTGCGTTTGGTTTTACGGTATCATGGTGAGAGTTTAGTAATATTGAGGGTTTGGAATGCTCAAAGTGAAGGTTTTGAGCAATGATGTTATTTCCAATTCTCTGAAAGGGAATGTCTTTTTTTGTTAAAAATTGCCCAATAAGATCGGCTGTCAAATGCTCTTCTTTACTATAAGAAGGCGTACTTATCAAGGACTTGAGAAGACTGACTACTTCTTCATAGTATGGCGCTTTAGAATTAGGCATTTTCTAATAAAGGTCGTATTTGTGATTTTCTATATTAGTACCTGATACTTTTCCTTTCACTGCCAAGAGTAAGTTTTCAGCTTTTCCAATCCATACATGGTTTACCCCCTTATGTAATGCAGCAAAGGCATTGTCAAGTTTTGGGATCATACCAGAATGAATCACCTGCTCATTTTTTAACTCTTTGTAGATTTCTTCATTGATAAGTGGAATAATAGATTCATCATTTTTTTCATCTATCAAAACACCAGCTTTATTAAAGCAATAGTAAAGGTTTACAGTATGCTTACTTGACATGGCTACTGCAATTTCTGAAGAAATGCTGTCTGCGTTTGTATTCAGTAATTGCCCTTTCTTATCATGCGTAATGGCGCAGATGACTGGTACGATGTCTTTTTCCAAAAGGGATTCCAATAAGTCTGTATTGACTGCCTTGATATCGCCAACAAAACCATAATCTATTTTTTTGACAGGCCTTTTCTTGGATTGAATAAGGTTTCCGTCTGCCCCAGTCAAACCAAGGGCATTTTGCTTTAATTTCTGAAGTTTTGCGACGATTTGTTTGTTGATCAGTCCAGCATAGACCATAGTAACAATATCCAAAGTATCCTTATCTGTGATTCTACGACCATCTACCATTTCAGGCATGACACCCATCGATTCCCCAAATTTTGAGGCAAGTACACCTCCTCCGTGGATGAGGATTTTTTTGCCTGGAAATCTTGAAAAAAGGAATAAAAATTCATCCAATTTTTCTGGAAAGTCAATGACATTTCCTCCAATTTTGATGATGCTGATGTTCATGGTTTTATAGGTTTGTAGTGTATGCTTTTAATCTTTATTTTCACTTTACCACCTTCATCCTCCTGTAATTACTTTTGGATTGAAGCATGGCATAAAATTTAGAGTCAACAAATTTTTGTTATCTATAAATAACTAAATATAAATCATGCTATCTTTTGTCAATAATCAAAATGCTTAATTAGGTATTCCCTTATTATCCACCCAAGATGTTGCTGAGAACTGCTTGGGCTGCATAAATTCTATTTTCGGCTTGTTTTTGAACAATGCTTCGCTCGCTGTCTAGTATTTCATCAGACAGTTCAACATTTCTTCTCACGGGTAAGCAATGCATTACTTTTGCGTTTGGAGCATTTTTTAGATGAGCTTCTGTCAGCATCCAAGACGAATCTGTACTATGAATCTTACCATAATCATCAAAAGCTGACCAATTTTTCACGTAAACAAAATCTGCATTTTCTAGCGCTTCTTTTTGATTAGGTGTAATGGTAGCACCTTCCGTAAATTTCTTGTCTAGTTCATAGCCTTCTGGATGAGCAATTGTGAGTTCATGACCACAGCCGATTGCCCATTCTGCAAATGAATTTGCCACTGCATGAGGGATTGCCTTGATATGAGGTGCCCAAGTGAGAACTACTTTAGGTTTTTTACCAGCTATCATATGCTCTTGTATCGTTATCATATCTGCCAAACTTTGAAGCGGATGCCTTATGGCACTTTCTAAACTTACGACAGGGATTCCTGCATATTTAATAAACTGACTGAAGATAAAGTCTTCTGTATCCTCCTTTTTATTGGTCAATGAAGGAAATGCCCTTACTGCAAGCACGTCAAAATATGTCCCTAGTACAGCTGCTGCATCTTTGATATGCTCTACAGTCCCTTTGTTCATGACAGCACCATTCTGCATTTCCAATGCCCAGCCTTCTTTATCCATATTCATTACAATTGCCTCCATACCTAGATTCATGGCTGCGATCTGGGTGCTGGCTCTAGTTCTCAATGATGGATTCAAAAAGATACAACCCACTCTTTTACCCAAACCCTTGGATAAATCGACTCGCGGACTTTTCTTGTAGGTCAAAGCCAGTTCTATTAATTTATCCGCTACTGATTTATGCTCAAATTGTGTAAAATGCTTCATGTTTTTTGTAGATTGCCCTGTAAGGGAAATCATTTTATATTGAATTTAAAATATGATTGACTTAGCTTCAATCAGCTTAAAATGCTTTTGATTCGTTAGGCTAGAATTTCTTTGATACTGTCTATGAACGAATATAATTGATTTGTTTCAATATTTAAGGGCGGGAGTAGTCTAATCGTTTGTTTTCCCGCTGAACTTCCTGTGAATATTCTGTATTTTTTTACTAATTCAGTACGAATGGGTGCAGCATCTCTGTCTAGGTCTATGCCTATCATTAATCCTCTACCTCTGACTTCGTTTACTCCATTTACTTCACGTAGGGCTTTCATGAACATTTCTCCTTGCTCATGAGCTTTTTGAATTAAGCCTTCATTTTCGATAACTTCAAGGACTGCTAGACCAGCGGCACATGCTAGGTGATTTCCCCCAAAGGTCGTACCTAAAAGTCCGTGACTTGCCTTGATATCTGGATGAATTAAGATACCGCCTATTGGGAATCCATTTCCCATACCTTTTGCCATAGAGATGATATCTGGCTGAATACCTGACCACTGATGCGCAAAAAACTTGCCTGTCCTTGCATATCCAGATTGAACTTCATCCAAGATCAGTTTTGCCTCGTGCTTTTTACACAAAACAGAAAGCTCTTGGAGGAATGAGTCATCAGGTACGACAATTCCACCAACACCTTGAATGCCTTCTATAATCACACCTGCTATATTACCAAGTTGAAACTGAGCTTCTACAGCCTTGATATCACCCCATGGAAGGATATGAGTATCGGATCTTTGGTTGTTGGGAGCGACTATTTTTGGATTGTCTGTTAGTGCCACTGCTGCGGAGGTTCTTCCGTGAAATGCACCAGAGAATGAAATAAAACCAGATTTTTTGGTTTCAAAAGAGGCTAGTTTCAGTGCATTCTCATTTGCCTCGGCACCAGAGTTACAGAGGAAGAGATTGTAGTCAACATAACCAGAAACTTCACCAAGCTTTTTAGCGAATTCCTGCTGAATGGGGATCTGAACAGAGTTTGAATAAAAAGCAATATTTGCCAATTGTTCATTGATTCTCTGGTTGAAATGTGGGTGAGAGTGACCAATAGATATCACTGCATGACCGCCGTATAGGTCAATATATTCATTCCCTTCATCATCCCACAGCTTAGCACCGAGTGCTTTTGTAGGAGTGACATTCATCAAAGGGTATACATCGAATAATTTCATCTGTGTGTAATTTGTGCTTTGATCACTTTTACCTGCTTAGTTTTTGGTGAAAAATTTGGGTAGTGCTCCGTATATGCACCTATAATTTTTCAAACAAGGCTAGTGTGTATGATAATTGAGATTAGAAGGCTATACTTTTTAGCTTGAGACCTGTGGTTTCAGGTAAGCCAAAAGCTAAATTGAAATTATGAACTGCTTGTCCAGAAGCACCTTTGAGTAAGTTATCAATTGCCGAATAGATGACCAATTGACCTTTTTCTTTTTTTAGGTGTAATACACACTTATTCGTATTGACTACGTGCTTTAGATCAATGTCCTGATCTGAAACTATGGTAAAAGGACTATCCTTATAGAAAGATTTATAGGTTTCGGTGATTTCTTCTATAGACTTATCACAAGGCAAGTAGGCTGTTATCCAAATTCCCCTAGCAAAATTTCCCCTATAGGGTACAAACAAAATGTCTGAACTGAAATCATTATTTACTTGACTGAAAGTCATGTTGATTTCTTTAAGGTGCTGATGTGTGAACAGTTTATAAACAGAGAAATTGTTATTTCTATAGCTGAAATGAGAAGTTTCTGCGAGTTTTTTACCAGCACCTGTACTTCCTGTGATTCCAGATACATGAATAGGAGATGTTGCCCAGCCTGATTTTACAGCTGGTAGTAGGGCCAATTGGATAGCTGTTGCAAAGCATCCTGGGTTGGCAATTTTCTTAGCTTGCGAGATCTTGTGCTTTTTTGTTTCTGGTAATCCATAGACAAAACCTTCACTTTCATCTCTAAAATCTGTGCTCAAATCTATGATTACGGTTTCTTCAGCAAATGAATGTTTGTCCAAAAAGGATTTTGTTTCTCCATGCGGTAAGCCTAAGAAAACGGCATCAATTCCATTAGTATCCACTTCATCGGTAAATACCAGATCTGTGTCACCTAGTAGATCAGGATGAAGAGAAGAGACTGCTTTTCCTTTTTGACTGTTGCTATGGACATAGACTAGTTCCACTTCAGGGTGATTTACTAGTAGCCTTAACAATTCTCCACCTGTATACCCAGCTCCCCCTATGATCGCTACTTTGATTTTCATGATTCGGGCTGATTTACTTGGTGGAAAATGGCTGTTTGATTACCTAATATTCTTGTGAAGCCTTTGACATCTTCTGCAGTGTACCCTTTGTTCATTTCACCATAGCTGCCAAACTTTGAAGCCATTAAATCATGTTTCGATTCAATACCGACCAATTGGAACCTGTATGGATGTAAAGATACTGTCACATTACCACTTACTTGAGTCTGAGTGTCAGTCAAAAATGCCTCAAGGTTTCTCATCACTGGATCTAGATAATGGCCTTCATGAAGGTGATTTCCATAAAATTCAGCAATTTGATTTTTCCAATAAGATTGCCATTTGGTAAGCGTATGTTTCTCAAGCAACTGATGCGCTTTGATGATGATGATAGCAGCTGCAGCTTCAAATCCAACTCTACCTTTGATACCTATTATCGTATCGCCTACATGTATGTCTCTTCCAATTCCATATGGAGCTGCTATTTCTTGTAGTTTTTGAATAGCTTGTACGGGATGTTCGAATTTTTCATCATTGATTGAGACTAGCTCTCCTTTTTCGAATCCTAAGTTGATTGCTTCTGAATCTTGCTTAGTAACTTGTGTAGGCCATGCCGATTCAGGAAGTGTCTGACTTGAAGTCAATGTTTCTTTACCGCCTACAGATGTACCCCATATTCCTTTGTTGATAGAGTAGGCCGCTCTTTCAAAATTCATACTAACTCCATGAGCTTTGAGGTAGTCGATCTCTTGCTCTCTGCTAAGCTTCAAGTCACGGATAGGGGTGATAATTTCGATATCTGGGATGATAGTTTGAAAAATCATGTCAAACCTTACCTGGTCATTACCAGCACCAGTACTTCCATGTGCTACACTTTTTGCACCAATATTTTTGACATATTCAGCAAGTGTTTTGGCTTGGAGGATTCTTTCTGCTGATACAGATAGTGGATAAGTTTGGTTTTTAAGTACATTACCAAACACCAAAAATTTCAATACTTCTTGATAGTACGTTTTAGTAACATCGAGGATTTGAAACGATGCGATTCCAAGGCTATGTGCTCGATTTTCGATCGTTTCTAATTCTTCTTTTTCGAAGCCACCTGTATTGATCAATACGGCGTGGACTTCATAGCCAAGTTCTTTGGATAAATACAGTGCGCAATATGTGGTGTCTAATCCTCCGCTGTATGCTAATACTACTTTTTTCATTTTTATGGTTATTTGTAAGCACCGATGTGCAATATTTTAGAATAAGTTAAAAGTTTTGTCTTTGGTTTTTTTGAGGTTGAGCATAACATATTTCTTCAATCTCGTCCATCTTTCAAACAGCTTGATGTTTTTCTTGAAATCATCTCTTAGAGCGACATCTTCCTGCACTGGTTGTTGTGGTTTCGGGACATAAAGCATGGCTGTGCAAAGACAGTTCTGTCTATTCTTGCTTTGTAAGATTTCAAAATTCACACAGCTTTGACACCCTTTCCAGAATTGTTCATCATCAGTTAAATCTGCGTAGGATACAGGGATATAGCCTAGCTCGGAATTGATTTTCATTACAGCTGCTCCCGTGGTTAAGCCAAATATTTTGGATTCAGGAAATTTTTCTCTACTTAACTTGAAGATTTCTTTTTTGATCAATCTAGCTAAGCCATACTTTCTAAAAGGTGGTGAAACAATCAAGCCAGAGTTTGCGACGAATTTTCCATGTCCCCAAGCTTCAATATAGCAAAACCCAGCCCAGACCCCGTCACTGGTAAGTGCTATCACGGCCTTGCCTTCTTTCATTTTGGTTTGGATGTATTCTGGAGACCTTTTGGCAATACCAGTACCTCTAGCTTTAGCCGATTGCTCCATCTCATCTGTGATGATAGAAGCATATTCCAAATGTGCCTCAGTGGCTGTAGTGATTTTGAAAGTTATATTGTCCATTTCTGGAAAAGATTGGATTTTCAACAGTGAAGTTTAAGAAATTGTATAAATAATTATGCTATTGCTGGCTACCCACTTAAGGTGTGCCATAAAATATAGAAGGGACTATGCCCTAAAGCTGTTCCTAAACCTCCTGTATGGAGCCAAAAATAACATAGCCAAAAGCATATAATCTTTTGAAGTCAAGGTGTTCGCTATGTTTATTGTTTTTCTCATTTTCAAATTTGCCTTACAAAGGTTGTAAGAATGATAAAAATATGCAAGGTGTTTTGTGAATTTTCATGAAATTTAATAATCTTAATATTCTTCGGCAAATTCAATTTGGTAAATCTTTAAAATACTTAAGATTTATGCCCTATATCCCATTTGATAATGAAGTTAACTTAAGGAACTTGATTAGCATGGAACTCAAAATCTTGAAATTTCCTTATCCAATCATTAAAATAAAATTTCAGAAATCATGAAGATAGAGATTTGGTCAGATGTAATGTGCCCGTTTTGTTATATTGGCAAGAGAAGGCTTGAAGCTTCCTTGGCGAAATTTGAGCATCGAGATAAGGTCGAGATCGTATGGAAGAGCTTTTTGCTCAATCCAGATCTTAAAACCAATCCAGACCAATCCACGCTAGATTATCTCTCAGCTTCAAAAGGCTGGTCAAAATCGCAAACTGAACAAATCTTGAGTCAGGTTGTTGAAATGGCTAACAATGAAGGCCTGACTTACCATATGGATAAGACTGTGGTGGCTAATGCAAAGAATGCCCATCGAGTTTTGCAGTTCGCAAAAGCTTTGAGATTAGGCGATAGCATGAAAGAGCGACTTTTCAAAGCATACTTTACTGAAGGAGCCAATATAGATGATACCGCTACATTGCAAAGGTTAGGTGAGGAAGTAGGTTTAGATCGAGAAGACTTGAAGGATGTTTTGGCTTCAGATCAATTTATAGAAAAGGTTAATGGTGATATCCAGGAAGCCATTCAAATAGGAGTGAGAGGTGTGCCATTTTTTGTCTTTGATAATAAATTTGCAATTTCTGGCGCACAAGCTGTAGAGACTTTCGATCAGACTTTGACCAAGGCTTGGGAAAAATATATGGAATCTCAACAGCCACTTAAATTTGAATCTCAAGAAATAAATAATTCGTGTGATTTGGAAGGGAATTGTAATAATGATTAAAAATGTCTTACTTTAAGTACTAAATAATCTTATACAAATGATAAAAAGGATAAAAAAATTAACACTGTTTCAGATACTTAAGGATAGTGTTGTCGATTTTGGCAATAGTGATTCTATGAGTTTTGCGGCTAGTACAGCCTTTTACACGATTTTTAGTATGCCTGCTTTGTTGATCATTTTGCTCAACATTGGGACTACTTTTTACAATGAATCTGATGTAAGAGATGAAATCATCGTACAAGTGAGAGAGTTGGCAGGAGAAGAAAGTGCTCAAACCTTAGCTGATATCATGGCAAACTTCTCCATGGAATCAGATGGAGTTTTGTCAAATTTTATTGCATTTGGGATTTTGGCATTCAGCGCGACAACTGTCTTTGTAAGTTTACAAAATGCCATCAACCACATCTGGCACATCAAAGCTAAGCCAGAGAAAGGGATAGTGAAATTTGTCGTCAATAGACTATTAAGTTTTTCCATGGTTGCTTCCATAGGATTCATCATGTTGGTGTCTTTGGTTTTAGACGCTATCATAATTGTTATTTTTAATTATTTCTCAGAGTTTTTCGAGAATGGTGCTGTATTGTTGGCCTCCATAGTTCATTTAGTGATTGGACAAGGTATATTGGTTGTAATATTCGCATTGATGTTCAAAATACTTCCAGATGCAAAAGTGAGGTGGAGAGATACATGGATAGGTGCAGTAGTCACGATGTTATTATTTGTGCTGGGTAAATACCTGATAGGTCTATACATGGGTAGCTCTGACATGGGTTCTGCATACGGTACTGCGGGCTCATTGGTGGTGCTATTGATATGGGTTTATTATTCTGTGGTAATTTTCCTATTTGGCGGACAAGTGACATATTACATTGCTGAAAAAGTAGGTAAAGGTGTGATACCATATCCTCAAGCAGTAAAAGTAGAATTGAGAGAGATTGAAAACGATAGTTCTGATGCTTGATAGTTTGATCAGTCAAATAGATCAACTCATAGGTTCATTAAATACCTAAAATCCGCAGACCTTTCAGGTTTTTATTGACTAACATACAGTTATTAGAAATAATCGAGTGAAACCTGTAAGGTCCTGTGTCGCTATAAATCTATAGATTACAGCATTCTCTTGCGGATTTAGAAGATACTTTAAGCGTTGTATAGCATTAAGCTTACAAAGCTTTAAAAATAAAAAGGCGACCGCTTTGGAGATCGCCTTTTTCATGATTTTTTTAAGCAAAAAAGCTTTTTAATCCTTCAATTCTCTCTTGGAGTGATTTTTCTACAGCTCTGTATGCTTCTTTATTTGGAAGCTTTTCATTGACGGAGAAGTAGTACTTTATTTTTGGCTCTGTTCCAGAAGGTCTCGCAGAAATCTTGCTACCATCTTCTAAATAGAACTGGATAACGTTAGACTTTGCCAAAGCCAATTCACTTTCAGTTTGATTGATCATATCATAGACCTTGCTTTCTTTTACATCTACAATCTTACTTACCTTTACACCATTGATTTCTGAAGGTCTGTTTGACCTAAACCCTGCCATTAAGTTTTGTATTTGTTCTGCCCCATCCTTGCCCTTTTTAGTTACTGAAATCAAATGCTCTTTGTAGAAACCGAATTGCATGTAAATTTCCGCTAACACATCTTGGATAGTTTGTCCTTTTGATTTGTAGTAAGCTACGATCTCTGCTACAATGGCACAGGCAGACACACCATCTTTGTCTCTTACAAAGTCACCGACGAGGTATCCGTAGCTTTCTTCACCTCCTGCTATAAATGTCTGCTTACCTTCAAGCTCTCTAATGACCTCTGCGATATTTTTGAATCCTGTAAGTACTGCGTAACAAGTGACACCAAAACTTTTACAAATCTCATCGATCAGCTCTGTGGTCACGATAGTGTTAACCATAAACTGATCTCCTGTGAGTCGACCAAATTCTCTCCACTTGTTCAATAAGTAATAGGTAATGAGTGAACCTGTTTGGTTTCCATTGAGTAGTTCGAAATCTCCATTTCCAACAGGTACACATGCAGCATACCTGTCTCCATCTGGGTCACAGGCAAGTACAAGAGAAGCATTGACTTTTTTCCCAAGCTCTAAGGCCATGTTTAGCGCTTCAGCTTCTTCAGGATTAGGGTAAACTACCGTAGGGAAATTCCCATTTGGTTCAGCTTGTTCTTCGACCACGTGAATATTTTCAAAGCCAAATACTTTCAGTGCAGCTGGTACCATCTTACCAGAAGCACCATGAATTGGTGAAAATACAACTGGCATGGCACGTTCCAGCATGATTTCATTTGGAGAAAGGCTAAGTTTTTTTACTTCATTGAGGTAAATAAAGTCGAAGTTTTCATCTATGAATTCGATCAAATCATCATTTTTGTTCCAATTGACATCATCTACAGAGGTGATTTTTTGGACTTCAGTGATGATGTTGGTGTCATGTGGAGCCACTACTTGACCACCATCTTCCCAATAGGCTTTGTACCCATTGTACTCCTTTGGGTTGTGAGAAGCTGTCACCATTACACCACTTTTGCAGCCAAAATGCCTAATGGCAAATGATAACATAGGTGTAGGTCTCATTTCTTTGAAATACTTTACATGGATGCCATTTGCGGTGAATACATTTGCAGTAGTATCAGCAAAAAGGGTGTTGTTGATTCTAGAATCATGAGTGATCGCAACAGCAATGGTTTCTCCTGGGAATGATTTCAAAAGGTAGTTTGCTAGGCCTTGAGTAGCCATAGCGACGGTATAGACATTCATCCTGTTGGAACCTACACCCATTAAGCCTCGAAGTCCACCTGTACCAAACTCTAAGTCTTTATAGAATGAATCTACAAGTTCAGTGGTATCACCAGACATTAATAAATTTCTAATTTCGACTTTACTTTTTTCGTCGATGTTGCTATTGAGCCAAGACTCTGCTTTTGCCCTTATTATTGGATCTACAATGTTCATTTTAATAAAAAGTTTGAATGAGCGTTCAAGTTATAAATTTTAGGATTCAATGTGAAAGGTTTGGGTTGTTATCGTTAATAAAAATGTTTTGTTGGGAAAGTTTTTTGAGGTTAGCAAATACAATTGATCAATTAGTTGATAAATTATTATGGAACTGAACTGGAAATCAATAATGAAAAAGTTAAATTCACACTATGGATTTTTCAAATATTAGCTACTTGCTTAATGGAAGTGAAAGGCATAAGCGTGCTCACAGGTTACTTGATTCTCTTGATGTTTTCGGAGTACTCCAAAGTTATAGGCCGATTCTAGTGGGTACATTTCCTATTAATATAGATATAGAAAGTAGTGATTTGGATATCATTTGCACTTATGAATATGCAGAAGATTTTAAGCAAAACCTAATTGATTACTTTGGGTCACTTCCAGGCTTTGAAATCAGGGAAGCTATGAAGCATACAGGGTATTCAGTGATTGCTTGCTTTTTTGTAGGGGACTTTGAGATTGAAATTTTCGGACAAAAGACACCAACCAAAGACCAGTATGCCTTTAGACACATGCTGATTGAGTATGGCTTGTTGCTAAAAATGGGGGAGGAGTTTAGACAGGAAATTATAGCTTTGAAAAGGCAAGGCTTCAAGACTGAACCAGCATTTGCTAAGCTTCTAGGACTGAAAGGGGATCCTTATGAAGCCCTTTTAGCTTTGGAAAATGAGATTTGATAATTGAAGTGAAAAAGCTGTCTCACCTGTAATCAAGTTTAAATTAATGAATTCAAAAGTACAATTCATCACATTTAGGTCACAGCTGAGACAGCAAGGTACAATTTATAAGTTACCTCTTAATTCTTGTTCTCGCTCAATGGCTTCGAAAAGTGCCTTAAAATTACCCTTGCCAAAGGATTTGGCACCTTTTCTTTGGATGATCTCATAGAATAAAGTAGGCCTATCTTGTACAGGCTTGGTGAAGATTTGTAGTAAATAACCTTCATCATCTCTATCTACCAAAATATTAAGGTCTTTGAGTGGCTGAAGGTCTTCGTCGATTTCTCCTACACGGTCTAGTAAATCATCGTAGTATGTTGAGGGCACTTCTAGAAACTCAACACCTCTTTTTCTCAATTCTGATACTGTATGGACAATATCATCTGTGGCAATTGCCATGTGCTGTACACCTGCACCATTGTAAAAATCTAAATACTCTTCAATTTGAGATTTTTTCTTTCCTTCGGCAGGTTCGTTGATTGGGAACTTGATGTAGCCATTGCCATTGGAGACTACTTTGGACATCAATGCAGAGTATTCTGTAGAGATGTCTTTATCATCAAAAGTGATCAGTAGTTTGAATCCCATAACATTTTCATAGAAATCTACCCACTCATTCATCTCACCCCAACCTACATTACCGACACAATGATCGATGTATTTAAGTCCAATCGAAGTACTTTTGTATTCTGATGTTCTGGGTTTGTAGCCAGGTAAGAAAATACCATTATAGTTTTTCCTTTCTACGAAAGTGTGAATCGTTTCGCCATATGTTCTGATAGAAGCTACTTTTACTTCTCCATTATCATCTTTGAGAATGTTAGGCTCTTGATAAGAAACGGCACCTCTTGATGTGGTCTCTTTCCAAGACTTCTCGGCATCATCTACCCATAGAGCAAGAACCTTGACACCGTCACCATGTTTTTTGATATGATCAGCTATAGGGTGGTCTTGCTGCAAGGGGGTAGTGAGTACCAGCCTTATTTTATCTTGTTTCAATACATAAGAAGCGCGGTCTCTGATTCCGGTCTCTGGGCCTGCATATGCTATCAATTCATAGCCAAAGGCATACTGATAATAGAGGGCTGATTGCTTGGCATTGCCCACGTACATTTCAACATAATCTGTCCCATTGATTGGGAGAAAATCTTGTTCCATTTTGTTCAAATTTGGGTTTATACTGATAGTTACAAAGATAAAAAAATATGTGAGACTATTTTTGTGGGTTTTTGTTTGTCAAAAGGAATATAACTGCAAGAAGTAAATAAGTAAATGCCCAATCCTTATGTCCTAGGGCTGAGCTGACTAGTGTAAAGATAAAATACCATATGGGTAATCCGACCAACCCAATGATGAATTTGAAAGTTGCTATAAAGGTAGCGTCTTTGACACTTCTAGACATGCGCAGCCATGACCAGTAGAGCGGCAAATGAAAAAGCTTCATCAGTTTATTGCGCAGGTAGGTGGTTTTTAAAGGTTTGTTAAGTGCCGGTGTTTCTTGGATGAATTGATCAATAGCTACTTTTGAAGTCAGGTCAATGCGGTGTTCAATCATACTACAAAGTAGATTTTCATAGTTATCATCAGGTATGCTGACCACAAGTTTTTCAAGCCCTTGATGAGTGGTTTTGATTAAGCTATCAAAGTTCGGGTAATGGGTATTTGCCACTATACATTCTCCAAAGGTGATGCGGACTTTGCTTCCAGACTGGAAATGATTAGAATAATTGATACCAACTGGCAGGATAACAAGATCAAGATTTGGATTTTTTTCTAAGGTCTGAAAAGCGATTCTAGCAAAACCCTTTTTCAACGGTCTCAAATTTCTCAAAGTACTATGGCTACCCTCGCCAAAGATCAACATGGCACCTCTGCCAAGTAGAACCTGAATGCTCTTGTCGAAGGTCTCTTGGTTTTTCTCCATATTTTTAACCCCATCTCGGACACGATAGATGGGAATCATCCTGATGTAATCTAGAAGCTTAGCAAAAAACGGATTGCGAAAGGCAGAGGCACGGGTGAGAAAATGCGGCTCTAGTCTTGTATGCGTAGCTATCATCAAGGGATCAATCAAGGCATTTTGGTGATTGCTGACAATGATTACAGCCTTATTTTTAGGTATATTTTCTTTCCCTTCTACGACTATTCTATGATAAAATAAATGTAAGGCAAATTTGACAATCAGTCGGAGAAAGTAGTTGAACCAATATTTCATTGAATTGCTATTGTGATACTTTAAAAAAGGTGGAAAGATGTAATATCTCCCCACCTTTGGTGATTCAAGTGACTTCGTTATTGTAAGTTGCTATGAATTTAGATTTCCCCTGTTTTAAAGGTATTCATCTACTTTGGTTCTGATTTTACCAGATGGCCTATCAGCTGAAGGATCGATGATTTTCCCTTCTTTGTCTAGAAGGATGAACCTTGGAATTGCATTCACCATAAAGTGTTGAGCTAGTTCTGATTTCCATGCATCTTTGGCAAACCATTGTAAACCTTCCATGTTTTTAGCTTTCACCATTTTCTCCCATGGATCTTTTGAATCGTCTATGGATACTGTCAGAAAAGCAATAGATTTGTCTTTATACTCTTCTTTCATTTTGTCCCAATGTGGGTGTTCAGCAATACAAGGTCCACACCAAGTAGCCCATATGTCAATGTACACTAAGTTGCCTTTTAGGTCACTCAAGTTGACTTCTTCACCTTCTATGTTTACAAAAGAAAAATCAGGTACTTCTTTTCCAGGCATGATTGGTTCCCACTTCTCTTTTAAAGCTTCAAGTTTGGCCGCAAGTTTTGGGCTTTGGTTTTCCTCCATGAATTTTTTGTATGATGCTTCGGTATGTGCTGGACCTCGATATTGCATGTTGGATTTGATGTAGTCAAAAAGGAATTTGTCTTTGACCACTTGGTTTTCAATCATATCGTCCATTGCAGTGAATCTTGCATTTTCATAGCCTGATGGATCCTTCTGCAAGGTACTATCTGCTTTCATCATTTCGGAAACCCTTTCTCCAATTCTTCTATCTACCACACTGGTATAAGATCGAGAGTCTAACAAATCCTCTCTTCCAAGGTTGATTTGACCGAATTTAGCTTTTACTTCTTCTTGAGGAAAATCAATGGAATCCTGACTCACTTTATTGATATAAGCATAATACATAGGGTATTGTGCATCATATAACAAAGGTTCATATTCATAATAGGCATCCTCCAAAGTAACAAAGTCTCCGTCAAATGCTCTCTCGGTTTTGATACTTTCATATTTTGATTTGGTCAAACCAAAAATGCTGTCCTTCTTTTTGAAATAGGCATCTTTATCTAATCCCATCAACTCCATGTAATTTGAAAGTCCGCTTTTTGTATTGATATTATTTTTTTCATACAAATAGGCATTTTCAGCTTCGTGGTCTCCAGAGAAAACTATGGATTCGCCAAACTTTGCTGCATCTCCTGTGATATATAGGCTATCACCAGGGCTCAAAAATAGGTTAAGCCTCTCTCTTCCAGCTGTAAGCATGTAGTTTTCAAATTTGTCCGCATCAAAACTTACATGAAAACTTCCGTCTTCTTCGAGCTTTGTGTTGGCAATCTCTTCATCTAAGTATACTTTGATTTCCTTCGCTTCCGAATTTGAAAGGTTTCCCGCGATGATAACTTTTGGATTGAACGCTTTTTCTTGTTTGCATCCAAAAGCAAAAATCACAAGAGCTATCCAGAGCAATGATGTTCTTTTCATAATGTGGTGTGTTAGTGAGTGGAAATTTTCAAGCTAAAATTTAACTATGATTTCTTGTAATTCATAATTTTTGATTCATTTAACCATTATCAAAGGCCTAAAAAAGGTGATGATCTGGAAATAATGATAAACTAATGTGATAAAATTCAAATCGTTTAATTTTTATAACGCAGCTTTTTTCTCATGAAAAAAGACCATGAATCTCTCTATCGACCATATTGACTATAGTAGAAAAGTCTTCTGGATTAGCTACAAAATCCATGTCGTTGACATCAACGATGAGTAACTTCCCTTTATCATATCCACCGATCCAATCTTCATAATGTGAGTTTAGATTTTTCAAATAATCAATCCTTATGGAATTCTCATAATCCCTACCTCTTTTCTCGATTTGACCTACTAGCTTCGGGATATCTGCTTTCAGGTATATCAGCAAATCAGGAGCCTGTACAAATGCAATCATAGAATGGAACAGGTTCAAGTAGTTATCATAATCTCGCTGTGAGATAAGGTTTGATTTATGAAGATTTGCTGCAAAAATATAGGCATCCTCATAGATCGTTCTGTCTTGAATGATCGACTGCTCGCTTTGCCTAATCTTATTGATTTGATTGAATCTACTATTCAAGAAGAAAACTTGAAGGTGAAAAGACCATTGCTTCATATCTTCATAGAAATCTGCTAGGTATGGATTGTTGTCTACAGATTCAAACTCTGCTTTCCAGCCATAGTGTTTTGCCAATTTCTCTGTTAATGTGGTCTTTCCACTTCCAATATTTCCTGATACTGCGATATGCATGATGAAATTTTAAATAAATAAAACGCTGATATTACTTCAATTTCGAATGGGAAATGCTTCCTATAGATTTTGAACTTTCCCAAAGTTGGGTTACTATGTGAAAGCAAAAACTGTGTTCAAGTTTTAACTTTGGAAAGGTTATCTAAACTGAATGAAATTGGTGTTTATTTTTTGAATTGAGAGGATACGATTATTTCTTTGGAGCCAGGAGTATGTTTATAGAATCCTTCTCCAGATTTCACTCCCTTATAACCCGCCTGAACCATATTGATAAGCAGAGGGCAAGGAGCATATTTAGGATTTCCAAATCCTTCATAGAGAACCCTTAGAATAGAAAGGCATACATCAAGCCCTATGAAATCAGCCAGTTGTAATGGTCCCATAGGATGAGCCATACCAAGTTTCATTACTGTATCAATTTCTGATACACCTGCTACTCCCTCGTACAAGGTGTATATGGCTTCATTGATCATTGGCATCAAAATTCTATTTGCTACAAAGCCAGGATAATCATTTACTTCTACAGGCTCTTTTTCCAGGCTTCGAGAAAGTTCCATGATTTCATTGGTAACTTGATCAGAGGTGGCATAGCCTCTGATCACTTCTATCAGCTTCATGACTGGAACAGGGTTCATAAAATGCATGCCGATTACTTTGTCAGGCCTATTAGTTGCAGCACCTATTTTGGTGATAGAAATAGAGCTTGTGTTGGAAGCTAGGACGGTATGTGGAGGACATACCTTATCAAGCTCCTTAAATATATTCAATTTGATGTCCACATTTTCAGTTGCTGCTTCTACGACTAAATCTGCTTGCACAACACCTTCGGATAGTTGAGCATAAGTCTTGATGTTTCCTAGTGCAGTTTCACGTTGTTCATCATTGAGAACACCCTTAGAGACTTGTCTATCAAGATTCTTTTGAATGGTTGCGATTGCTTTCTCTAGAGCGGTGGGATTGACATCGATCAAGGCGACATTGAAACCATTTTGTGCAAATACATGAGCGATTCCATTGCCCATAGTTCCTGAGCCAATTACAGCTATATTTTTCATCATTTATTGGGTTTACATTTATTTTTAAATCTTTCAAGATCAGAAAAGTTTCGGATCAAAGCCAAATCTAAGCCGATTAGGTACTTTTTCCAATTTCTACATCAAGTTATTTCTTTACCTTTGAGGTATGAAAGAATTAGGAAGAATCAACAGCCTATTGATCAATAGATTTACAGCAAATGGTGCTTATTTGGCATTGCATGATGGGGGAGAAGTCCTCTTGCCGAAGAGCTATCTACCAGAAGATATCGAAACTGGTACTGAAATAGATGTTTTTGTATATACTGACAGTGAGGACAGGCCTGTAGCGGTCACCACACCACCAGTAGCTTTGTTGGATGAATTTGCAGTGATGGAGGCAAAGGAAATCACTAGGTTTGGTGCATTTATGGATTGGGGATTGATGAAAGACCTCTTTGTCCCGAAATCCGAAATGCGAGGGGATATGGTAGTAGGTGAGAAGTATTTGATCAGGGTAAGTATAGATTTTAAGACCAATAGGCTAATTGGTGTCAATAAATATGATGATTTTTTAGAGGAGGATACGCGAGGATTTGAGGAAGGGCAAGAAGTGGAAGCACTCATTTTTGCTCAATCAGATCTTGGTTACAAAGCTTTGATAGAACAGGCATTTGAAGGTTTGATCTATAGAAATGAGGTGTTTGAATCTATTGAATTGGGGCAGAAAGTAAGGGCTTTTGTGAAAAAGAAAAGGGATGATGGTAAGCTGGACCTTAGTTTGACACCTTCAGGAAGAGAAAAATACGAGGAAGGGGCTGAAAAAATCCTTGCTTTATTAAAAGTTAAGAAATTTTTGCCCCTTCATGATAAATCATCCCCAGAGTCCATTAAAGAGTTATTGGGTATGAGTAAAAAGCATTTCAAACAATCCATTGGACAACTTTATAGTGCAAAATTGATCAACATCCGACAGGATGGTATCGAGTTGCTCTAAGTTAATGTAGCCTTAGGATTTGGTTGGGTGATGTGCAGAGTACCGCCTTATCTTTCATGATGGCTATAGGAGCCTTGATCAGGTGCGGATATTTGATTAATATTTGTAGCCAGCTTTCATCGTCCCAGCTCTTGCCAGCGATTTGCGACTGATAGTCAGGATGTGCTCGGTTCAATAGGTCTTTAGGCCTAAGGTTAAGTTTAGTCAATATTGATCTCCAGCCAGTAGATGTGATTCTCTCTTTGTCTATGTTAATTTCATTGACGTGTTTAGCGACTGCATGGGCATATGCCCGCACTTGCTTGTCTACATTGTGAGTCGGATTGTAGTAGAAGAACAGTTCGTTTGGATGCATTTTCATGACAGTATGCGTTTGGTGATGGTATAAGTTAAGGTTTAAATTTGAAAATAAAAATAATAAACCGATAAAATTGTAGTAAAAGAAATTTATTTACTGTTTTGAATTAGAATGGATTTAGAAAATTTTAAAAATCAAGCAAAGGCGGATTTTGTAACACACAAAAGGACAAAGGATCGCCTGAGGAAATTAAAACCTAAGGCCTTAGATGAAATGTTCTCAGATGCCCATGAGGAAAAGTTTTCAAAAATTGATTGCTTGACTTGTGCCAATTGTTGTAAGACGACAAGCCCGATTTTTATTCAAACAGATATTGATAGATTAGCCAAGGTTTTCAGAATGAAATCTTCAGCATTTATAGATGAATACCTTTACAGGGATGAGGATGGTGATTTTGTATTGCAATCATCCCCATGTCCATTTCTAAATGAAGACAATACTTGCTTTGTATATGAAGAAAGGCCAAAAGCATGTAGAGAATACCCCCATACAAACCGCAAAAACATGCATGGTATCCTTAACCTGACTTTGACAAATACCCAAGTATGTCCTGCTGTACATGAAATATTTCAAGACTTTGGCAAAGATTTTAGGAAGTAAAGGATTGAGTTTACTATTTTAGCACCTTAAACCTATTGATAAAAAATTATGAATAACAATGACGAGCTTTTTTTGGGAGTAGATGTAGGAGGTACTCACTTAAAGATTGGCTTAGTCAATCGTGCTGGTGAAATAGTATCTTTTGACAAAGAAGATACCACTCCATACAGAGATGATCCAAGAGGATTCAATCAATGTTTCATTGAGGTGGTTGGTAAATATTTGGAAAAATATCCAGAGGTGACAAAAGTCGGTATAGGTCTTCCGGGTCTTATATCTAAGGATAGAACTACAACACTAGAAATCCCAGCAATTCCTGCTTTGAATGGATTTAACTTAAAGCAAGGCTTGTTAGATAAATATCCAAACAAGAAGTTTTTTTTAGAGAATGACGCAGCGGCAGCAGCAGTTGGTGAATTTAGGTATGGCAAAGGGAACCCTTCACCAAACTTCCTTTTTATCACCATGGGAACAGGTATTGGCAGTGCGATGATTGCTGATGGACAGGTTTTCAAAGGCTCAAGAGGCAATGCTATGGAGATGGGCCATATGATGTCCAGAGGTAATGAAGGACTTGAAAGAATCATCGGAAGAGATGGGATTTTAAGAATCATGGACAGAATGATAAGGGCATACCCTGACTTGGCCGGTGAAGACCTGATTGGGAAAGAACTTGGTACGCACCTGCTAGTAGATACAGCAAAGAAGGGTAACCAAGTTTCTATCATGGTGTTTGAAGAAGTGGCACGTGTACTGGGTGAGGCTATCGTATCAGCGATTAGAATACTGGATGTGACTGAAGTCTATTTTGGTGGTGGGATTTCTGCTGGATTAGAATTTATGATGCCTGCTTTGGATAAGACGGTAAGACAGTTTCTTACCAAATACTATGTAGATGATCTCAAGATGGAGAAAGCTACCTTAGAAAACAATGCTGGCACATTGGGAGCAGCTGCCTTATGTTTTATGGAAGAATAATATGCAGTATTTGACTGATAAAAATTAAAAGCCTGATAGCTTTATTGGAAGTAAAGTGTTTTATCCTTTACAAACCTTAATAGCTGTCAGGCTTATTTTATTTAAAATGTATTAAATTTTTAGGTTAATAGTTAAAGTTATGGTTCCAATCTGCTGATTGTGACTTCACTAACTTTATTGATGGCATTGAGTCTGAACATGACTTTCAGTGGTTGTGTTTCATCTCCTTCATAAGCGGGACATTCTTTACTTGAACTAGGTTCGAAAAAGTAGTAAAAATAGCTCTGACTCTTATCAACGAGAATGACACGATCTGGTCTCCCGAAGGTTTTTATCAAGCTTTGGTTATTGGCACCGAGAAAGTTGTTTTTAATTTTTTGAAATTGCTCAAGCTGCTGAATTCTCAATCCATTGCAGCCATAGCGATCATTTTTCCAGTCAACTAAGTTAATGTCTTCTACGTCTAATTTTCCAGAGCATGAAAACAAGACTAGTATAAGTAAACTACCTACTATGCATCTATATTTGTTGTACATTTTCTATTTGATTTGAAACGGACTTTTGAAATCTTTGGATGGTCCTGTGATTTTTCCAAAGCCAAAAATACGAGCATAATGTGTAGCCTGAAAGTACAATCAATATTATATTTTGGTCTATTTCAGCAATTGCAATGTACACAATGAATGCAGAAAGTATTGCCACACGAATAATCTCCTGAATTTGATACCATTTGTTTTGCTCAAAAATCGCTGAAAAACTAACAGTACTCCAAATTATCAATACAGAAAAACTGATTTGCTGAGTCACATCAAGCTTGTTTAAGTTAAAAAGGAAATAGGCTGTCAAGCCCATGAGTATGAGGTATTGAAAGAATACATAA
This sequence comes from Belliella filtrata, assembly GCF_022549775.1. Taxonomy (GTDB): domain Bacteria; phylum Bacteroidota; class Bacteroidia; order Cytophagales; family Cyclobacteriaceae; genus Belliella; species Belliella filtrata. Next base: position 9,910 of record NZ_JAKZGP010000004.1, on the reverse strand, counting down.
TGATTCAAAGCGTTTGGGACAGTGGTATCAAATTTTTTGTAATCAGGACCTATGTCTTTTACTGCCCTATACCCTCCGAGATCATCGGGTAACCAGCCTGGTTTGTAAAATAGGTACTTAAGTTTATTCCTCCAGGTTTTGATTTGAGCCAGCTCATTTTTCATATTGACATAGTGAGACAAATTTACCCATACAGGGTTCCAGCTGTTGACTGGCGTGGTAATTCCGTAGGTCGGTCTTTCTTCTTCTTCTTGAAAAGTACCAAACCACTTATCGAAAATGATAAAAGTCCCTCCATGATTTTTATCGATGTATTTGGGGTTTCTTCCGTGATGCACACGATGATGAGAAGGTGTGTTCATGAATTTTTCCAAAAAACCCATTCTATCAATTGCTTCTGTGTGTATCCAGAATTGGTACAAAAGATTCAGTCCAGATACCAAAACTAATTGAATTGGGTCAAAACCGATAATTGCTAGTGGTAGGTAAAACATAAATGTCCAAATTGTTTGAGTGGAGCTTTGTCTCAAAGCCACGGAGAGATTGTATTCTTCTGAAGAGTGGTGTACTACATGTCCTCCCCAGAATAAATTGATCTCATGAGACTTGCGATGTGCCCAATAGTAACAGAAATCATAAAGGAAAAATAGCAAAAGGAAACTCCAAAGATTGTTAGGAATAGAAAGCAAAGCGAATTTTTCAAATAAAATTGTGTAAATGCCAATAGAAAGGATTTTCAAAAAGACTCCAGTGACTTGAGATACTACACCAAGGTTGATGTTGGTGATGGCATCATTCATTCTATAACTCGGATTTTTTTGAAACCTTAGGACGATCAATTCAATTGCCATTAAAAGAAAATACATAGGAATGGCAATGACAACAGGGCTTAGATTCATCTTATTATCAGCTTTTTGGGTTTAATGTTGTCAGAAAACTAATTATAAAAACTGAATAAACGAAAAATCAGATTCGATTTTGCTTAGCATAAATCTTTATATTAGCGCCTTAATTTGACAAACATGATGTATTATAGATTTGGTAAAGTATTCCATTTTGCGACAGTATTATTATTTGTATTTGTGTTTCTTTACATATATGCTGCACTCGCAGATATTGTAGCATATCAGTTAGATGAAGGTGGAGGATTTGACAAGGTACTGACTAAGGAAACATTTTTTTATGGAGGAGTTATCACTTTTATATTGCTTAACATTGCTTTGGTGATACCTGCCAAAGTGATAGAAAATCAAAGTGTGCCAAGCTTGAGAAGGATTTTCCCCAAAGGAGAATTGTTGACTGATTACATGCTAGCATGGATGTATAGCTTTGTAGGAATTGTAAATGTTGCATTGATTATCATGGCTTTCTTTATACATAGTATCAACAATCAGCATGAGATTAGTGCTGGTGACTTCAGCTTTTTCTTTTACCTTGTCCCGATTTTGTTTACGGTTTGGATAGGAGCATTATTTTGGATTTTGATAAAGAAGTTCAATTCCGTAAAATTAGGCCAGTAACCTGAATATTATCATAGTCAATTAAGTGGAGATTTAGAAAATGGCAGAAAACGTTCAATACACAGAAGATAGTATCAAGTCCTTGGATTGGAGAGAGCATATCAGGCTTAGGCCAGGTATGTATATCGGTAAGTTGGGAGATGGTAGTGCTCAAGATGACGGTATCTATGTACTTGTTAAAGAGATTTTGGACAATAGTATCGATGAGCACATGATGGGACATGGTCGTACGATCGATATCAAAATATCTGAGCATAAAGTAGAGGTAAGAGATTATGGACGAGGTATTCCTCTAGGGAAGGTAATAGATTGTGTTTCCAAGATAAATACTGGAGGTAAGTACGATTCGGGAGCTTTCCAAAAATCTGTAGGCTTGAATGGGGTAGGTACCAAAGCGGTAAATGCTTTGTCAGACTACTTCAAAGTACAATCCTATAGGGATGGGGAAACCAAAGTAGCTGAATTTGAAAAAGGCGTTCTGGTCAAAGATCAACCCATTAGCAAATCTTCGGATAGAAATGGAACGAAAATTATTTTTTCCCCAGATGCTTCAGTGTTCAAAAACTACCATTTCATTCCAGAATACCTAGAAAATCAAATTTGGAACTATGCATTTTTGAATGCTGGACTGACGATCAACTTTAACGGGAAGAAATACTTTTCTGAAAAGGGGCTCTATGACCTCCTACAGAGAAAAGTAGATGAAGAGAGTAGCAGGTATCCTATTATCCATCTGAAAGGCAATGATATAGAAGTAGCAATTACCCATAGCAATCAATATGGTGAAGAGTACTATTCCTTCGTCAACGGACAGTTTACCACACAAGGAGGTACTCACTTAGCGGCATTTAGAGAGGCTATTGTAAAGACTATCAGAGAGTTTTACAAGAAAGATTATGATGCTTCTGATATTCGACAAAGTGTAGTTGCTGCTATTGCGGTGAGGGTTCAGGAGCCAGTTTTCGAATCACAGACCAAGACCAAACTTGGTTCGCAGACTACAGGGCCAGATGGTCCTACCTTGAGAACATTTGTCAACGATTTTCTCAAAACTGAACTAGACAACTACCTTCATAAAAATCCTGCAACAGCGGATGCTTTGTTGAAAAGAATCTTACAATCCGAACGTGAGCGTAAGGAAATCTCTGGTATCAAAAAGCTTGCAAATGAAAGGGCTAAAAAAGCCAACCTTCACAATAAGAAATTGAGAGATTGTAGGGTTCATTATGATGATCCCAAAAGTGATGAAGAGAAAAAAAACAACACCATGCTCTTTATCACAGAAGGGGACTCTGCATCAGGTTCGATTACCAAGTCAAGAGACGTACAAACTCAAGCCGTATTTTCTTTAAGAGGTAAGCCTTTGAACTGCTTCGGGATGACCAAAAAAGTAGTCTATGAAAATGAAGAATTCAACTTGTTGCAACATGCCTTGAATATCGAAGATGGTATAGATGGTCTTAGGTATAGAAAAATTGTGATAGCAACAGATGCGGATGTTGATGGCATGCACATTAGACTTCTGATCATGACTTATTTTCTACAATTCTTCCCAGATTTGGTGAAAAATGGTCACTTATATATCTTAGATACCCCACTATTTAGGGTGAGAAATAAGAAGGAAACGATCTACTGCTACACTGATGAAGAAAGACAACGTGCCATTCACAAGCTTGGGAAAACGGCTGAAATCACGCGATTTAAGGGGTTAGGAGAAATTTCTCCTAATGAATTTGGGACTTTTATCGGTGAAGATATCAGGCTAGAGCCCATCATCTTGAATAAAGAAACAAAAATAGCTGACCTGCTAGGTTTCTATATGGGGAAAAATACGCCCGATAGACAAACATTTATCATCGATAACCTCAAAATCGAAAAAGATATTGTCCATGATGATCCTGCAGGAAAAGGATCTGATGAAGAGGAAGATACTGCGGCTTGAGAAGCGAGAAGCGAGAAACAGCGAGATAGCGACGAGAAACGAGAGATTAGAGACAAGAGGCAAGAAACAAGAGGCGGAAAAGAGACTATTAAGTAAAGTTAGTTTTTATCAGGCTGAGGCTATGTCAAATCTTAGCTCTAAGATCTAATTCCGATGCCTATCGGGACTAAAATTCTCAGCTTCGGCAGGGATGTTAATAAAGAAATTGTATAATAAGTACATTGCATGAGCGAGGAAAATAAAAATATACCAGAGGAAAACGACAAAAGCTTAAATGAATCCATTCCTGTTACAGGAATGTATAAGGAGTGGTTTTTGGACTATGCTTCTTATGTGATTCTTGAAAGGGCTGTTCCAGCTATAGAAGATGGTCTCAAGCCAGTACAGCGAAGAATCCTTCACGCCATGAAAGAGATGGATGATGGGAGATTCAATAAGGTGGCAAATATCATCGGTCAGTCTATGCAATATCATCCACATGGTGATCAATCTATAGGTGATGCGATTGTCAATTTGGGGCAAAAGGAGCTTTTGATAGAAACTCAAGGAAACTGGGGAGATATCCGTACTGGAGATGGAGCTGCTGCATCTAGGTATATTGAAGCTAGGTTGTCTAAATTTGCCCTTGAGGTAGTTTTCAATCCACAGACTACTGAATGGCAACTGTCTTATGATGGTAGAAAAAAGGAGCCAGTTACCCTTCCTGTAAAATTTCCACTTTTACTTGCTCAAGGTGTGGAAGGAATTGCAGTTGGCTTATCTACTAAGATTCTGCCTCATAACTTTATTGAATTGATACAAGGTTCTATTCAAATACTTCAAGGAGAGAGGACCAATATACTTCCTGATTTCCCTACTGGAGGGATGGCAGATTTTTCAGAATACAATGAAGGGCTTAGAGGTGGGAAAATAAAAGTTAGGGCAAAGATTGAAGAAGGGGATAATAAAACTTTATTAATCAAAGATATACCTTTTGGTACTACTACCAATTCTTTGATAGATTCGATCATCAAGGCCAATGACAAGGGGAAGATCAAAATCAAAAAAGTAGTAGACAATACTGCTGCAGAAGTTGAAATCGCAATCCAGCTTGCACCAGGGCAGTCTCCTGACATGACAATAGATGCACTCTATGCATTTACTGATTGTGAAGTAAGTATTTCACCAAATGCCTGCGTTATCATTGAAGAGAAACCAGTTTTTCTTTCTGTCAATGATATCTTGGAATACAATACCAAGCAGACAAAAGCTTTGCTCAAGAGAGAGCTTGAGATTCGAAAGGCTGAATTGATGGAAAAGCTTCTTTTTTCATCTTTGGAAAAGATTTTTATCGAAAACAGGATCTATAGAGACATAGAGGAGTGTGAAACTTGGGATGCGGTAATACAGACTATTGACAAAGGTTTAGATCCGTTCAAGCCAGATTTCTACAGAGAGATTACCACAGATGATATTATCAGGCTTACTGAAATTCGAATAAAAAGGATTTCTAAATTCGATGCCTTCAAAGCAGACGAGTTGATGAAAAAGCTGCAAGATGAGCTCAAAGAAGTCAATCATAACTTGAAGAATTTGACCGCTTTTGCGATCAAGTACTATGAGAATTTGCTTGCAAAATATGGTAAAGGCAGAGAACGTAAGACTGAGATCAGGACTTTTGACCAAATCGAAGCCACGGTAGTAGCTGCAAATAACGCCAAACTATACGTCAATAGAGCAGATGGATTTGTGGGGTATGGATTGAAGAAAGATGAGTTTGTATGTGATTGCTCTGATCTGGATGATGTGATTGTAATACGAAGAGATGGTGTATGTATGGTCACCAGGATTCAGGAGAAGGGATTTGTAGGCAAGGATATATTGTATGTAGGGATTTTCAGAAAAGGAGATGAGCGTATGGTTTATAACCTGATCTACTTAGACGGAATCTCTGGAAGGGCTATGGTGAAGCGTTTTCAAGTGCTTGCAGTGACAAGGGATAGAGAATACCCATTGACAAAGGGAACTAAAGGCTCCAAGGTCCTCTATCTCACTGCCAATCCTAATGGAGAAGCAGAAATAGTAACTGTCTATTTGACGCAAGGAGCCAAGGCAAGAGTAAAGGTATTTGACTTTGAGTTTAGTACGATTGAAATCAAGGGTAGAGGTGCTGGTGGTAATATTCTGACAAGATATCCAGTTAGAAAAATTCAGTTTAAAATGGAAGGAGTTTCTACCTTAGGAGGCTTGGATGTGTATTATGATCCTTCAGTAGGTAGATTAAATACCGATCAGAGAGGTACTTTGATAGGGAATTTTCTTGGAGAAGATAAGATTATCGTATTCTACAAAAATGGAGAATATGAGTTGACTACATTTGAATTGACCAATAGGTATGAGTCTCAACAAGTTCTATTGATACAGAAGTTTGATGTTCAGAAAGTAGTATCTGCGATTTACTTTGATGGGATATCTAAGAATTATATTGTCAAAAGGTTCTTGATAGAGACTTCTACGCTCAATAAAAAATTCAATTTCATCTCAGATCATAAGCAATCAACACTAACCTTGATCACAACTGCAAAAGATCCACAAGTCAAAGTAGAACTTCAAAAAGGTAAAGAGAAGGAATTTGTAGAATACGATTTTGACATGCTAATAGATGTCAAAGGATGGAAAGCGATGGGAAATAAAGTTTCCTCACACCCTATTCTTTCGCTTGAATTGATCGAGCCAAAGAAGAATGAAAAGGAGGGTGAAGATGATGGTAATTCAGAGGGAGAAGGGGAAACGGATGATTCTATTCCAGTAGGTACTACTTTGGATCTGAAGATTCAAAAAGAGGATGAGGATCAGTTAGGTTTATTTTAAATTCAAAGCATGGAGGAGAAAGAGAAGCAATTCTTAGCATATTTGGCCACATACATTACACCTCACAAATTAGAAATGATGGAGGCAGTGATGGCAAAAAGAACCAAGTATTTCACCATTGTGCTGGAAAATATCTACAAGTCACACAATGCTTCGGCCGTCCTCAGGACGGCTGATTGCTTTGGAATTCAAGATGTGTATATGATTGAGGATGAGCAAGAATATAAAGTCAATCCTTATGTCACAAGAGGAGCATCCCAATGGGTAGATATTCATAAATACAGCAACTATGGAGGCAATGGAGTAGCTTGTTGCTTATCTGACCTAAGAGCAAAAGGCTTCAAAGTATATGCAACAAGTCCACGAACGGGAAGCATATCCATACACGACCTACCTGCGACGGAGAAGACGGCATTGGTTTTTGGCAATGAACATGAAGGCGTAAGTGAAGAAATGATTGCAAAAGCAGATGGTTTGGTTCATATTCCAATGGATGGGTTTACAGAGAGTTTTAATATATCTGTGGCTGCCTCTATTTTTTTGTTTGACTTACAGCGAAAGGCCTTGTCTATGCAAATACCTGATTTTTATATTGATGAATTTGAAAAAGAAAAACTGAGATCAAAATGGTACAGAGCGATTGTGAAAAATGCTGATATCCACGAAAGAGAGTTTTATAGTAAAATCAAATAAAAAAAGCCCGGGAATGGGCTTTTTTCTAAAGTTTCAATGGATCGGGAATAATAATCACTTAGGTATTGATTGCTAAGTTTTGGTTCATTCAAAGACATTTTTCTTTGTGATCGGTGATGGTAATCATAGAATGATTTTCTGTCAAGTATCAAATAACATCCAATTTCTAAAAAGAGCCACATGTTTTCACCGCATTTTTACTTTTACAAATAAGGCCTACAAAATTCAAACTACTTAAAAGCTGGAATTCCGGTGATTGCATGACCTAAGATCAATAGGTGAATATCATGGGTGCCTTCATAGGTAATAACAGACTCTAGGTTCATCATATGTCTCATCATAGGGTATTCTCCCGTGATACCCATGCCTCCATGTATTTGCCTTGCCTCCCTAGCTATAGCCAAGGCCATGGCTACATTATTACGTTTTGCAAGGGAAATTTGAGCTGTACTAGCTTTACCTTCATTCATCATTTTTCCCAGCTTCCAGTTGAGCAGTTGAGCTTTGGTGATTTCAGTGAGCATTTCAGCAAGCTTTTTTTGAATCAATTGAAATGATCCAATAGGTTTGTCAAACTGAATTCTTTCTATAGCGTACCTACGAGCAGCATCATAGCAGTCCATAGCAGCTCCCACAGCTCCCCAAGCGATACCATATCTAGCCGAATCTAGGCACATCATAGGAGCGCCAAGGCCAGATTTTTCTGGCAGTAGGTTTTCTTTTGGAACTTTGACATTGTCAAAGACTAATTCACCAGTACATGAAGCCCTAAGCGACCATTTGCTATGTGTCGTTGGCGTACTGAACCCTTCCATACCTCGTTCCACGATCAATCCATGGATACGACCTTCTTCATTTTTTGCCCAAACTACAGCCACATCTGCCTCTGGTGCATTGGAAATCCACATCTTGGCTCCATTGAGCAGGTAGTGATCCCCCATATCTTTAAAGTTGGTAACCATTCCACTGGGGTTAGAACCATGATCAGGTTCTGTAAGTCCAAAGCAACCTAACATTTCACCAGATGCAAGCTTTGGAAGATACTTCATTTTTTGATCCTCGCTTCCAAACTTATAAATAGGGTACATGACCAGAGAGCCCTGAACAGACGCCGTGCTTCTCATTCCAGAGTCACCTCTTTCGATTTCTTGCATGATCAATCCATAGGAGATATAGTCAAGCCCTCCTCCTCCATAGGCTTCAGGAATCTGAGGGCCAAAAGCCCCCACATCTCCAAATTTCTTAACAATCTCTGAAGGAAAGTGAGCATCTTGAGACCATTTTTCAATATTTGGACTGATTTCTTTTTTGACAAAATCTCTTATCGATCCCCTGATTAACTTGTGCTCTTCTGTCAGAAGGTCGTCAATCTCATAAAAATCAACGCCTTCAAATAGGTCTTGTTTGGTAGATTTTGTATTTACTTGATTTGGATTCATATCTATTTTGGTTTTATGCTAATTATAATGGATTTTTGCGCTAGCTATTTCACCATTCTTGCCTTGAATTAAGCAAGAAGCGAGATAAAAAACTACCTTAATTGACAAAATTTTAGCACATGAGCCCGGTTCCTGATCAAAAAGACGTTTTAGAGAAAATAGAGTTACTTCAAGAGAAATTCAAAGCTTCTGGGCAAGATCTTACTTCTTATCTTGAGGGATTGCTTTATGCGGATTATTTGACTTATTGGGATTATATCAACTTGGACGTCTTGCTGTCACTTCAACAGCCAAAGACTTCTTTTAAGGATGAGAAGATTTTTATCATCTATCATCAGATCACCGAACTATACTTCAAATTGATCATATGGGAGCTAGAGCAAATTGCTGATCAGGAAGCTATAGACAGCAACTTTTTCACCCAAAGGCTAGAGCGAATAATCATGTATTTTGATCACTTGATTTCTTCTTTTGCAGTGATGTGGAAGGGAATGGAAAAGGAGCAATTCTTAAAATTTCGGATGTCCTTACTTCCTTCTTCAGGATTTCAAAGTGCTCAATTTAGAATCATCGAAATCATGTCAACGGACGTGAAGAACCTCCTTCATGTTGAAAAAAGAAATGGTTTAAATAATTCTCTTTCTGCTGATGAGCAGTTCGAAATGCTCTATTGGCAGCAAGGTGCTATTGAACTTGCTACTGGAGAAAAGACCCTTACACTCAAGTCTTTTGAAGAGAAATATGGTAAAATGCTTAAGGAGCTGATGGTTTCATTTGAATCCAAAAATATTTGGAAGAAATTTGAGGAATGCAAAAATAAGGATCAAGCACTCATTGACTTGATGAAACAATTGGATCTCAAGGCTAATGTGTTTTGGCCCTTGGCTCATTACAAATCCGCTGTCAGGTATCTTCAGAAAGACCCGCAAGATATTGCAGCTACTGGAGGTACCAACTGGCAAAAATACTTACCTCCTCGATTCCAAAAGGTAATCTTCTTCCCAGCGCTTTGGACAGAAGAGGAAATGAATGATTGGGGTAAAGGCTGGGTAGTAAAGGAGATTTTTGGAGAGGATGTTGGAAATGTAAGAGAGTAGAGGGAGATAAAAGAAAGTACAAAGTAAAATGTAAAAAAGAACCAAGTATATTCAATCAAGATCTCTAAATCTTGTAGAAACTTAATGCCTAAATGCTTCTTTTTTCCGCCAGATAAGTTTGAAGTAATAAAGTGTAGGTGAAGGGCTAGATATAATTCTAGCCAAATTCGAGACTGTTCATTTAAGTGTGTCTGCTAACTTTACAAAAGATGAACAAGAAAAAGAGAATTGAGGATATTTTAAATGATCCTGAGATGAGTGAACGTTTGAAAGAACGTCTTTACAGTAAAAAAGGGTTGTTTGGAAAAGAGAGTCCTTTCAGTGAGATTTTGCAAGGTATGGTAAATACACTACTTGAAGGTGAGATCG
>NZ_JAKZGP010000049.1 GCF_022549775.1 Belliella filtrata | reverse complement strand
TATCTCTAGCAGGTGGGAAAACCTTGAGAGTACCATGGATTATTGTCTCAAACACCTTTATGCTTATCGACGCCAGATTCAAAGAAATTTAAACAGATCCCCAGAAACATGACAAAGTAGGGTTAATCAAAATATTATGAATTTATTCTCCAATTGGCGTTTTTCGGCACGCCCTAGTTGGTTAATAAATCTTACCTAACCCCACTTAAGGAATAATGCCTTGAGTTGGCTTGTTTTTTTGTTGAAATTTAGATTATTGTGAGTATGCTTAGAGTTTACTATACTCTTTATTTAAAATCACAGCAATCTAATTTGCCAAACATACCTATAAGTTGAACCTTTAGATAGAATTGCGCCCACGGGCTTTTGTTTTAGCATCAAGGTTAATTGATTTCGAAAAAATTCAATTAGTTTGGAGGGTTGAAAGTTTTCTAAAAGTATATTGGGTTCAAGGAGGGTTAATGATTGAAAGTAAGAAGATGCTCAAGGTATTTAGTTTTGGTAAGTTTTAATGATTAAGTTTTTTAACCATTTATTGATAACCTGACAAATTAGTAAAGACAATGAATAGATTGATCATCATGGTGCTAGGTCCACTGGTGTTTTTGATTTCCTTAACCATAGACCCCATTTGGGGTTTGACAGCTCCAGCTCAAGTAGTATTAGGGGCAACTTTTTGGATTGCTCTGTGGTGGGTGACCGAGGTGATTCCTATACCAGTGACATCTTTATTGCCCATTGTTTTGTTTCCACTTACAGGGATTTTAGAAGCGAAGAGTACTACGCTCAATTATGGAAATGAGATTGTTTTTTTATACCTAGGAGGGTTTTTGATTGCATTGAGTATAGAGAAGTGGAGCCTTCACAAGCGGATAGCGCTCAATATTTTGCTTCTTGTTGGGAATAGGCTAAGCCATATTGTCTTAGGTTTTATGATCGCTACGGCTTTACTTTCTATGTGGATATCCAATACTGCGACCAGTGTGATGATGCTCCCCATTGGGATAGCCATAGCAAATCAATTTGAAAGCTTCAAAGGAAATGGTAATCAAAACAAGAATCGATTTGGTATAGTGTTGATGTTCGGGATAGCCTATGGAGCTTCAATAGGTGGCTTGGCAACGTTGATTGGAACACCTCCGAACTTGGTGTTCCGCTCTATAGTATCCGAAATATATCAGGTCGAAATTAATTTTTTGGATTGGTTTATAGTGATGTTTCCCTTGAGTATGTTCTTGTTGTTTTTGACATGGTTTTATCTGGTCACAGTATATAAGGTGAAAAATGAAAGACATGAAGGAGGGAATGAAACTATCAAAGTAGAACTTGGAAAGCTAGGAAGTGTGTCCTATGAGGAAAAAATGGTAGCTGCAATTTTCCTGTTTACAGCATTTGGGTGGATTTCCAAATCTTGGCTTTTAGATCCGTTTATCGATGGGATTAGTGATACAGTGATTGCAATGGTTGGGGGGATTTTGATGTTTATTGTGCCAGGGAAAAATAAAAAACCGCTAATGGAGTGGAAAGATGCGATTAAGCTGCCATGGGATATCATACTTTTATTTGGAGGTGGTTTGGCATTGGCTGAAGGGTTCAAAGTTAGCGGATTGACTCTATGGGTAGGTAGTAATTTCACCTTGCTTGAAGGTGCTTCACTCATTTTGGTGATATTATTTATGGTAGCAGCGATCAATTTCCTGACCGAATTGACATCCAACTTGGCTACTACCACCATTATCTTACCGATTTTGGCAGCTTTGGCTACAAGTATGGACGTCCATCCTTATGGGATCATGATTGCGGCTACATTATCAGCTTCATGCGCATTTATGCTCCCAGTAGCTACTCCGCCCAATGCAGTGGTATTTAGCTCCGGCTATTTCACCATTCGGGACATGGCAAAAACAGGATTTGTGCTAAATGTGATTTCAATTTTGTTGATAACTTTATTTGTATACTACCTCCTTCCTTTGGTTTGGGGGATTGATTTGGGTAGTTTTCCAGAAGATTTTCGCTTACTTGATGCTAACTCTTAACGTTGAATTCTCATTTTTCTAAGCTTTAAAGCAATGATAAAAAGTCGTATTTAAGAGTCCAGCATATTACCTAACTGAACAAAATGTAATGTTTTAACCCCAATCCCAATGCTTCACTCTTAATTTACTTGATGACTTTTCAACGAAATAGAGGGGATTAAAACGCGTTTAAGGCAGGCCTCTGATATACAGTACAAGTTCTAAAGCTTCGAAAATAATAAATCAACCTACAATCTAAAATTCAATCAGCTTTCCTCTCTCGTCTTGATCCTGATCACCCGCTCTCTTTCCTCTCCTTTTAATCTCATGAGACGGACCATTCGATCAGGACTTGGTTTGCCTAGTGATAGAAGTGCTAAGGTGATGGCATAGGCAATGATGTAGCCGTTATTTTCGAAAAGGTATAGCCCAAGTGGACTAAGGATACTGCATAAAAGCAGAAGTTTTAACCTGTTCAAAGTAGCTGTTTTGTAAATACTTACTTTGTTTATCAATTCCATTGGCGCTTTAAGTGTTGCTTTTATAGCATTCTGGAAATTCAAGTAAGAAACAGCCAATACCGCATAAATACACCCCAATAATACATAGTCAATGATAATTGGTAGATCTGGTCTGTCAAGATCAAGGGTGTTGTTTTGTGAAATAAGGTAAACAATAGCAAAAACAGGAATGGCGCAAGCTATAATAATCAATGATGATTTTTCTAAGCTATGATATATTGGTCTTATAGGATCTTTTTCCAAGGTGATTTTATTCTTATTCTATAATGATTTTAATGTCACTACTAGCGGCTTTAGATGAACAACACAAGATATAGCCATCTGCAATTTCACCTGCACTGAGCCCTGCATCCTCGATCATGTCGACTTTTCCAGAGACTAACCTTCCTCTACATGCTGTGCAAAGGCCGCTTTGGCAGCTGTATGGCATGTCGACGTTATTGTCCAAGCCTGCCTCTAAGATTGTCTTATCAGGAGCTACTTCATAGGTATAGTCCTGACCCTCGACGTTCACAGTGATCTCTCTGGTCAGTGAAGGCCCGATCTCTCCACTAGCTTTCATGGCTGCTTCTTTCGCATCCAAATCACTGTAGAAGCTTTCTTCATGGATGATGGATTCAGGGATGTTTAGCTCTTTAAGTGTATTCAGTGTAGTACTCATTAGCCCTTCTGGCCCACATACAAAGTATCTTTTTTCTGATTTTGATGCATCTTCACTCCAGCTTAGTACTTCTTTGACCTTGGTAGAATCTAGCCGGCCTTTCATTCCAGTCCAGTCAGCGCTTGGTTGGCTGAGGTTGTGAATTACCTCGAGTTTTTCGGGATGCTGACTGGCAAGGAGATCTATGTTTTTCTTAAAAATAATTTGTTCTTCATTTCTTGAGCAGAAAAGTAAAGTCACTTTCGAGCTTGGCTCATTGATCAAGATTGATTTTATCAAACCCATGATCGGGGTGATTCCACTTCCGCCAGCGATCATAAAGTACTGGATGTTATTCTTCGAATGGAAATCTTTGGTGAAATTCCCCATTGGCTTCATGATCTCCATGGTTTTTCCTGGTCTCAACTGATCATTGAGGTAGTTAGATACTATGCCGCCAGAGACTCTCTTGACGGAGATTCCGGGAAATGGGTCTACAAATGGAGAAGTACATAAGCTGTAAGATCGCCTTTCTTCTTTGCCATTGATATCTAAAATAACCGTGATAAACTGTCCTGGCTTATAGTCCAGATAGGGTTCAGGTTGCTCAAAATATATGCTGACTGTGTCAGGAGTTTCTTTAACAATCTCTCTGATTTTTAACGATAAGTACTGATCACCTCTTGAAGGTTCAGATTTCTTTTTCTTAAATAAATTGAACATGCTTAGGATACTTTATACTGGTTCTCCAAATTAGGGTAGCTACTTTTTGTATGTATCTCTACCTACTCAACTTGAATATTAGCCTTTAGGTCAAACAACATAAAAACTCGAAACTGGTTTCATTTTCTATGGAAAATTATTGATTTGTACTAAAGAATGGTTATGAATCTTTATTCCGTGCAAAGTTACTAAAATCATTTTACCAATCAGGTATTCTTATCAAATTGACAAGGAAATCGCTTTTAACAATCCTTGAGCATAACAACCCTTCGAGGGTTAATCTTTTTCTAGGTCAATAGGTTTCAATTTTGTTAAATGATATTAATTCAATCTTGAACCCTCGAAGATTTCTTAAAGGCGATTTCTCTGATCAAATCGATTTTATTCTCAGTAGAGTAGCTGTTTTTGGGTATTATCGGCTAAATTTGCACACTCAAAACAAAAATTAAAATCATGAATCTTAGCCAACTGACAGCCGTCAGCTCTATAGACGGTAGGTATGGAAGCAAAACTGCACCATTGAGACCGTATTTTTCTGAATTTGCCCTGATTAAATATAGGGTACATGTAGAGGTGGAATATTTTATAGCTTTGTGTGAATTGCCTTTGCCTCAATTGAAGGGATTTGATAAAAGCTTGTTCATAGACCTCAGAGATGTGGTCAAGAATTTCTCCTTGGAAGATGCCGCACAGATCAAAGAAACAGAAAAAGTCACTAATCATGATGTGAAAGCTGTCGAGTACTTCTTGAAAGAGAAGTTTGATAGCTTGAATTTGAGTGAATTCAAGGAGTTTATCCATTTTGGATTGACTTCTCAAGATATCAACAATACAGCTACACCATTGATGCTAAAGGATGGGTTAGCGCAAGCTGTACTTCCATTGCTTGATCAAGTGATGAGTAATTTGAAAACTAGGGTAGAGGAGTGGAGAGATGTTTCTATGCTTGCCAAGACTCACGGTCAACCAGCTTCTCCTACCAAACTAGGGAAAGAATTTCAGGTTTTTGTGACTAGAGTGGAAAAGCAACTGGAACTCTTAGAGACAGTTCCTTATGCTGCAAAATTTGGGGGTGCTACAGGAAATATGAACGCGCACCATGTGGCATATCCAGAAATTGATTGGATGACTTTTGCTAATGGTTTTGTGGTTGACTATTTGGGATTAGTGAGAAGTTATCCAACTACCCAAATCGAGCATTATGACAATTTAGCGGCCTTATTTGATGGACTAAAAAGAATCAATACGATCCTTTTGGATCTTTCGAAGGACGTATGGCAATATGTCGCAATGAATTATTTCAAGCAAAAAATAAAAGCAGGGGAAATAGGTTCCTCAGCTATGCCGCATAAGGTAAATCCAATCGATTTTGAAAATGCTGAAGGCAACTTAGGGATTGCTAATGCGCTTTTTGATCACCTATCAGCCAAGCTACCAATCAGTAGGTTGCAGAGGGATTTGACTGATAGTACTGTTTTGCGTGTGATTGGTGTTCCTTTGGGACACATGCTTATTGCACTAGAATCTTTGGTGAAAGGTCTGAACAAACTAGAACTGAATCAAGCAGCCATAGACGCAGACTTGAATGAAAACTGGGCAGTAGTAGCAGAGGCTATTCAGACTGTCTTGAGAAGGGAGGGGTATCCGAAGCCTTATGAAGCTCTAAAAGACTTGACAAGAACCAATACCAAGATCACCGAGCAATCTATAGCGGATTTTATCGATCAGCTTCAAGTGAGTGATGCGATCAAAATCGAGCTGAAGAACATCAGCCCTTTCAATTACACAGGGTTGTTTTAATGGTTTTCAACTGAAAAGATTGCTTGTACATTAATCTTTTGGCAAGAAAATTTCAGCCATCATGCACCTGGCACTTCCACCGCCAATTTTTTCGATTGTGGGAATGTCAGGTGTTATTATTTTGGTGTATTTCAAAATGCTATTTTTTTGAGCCTTTGAAAGTGAATCATAGGCTGTTTGCGACATGATTGTAAATGATTGACCAGAAGTGTTTTTTACTTCCAGCATATTGCCTGCAAAGCTGAATTTTTGCTTAGCGGTGATTGGGATGATTTTTTTGCCACTTTGTTCTAGTGTTTCTTTCAACTTTAATTTTTCGGAAGAATGTTGCACGCTGTCCAAACAAACTACAGCTAATTGTGAACCCACATGCATCATGACATTGGTATGATAGATTGGAGAAGGGGTGCCCTCAATTAGTTGTGTAGCTTCAAAATCACATATTTCATAAGACAAGAGCCTAGCAAGGTATTGTAAAGGAATGTCTTGGGTTCTTATAGACTTACATGCATAAGCTATGTCGTTTACACGGTCAAATATAAGGCTTCCTGTGCCTTCAAGGAATTGATTGTCTTGCTCAAAAAAACTTAAATCTACCACTTCGTTTATTTTGAACCCCTCATGCATTAAGTTTTCAAAAATATCTTTTCGACGTTCTAATCGTCTGTTTTTCGAGAACATTGGATACAATATAACAGTCCCGTCTTGATGCGTGCTGAACCAATTATTTGGAAAAATAGCGTCAGATTTTGAGGGAATGTCAGTATCTGCTACCACAATCACTTCGATATCGTTGGCCCTAAGTAAACTGACAAAAGCATCAAATTCAGCTTGGGCGAGTTGATTGATTTCACTATCTCCTCTAGCGTCTTTTTGTTGATAAAAATTGTTCTCGGCAGTCTCTACATTGAAACCAAAGTTTGCAGGTCGTACCATGAGAATGGTGGAGGTGGTCTGAGCCTTATTCATAGGTTGAATTTTGATCTAAATTACCAAAAATCATGTCCAAAGCCTCAAGTTTTACATTTTTTTAAATGTTAATGATGTATCACATATCATTTTTGTCTAGATACACCTTTTTGTAAATCAGGACTTACGCGTCACTTGGAAATTGTTTGATAATATTTTTCAATTACAGATAGAAATTATCGATTTCTCTAATGATTCGATAGATAATACTTTTGTGATATCGAAAAGGTAATTAAAAACAATTAATATTTTATATGAAGAAGATTTGTTACACATGGCTACTACTGTTTAGCGTAGTAATTAGTGCGATTTCACAAGAGATGCCAACCCCTGATGGTTGGTCAGGAGCAACAAAAAAGAGCCCCTCTGCAAAGAAGGCTACTAGCAATATAGACTGGTGGCCAAATCAATTGAACTTGGGGATTCTCCGACAGCATTCTTCCTTGTCTAATCCTATGGGGGAGGAATTTGATTATGCAGCTGCATTCAATAGCCTAGATTATGATGCTTTGAAGCAGGATTTGAGAGACTTGATGACACATTCTCAAGATTGGTGGCCAGCGGATTTTGGGCACTATGGAGGGCTTTTTATCAGAATGGCTTGGCATAGTGCTGGAACATACCGAACAGGTGACGGTAGAGGAGGATCTAGGTCAGGACAGCAGCGATTTGCACCATTGAACAGCTGGCCTGACAATGGTAACTTGGACAAAGCCAGAAGGTTACTTTGGCCAATCAAACAAAAATACGGTAATAAAATATCTTGGGCAGACTTGATGGTTTTGACTGGGAATGTAGCTCTTGAGTCTATGGGTTTTGAGACTTTCGGGTTTGCAGGTGGTCGTGAAGATACTTGGGAGCCAGAGCTTGATGTATATTGGGGAAAGGAAAAAGAATGGCTTGGAGATGAGCGATACAGTAAAGGAAGAAAGCTAGAGAATCCTCTTGCAGCAGTTCAGATGGGATTGATCTATGTGAATCCAGAAGGTCCAAATGGTAATCCAGACCCAGTACTTGCAGCCCATGATATCAGAGAGACTTTCGGGAGAATGGGGATGAACGACGAGGAGACTGTTGCTTTGATAGCTGGAGGACATACGTTAGGCAAGACGCATGGAGCTGGTCCCGCTGATCATGTAGGGCCAGAACCAGAAGCTGCGGATATAGAAGAGCAAGGTTTCGGTTGGAAAAGTTCTTACAAATCAGGTAAAGGTGCTGATGCAATTACCTCAGGTCTTGAAGTGACATGGACTTCTACTCCAGCACAGTGGAGTCACGACTATTTGACATTTCTTTTCAAATATGACTGGGAACTCACCAAAAGTCCTGCTGGGGCTCATCAGTGGGTAGCCAAGGATGCTGGGAATATCATACCTGATGCCTTCGATGCTGAAAAGAAGCAGCCGCCATACATGTTGACCACTGATTTGTCGTTGAGATATGATCCTATTTATGAGAAAATATCGCGTAGGTTTTTAGAAGATCAAGATGCATTCAATAAGGCTTTTGCTAAAGCTTGGTTTAAACTTACACATAGAGATATGGGGCCAAACACGACTTATCTTGGTCCGGAAGCCCCTGATGAAGACTTGATCTGGCAAGATCCTGTACCAGCATTGAATCATCCAGTAATCAATGAAAGTGATATTCAAAATCTCAAAAAGCAGCTATTGAACAGTGGGTTGACTTCGGCGGAATTGGTAAACACAGCATGGGCATCCGCTTCTACTTACAGAGAATCTGATAGGAGAGGTGGGGCTAATGGTGCTAGAATAAGGCTTGAGCCTATGAGAAATTGGGAAGTGAATAACCCAACACAATTAACGAAAGTATTAGAGACTTTAGAGAAAATTCAAGAGCAATTTAACTCCAAGTCCAAAGATAGAAAGGTTTCCTTGGCCGACTTGATTGTTCTTGGTGGGACAGCAGCTGTAGAAAGTGCAGTATCGAACGCAGGCTTTGAATTCAATGTTCCTTTCAGCCCAGGACGTACAGATGCATCAGCTGAAATGACTGATATAGCTTCATTTGAGCTACTTGAGCCAATGGCGGATGGGTTTAGAAACTATTTGAAAACAAAGTATACTGTTTCTACAGAGGAGTTGTTAGTTGATAAAGCTCAGTTGTTAACCTTAACGGCACCTGAAATGACTGTCTTAGTAGGAGGTATGAGGACCTTAGGAGCCAACTTTGATGGATCAAATCATGGAGTATTTACGCAAGACAAAGAGAAGCTTACCAATGATTTTTTTGTGACCCTATTGGATATGAGTACTGAATGGAAGGCAGTAGATGAAGCAAAAGAGGTATTTGAAGGCAAAGATAGAGTTACTGGAGAAACCAAGTTTACGGCTACGAGAGCTGACTTGATCTTTGGTTCACATTCAGAACTACGAGCCTTGGCTGAGGTTTATGCACAGCAAGATAACCAAGAAAAGTTTGTCAAAGACTTTATCTCAGCTTGGGTAAAAGTTATGAACTTAGATCGCTTTGATCTGAAATATAAAAAATAGAAACAGGAGCAAGTTAAGGGAAAGATGGTTGATCCATTGTTGAGTCTAGGATTCGATAATGGATCAACTTTTTGTTTTATGGCTATCCCATTTAGGATGGCTATAGTTTTTGATTTGAATTATGAATCCTAACTTTCACCCCCTTGTTTTTTTGACTAGTTTTAGCTCATAGATGGTGACCATATCTGGTTCATACTCGATTTCATTTAAGACCTGAAGTGCCCAAATTCGCCCTTTGGCATCTACTCGTGCAACTCTAAACCTGTTAGATACATCGCTTGGGAGACTATATGAACCATCAGACTCACGCACCATTAGTTTTTCTTTATCAAGTTGTAGCACCTTCATATACTTTTCATCATCTGGTGTCTCTGGTCCTGGAAGTTGATCTAGTTTCAAGCCCGATCGATAAATTATCAGATGCTGATTGTTGACCTTCAAGAATTGAGAAATTCCACCAGGTCTGTCTGTTGGTGTTTCGTAATCTTGCCTACCATCAATAGCGTATCCTTTGTTCATGATAAACTTATCGAAAGGAATAGTTTCGGACATGAAAGTTGAATCATCTAACTGAAACTGATAAAAACGTGTATCTTCTTTATGAACAAATGTGATCTGATTTTTATCTACTTGAAACAAAGGTTTGATAAAGTCATGTGCTTCTTCACCTTTGGCATATCTACTATCTACATGAAGTGGAATTATGGGGAGAAATTCCTCATCTTCAAGGTCAATGATATCTAAGGTATTGTATTCTCTGTAATATGCTTTTGAATTGGAATGAGCGTTGGCTTGAGGACCACCAGTAAATGCTATAAGGGTCTTTTTGCCACCAATTTCTCCAGGTTGTAAATGATCAAAACCTAAATATATCATGCCACTACTAGGGTAGCTTTTTTTGAAATTTTTCAGCAGGTTAAACTGATGGTCATAGAAATTAACTACAGATCTCCCTAAAATTGCAATTTTATCATCAAAGAAAGTGGAGCCTAAATTTAGTTGACCGAATGCATCAGGTGCATCAGATGGTTTTTCAAAGGATGATATAATTTCTCCAGCTTTATTGACAAGAAAAACATGTCCATGATCATTGCCCATAAAGAGAAATAGTTCCTGATCCGAGTTGACACTGAGCAACTCAAGGTTTCCTAGATAATCTATCATCAAGGAATCTACAATCTCTAGGTCATAGTAAAGTTGTGATTCTTCTAGGGCTGTGTCTGTATTTGATTGTGAACAACCATAAGTTAGTATGGACAGGAACAATCCTATAATTACCTTATTTTTCGTCATTGAGATACAAGTTTGGCTTTGTAAATCAATTCATAATCCAACTCTTCTTCTTGATTGTAGGCTAGCCAAAATGCACCCTGGTTGTCAACAAAAGAGATTCTCCATGCTTTGTCAGGGAAATTGAGAGGAGTTAGATTTCCTTCTGAATCTACTACTGCATATTTCTTTTTGTTTTTCTGAAATACACTAGAGAACAATACATTGGGATCCGAATTTTCAGCTTCCAAGTCACTAAACTCACTTTCCGAAAGTCCGGAAGAATATTCAATGATGATTTTTTCATCCTGAACAAAAATCTGTTCAATACCACCATATGAAAAATCACGAGGAATGATCATGATATTTCCAAAATCAGCTTTTGACGGGTCTAACCCTTTCTTTAATTCAAATTTATCTGTATTTACCGTAATGGAGGCTGTAGGTGTGTCCAAGTTTTCTAAGCTATAGATATATATTTTCGGATCATTTTTGAAGGCAAGGTAAAACTTGTTTTTGTGAACCCTCATGGCAGGCATGATAGCCATTACATCATGAATTTCATCTTGATTGTTGAACCTGGATTCTTCAGGGAAAGTAATAATTCCCTTAAAATCCCCCTCTTTTAAATCGATCAATTCTAGCTGAGTAGCTTCTGGGTTGATATAATAGTTCATTTTCTCGTCTCTACCCATCAAGTGAACAATGGCTTTGTCCTCTCCAATGAAAAGTAAGTTGTCAGCGTCAGCTTGGATGAAAGATACATTTGACGGGAAGTCTGGAGATGCTTTTCTAGTCTGATTTCCTTCATAATCAAAAGCTGAAATACCTTTACGGCCCATTATAGCCCATTCATTTGACTTGGTGAATTGTGGTCTTGATAGTGCGGAAGATCCTATTGCATCTGGTTGATCTCCTGTTTTGTTGAATGAATTCAAGATTTCCCCATCGGAAGAAATCAACAAAATATCCTTCTTTTGCCAATCAGAAACTAGGAAGTGCTCACCGTCTTGACTGATAGCTGACCAATTGACTTCTCCTAAGTAGTCCACCATGACAGAATCTATGATTTCAAATGTATAAACATTTACTTCTTGATTTTCTTTTTGGTCTTGTTCACTTGATTTACCACAGCTTGTAAAGAGAAAAAGACCTAAAGAGAAAAATATGAACAATCGGGTCGAGAATAAAGTTGAGTTTTCCATTATTTTAGGATGCGTTTTTTATGATATTTTTTTGATTGTCCATTCAGTATATCTACAGTGTGATCCAAGCAAAAGAATTGAATATCAATAGGCGAAGAATATGGTTTAATAGATTCTTGAATATAACGAAAAAAATAAAAAATGAAAATTGCATCAAGGTGATTCATTACAACTTGATGCAAAAAACAATATGATTATCGGTAATTTTGATTTAAAAATCTCTTTTCAATTGCTGTCTTAGTCGGTCTTCCTGCATGATTCTGGTATTCAATTGATCTGCATAGTTGCGACCTTGTTTCAATCCGTAAGAGGTGTAGGCCCTACCAGCCCAAAACTTGGCGGCTTCAAGTTCACCCAGTACTTCATATCCCACAGCGATATTATAGCATATTCTTCCACCTTCTTTTTCACTTACTGAGTTGTTCAAACCATCCTTCCATACATCTATGGCTTCCTCCCATTGATTGATCTCCCCATGCCTAGCACCCAGCACCAAAGCTGTATTGCTTTTAGGTTTTTGAAATATTGTCCTATTGATATTAAGGTACATCGGGGCGATTCTATGGGCATAGCTTGTGCCTGCTACTTGACCTACATATTGAGTTGCTTTTGCTTTGTCGATCATCAGAGCCAGAGCTTGGGCTTTAGTTTCTGCTTCAGCCGACCATAGATTAGTCTTTTCAAAGTCTCTTTGATCAGTGATGTTTTTATTTTGAGGATCGTACAACCTGAAACCAACTTTGACTGAAGCAACACCTTCAGCATAAATTCCTTGAACCTCCACAGTTCTGGAATTTCTTCCTTCTCCTTCAGTTTTCTTGATAAGTTGTCTCTTGTCTGTTACAATAAAGTCTGAGCTGAATTTTTCTAAAGCCAATACACCATCCGCATCGTATTCCTTGCATAATGCTTCTATTTGAGACCAAGTAAGAGGTGCAGGAAAAGTATGAGCAAAAAGCCCTCCTCGAAGTCTTTCCCTGGCTCTGATTACTTCAAATCTTGGCGAGGTATTAAGCTCTTGCTGTACAGAGGTAATGGTGGCTTCTACTGCATTACGCACTTCAAAAGGTACTTCTCCACTAATCAGCCCCTCCAGTGCGGCAAGTCCATCATTAAGAGGAGCTGTGCGATCTACTATCAAAAGTCTCTGAACATGATTAGGGATGTCAATTTCAGCTGGCATTAGCCTAGACATGTTTACATTTTTGGTGCAACTTGCCAATGCTAGGAAGAATAATAAGGGCAAAAAGATGTTTTTGATAGTGATCAGCTTTCTCATAAATTAGTTTAAGAACGCAAAATTAAAAAAGCCACTGAATACCAGTGGCTTTTTTATCAAATTATTTTAAGCTTTTCGAATGATATTGCCTTCAGCATCCCATTCTGCTAGCTGTCCACGCTCTTCAGGCTTGAGGTAGATGTCAATGTATTTTTCTGGTAATTCAAAACCATGAGCTTTCATAATATGGTCTGGTACACCATCCCATACATTAGGTCTGTTGCCTACATAGCCCAAATATTTGAACCCAGGCTCTGTAGTGAAGAATCCAGTGGCTGTCAAATTCCTGACCATATTGAAAAACATCACACCGCCAATATGTTCTGGTTTAGCTTTGTCTGGCCATGCGATTTCGTCGATGATTTTCATCCTGTCAGTCTCATTAAGATCAAGAAATGCTTTGTCAAAATGATCTACACTGTAATGGTCTAGCCATAATAGGCCTCCTCGCATAGGAATTTTGTATGCGGGATAATCTTTCATCATAAACTCAATGAAATCTACTACGCCCACTTCAGTGGCGCTTGGAGACTCAGCATCAGCTGGTATAATTATGTCAGCTAATACGGCTAGTTTTTTCTTTTCCTCTTCTGTAAGAAATACTTCGGAAAGAAGTCTTTGGTCGATGATAATCTCATCATCTGAACGGCCACCTACTGTTCCTCCAGGGTTTACAGGAGAAAGCGCAGCTTGTTTCTCTTCCGGGGTACAGTTGGTAAGTAAAAATCCTGAAGCCAAGGCTCCAGTGAAAAGGAGTTTGAGGTTTTCTCTTCTGTTCATGGTCTTGGATTTAGATGTTTTTCTTCTTCAGTTCTGAAACGATAAAATCGGAAGTTCTCCAGCTCAAAGCCAAAATTGTCCATGTAGGGTTTTTATCAGCTTGAGAGACAAATGGACCAGCATCTACAACAAACAAGTTATTGCAATCATGAGCTTGACAGTTACTATTGAGTACGGATGTTTCTGGGTTGTCCCCCATTCTCGTAGTACCCACTTCATGGATGATTCTTCCTGGAGTAGCTAGGCCATACAAAGATTCAGGACCAGGCTTGCTACCTAGAAGTGTACCACCAGCATTGGTGATAATTTCTTCAAAAGTCTCATGCATATGCTTGGCTTGTAGAATCTCATCTTGTGTCCACTGATAGTTGAATCTCAACACTGGAATACCATATTTATCCACTACAGTAGGGTCTATTTCACAATAATTCGTGTATTGCGGTACACTTTCACCTCTACCAGACATACCTAAAGTGGATCCTTGAATCCTTCGAATGTCTTTTTTCAAGCCTTCACCATATCCACCGTTAGGGCTTGGGTTACCAAACTCATCTTTGAGGTGCTTTCTCATGGTGTCCATTGCAAATCCAACTCCGTATGAAGGCATTCCCATCCCTCCCCAATACTCTATATGATATCCACGAGCAAAATCTAATTTCTTATTGTCAAGCCACCATGGGGTATAGACGTGCATACCACCGACACCATCTTCATTGTAACGCTCTCTTTCCATCAACTCTGGGAGGATTCCCATTCTGTCAGCTCCAGTGGAATCATGTAGATACCTTCCGACCATACCCGTGCTGTTTCCGATTCCATTTGGATGAGATTTGGACTTGGAGTTGAGCATGATACGGGCTGATTCACATGCTGAGGCACCAAGAACCACTACCCTTGACTTAAGCTTGTACTCTTTCAAGTCCACTTTACTTATAAAAGAAACTCCAGTAGCTTTTCCTTGATCGTCAGTAGTCACTTTTCTTACCATGGAATTGGTAAAAAGATCTACCTTACCCTTTTTCATCGCAGGATGCACAAGACATGTTCCCGAAGAGAAGTCAGCATAGGCTTGACAAGCTCTATTACATTGGTTGCAAAAGAAGCAAACCCCTCTTTCGTTATTTATTGGCCTTGTAAGCACAGAAAGTCTAGAAGGAAGCACTGGAATATTTGCTTTTTTGGCACCTTTCATCATGTACATTTCATGAAGACGCGGCTTAGGAGGAGGTAGGAAAAAACCATCTGGCTCATTTCTCCAGCCTTCTTTGGATCCAAAGACCCCAATCAATTTGTCTACTTTGTCGTAGTATGGTTTAAGATCATCGTAGCCTATTGGCCAGTTGTCACCAAGGCCGTCTATGTTTTTTCTTTTGAAATCATCTGGGCCAAAACGAAGCGATATCCTTCCCCAATGATTGGTTCTTCCACCTACCATTCTAGACCTGAACCAATCGAATTTTGTTCCTCTGGTAAAAGTGTAAGGCTCACCCTCAATGTCCCAGCCACCAATGGCAGCGTCAAAATCTCCAAATGGTCTTACTCTTGTGCTGTTTCCTCTTCTTGGGGATTCCCATGGAAATCTTAATTGGGTTCTATCTTCGTCTTTTGCTGGATCAAAGTCCGCTCCAGCTTCTACTACTGCTACTGAAAGACCAGCTTCTGATAAAATTTTGGAAGCCATCCCGCCTCCAGCTCCAGAGCCTACTATGATTACATCATAAGGCTCTGCTGTAGATTTGATTTCAAAACTCATGTACTCAATTTTTAAGGGGTTATTGTTCGTAAGATTAATAAATTTTCTTTGGATTTAGAGGATTCTTTCACCACGATCCTTCTTTTTTGAGAGGAATTCTTGATGAATGGTAAAAATGATGCAAAATTTGGAATTATCCAAGCTAAAAGGTTTTAGTTTTTTGTAAGTTTATAAACCCTTTCTTTGGTAAAGCTTGAGTGTTTTTGAGTATAGGTCAGGGAATTTCTATGCTACAATTTCTCCTCAATATAAGGCCAGATGTTTTGAAAGACTATTTGGTGTCCTTCGGCAGTTGGGTGAATGCCATCAGGGAGATTAAGGTCTGGATCTCCAGCCACTCCTTCTAGTAAGAATGGAATCAAGGTGACTTTTTCTTCCTCGGCTACCTGTGGATACATTTGTCTGAATTCTTCTGAATATTCTTTTCCCATATTAGGCGGGATTTGCATGCCTGCTAGGATGATTTTTGTATCTGGATACCTAGACCTTACCATTTCAATGATGCTTTTGAGGTTTCTCTTTGTTTCTGATAAGTTTATTCCCCTCAAGCCATCATTTCCTCCTAGCTCTAATACGAAAATGTATGGTTCATCTTCCAAAAACCAATCTAATCTACTAAGACCACTTGCAGTAGTTTCTCCCGAAAGTCCTCCGTTGATTACCTTATAGGGTAATTTCAAAGCATCAATTCTCGAAGCTACTAGTCCAGGAAATGACTCTTCTGCTTCTATTCCATAGCCTGCAGATAAGCTGTTTCCAAAGAATAGAATTACTTTTTTTTCTTCAATCGTGTTGGCTACAGCTTCTTGGTAGTCTTCAGATTGCTTTTCTTTTGATGAGTTGCTACTGCAAGATGTGGTAAAGAAGACGCCTACTAGGAGGGCTAAGGAAAAGTAAGTTCTTAATAAATTCATATTTATTTATCGATTATTTGTGATCAAGCTAATTCGTTTTTTAATAGTGCAAGGGAAATCACCTTTAGGAAAATGTTCGAGGGTTCAAGCTAAAATTAATGTCATTTTATCAAAATAGATCCATGGTCTTAAAAAAAATTAACCCTCGAAGGATTGCTTTGTTTTGAGATTGTTAAATCGATTTCTTTGATAAAAGAGTAGCTTGAATTTTGTGACTAGTTTTGATTTGTTCCATTATCCATGAATCACAGGATTTGGGTAAATCGGGTTTTCAATTTTTTTTAAATACTGTGCTGATATGTTGTTGATGGTATAAGTGTAATATCAATAAATATTGATACAGTTCACTTCTTGTCAACGATCTGATAGCATTGTCGTTTCAAAATTGCTAATAAATAGATAATCCTACTATCTTTATTTCTTTATGTAGCATCCGAAATTTAAAATGCCTCGTTTAAGCTTCTCATACCTGTAAAGTAATCAATATTTCATGAGCATACTAACTGTAAATAATGTTTCCAAGACCTATCAAAGTGGAAGCAAAAGCCTAACTGTACTAGATCAAGTTAATTTTGAAATTCAAGAGGGAGAGAAAATAGCTATTGTTGGTCCTTCGGGTTCAGGGAAAACTACGCTCCTTGGATTATGTGCAGGTTTAGATACGGCATCTACGGGCTCTATCATATTGAATGGGCACATTTTTGAGAAGTTGAATGAAGATGAGAGAGCGGCTGTCAGAAGTCGTTCGATTGGGTTTGTGTTTCAGAACTTCCAACTCTTGCCCACCTTGACAGCTTTGGAGAATGTTATGGTTCCTCTGGAGCTGAAAAAGCGAAAAGATGCTAAAGAGAAAGCTATGGAGCTATTGGAGAAAGTAGGTTTAAAAGATAGGGTGACGCATTACCCTACACAACTGTCAGGAGGCGAGCAGCAGCGGGTTTCTATTGCCCGTGCCTTTGCCAATGAGCCAAAGATTTTATTTGCAGATGAGCCAACAGGTAATTTGGATACAGATACAGGGGAATTGATAGAAAACCTGATTTTTGATTTGAATAAAGCCCAAGGTACCACCTTGATTCTGGTAACTCATGATACTGATCTTGCTCAAAAAACAGACCGTATAATCTATATCAAAGGTGGTAAAATTCAGGAGGAAAGCCATGGGTAGTTTTGCTTGGGTTTGGAGTATGGCCTTGCGAGATTTCCGCAAGAACTTCTCTCGTCTGACACTCTTTGTTTCATCTATGATAGTAGGAATTGCTGCATTGGTGGCAATCAGTTCTTTTGGAGACAACCTGAAGTCTGATATAGAAAATCAATCTAAGGAGCTTGTAGGTGCAGATTTGGTTATTGAAAATAATAAGTCTCTAGGAGCTCAACCTACAGATTCGATTGCAATAGATCAAGCAGATGAAATCAATTTCGCCAGCATGGTTTTGTTTCCCAAATCTGGAGATTCTAGGCTTACTCAAGTCAGGATGCTTGAGGGGGATTTCCCATTCTATGGTGTTTTGGAAACCATTCCTGAAGATGCCCCTGATGCGTTTAGATCTGGTGGGAGAAAAGCACTCGTAGAGAAAGTGCTGATGGCACAGTTTGATGCCGTAGTAGGTGATAGCATCAAGGTAGGTGATTTGACTTTTGAAATCGTTGGTGAGCTACAAAAAGTACCAGGTCAGACTGGGATTACGGCTACAGTCGCACCTGCGGTTTATATTCCATTGGCGTATGGAGAGGCCACGGGATTGATTCAGTTTGGCAGCAGGTTACGTTATGTAAGGTATTATCAATTTGAAGATGGTATCGATGTAGATGAAGTGGTTAAGCCATTTGAAGCTCAATGGGAGGAAGATAAAGTAAGTGTAGATACGGTGGAAGAAAGAAGGAAGCGGACAGGGCGGTCTTTTGATAATTTGGCTAGCTTCCTAAGCTTGGTGGCATTTATAGCTTTGCTACTTGGTTGTGTGGGTGTAGCGAGTGCGGTGAATGTGTTTGTAAAAGAAAAACTACCTTCTGTAGCTGTTTTAAGGTGTCTGGGAGTTTCTTCTTGGCAAGCGCTTCAGATTTACATGCTCCAAATTTTGATTATGGGATTTTTCGGAGCCGTAGTCGGAGCTGCGCTTGGTTCTGCCCTTCAGTTTGTCTTGCCAGTAGTGTTTGCTGATTTTCTTCCTGTGGAGGTGAGTGTTTCTCTATCATGGAAAAGCATAGGAATGGGTGTTTTAACAGGCTTATTGGTGGCTTTCCTTTTTGCTTTATTGCCCTTGCTGAAAATGCGAAAAGTATCTCCAATGGCAACTTTGAGACCAGATGAAGGAGAAATAAAAGTAAGTAGCGACCCTTTGAGGTGGTTGGTGATCTTGGGAATTCTTTTGTTTGTCTTTGGCTTTAGTTTTAGCCTTTTAGGAGATTGGAAAGCGGCACTTGGTTTTACGGGTTTTGTTATATTTTCATTTGGAGTATTGTGGTCTGTTGCTTTGTTGGTCATGTGGGCTATCAAGAAATTCTTACCGATTAGTTTGAGTTATCCCATCAGGCAATCTTTGGCAAACTTGTATAGACCAAACAATCAGACTACTTCTTTGATAGCTACCATTGGCTTGGGGACAGCCATGATCAGTACTTTGTTTTTTGTACAAGGACAGTTGCTTGAAGAGGCGAAGTTCGCTGATAAGGAAGATCAACCCAACATGTTGCTTTTTGATATACAAGATCATCAAATCGATGCTGTAGTGCAAAGAGTCAAGTCTGAAGGAATACCAGTACTTCAGCAAGTACCCATAGTCACTATTGGTCTGGAGTCTATCAATGGACTTACCAAAGCGGCAAACGATACCCTGCCAGATGAAGACAAGAGATCCAGGGGATTGTATAATAGAGAGTTTAGAGTTACATACAGAGACACATTGATTTCTTCGGAAAGATTAGTGAAAGGGGCTTTGAGAAAAGTTGATAGCCCGAGTGATAGTATATTTGTTTCTTTTGATCAAAGTTACGCTTTGAGGACTGGGCTTTCGCTTGGTGATGAGATTATATTCAATGTGCAAGGAAGGCCAATCAAGACTTACATAGGAAGTTTTAGAGAGGTGAAGTTCAATCAAGTTTCTACAAACTTCTTAGTATTGTTTCCCGAAGGTGTCCTGGAGCGTGCTCCTAAGTTTCACGTAGTAATTACCAAAACCAAAAATGATAGGCAGGCTGCTCAGGTCCAGTCAAATATAGTGAGGTCATTCCCTAATGTTTCTGTGGTCAATCTTGGCGCTATAGTGGAGACCTTAGAAGAAATTCTAGGTAAAATTAGCTTTGTGATTCAGTTCATGGCATTCTTTAGCATAGCCACTGGGATATTGGTGTTGGTGAGTTCTTTGATCATAAGCAAATATCAAAGAATGCGTGAGAGTATTCTCTTACGTACCTTGGGAGCAGATAGTGCTACAGTAAGAAAAATCAATACCTTGGAGTATTTCTTTTTAGGTTCATTGGCATCATTGAGCGGGATTTTACTTTCATTCTTGGCTACTTTCTTGTTGAGTAAGTTTGTTTTCAATTTACCTTTCAGAGGGGCTTATGAGGAAGCATTGGTTGTCTATTTAAGCCTGACTTTGTTGACCATTGTCTTAGGCTGGCTAAATGGCCGGCAGGTTATCAATAAGCCGCCCATGGAGATTCTTAGAAGCAATGGTTGATGATTAAGTTACTTTGCTGTTATTATGGTTTTAGAAATTTGGTGTGAAAGAGAAGGAGAAACTTGAGTTTGAATTGTAAACTTTAAAATGATTTCATTTCCCAGCTTCTTTTACCACTTGGTCTAGCTGCTTCATGTTACTTGTCACAGATCTCCATTCGGTGAAGCTGATGATCTTCAATATATTGCTTAGCCTAGAGCCTGGGCGAATCATTTCTTCAGCCAATCCAGCAATGATTAGGTCCCGAGTTGAAATACAATCGGCTTTGTCTATGGCTAAATGATAATCGTTGGCAAATTTCCATGCTCCATCTCTGGCTATCCTGATGCTGAAGTTTACCAATAGCTCATCCTTGTCTTTTGCAAATCTGATTAGGAGTCTAAATAGTGGAGACAATGCTCCAATGTTGTTTTTTACACCGTCTACCAATTCACCAAGCACCACGTTGATGTTGTCAAAATCATTTTTGATCGTTGATAAATTGGCTGTCCCTACTGTTTCTACTGCGGCGATCCCAAGATCTAAATTTATATGGGCATTTATTCCTAACAGAAGATGTTGTAATACAATATGGTGCTTGCTTTTGGCTGCATCAAAAGCGGTCTGCCAACTCTTCGTAATCAACTTTCCTGATTTATATCCTTCATAGGCATCAATGAACCTTTTGGCAAATATAATATCTAGATGCTCCATTCTAGGGTTGTCTTCAAACTCACCTTTGGCTATACCCAGTGCTATACGAACGGTTACTTGTCTATAAAGAATGGCGAAATAGCCTATTCGGGAACTTTCGGACTCACATTCTCCAATTATTTCATCCATTTTAGATATTACTTCCTGAATATTTTTCATAGGGAATTGGCTTTTTGATAAAGTTAATATTTCCAGATAAATTCAAAAAGCTGTTTGAGTAAAATATAATTCTCTACATAATTTAAAATCCATAAATGATTTTTGGATTGGTGTATGCTGCGGATAATATGTTTTCAAGATATTTTCAGTTTAAAAAAAGCACAAATGAGATTTTTGTATACAAGTAGCAGTTTTGTTTGTGGTAACTGATGTTATCAAAATCATTGATTTTGGGAGAGGTGAAGACCAAAGGAAAATTGGAGTATAAAAAACTTTGAAAAAATTTTCTCAAAGTTTTATGGTTGTTTGTTATGTTTTTGTTATGTTTAGAAAATTTTGGTATCGAAAAAACTCACAAAGTTTAAAATTTACCAAAGTAAATATGGCTGAAGTCAGTTGCAAATAAACCCAACAAAGGAATCTTTTTCAAAGATTCCTTTTTTTATGGTTAAAATTTAAACCGATTTTTAGTGATATTATGTTTTTATTCGTTTTTATGGTTAAAATTTTAACCATGTTTCTGGTTTTTAACAAATTATGAACTTTTCAAGAGCTTTCAAGTGCGGGATTACTTTAAAAACTCTGAAAATAGCCTAGATTGAGAGTTTTTATAAAGGCCAGAAGAATAAAATCAGGGGGATTGCTCCCAATGTGATCAAAATTGAAATGGGAACTCCCATTCTTAAATAATCTTTGAAAGCATAGCCGCCTGGTCCCATCACAAGTGTATTGGACTGATGCCCGATAGGTGTCAAGAATGCAGCTGATGCCGCTATGGCAATAGCCATAAGAAAAGGATCTGATGATACATCCATACCTTCTGCAATCCTCAGGGCTATAGGAGCCATCAACACTGCGCAGGCTGCATTGTTAATCACATTAGAAAGAAGCATGGTAGTGACAAAGAATAGTGTTAGGGTAGCAGCAGGAGGGAAGTCTGCTCCGATTTTCACCAATTGACTTGCGATTGTGTTGGCGCCACCAGTTTCTTCCAGAGCAGTTCCTAAGGGGAGCATGGCTCCGAGAAGCACAATAACGGGCCAATCTATTTTTTGATAGATATCTTTGATGCTTAGTGTATTGGTCAAAACCATCGCTAAGGCTGCTAATGTAAAGCTGATCTGGACTGGGATAATATCGGTGATCACCAAGGCAATAGACGTGATAAAAATAGATAGTGCTATGATTACTCTTTTTGGTTTGCCTAACTCGAAGCCCCTGTCAGCCAATGGTAAGCATCCCATAGCTTGTAGGCTGTCATTGATCTTTTCTGTGTTCCCTTGAATCAAAAGGACATCACCTACTTTGAACTTTATCTTGTCAAGTCGCTTTTTAATCTTTTTATCTTGTCTTGAGATTGCTAATAAGTTGACACCAAACCTATTTCTCATACTTAAGCTACTAGCTGTTTGGTTAGTGATAGGAGCTTCGGCCATGATTACAGCTTCTACAATGGATATTTCGCTACTTCCTATGGCCTTTTCTTCCGTTTCTTGATTGGGTACTAGTTTGCTATTGCTTTTTTCCAGAAATTCTTTCAGATCTTCTCCGTCACTAGATATTGTGATAATGTCACCTTTCCTAATTACCATATTCATGTCAGGAGCATGTATCAAATAGCTACTTCGAATCACATTGAGCACTTGAATTTCAGCATCACTGATTTTATGAATATGCATGAGGGGGTTTCCCGCTAACTTACTATCTTCCTCAATGATGATCTCAGTGATGTATTCATCAATATCAAAATAATTGTCGCCTTTTGTGCTACCATTTATTCTTTTTGGAATCCATCTCCAACCTAGTAGGATGATGAAAACAAGCCCAATGATCGTGACGCCAATACCCACTGGGGCAAAATCAAACATGCGAAATGCGTCGCCCATTTCATTGCTACGATAACTAGATATGATGATATTGGGAGGGGTGCCTATCAAGGTGATCATTCCACCTAGAAGTGAAGCAAAAGCAATAGGCATCAGGAGTGAAGAAGGGGAGTTGCCGCTTTTCTTTGCTAGGTGGAGAGCTACAGGCATCATCACTGCAAGGGCACCTATATTGTTCATAAATGCAGAAGCAAAGGCGACAATGGTACTCAATGCAGCGACTTGGAGCAAAGTGTTTTTTCCAATTCTCATCACCCAGTTCCCAATCATATCGATGAGTCCCGAGCTTTGAAGCCCTGCGCTTACGATCAAGATCACGGCAACAGTGACTACTGCAGGATGAGCAAAGCCTACAAAAGCTTCGTCAGGCGGGGTGATTCCGAACAGTACCAACGCTAACAAACACGTTATAGCAACTACATCATAGCGGAATTTACCCCATATGAAAAATACCAAGGCAAACACCAGAATGCCAAATACGATCAACTCGTCCATTTAAGTGATTATTGAGGGTGATAATTAAGGAGTAAATATAAGTACTTAAATCAGGTTTTGGTCTTTAAGTTAACTTTCTGTTTTAAGCAGTATATTTAAGAATTTGATTTATCCTAAAGCTACGTCCAATATCATCATGATAGTAAATCCAGCCATAAATCCTAATACTGCAAGGTCTGTATATTTATCTCTTTGGGTTTCGGGAATCACTTCTTCTACGACCACAAAGATCATAGCACCAGCTGCAAATGATAAAGCGTATGGCAGAATGTCTTGCATGTATATTACGGCGATAGCACCAACTACTCCTGCCACTGGCTCTACAATCGCAGAGAGTTGACCAAACCAAAAACTCCTTCTTCGGCTTACTCCATTCCTTCTTAAGGGCATTGATACAGCCATACCTTCAGGAAAATTTTGTATGGCAATACCTATCGCTAAAGCGATAGCAGCAGTAATACTAGCCCCTTCAAAACCCATAGAGGCAGCACCAAAAAGAATGCCTACAGCAAGTCCTTCTGGAATATTGTGTAAAGTAATTGCTAGAAGGAGTAGGGTCGATTTATGCCATTTGGTCTTCATGCCCTCTGATTCGCTATTGTCGAAATTGATATGCAAATGTGGCATTAACTTGTCCAGTCCAAAGATAAAAAGTCCTCCAGTCAAGAAGCCAACCGCAGCTGGCACCCATGAAGGGTATGGGAAAAGCTCTTCTGAATGCTTGATGCTTGGTGCCAAAAGTGACCAAAAACTTGCCGCAATCATCACGCCTCCAGTGAATCCCAATAATGTATCAAATACAGATCTTTTGACTTCTTTGAAAAAGAAAACTAATGAAGCCCCGAGTGCTGTGACAAGCCAAGTAAAAGTAGTCGCTATAAGGGCAGACCATACGGGGCCTATTTCTTTAGCGAAGGATTCTAAGGTTTCTATCATAGGTTTGATTTTGTGGAATAGTAAAATTACCTACCTTTTTTCTTTTTATCCTTCTCAAAGACCAAATTTGATTTAATTTTTTAATTGTGAAAAGAGATTTTCTTATTCATACGGGAGTCAAAAATAAAATGCCCTAAATCGTTTGACTCATCAAGTCAATGAATAATCAAACTTCTTAAGGCATTTTTGGTATTGATAGCGTCCAAATTAAATTTTGGGAGTTAGCATTCAACTAGATTTATGAATAATCAAGTTGATAAATTATTGAATTTCTGGTGATTCTAATTCAATGTCCAAGTTCACCAATTCTGGCTCTATCTCAAGAAGATCACTGGCATCATCATCACTTACTACATTTCTATCTACCAACTCTGCGACCATGTCCATTTGAATAGCCATGTCGACATTTTCTTTGTGCGATTTTTGGAATTTTTTCATCAACTCATCATCTGAAAGATCGGCATACCTTTCTTTTCTTGCTTTTTTGAGTTGTTCTTTTTTCTCTTGAAGTAGAACTTCTTCTCTTTCTTTAATACTTCTTTTCCAGTCAGACACATAATCCTCTGATAAGGTAGTTCCGAAAAATGGAGCTTCTTCGATGGCGATTGTTTCTTTGCTGCCGTCATCGTGAACAAGTACAAATTCACTTTCACTTTCCTCAAGGAGGTATTGATCGCCAGTTTCTATGTCAGTGATTTTGTCATCTTCATAGATGAACCTTTCTTCAATTGATTTCTCTTGTTTACAAGCAAATAGGACTCCAGCTCCCATTAGTGCAATCATTAGCTTTTTCATAATTTGAGTTGTTTAAATTAATATACAGTTTTATTCTCTTTATTTATCCAGTTGTCAAAAACATCTATGGCTTCTTGTCTCATAAATTGATTGAAAGGTATTTTTCTTTCACTGTGAGGTAATTCAAGCTCTTCATAGATAAATTGATCGTCAAACCCAGCCTTTGCGGCATCAGTTTTGGTGTTGGCATAATATACTTTACTTGGTCTTGCCCAGTAAATGGCTCCTAAACACATTGGACATGGCTCGCAAGAAGTGTACAGTTCGCAACCTTCAAGCTGAAAGCTATTGAGGTTTTTACAAGCATCTCGAATAGCTACTACTTCTGCATGGGCTGTTGGATCATTGGTAGAAGCTACCGCATTGGAGCCTTTGCCGATTACCTTCCCGTCTTTGACTATTACACAACCAAAAGGGCCTCCAATACCTGAATCCATTCCCATTTGAGATAACTCAATAGCCATTTTCATAAAGGATTTTTGTTCTTCAGTCATGCTTCTTAAATTTCTAAAAAGGTTTGTCACATGTGTTGCAAAAATCAAACCACAGTACTTAAACTGCGTATTTTTTGAAATGTTTCAAAATGTTATTTATGAGAATTCTTAATTTTTCTAAAAAATTTCTAAAGCTTATGCTATCCATTTATTCAAAAAGTCCATAAAGCTTTCCTTATAGTTTTCACTGACAGTGATCACTGTATCGCCTATATGAACAGTATTGCGAACTACAGCATCAATATGGTCTAGACCAATAATAAAAGACCTGTGCACCCTCATAAATCTATCGTTTGGGAGCATTTCTTCCATGTTTTTGAGACTTGTTAAAGACAGAATGGGGCTTGTTTTGCCTTGTAAATGAACTTTTACATAATCTTTATAGGCTTCGATTACTTGAATGTCCTTCAGTAGTATTTTGATGAGCTGGTACTCTACTTTTAGAAAAATGTATTCACTTGGAGAAGCAATATTAGCTGAGAGATGGTTTTCTTTCTCTTCAAAAAATTGAAATGCCTTTGTGGCAGATTTGAAAAATTCTTCATAACTGAATGGTTTTAGAAGATAATCCAAAGCCTCTACTTTGTAGCCTTCAATCGCAAAATGATTGTAAGCTGTGGTGAAAATTATCCTAGGTTTGAATTTTCCTTGCTTGCCATCCAGGATTCTAGCGAGCTCCATTCCAGATAAGTCAGGCATTTGGATGTCAAGGAATACCAAATGAACCTCTTCTTGATTGAGAAAACTTAATGCTTCGATAGCATTTTCGAAGGTGGATACAAGTTCCAAAAAAGCTGTTTGGCTAATGAATTTAGCTACTAATTCAAGTGCTAGAGGTTCATCATCTATGGCTACACATTTTAACTTCATTGAAGGTCTATTTTGAGTAAAACATGGTATGTTTTTTCTTCATTCTCACTATCAATCTGCAAAACATACTTTTTGTCATAAAGCAAATCTAGCCTTCTTTTAGTATTTTGAAGTCCAATTCCACTATCTTTTCCCTCTGGAGTTCGGTCTTTGGAATGGAATATGGAGTTTTTAGTCTCAAGTATAAGGGTATGGTTTGATATTTCGATCCCTATGTAGATGTTGCTCACTTGTTGAGAGCTGATGCCGTGCTTGAAGCAATTCTCTATGTACGGAAGGAGCAGCATTGGGGCTACTGGTGCATCTTGATA
Source organism: Belliella filtrata (assembly GCF_022549775.1). Lineage (GTDB taxonomy): Bacteria > Bacteroidota > Bacteroidia > Cytophagales > Cyclobacteriaceae > Belliella > Belliella filtrata. Next base: position 11,609 of record NZ_JAKZGP010000049.1, on the reverse strand, counting down.
TTTTTCTGGAATAGAAATGGTGAGATTTACCTTTGAGGATAGTCTGATTTTCATCAGTTCTACGAAATCCATCACAAAGTCTATTTCTTTTGAAAGTAGCGTATTGCTTTTTTCTGTCTCATAAAGCACATACCTCATCATTCTACTAAGTTTTAGCAAAGCAGATTTAGATTTCTCTATGTCTATGTTAGTGAGCGAGTAGATATTGTTTAGCGTGTTAAAGAAAAAATGTGGATTGATCTGTGCTTTTAGGTAATTAAGCTCGGAATCAATCTGTTGCCTGTTTTGCTCAAGTCTCAAAGCTTCGTCAATTTGCCATTTTTGTACAGCAGCCACACTTGTGCTGATACCTATCACCATGAAGAATACCAAGAGTTGTGAAATGTCCCAGTAGTAGTTTCGAGGTTTTGGTTTGTAAGGAATGTCTGGTCTATAGGCTTTGTGCATTAGCTCTTGCATGTTTGTCCAGTCATCAAATGCGATGAGCAAGAGGATGCATCCCATTCCAGCGATAAGGTTGACAAAAAGAAATAATGGTATTTTATTTTTGAAAAGAACCTTAGGGATTAGGTAAAAGTAATTGGTATAGAAGATCAATATCAACAAGGAGAAATTCAAACTTTGCTTGATCCAGAATGCTATCGGTCTTTCTACTCCCGCTGACAAAGGGGATAGGATGAATATCACCAAACCAAATAATGCCCAGCCCAAAACGTGGGTTAGTATAGATAGATTTTGTTTGTAATCGGTTTGGATTTTCATGTTGAGCTTGTTTGGCAGGGTAAACAAAAATAAAATTTTGTATTTAAACAATTATTATCTGCGAAACAGGGGATTTTACCGATGAATCATTAGAATCGGTGGATTAATTGTGTTTTGGTTTTGGCCATAATCTTTCATCCCTAAATTCACGGACTTTGTCGATGAATACTTCCATTCAGTCTATTCTATTTTTTTTTGATAATTGAACAAAGTTTCTTTGTTGACGAATTGTGTCTGATCAAAGTAGGGTTTTGAACTCCTCAAAGATTTGGACCATTTTGAGAAAATGTCAAGAGCGAATCAACGAAAGTAAATTTATCATAATAATGAAAACAAAATACCAACTATTGTCCCTCACACTTGTGCTTTGGGCAATGATTTTTCAACAGGCAAATGCTCAAGATAAGCCAGTCTACAAGATTACAGGTAAAGTCATTGACGGTTCGACATCAGAGACTGTACCATACGCAGCTGCGGCATTGATGAATGCAGCGACGATGCAAAATGTGGCTGGGGCTGTTGCAGATATGGATGGAGAGTTTGTGATCACAGGCTTCAAAGATGGGGAGTATGTACTTCAAGTGAGTTTTATGGGCTTTGAAGCATACACTTCTTCAGTGATCTCTATCAGTGCGACCAATTCTAATGTGAAATTGGGAGAAATCAAGCTAGAGCAAGAAGCCATGGGACTTGAAGAAGTTACAGTGCAAGGTCAGCGTCAATTGATAGAAGAGAAAGTGGATAGGACGATCTATAATGCAGAAAATGATCTTACTACTGCGGGAGGAGATGCAAGTGATGTGCTAAGAAGAGTTCCAATGCTTTCTGTAGATTTGGATGGTAATGTATCCATGAGAGGAAGTTCAAATATCTTGGTACTCATAGATGGAAAACAATCAGCTATTGTTGCAAGTAATATTTCAGACGCCTTAAAACAAATCCCCGCTGAAGAGATCAAATCTGTAGAAGTGATTACTTCTCCTTCAGCAAAATATGATGCAGAAGGTACAGGTGGGGTTTTGAACATTATCACTAAAAAGAACAACCTACAAGGAGCGTCTTTGAACGTAAATTCAAGTGCGGGACTTAGAGGATCTAACTTAGGACTAAATGCTAGTCTCAAAAGAGGGAAAATGGGTTGGACGCTTGGAGGCTTTGGTAGAGCTGGATATAATATTTTGGGCTCTTTCGAAAATACACAAACCTTGATCAATCCAGATGGTAGCTCTTCGCTGATTCAGCAGCAAGCAGATACGCGAAACAACATGCTTTTTGGAAGGTATAATTTAGGTTGGGATTATGAAATGTCCAAGAAGGACTTCCTTACAGCTTCTGCAAGTATTGGATTGAGAAACATGAGAAACAAGCAGGATGGACTTTTGACAGAAACTTTTCAGGAAGAAGAATTGATATCTGCGCTTTTGAGAGATGTCAATACAGATAACCTTTCCAATACTATCGATTTGAATTTCAATTATACAAGAACATTTGACAAGCCTCAAAAGGAATTTAGTGTTTCGGGTTTGTATAGTAGAAACAACAATACGAACGATTTCATCAATAGTCTCTACAATGGTACTTTTACAGAGATCATTAGTAGAGTGAAAAATGAAAACCTGGGGGTCAATGAGGAATATACTATTCAGCTTGATTATGTGTCCCCGATTGGAAATAGCAAAAACCAGATCTTAGAATATGGGGCGAAAAATATCTTAAGAAAGGTTACTTCTGATTTCGCATACTTTACAGCAGACGGTTCGGATGGACCATTTGTGAGGGTGGATGATGCTACATTTTCAAATGAATTCACTTACGATCAAAATGTAACTGCAGCATATGCATCTTATACACTTGGGCTTGGGAATGATTATACAGTGAAAGGTGGATTGAGATATGAGTACACAGTAATTGATGCAGATTTTAGAGATTCTAACTTGCCAGCTGATATCCCATCTTATGGAGTTTTCGTTCCTAGTTTCAATTTCGGAAAAAAACTTACCAATGGTAATATGGTCAAAGCAGCATACAACAGAAGAATCCAGAGACCTTCTTTGCAGTTTTTGAATCCAAACTTGAACCAAGCTAACCCTCAGCAGCAGTCCCAAGGTAATCCATTGCTTGAACCTGAATTGACTGATAATTTTGAGTTGGGATATAGTACTTATATCGGTGGAAGCTCATTGAATTTCTCCTCATACTTTAGAAATACAACTGGATCTATTCAGCCAGTGAGAAATGTAAGTGAAGATGATGTGATCTTTACGACTTTTGAGAACATTGGCCGAGAGAGAGCGGTAGGGATGAGTGTTTTTACCAATATCAGTGTTTCTGGAAAATTTTCTTTGAACGGAAGTATAGATACTTATTACTCCATGCTTACCAATGGTCTTGAAAATCCAATGTTTGCCGCATCCAATGAAGGATTTGTGGTGAGTGGAAGGCTATTTGGTAACTATACCCTTCCTAAAGATTGGCAGATTCAAGCCTTTACTTTTGTGAGAGGAAGACAAGTCCAGCTGCAAGGTTCAGCAGGAGGCTTTGGAATGTATGGCATGAGTATCAATAAGCAATTCAATGAAAAAAGAGGAACTATAGGCATTGGAGCGGATAACTTCTTTACCCCTGAGTTTAGAATCAACAATGAATTGGTAACTCCTACTATCGTACAACAAAGTGTAGTAGGTATGAGAAACATGAACTTCAAAATCAACTTCTCTTATAGAATAGGTAAGCTTAGTGTAGATGGTGGTAGAAGGAAAAAAAGAGGCGTGACCAATGATGATATGAAAGAAGGTGGTGAAGGGGCCGCAGGCGCAATGATGAATAATAATTAAGGTACAAAAGCTTGATTTTAAAGAGGCTGTCAGGATAATTCTGATAGCCTCTTTTCATTTTTATGCGGTACTAGATTGCTCAAAAAAACGTCAATAGTAAAGGGGGGTGAGTAACTTTTAATTTGAATAGGACAGTTTATTTTAAAAGTTGATTTAAGATTTTTCATTTTCTAAGAGGTGTTTGTAGAAATTGGCAATAAAAGGGTTTAATAATTTGAATAAAAAAAGCCAACCCAATCAATGTGATCGGGTCGGCCTTTTTTATGTTTTGTAAATAGTTGTATTACTTCTTGTACATTACTTGCTTTACAGCTTCCAAAGTTCTAGCTACATTTGGTAAGGTTGCATCGATATAAGTAGGGGCATAACTCAAAGGGATATCCATAGAATTGACCCTAATCACAGGTGCATCCAAGTAGTCAAATGCATTTCTTTGTAAGTGGTAAGTTATTTCAGAAGAAATTGCAGCAATAGGGTTAGCTTCTTCTATGACTACACATCTGTTGGTTTTCTTCACAGATTCTACCACAGTGGCATAGTCTATAGGTCTCACTGTCCTTAAATCTATCACTTCAGCTTCAATACCGTCTTTAGCCAGTTCTTCAGCAGATTCTAGTGCTACTTTCATCATTTTACCAAAAGAAACGATGGTAACATCTTTACCTTTTCGCTTGATATCAGCCACACCTATCGGAAGAAGGTATTCTCCCTCAGGGACTTCTCCTTTATCACCGTACATCAGTTCAGATTCCATGAAGATCACAGGATCATTGTCTCTGATAGAGGCTTTCAAAAGACCTTTTGCATCGAAAGGGTTAGATGGGACTACCACTTTTAGACCTGGAGTATTTGCAAACCAGTTTTCGAAATTTGAAGAGTGTGTAGCACCTAATTGACCTGCATTTCCTGTTGCACCTCTAAATACAATTGGTACATTGTACGCGCCGCCTGACATAGCGTACATTTTAGCCGCAGAGTTGATGATTTGGTCAATTGCAACAAGAGAAAAGTTGAAGGTCATGAACTCGATGATTGGCCTCAAGCCGTTCATAGCAGCTCCAACTCCCAAGCCGGAGAAACCTAATTCAGCTATCGGTGTGTCATAGACTCTTTCAGGTCCAAATTCGTCCAACATGCCTTGAGATACTTTGTATGCTCCGTTATATTCTGCCACTTCTTCTCCCATGAGAAACACGTTTTTGTCGCGTCTCATTTCTTCTGACATGGCTTCTCTTAATGCTTCTCTGAATTGTATAACTCTCATTTCTTTGTCAAAATTTTCGTGCGTAAAAATAGAAAGTAATCGGGCAATTCCAAAACTGAATCAGGATGTTTAGCCTTTATTTTGATCATTATTGCATGCTTTTTCCAAAATTATGGATTTCAAACATGAAGTGTTTGGATTGCTTTATCATTTCATTCGGTCTACTTAAGGAAATTAGTATTTTTGAAAATCTAAAAAATACACATTTGAAAAGAATAGGATTGATATCGGATTCGCATAGCTATATGGATGAAGCTATAGTGGAGCATCTGAGAAATGTAGACGAAATATGGCATGCGGGAGACATTGGAGATTTGACAATCTTGAATGTCTTGCCTCAAGACAAAGTTCACAGGATCGTGACAGGTAATATAGATGATGAGCTTGCAAGGTCAACTTATCCAGATGAGCTCTGGTTTGAGCTTGAAGGGCTGAAGGTCGGGATGCTGCACATAGGAGGGAAGCCACCAAGGTATGCTAAAGGTGTAAAGAAGAAAATTACAGATCATAAAAGTCAACTTTTTGTCTGTGGACACTCTCATATTTGTAAAGTTATGTATGATGCGACCACCAATTGTATCTACATGAATCCTGGAGCTATAGGTAGACATGGGTTTCATGTGATGAGGACAATGTTGACTTTTGATATAGAGGCTGGAAAGTTGAAAAATCTCAAAGTGATTGAGCTTGGTAAAAGAGGTGTGTTGTAAAAGAATCCAGTTCACTGCAAACTTATCAAAGCTTCAGGGTTTTGAGGATTGGAGAATAATAAAAAAGGTAACGATGTGATCGCTACCTTTTTTATTTCTTTAGAAAATTTTCAAGTCTCATGCTTAGAAGTTTTTCTTCAATTCTTCTACATCAACATTTTTGATTACCGGCTTGGCACTCAATTGTTTGATTTTGATAACTCTTGTATTCTGAGCTTGTCTTTTTCTTCTTAATTTTCTTTTTAATGTAGTAACAGCCATCGTATTATCTGTTTATATGATCTCAAATGAAGCGCAAAATTAATATAAAATTCTGAATTGCCCCTGTTTTAGTGGTAATATTTTTAATTGTTTGTTAGCTTCTGTTAACTTTGTCAAAAAAAATATCCTATTCATGGCAATTAAAAAACCAAGTCTTCCAAAAGGTACACGTGATTTTGGTCCATTACAAATGGCTCGAAGAAACTACATTTTTGATATAATCAAAGATACTTTCAAATTGTTTGGCTTTCAGCAGCTGGAGACACCAGCGATGGAGAATTTAAGCACTTTGACAGGTAAATATGGGGATGAAGGAGATCAATTGCTTTTCAAAATACTAAATAGTGGGGATTATCTAAAAGATGTAAGTCCTCAAGACCTTGAGTCAGGTGCAGTTGCTACTTTATCAAAAGTGTCAGAGAAAGGATTGCGTTATGATCTTACTGTTCCCTTCGCAAGGTATGTAGTGATGAATAGGAATGAGGTGACTTATCCTTTTAAGAGATATCAGATTCAGCCTGTTTGGAGGGCTGATAGGCCACAGCGAGGAAGGTACAGAGAGTTTTATCAATGTGATGCAGATGTAGTTGGTACAGATAGTTTGGTTTGTGAGTTGGAGATTTTGCTGATGATCAAGAGAGTTTTTTCCAAATTGGGACTGAAGGATTATAGCATCAAACTGAACAATAGAAAGGTTCTTGCAGGACTTGCGGAAGTAATCGGTGTACCAGGAAGGGAATCAGAATTATGTGTAGCCATAGATAAATTAGATAAAATTGGATGGGGAAAAGTTCAAGAGGAATTGGTTAGTAGGGGTTTTGACCCAAAGGATATCGAAAAGCTTCAACCGATTATAGATTTAAAAGGAAGTAATCAAGAGAAATTGTCCTTCCTTAAGGATTTTTTGAGTTCCTCTGAGGTTGGAATCAAAGGGATAGAGGAGTTGCAAAGTGTGCTTGATTTGTTGGCGAGCTATGGTTCGGATGAAACTTATGTGGATTTTGATGTGGTTTTGGCCAGAGGTCTATCTTATTACACAGGTGCCATTTTTGAAGTTAAGGTTAACAAGGTGTCTATCGGTTCTGTAAGTGGAGGTGGTAGGTATGATAACTTGACGGGTGTTTTTGGTTTGGAAGGCGTTTCAGGTGTTGGGTTTTCTTTTGGTGTGGACAGAATCTATGATGTACTAGAAGAACTTGACCTTTTCCCAAAGGATCAGCTAGAAGGAACAAAGGTTTTGGTTACCTATTTTGATGAAGAAGGAGTAAGTTACGGTTTGCGAGTATTGGCAGCTTTGAGAAATTCTGGTGTTGAATCTGAGCTCTACCCAGATCTTGCAAAGATTAAAAAACAATTCACCTACGCAGATAAAAAGCAGATACCTTATGTGATTGTACTTGGGTCTGAGGAGATCAATAGTAATAAGGTGAGTTTAAAAGACCTTAAGACTGGTGAGCAGACTACTTTATCAATAGAAGAAGCAATTCAAGCGGTGAAATCATAAGCTAAAGAAGCCTGACAAATTTGAAATGTCAGGCTTCTTTAATTGTTGTTTAATAGCCTTGTTTTACAAGACAATGAGTGGATTTGTAGTTTTATAGTACACTATGTTGTGTTAAAAGTTTCGCTGAGCCCACGTGTTATTTTGAATATTAAACTTTCTTAGCTATCAGGCTTTCGATTTTTCTTTTAATTCACTTCATGGATTGCAGAGACGGGGATGTGAATACCACCTTTCAGAGATACGAAGTCTTGCCCTACAGCCCAGATTGTGGTGTCTACTTTGTAAGTTTTTTCGTCTGTTGTTTCGAATGTGATTTGTACTTTGTTTTGTAGTAAATTACCCAATGCCTGAGCTCTATAAAGATCACTCCACCTTTTTTTGATATCTTCCGCACTGGTTAGAACCTCCCCCTTCTTGAAGGACAGATTTTTGATTTCTTCTTTCTCGATTTTTTCAATGGTTTTCATGGGTACTTCAATGATTTAATTGTTTCAATACCATTAATATACTGATATTATGTGGTAAAAGTTTGGTTTTTAAGATTAAATTATTGATATTTTTTTAAAATTAAAATTTTATATTTATGAAATTTATTTAGGTAAATTTTATTTGGTTTTGCCTACTTGTTGGCAGAATTAGAAAAATCTTATATTTGTACACAATAAGTACATCCTATAAAAGAATTAGATATGTTTGATTTCATGAATATCATGAATAAGGTGAAGGAAGCGCAGGGCAAGATCAAAGAGACGCAAGCTAGGCTGGTGCATTTGACAGCTTCAGGTGAAGCTGGAGCTGGAATGGTGCGTGTGACAGTGAATGGTCACAGGAAGGTTCTCAGCATAGAAATGGACGAATCCTTGGTCAACCCTAATGATAAAGAGATGTTGGCTGACCTTACCGTAGCGGCTACCAACAAAGCATTGGAAGCCATTGAATTCAAAATCAAAGATGAGATGAAAGCAGCAACTGACGGAATGTTGCCCAATATCCCAGGGATGGATTTAGGCAGTATGTTTTGATGCAGGAGGCTGCCATAGTCATATTGAATTTTAACGGGGAAGAAATGCTGAAAAGGTTTCTTCCTTCTGTTTTATTACACTCTTCATATCCCATAATTGTAGCTGATAATGCAAGCTCAGATGGATCTGTAGCATTTTTAGAGTTGAATTTCCCAAGCGTTCAAATCCTTTCGATGCCTTCCAATACTGGTTTTGCAGGAGGGTACAATGAAGCACTAAAGTTGGTCGAGGGGCAATATGAATTTTACATTTTGTTGAATTCGGATGTGGAAGTCACCTCCAGTTGGGATGTAGACTTGGTTGAATTCTTGAAGTCTAAGCCATTAGGGAGTAGTGTTCAGCCTAAAATCACCTCAGCTTTACAATCGGGGTATTTTGATTATGCTGGCGCGGGTGGAGGATTTATAGATAGTTTAGGATATCCATATTGTAGAGGAAGAATCTTCAATACTATTGAAAGAGATTCAGGGCAATACGATGATGTTTCGCTAGTGGATTGGTCTTCGGGAGCTTGTATGGCAATAAAAGCCATAGACTATCATTTAGTAGGAGGTTTTGATGATAGATTTTTTGCCCACATGGAAGAGATTGATTTGTGCTGGAGATTGAGGAGTTTGAAAAAAGAGATTTATTATTTAGGTAAGGTAGAAGTAAAGCATTTAGGAGGAGGTACCTTATCCCGGTCTAGCCCCAAAAAAACTTACTTAAATTTCAGAAATTCACTTTTGACATTATACAAAAACAAAACTACGGTGAATTTCTTATTCGTTTACCTGATAAGGGTTGTTTTGGACTTGATTGCTTCCACAGTTTTTTTATTTCAAGGAAAAGCAAAAGATGCAATCTCTGTCCTTGGATCTCACCTAGGTTTCTTTAAGATCAAAAATAAAAGTTTAAACAAAGATGTGGCATTAAAGTTGCCCGCTGTATCGACTGATAAAAAGACCTCAATTCTTTGGCTCTACTATATCAAAAGAAAAAAGACTTACACTCAACTTTAATCAAAAAGTACAGGGTTATTCATTTTTCTAAAATATTTACGGATTTTCATGGTCATGGCCATAATGATATACATGATCACTGGAGAGCCTAGCGTGATGAATGAGCTATAGATGAAGAAGAGGCGAATGCTATCGATAGGGAAGTTTAGCTTCTCTCCAAGTCTGGAACAAACACCGAAGGCACGATCCTCAAAAAAGAGCTTTAGTTTATTCATGATGTATTTGAGTTAGAGTGATTTAAAATCAATATAATAAAGTTATAACAATAATTGGAGTAATCTATTTTAATGCCAATATGTTTAGATTAATAAGAAATATTTCTAAAGCATTGCTAATTGCTGTCTTACTGTCAAATTGCAGCCCAAAGTTAAGCAAATTTGATAACCTTCTGGATGGAATTGTCGCAAAACCTCAGGCCTTGACCATGCACAGGGATTCGGTAAGGTTCAAGTTGGAAGGTGCGATACCTTTGCAATATCTTAAAAGTGATGTGAAAATTTTGCTATATCCAGAGTATAGCTATGGTGAAGGTGCTTTGAGGTTAGCGGAGATAGTGGCTTTTGATGGAACTTACACGAAAGTAGTCAATCAAGCAAAAATTGACGCAGATTTCGTTTTTCCATATTTACCTGGAATGGAATCGGGTGAGTTGATCGTCAAGGGTTTGGTTATGCAAAAGGGAGATGCCAGAAATGTTACTTCTAAGAAAGTTGCTGATGGGCTTTATACTACACCTTTATTGGCAAGAGTAGGTCAAGTTACACCTGATGAGCCAATTCCACCTATTGGTGTATATATGAAATCTGATTTTTCGGATCTACAAAGAGAGATCATCAAAGTTCACACTGTCAAGTTTGGACAAGGGAGCAGTATGTTGGACGCAGGGAGCTTGATAGGTGAAGATGGAGAACCAATAGTGAGCCTGATAGCGTCTGGGAAAGTATTGAAAAAAATTAATGTGGTGGGTATTCATTCATTCGAAAGTCAGGAATTGAACAAGCCTAGTCTAGCTCAACAAAGAGGTGAATCAGCCAGACAGCGTGTAAGAACCTTGGTCAATAACCCAAATGTCCAAGTTACTTCAAGTCATAGAAATCAAGACTGGTTTGATCTCAGGGTCCTCTTGGGTGATTATGAAGGCATTACCTCTACTCAAAAAGAAGAGATCTATAATGTTATCCTGAGTGATAAAGCATTTGATACCCAGCTTCGAGAATTACAAAGACTTTCGAGCTACGCAAAAGTTTCTAGAGATCTTTTTCCAAAGTTGAGGGTGGCGAAAATTGAAGTGACCTATGAGAATACTGGTTTTTCAGATCCTGAGGTAGCTGCAAATGTTCATCGATTATTACAAGATGGGAAATCTATCAATACATTGACCAAAGAGCAATTGATTTATGCCGGTGAATTGGCTTCAAGGCTAAGCGAGAAAGAGAGGATTTATTCAAAACTTGTTGAAATTCATGATTCTGAATTGGCTCAAAACAATTTGGGGGTAGTTTATCTCAATTTGGCGCAAAGAGAATTGAATCATAAGGAGAAGAATCAATTGATCACAAAGGCCATGTCGCATTTCAGACAAGCCAATCGAATGAATGCAACGTCCTACGCTTTCCATAATCTTGGTCAGGCCTTTTTGCTGCGTGGAGATTATTTTGAAGCTTATGTAGCAATTTCAGAAGCATCTTCACTTGAAAGAGATGAAACGAATGATTTCTTGAGGTTCAATGAAGGTTTGAGAGGTGCTATAGATATCATTAATGGAGATTATAAACTCGCCACTATTCGCTTAAATAGAGCACCTGAAAACCAGCACAACTTATTTAATAAAGGGTTAGCCTATTTTCTAGCAGAGGACTATCAGAATGCTTCAGAGTCCTTTGAGGAATCTGTCCAAGTAGATCGAAACTACGGTTATGGATTCTATGGTTTGGCTATGGTTGCAGCTGTTTCAAACGACAGGTCAAGATTGTACGAAAATCTTAAGAAAGCTGTGGAACGAAGTGAGTATCTCCGAGAGCGTGCTTTGAATGATTTGATTTTCAAAAAGTTCAGGGCAGAGCAAGAGTTTTTGGAAGCTTTCAAGTAAAAAAGGGTCAGTCATCATAAGGTGGCTGACTTTTTATTGTGTGCCGTGCATGGTAACTAACTAGGTGGTGAAAGTCCACTGTGGGGGTTTGTAATCGCCAACCACTAGCCAAGAGCAAGGGTGTCCATTGCGAAGTGGAATCTGAAGGAAGCTGGCGGCAAA
>NZ_JAKZGP010000048.1 GCF_022549775.1 Belliella filtrata | reverse complement strand
ACATTAGCCCCAGGAGCAGAGGCGTCAATAGATACAGACTATACAGTAACGCAAGCGGATGTAGATGCAGGCTCTGTATTGAACAAAGCTTTGGTAAGCACTGAAAGCCCTGACGGTGAGAATCCAGGTGATGAAGACGAGATAGAAACAGAGATAGATCAAGAAAGCGGAATCACGATAGAAAAGACAGCTGATAAGTCAGTAGTTAGTGCAGCAGGTGAAGAAGTAGTGTACACCTTGACGGTAACGAATACAGGCAACACAACTTTGAGCAATGTAGTGATAGCAGATGCGATGCTAGGTGTGACAGAGACAGTAGAGACTTTGGCACCAAATGCAACAGCAAGCTTTGACTATACTTACACTGTGACCCAATCAGATATTGACAACGGATCAATCCTGAATGTAGCAACAGTAAGCACAGAGAGCCCAGACGGGGAGAATCCAGGTGATGAGGATGAGGTAGAAGTTGATGTAGATCAAGAGAGCGGAATCACGATAGAGAAAGTGGCTGATAAGTCAGTAGTAAGTGCAGCAGGTGAAGAAATAGTGTACACCTTGACGGTAACGAATACAGGCAACACAACTTTGATCAATGTAGTGATAGCAGATGCGATGCTAGGCGCGACAGAGACAGTAGAGACTTTGGCACCGAATGCAACAGCAAGCTTTGACTATACTTACACTGTGACCCAATCAGATATTGACAACGGATCAATCCTGAACGTAGCAACAGTAAGCACGGAGAGTCCTGATGGCGAGAATCCAGGTGATGAGGATGAGGTAGAAGTTGATGTAGATCAAGAAAGCGGGATCACATTAGAAAAGACAGCTGATAAGTCAGTAGTTAGTGCAGCAGGTGAAGAAGTAGTGTACACCTTGACGGTAACGAATACAGGCAACACAACTTTGAGCAATGTGGTGATAGCAGATGCGATGCTAGGTGTGACAGAGACAGTAGAGACTTTGGCACCAAATGCAACAGCAAGCTTTGACTATACTTACACTGTGACCCAATCAGATATTGACAACGGTTCAATCCTGAATGTAGCAACAGTAAGCACGGAGAGTCCAGACGGGGAGAATCCAGGTGATGAGGATGAGGTAGAAGTTGATGTAGATCAAGAGAGCGGAATCACGATAGAGAAAGTGGCTGATAAGTCAGTAGTCAGTGCAGCAGGTGAAGAAGTAGTGTACACCTTGACGGTAACGAATACAGGCAACACAACTTTGAGCAATGTAGTGATAGCAGATGCGATGCTAGGCGTGACAGAGACAGTAGAGACTTTGGCACCGAATGCAACAGCAAGCTTTGACTATACTTACACTGTGACCCAATCAGACATTGATAACGGTTCAATCCTGAACGTAGCAACAGTAAGCACGGAGAGTCCTGATGGTGAGAATCCAGGTGATGAGGATGAGGTAGAAGTTGATGTAGATCAAGAAAGCGGTATCACACTAGAAAAGACAGCTGATAAGTCAGTAGTAAGTGCAGCAGGTGAAGAAGTAGTGTACACCTTGACGGTAACGAATACAGGCAACACAACTTTGAGCAATGTAGTGATAGCAGATGCGATGCTAAGTGTGACAGAGACAGTAGAGACTTTGGCACCGAATGCAACAGCAAGCTTTGACTATACTTACACTGTGACCCAATCAGACATTGATAACGGATCAATCCTGAACGTAGCAACAGTAAGCACGGAGAGTCCTGATGGCGAGAATCCAGGTGATGAGGATGAGGTAGAGGTAGAAGTTGTAGATCAAAGTGCTTCTATCCAAATCGTAAAAACAGCAGATACCTCAGTAATCCAAGAAGTGGGTGAAGTGATAAACTATACCTTGACAGTGACCAATACTGGTGCAGTGACTTTGACTGAAGTGGTGGTAATTGATCCACTGACTGGTTTTGAGCAAGGGATTGATTCTTTATCTCCAGGACAAGTTGTGGTATTGACTACAAGCTACACAGTGACAGCAGAAGATATAGAAAATGGAAGTGTAGTGAATACCGCCAATGCAACAGCTACAACACCTGAAGGAAACCCTATATCTGACGAAGATTCTTTGACTATAGGAGTTGAAGCTAGACCAATCTTAGCTATTGATGATGAGCTTGGAGAGTTTGTAGTAAGCTTTGGGGGCATGATTGGGAATATACTAGACAATGATTTGCTAGACGGTCAGTCAGTCACTATGGATAATGTGGACTTTGTTTTCACAGATTTGGATGGTATCGTAGGTCTTTTAATTAATCCTAATGGTGAGTTGAGCTTGATACCGGGTGTAAATGAAGCCAGGGATTATAGATTAAGGTATGAGTTGTCAGAGGTGATGAATCCAAGTAACATGGATGAAGCATTTGTGACTTTCCGAATCTTGAATGATGAGGTTGACGTGTCAGTAAGCAAGACTTCTTTTGGAGTGACAATCTACGAAGGGGACGAATTTGAATATGAGATTCAAGTGTTGAATCAAGGAGTGACAGATGCAGAGAATGTAGTGATCACGGATGATTTACCAAATGGAGTTAGCTATTTGAGTTCTAGTTTCCAAGCGAGTGATGTTAGTATCCAACCTTCGACGACAACAAATGGTCAGCGAGTAACCTGGACAGTTCCAAACTTCCCTGCAGGGGCAAGCTTGACGATTCGAGTACAAGTAAGAGCGAATGAACTACCAAGTTCGAATCCAATTACCATTACCAATGTGGTGACGGTGGTGTCAGATGGTGAAGAGGTTAGTCCAGAGAATAATACTGATACAGATGTGAATATGGTGAATCCGTTCTTTATCCCGAACGTGATTACTCCAGATGGAGACAATAGAAACGATAGTTTCGAGATCAAAGGTCTTGGCAAGTTTGCGACAAACGAGATCGTGATCTTCAACAGGTACGGAGACCATGTCTTTGAGCGAAGTGACTACCAGAATGACTGGCGCGCAGATGGATTACCAGCGGGTACATACTTCTATGTACTCAGAGGTACAGACAATGCGGGAAGACTTCACGAGTTCAAAGGATGGATTCAAGTTATCAAAGACTAAAGACAATAATCATGAAAGGGTATTTAAAAATAACAATAATGACACTTCTGATGGCCATGATGGCCATCGGGGGAGTCCAATCACAACAGCTACCTCAGTATAGCCAATATATTTTCAATGGATTACACATCAACCCTGCATACGCTGGATACAAAGGTGAACCATATATACAAAGTACGTACAGAAGTCAATGGGTAGGTTTGCCTGGGGCACCGACGACATTTACAGCTACAGCAGATTTGAGCGCCAATGAAGGTTTGATGGGGTTTGGAATCTCCTTGCTTTCAGACAAAATTGGCCCGACAAATACCAATGGAGTTATGCTTTCATATGCATATAGAATACAAACTGGAAGAAATAGTTTCTTAGGACTTGGGGTGAGTGCTGGTGCTAGCGAGTATGCTATAGATGGTGACATGCTCAGGGCAAATGATCCCAATGATCCCAACATTCCAGAAGGAAGAATCAACCTTTTCACTCCAAACATGAACACAGGTCTGTTTTTTCACACAGACAGGTTTTATGCAGGGTTGAGTGCATACAACTTGATAGGAAGAAGTTCATTAGAGAGAGAAGACATTGCGCTTGCTTATCATGACTTTCATTATTATTTCACAGCAGGTATGATGATTCCATTGTCTTCTAGTGTTCAAGTGAAGCCAAGTTTCTTGATCAAAGAAGTGAAAGGAGCTCCAACAAATTATGATATCAACGGCATGATCTTATTTAAAGAAAGGTTGTGGTTAGGAGCTTCATATAGATCAAATGTTCAGGTGGGAAGTATGGAACACTTACAGGATAACCTTAATCAAAGAAATGCTGTTGCATTTATATTGGAGGTGTTTGCTACCAGTAATCTTAGGCTAGGTTATGCATATGATCATAGCTTGAATGTTTTAAGTGATTATAGGAATAACTCCCACGAGATTTCAGTTGGGTACTATATTTCACCAAGAATTGTTTCCATGAAAAACCCAAGATGGTTCTAATTATGAAAAAGTTATATACAATTTTATTAGTGGGCATTTTGATGATCATGTTCCTTCCAGAATCAAATGGTCAGAATGCACTTTTGAGATATGCTGATAAGCAGTTTGAGTTGAATAACTTTAGTCATGCAGCTGAGGCATATGAGCAAGCTTTTGAAAGAAGAGAAAAGTATCAAACAGCTAAGATGATAGCCAAATCATACAGCAACTTCAGAGATTACAAGAAGGCTAATGATTGGTGGAAGAAAACAATAGGCTTTGAAGAAGCCGATCGTGATGATTATTATGAGTACATCCTATCGAGCTATAGGTTAAATGGTGGAGAAGTAGAAATCAATCAGCTTTTAGAGGGCTCTAGTTTTATCGCTGAAGATTTTCCTGAAATTGACCCTGTCAAAATGAAGGAGATGTACAAAGCAAAAACTAACTTGAAGCTATCTGCTGTGGAAGGTGTTAATAGCTCAGGTTCAGACATGGGTTTGATTGTGGATGTGGGGCAAAATATGTACTTCAGCTCTGATAGAGGTGCTGTCACACCTACTAGAAAAGCAGCTATAAGACCAGATTTGAACAATATTTATAGCGAAGAGAAATACGACTTTAACGACAGAGAGTTCTTCAAAATTTATAAAAAGGATACTTCTGGCAATGTGTCTCAGGTGGATCCTTCAAATGAAGAAGTTTTGCACTTTTCAAACCCAAGCTTTATGCATGAACAAGGTTTGATGTTTTACACTGTCACTAGAAAAATAACAAAAGCGAAAAGAGTACAACAATTTTCTGTTGGAGCGGAGATTTTCTATAGTAAGATAGATGAGAATGGTAATCTTTCAGAGCACAAGTCCTTGCCATTTAATGATCCTGTGAAATATGGCGTTATGCATCCATATGTAGATGAAGAAGCCATGCGGATTTATTTCAGTTCAGATATGCCAGGAGGCGAAGGAGGTTTTGATATTTACTATGTTGAGTATGACGCTGAATTGAACTTTGGTGAACCTGTGAATTTAGGGACTGAAATCAATACTGGTAAAAATGAGAGTCATCCATTCAGAATGGGGTCAGGTTTTTACTTCTCAAGTGATGGACATCCAGGGTTGGGTGGGTTAGATGTTTTCTCTGCCACTTATGATACCATTTCCAAGGCAATCACTTCAGTTGAAAATATGGGAGCTCCCATCAATTCAAATCGTGATGATTTTGCTTACAGCATTTCACAAGCTGGAAATAGATACTTGACCAGTGATCGTTCCGGTGGTCAAGGGCTTGACGATATTTATACCATAGATGATCTAAACAAGAGGTTGCTTGCCAGAGTTATCGACTGTGATGGAGAGCTATTTACAGAGAGTTTTGAAGCGATGTTGAAAGATAGATCATCCAATACAGCAATAGCAACAGCAAGAGATGAGGATGGGGCATTGACAGCGGAGCTTCCAGTAGAGCAAAGTTTCGATCTATCGATTACCAAGCCAGGCTATTTTAGTATCTATGATAATACTTTAACAACAGTTGGCTTAGAATCGGATGTGTTGGAAAGGACTTATAAGCTTGCTAAGATTCCATATCAGATGCCGGTTTATGTAGATATTGTTTACTATGATTTGGACAAATCTTTTATCAGGTTAACTGAAGAGCCAGTACTTGATAAAATTGGTGAGTTGATGGGTAAATATGAGTTTTTGGATCTGAAAGTATCTTCACATACAGATTCTAGAGCCAGCTATGAATACAATGAGGCATTGAGTGAGCGCAGAGCTGATGCTGTAAGTGAGTACTTGAAAAAATATAATGTAGGTGCGGATAGGATTAGAGCCGATTGGTTTGGAGAAGAAAAGTTAACCAATGATTGTGGAGACGGAGTGCCGTGTCCAGAGTGGGAGCATCAGCTAAACAGAAGATCTGAGTTAGTCCTTGAGGCATTTCCTGATCCAACCAAGCAATATGAACTTCCTAAAGAGCTACTTGATAAAGATATCTGTGATGAGATAGGCATCTTTGAAGAACTTCAGCGAGAGTTGAATGCGATCCCGATTGTGTACTTCGATTTCGATAAATCATTCATCAGACCAGTTCATAGAAAAGAGCTAGAGCGTACGGCAGTGATGATGAACCGTATGCCTCATTTGAACTTGAACATCGAAGGCCATACAGATCAAAGGGGGAGTTCAGAATATAACAAGCCACTAAGTGAGCGTAGAGCAAAAGTGGTAATGGAATGTCTGAAGAAACGAGGAGTAGAGGCAGCAAGGATGAATTACGAGTGGTTTGGAAAAAGTCAACCGATCCATGATTGCGGTGAATGTACAGGTGCACAGCACCAAGAGAATAGAAGAACTGAGCTTAAGCTCAGGAAGTAAGTAGATGGGCTTATTGGGTAAGCCCTATCATAAAATACCCTAACCTGTAGATTTGTTAAAGGACCATCTGTTTCGGATGGTCTTTTTTTTATATATAAGCTAATTTTAGGGCTTGCTGAAAAGGTCTCAGGTTTACCGGATCTACCTATCAGTAGGTAAGTTCAAAGCGGACGAATGAAGATGTGTGCTTTTACTTCAAATGAGCCTAATGAAGAACCTGTCAAGTTGCCATGCAGGCAAATCAAGCTGGATCATTGAATAAGCTTGCACCGGTTTAAAAAGACAATACTCTTGAAATGGGGTATTTATCAAAGTTTCAAGAATTTACTCTCCAGTTAGCATTTTTCAGCATGCCCTAGGTAGATATTTGGTAATAAAAAATGCCCTAAAGGAAGTATAGATAATACAATCTTTAGGACATTTTATATGTGAGATTCAGGTAATTTAATTTTTTACTTCAAAAAAATCAGACAATGGTTTTGTGTATACTCCACATATGACATGGCATAATGCGGTGACAACAACTGTGTTGTTCGCCTGTGTGATGGAAGTAATAAATCCTTCTTCTAAGTTCTTGTTGACCAGTGGTGTGATTTTCATTTCATTTGGAGCCAATTCTATCTTGTAAATTCTGTCATTCTTGAATCCAATGATTTTATTGTCTATTGTGGTGATTTCAATGTCACTGAACTCACTAGGTAGCGTCAGTTTATTCGTTTCAGTTCTGTTTTTTCCATTTTTAGAAGATTTAAATGTCGTTACGGAGTTGCTTTGCAAGTGGATACCAAATGAAACAATTTCGTCTTCTAAAACAGCAGATTTAAAATAATTAAATGAGCCCACTGTGTTTATGGATTTGTCCGAATTTATTTGAACAATGACCCCACCAATATTTGCAATAAAAAAATCATCATAAGAAGATATTTGATAGACTTGATCAAAGTAATCAATTACATTCGGTTTTATTAAACTTACATTTGCAACATTGACACTATTCTGGTTTTCAGCTGTTTCTATTAAAAGAAAGCTAGGTTCATTTTCAGCAATACCAGCGATAGCCGTTCTGTATGGGATGAGAATCAATCCTGTTCCAGATAAGCCGAAGCTTTCTCCTTGCCAACTTGGTATGTCCTCAAAACGAATAAAATTTTTATCATAGTCCTTTGGAGATAATTTGATAAAACTTTCATTGCTCATATCTCCACTTGGCGCAATGTAGATATCTGTTTCTGTTCTACTGACGAATAGCTGATTATGAATTGGTAATTTGTGCCAACCTGGCCTACTTATGAACCCTTTAAAAGATTTTGGATTGGCAGGGCTCTTGAGATGAATATTTTTGTAGTAATTTTCAACAGCAATTAAATTAAGCTCTCCATTAGAGAAGCTACTATTTAATATGGCTTCATCCACACTATTTGACTTTACCCAATTTGTTTGAGCTGAAATTGGGTCTGCGGGAATATCATCTACTTTACTGCAAGCGACACAGTAAATCATAATGATGATTGCAATTGCTGTTTTATCAATCCTAACCATGGTTTTGTTTTAAAATGTGTAAGCAAAAATATATAATAAATATTAAAAAATGTATTTCAAATAAATAATAATTCATTTAAAAGATAAATACACCTTTGTGTAGTTTGATTCAATTGAATTTTGAGAATTTATGGGTTGAACCTGCATTCCGTCGTGATTTTTTATATCCTATTATCTTAAAATGCTTGCGTTATTAATGTCGATTCAACCGTTTGTAATGTATTTCAATATAATATAAATGATTTTTGAATACAGGAATTTGTATAATATTTTTTTTTATATAACTTTGTTTAAAGTTAAAGCAATGTGAGATTTTTAATAAAATGATATATTATGAAGCATATTTATAATAAAGTCCATTCTTTTTTTGAATTGCAGGTGGCCAAGACACCTGAAAGCGTTGCTATTGTTTACAAAGACGAGTTACTTACCTATGGGCAGTTAGATATTGCGTCTGATAGGTTGAAGGACTATATACTGAATTTCCATGCTGAAGAAAAAGTAATTGGTGTAAGTGCCTTGAAGCATTTACATACTGTTACAAGTATTTTAGCTGTATTGAAAGCTGGAAAAGCTTATGTGATTTTGGATGCTGAGCACCCAGTGGAAAGGCTGAAACAAGTTGTTGAAATTTCAGAAGTTAAATCTTGTATTGGTATTGAAAAAGAACAAGAAAAGTTTAATGATCTTGGGCTAGACTTCATTGGAGTAAATCAAGATGAGGTAGGAGAGTCGGTTGAGGTAGCTGAGGACCAGTTTCAACAGATGGCAATTCTTTTCACTTCTGGATCAACAGGCGTTCCGAAGGGAGTTGTTTTGGATCACCAAGGTATTTTTGAGATGGTTGCATTCCAATTGGAACAAACTGGATATGAAAGTAAAGAGCAAGTTCTGCAGTTTTGTTACCTTGGTTTTGATGGGGCAATTAAGGAGATTTTGGTAACAATTTCTTCTGGAAGGACTCTACACTTTATAGATGAAATCAATAGGTTGGATTCCAAGTTTTTGATTGATTACATACAAAAAAATCAAATTAATAGGGTTTATTTTCCATTTGTGAGTTTACAGTATTTTGCAAACGAAGCCATTCAGTCAAATACTTATCCAAGCTCTTTAGTAGAGATATTCACAGCTGGCGAATTGTTGAAAATCACCCCTCAGATTAGGACATTTTTCAAAAATATGCCTAACACTAGACTGAAAAACTTCTATGGTCCTACTGAAGCAAGTGTTTTTGTTACAGTTCATAAGTTAGCAGAAGACCCTGATACCTGGGATGAAATACCACATATTGGTTATGCTGCAGCTGATTGTAGGTTGTATGTGCTTGATGAGAACCGAAAGCCCTGCGATACTGGTAGAGATGGGGAGCTATATATAATGGGGAACTGTCTTGCTAGTGGTTATAAAAACAGAGAAGATCTTACCGCAGAAAGTTTTGTTTCTATACCTGGCCTTGATCCAGATTTTGAAATTGCCTATAAAACAGGAGATATTGTCAATAAGAATGAAGATGGATCTTTTGTGTTCAAGGGACGTGTAGATGATCAAGTTAAGGTAAGAGGCAATAGGGTAGAGCTAGGAGAAGTTGAGGTCAATATCAATAAATTTCCTGCGGTGAAACAAGCCGCTGTGAAACTTGATTTGGATTCAGCAGGTCAAAAAATGATCGTTGGATATGTGCAGTTCGACTCCAAGCAAGCTTCTCAGGTCAATGATTTGAAAGAATTTTTAAGAAAATCATTACCTGAATACATGGTTCCAGATTTTATTTTAGAAATGGAAGAATTTCCTAAAACATCATCAGGTAAGATCGATAGAAAAGCACTACCCAAACCAATTCAAATCAGAGAATCTATTCTTTCACCTTATGTAGCACCGAAAACAGGAATTGAAGTTTCTATATGTAAGATTTTTGCTGAGATACTACAGTTTGATATCATAGGGGTAGAGGATAATTTTTTCGCTTTTGGAGGGAATTCTCTAAAAGCCCAAATGCTCGTTTCCAGGTTGAGAAATGAAGCAAAAGTTGAATTACCAATAATAAAATTATATCAATTTCCTTCTGTCTCTTTGATTATAGAAAATGTAGTGTCAGGTATAAAGAATGAAACATTGTTGAAAAGTGGAAATTCAAAAAAATCGAAGCCAGACATCAAAAAAGAGGTTGCTGTTATAGGGATAGGAGGAAAATTCCCGAAGGCAAGTGATGTTCATAAGCTTTGGGAAGTACTTGTCAACAATGAAGAGACTATTCATTTTTTTGAAGATTGGGAAGTAGATGCTTCAATAGATCCTAATGAAGTTTCTAAGCCAAACTATGTCAAAGCACGGGGATTGATTGATGATGTAGATCATTTTGATGCCAAATTTTTCGGCTTGAATAAAATCGTGGCTGAGGCCATGGATCCACAGCAAAGGATCTTTATAGAGTCTGCCTACGAATTATTGGAAAGTACTGGTTATAGGAAAAAAGACGCGGATAGTCAAATAGGGGTTTTTGCGGGGGTGAGTAAGAACACTTATTTTCAAAACAACCTCATTCACTTTCCAGAGCGAATTGAAGCACTAGGTGATTTTCAAGTCACTTCATTGAATGAAAAGGATTTTATAGCTTCAAGGACCGCATATCATTTGAATTTGACAGGTCCTGCTGTGAGTGTTTATTCGGCCTGTTCTTCATCTTTGCTAGCCATTGTGCAGGCAGCAGAAAGTATAAGATTGGGGAATTGCGAAGTGGCGATTGCGGGTGGAGCGAGTGTGAAGAGTCCCGTATTTAGTGGGCACCTTTATGAAGAGGGAGCCGCTTATAGCGAAGATGGCCATTGTAAATCATTTGACCATCATGCTAGGGGTACTGTTTTTAGTGATGGTGTAGGGCTTGTCTTATTGAAAGATATGGACGCCGCCATTCGGGATCAAGATGAAATCTTGGCTGTGATCAAAGGTGTAGGAGTCAATAATGATGGAGGTGACAAAGGGAGCTTCAGTGCGCCAAGTATAGAAGGTCAGGCCATGGCTATTCGCGCAGCGATGATGGATGCAGAAGTTCAATCAGATCAAGTAACTTTTGTAGAAGCACATGGTACGGGTACTCCATTAGGTGATCCTATTGAGATCGAAGGGCTTAAGCTGGCATTCGGAGAGACCAAAAAGAAAAATTATTGTGCAATTGGTACGATCAAAAGTAATATCGGGCACTTAAATGCCGCTGCTGGTGTGTCAGGTTTTATCAAAGCTGTGCTTTCTATACATCATAGGAAAATGGTGCCTGTGCATGGGTTTGAAAAGCTAAATCCAAATATTGATCTTGAAAACTCCCCTTTCTATATCAATAATAAGGTAGTGTCCTATTCAGATCATGAAAAACTTATCGCAGGAGTAAGTTCATTCGGTGTGGGTGGCACCAATGTTCATGTGGTTTTATCTCAACCAGATGTGATAAACACTAATTTACCTAATCAGTCTATTGAGCAAAGTAAGCTACCTTTTCACCTGATAAATTGGTCTGCAAAAACTGAAAGATCACTTAAGGATTATGCAACCAAGCTTATAAATTATACGAAAAGTCACCCTCAACATGGGATTGCTGATATAGCATCTACTTTACAGCATTTTAGGCCTGATTATTCCTTGAGAAAATTTGTTTTGGCCAAGGATTCTGAAGATTTGCAGAGAAAATTAGAGCAATTTATTAACGAGAAAGTTTTAAGTACTCAAGCAGCAAGAGATAAAGATTTCGCCTTTTTGTTTACTGGCCAAGGAGCTCAGTACCTGCAGATGGGGTTTTCTTTGTATAAGCATTTTGATGCATACAAAGAAGCTTTAGACGCAGGTTCACTCTATATCGAAAAGTATTTTGGTTTTAATATTCTGGACTTGATTTTTTCTGAAGCTTTCGCAGCAGAGGCTACCCAAAAGCTTAGACAAACGCAATTCACCCAACCGGCTATTTTCTTGACAGAGTATGCACTTGGCAAGTTGTGGATCTCGTTAGGTGTAGAACCATTGATCCTATGCGGACACAGTATTGGGGAGTATTGTGCTGCTGTGTTTGCTGGGGTGATGACCTTTGAGGAAGCATTGGATGTAGTTTGTAGAAGGGGACAGCTGATGAGTCAGTTACCTGAAGGAGCTATGCTTGCAGTAAGAGCTTCCATTGATCAAATCCGGAATCACATAAATGAAGATGTATCACTTGCCGCTGTAAATACTACTATGGCATGTGTCCTCTCGGGAGATCATAAGCAAATCAAAGAGCTTTCGCTAAAGCTACAAGCTCAAGGAATCCAATCAAGGTTACTGCAAACCAGCCATGCTTTTCATTCCTACATGATGCAGCCAATATTGAATGAATTTGAAGAAGTTATTTCCAAAATAGAGCTGCACAGACCAAAGCTTCCAATTGTATCGACGGTGACAGGGCAATTGCTAAAAGACGATGAAGCGATGAGTGCAAACTATTGGGCCAAGCAAATTATCAATCCTGTACTTTTCTCGGATGCTCTATTTACAATTGATCAAGAGGGATCTTTTGATTTTCTTGAAATAGGTCCTGGGAATGTGTTGAGTAGTCTTGTTAGACAGCACAGCTTGAAACACAGAGGGAAAGTTTTTCATAGCATTTCACCAGACCAAACAGAATCAACTGAATTGGAAACATTCATCAATACAGTAGGGAAATTATGGGAGGCAGGGCATGCTGTGGATTTTAAAATGTTGAATAAACATATCACGCTATCTAAGGATGTTCCAACCTATGCTTTTGATAAGCAGCGATATTGGCTGGATCCGCCAAAGCGGGTGTTGAAAGAAGAATTACTTGGTAATAAAGAACAATTAAATCAAAAAGTAAATTTAAATACAGCTAGGGAAATGGATACAGTTAAGATTTTTTCTCAAAAAATTCAAGAAATAATTCTTGATGCTACAGGAGTACAGATGCCAGATGAAAGTGTTACTTTCTCTGAAATGGGACTAGATTCCCTGATTTTGACTCAACTTGGCTCAAAGTTCAGGAATGAGTTTGGTGTACAGTTGAGCTTCAGGCAGCTAAATGAAGAGCTACAGTCCATATGCCAAATTTCAGCTTATGTAGACCAACATATTTCTCCTTCTCAAAAAGAAGCTTATAAAGCCACAGTACCTACTTCAGCGCCTTCTGTTTCAGCTGCAGAGCAAGTGCATCAATATCAGACTTCTTCACCACAAGTGAATGTATCACAAGAGTCCTATATAGGAAATGGAGCACAGCATGCCATGATCAACTTGATAGCACAGCAGATGGAATTGCTATCAAAGCAGTTGAATCAAATCCAACAACAAAATCATGCAGCTCCAATGCCAGTAAATGGTGCAAGCCATGCCCCTGCCCAAGTACCACCTACTCCAGTTGCTAAGCAAGAACAAAAAGATAGTAGCCCTTTCAAGCTTTCAGAGTCTGAATCAGTAGAACTGAAAAAGCCATTTGGCGCAATAGCTCGAATTCAAAAGAAGGATGTAGAGCTTTCTGAAGCTCAGAAAATGTTTATCAAATCTCATGTAGATAGGGTAGTGTCCATGACAAAATCCTCCAAAGAATATACTCAGAAACACAGAGCACACATGTCCGACCCTAGAGTGGTATCTGGTTTTAAGCCAGCTATCAAGGAGATGGTCTACTCTATGGTAGTAAATCGTTCCTTAGGAAGTAAAATTTGGGATATAGATGGAAATGAATACCTAGATGCTTTGAATGGATTTGGTTCAATCATATTCGGGCATAGACCTGAATTTATCAATGATAGGCTTAAGGAGCAATTGGACAGGGGTTATGAGATCGGCCCACAGCATCCACTTTCAGGGGAGGTTTGTCAATTGATTTGTGATATGACAGGGCATGAGCGGTCAGCACTATGCAATACAGGATCTGAAGCGGTGATGGGAGCGATGAGAATAGCTAGAACAGTGACAGACAGAAGCTTGATTATTGCTTTCAATGGATCGTATCATGGGATTTTTGATGAGGCTATTGTAAGAGGTATTCAGAATAAGAAAGTGTTTCCTGCGGCAAGCGGAATTATGGAGAATTCTGTTCAGAATATGTTGTTGCTAGACTATGGTACTGATGAATCTCTTCAGATCATTAGGGAGAGGAAAGATGAAATAGCCGCAGTATTGGTAGAGCCCGTACAGAGTAGAAGACCAGAGTTCAGACCCATCGAATTCCTTCAAAAAGTAAGAGAAATAACAAAAGAGTGCGGTGCTGCATTGATTTTTGATGAAGTGATCACAGGATTTAGGATGCATTTGAAAGGCACACAAGGTATATTCAGAATCAAAGCTGATATCTGTACATATGGAAAAGTAATCGGTGGAGGATTATCGATTGGAGCTATAGCAGGTGACAAGAGATTCATGGATGCTTTGGATGGAGGGTATTGGCAGTATGGAGACGATTCGGTACCCGAGGTGGGAGTGACATATTTTGCAGGGACATTTGTTAGACATCCTTTGGCCTTAGCATCAGCCAAAGCTGCCTTAGAATACTTTCAAAAAGATGGTGGGAAACTTCAACATGACCTGACGCAAAAGACTTCAGAGCTTGCTGAGAAAATCAATCAATACTTATCCAGTAAAGGTTTGCCTTTTGATATAGTTCACTTTGGCTCGCTTTGGAAGTTTAAGCCTAAGTTTGAGATAAATTATACAGAATTAATTTTCTCATTGATGAGAGAAAAAAGAGTTCATATATATGATGGATTCCCGTGCTTCATGACGACTGCGCATACACAAACTGACATACATTACATAGCCGATACATTTATATCTTCAGTGGAAGAGTTGCTGGCAGTTGGTTTTTTCAAGGAAAGTCTCATCATGCAAAATGTATGATGGCTAAGTAAGTAAGATTAGTTTTAAATGGAATCATTGAAGGTGATTTTGATGATCAAGAAAGTTTAAGGGGTACAAGTGAGGAATTATTTTTACACAAAGGCATGAAAATTATAATGGAATCGAATACAGGGTCAAGGGTTTGTTTTACTAGTGAATCTCAGCAAGAAATTTGGCTAAGCTGCATCATTGGAGGGAGTGATGCCAATAGAGCTTTCAATGAGTCTATTACATTAGAGCTTAAAGGGTATCTTGATATATCAGCTTTGAAAAAAGCAATTAGAGATACAGTTCTAAGGCATGATGTATTGAGAGCTGTGTTTTCTGAAGATGGACAAAGTTATGTTGTCAAAGAAAATGTTGACCCTGTGGAGTTTATTGACTTGCAGGGATTCGATGAGCCGAATAAGGAGAAGATACTCAAAGAACTGATCAATGAGGAAGTGATGCATTCATTTGACTTGGTCAATGGTCCCTTGTATCATATTACACTTATTCAAACTTCACACGAATCGATTTGCATGATCTTTACCGCACATCATATTGTGTGTGATGGTTGGTCTACAGGTGTGTTTTTAAGAGATATTTCTAAACTTTATAATGCTTATTTTCAAGGATCTTCATTGCAATTGCCATTAGCTCCCTCCTATAGCAGGTATAGTGATGAAGAAAAGAAATTTCTTAATTCCATTGAATTTTTAAACAATTTAGATTTTTGGAAAAAGGAAATAGGTTCTGATCCTATAAGCTTAAGTTTACCTACGGATTTTGAAAGGTCTATTTCAAGATCGTTTAATGGTCGAAGAATAGATACTACAATTGAGCCAGAAATGGCCGAAAGGCTCAAATCTTTTGCAAAAATTAATGGAGTAAGCTTTTTTAATTTGATGCTTTCATGCTTTGAGTTACTCATGGCGAAAATCTCCAATCAGCGAGATTTTTTAATTGGTCTTCCTTCTGCGGGCCAGGTGATTACCGAACAGTATGATTTGATGGGGCATTGTGTCAATCTTTTGCCACTTCCTGTTCGAATAGAGCAGCGCCTCTCTTTTAAAGAATATTTAAAAGAAAGGAGAAAGAAGCTAAACCAAGCATTAGACTATCAGCAGATCACTTTTGGAACTTTGCTAAAACAAATGAGAATAGCACGGAAGCCGAATGAAATACCAGTGGTTCCAGTTGTTTTCAATGTTGATTTGGGAATGGATGACCAGCTTGAGTTTTATGGTTTGGATTTCTCAATTCATACCAATCCTAGAAAGTTTGAGAACTTTGAATTGTTTTTGAATTTATTCGAGACAAAAGAGAAATTGGCCTTAGAATGGTCTTATAACCCAGATTTGTATACAGCTGATACGATTCACTTTTGGTCAGAGCAATTGATTGGCTTATTTAATCAAATTTTGGATACAGAAGTATCGCAGGTTTCTAAATTGATACAGAATAAACCAGTCAGGATTGTTCAAGATTCATCAATAGAATTTAAGAGAATAGAAGACTTCGTGCCAGTGGTTGAAATGGTGGAAGAGGCTGTTGCGAAGTTTTCCAATAAGGTTGCAGTGATTTTCAAAGACAAGCCATTGACCTACCAGCAGCTCAATGCGTCTTCCAATAGACTTGCCAGACACATGATCCACAATGGTGTGAAAAAAGGTGACAGGATCGGGGTTGTTATGGAGCGTTCTGAGAAAATGATTGTTGCTATTTTCGCTATTTTGAAAGCAGGTGCTGCATATTTACCTATAGATACTGATTATCCAGTCAGTAGGATCAGTTTTACTTTAAATGATGCTGAGGCAAAGCTAGCCTTCATTGATCATAAAAATCAACAGAAATTTGAAGAAGTTTCACAAGCTGTTTGCTATGAAGAGGCGATAAGTCAAAGTGTAGATTTAGAGGCTGCAAATCTTTCCATTTCATTGAAAGAAAGTGATCCAGCCTACATCATTTACACATCAGGATCTACAGGAAATCCTAAAGGTGTAGTGCTTGACCATGGTAACTTGCACAGTTTTTTGATGAATGTAAGTCAGACTCCTGGTATTGTAAGTGAGGATGTGTTTTTGGCAGTGACTTCTAATTCTTTTGATATTTCGATACTTGAATTGTTTTTGCCCTATGTTCATGGTGCTCAGACATATTTGTTGGATAATTTTGAGAGGCGGGATCCAGCTATAATGCTGGATGTGATTCAGAAGCATCAAATCACCGTGATGTTTGCAACACCCTCACACTGGAAGATGATGCTAGGGCAGGGTTGGGTAAATCCGTTCCCAAAACTTAAAGCAATTAGTGGAGGAGAACCTTTAGAAGTTCATGTGGCTGATAAGCTAGTAGATAGGGTAAGTTCTTTATGGAATATTTATGGACCTACAGAGACCACAGTATTTTCTACTATAAAACAAATCAAAACAAAAGGGCAGCCTATATCTATAGGAAAGCCTATCATCGGTACAAATGTTTATGTCGTAGATGATTATGGGAATATTCTCCCAAATGGTCAGGTTGGGGAGCTTTATATTTCTGGACAGGGTGTCGGCCAAGGGTACATCAACAGGCCTGAGTTGAATGCACAGAAATTCATCCAAGATCCTTTTTTTACCGATTTAGATCTACGTCTTTTCAAAACTGGAGATTTGGGGAAGTATGATGTGAATGGAGAGCTTTTTTGCCTTGGCAGGAAGGATCAGCAAGTGAAATTCAGAGGTTTTAGAATAGAGTTAGATGAGATATCTAACAAAATCATTTCTTCCCCACAAGTCAAAGATGCTTTGGTCGATATGAAAGTTATAGATGATGAGCAGCATCTAATTGCGTATGTCGTACCTGAAAAAATCCATGAAGAAAGTGAGCTGGCTTCATGGAAGCAAAAGTGGGACAATGTATATGATGAGGGACAGAGAGAAATCGATAATAGGGGAATTGAAAACGGAGATCTAGATTTTGTCATTGCATCAGTCCTTGGAAGTGATGCAAATCTGGAGCAAGAAGCCGTGGAGTGGAAAAGTCAATCCATAAAGAGGCTGAAAAGACTAAAAGCAAAAAAAGTAATAGAGGTAGGTTCGGGAGCGGGTCAAATTGCTTTGGAGCTAGCGCCAGAAGTTGATTCATATGTTGCCACAGATTATGCTTCTACAGCCATTGATAACCTTAATCGAAAAATTGCCAGCAAGCCTGATTTGAAAGGTAAACTTCGTGCAGAGGTATCTCCCGCTCATGATTTTTCTTTTGCGGATGCTGGTTCTGTTGATTTGGTTATTATTCACAGTGTTGCGCAATATTTTCCAAGTTCGAAGTACCTTCTTGATACAATCAAGAACAGCTTAAATACGCTTTCCGATGGAGGTTGTCTTTTTATAGGTGATATGCAAAGTGCTAGTACCTTGGAAATGTACCATGCATTTGATCAATTGCGAAATGTGAAGTCGGACATGTCTATATTGTCCTTCAGAGAGGTAGTGAGTAGGAGAGTATTGGTAGAAGACGAGCTTACGGCAGACCCTTCATTCTTCTATCACCTCAAGGAAGTTTTTCCAGAAATTTCTGCCATAGATGTTCAATTAAGAGAGGGTACTAGTCTCAATGAGACCACTAAGTACCATTATGATATTTGGCTATACAAAGGAGGAAGTAAATCTAATCAAACAATGGATGTTGTTCTAGATTGGTCAAGTTTTTCTTCTGATTTGTCTTCAATCGGACAGTATTTAAACAATCAAAATGGAAAGACTATTTTGATTAAAAATCTCCCAAACATCAGGGCAGCTGAGGACTTCAAGTTCTATACTTTTATCAATCAGGCGAATGAGTCAGGTAAAGTTGGAGACTTTGTTAGAGCGTCTGGGCAGGCTGTGGATTCCTTTTCTTTAGAAGCATTGTGGGCGATTGCTGATGAGAATGGTTACAGAGCACATATCAGGCACCAGAACGATGGGGTAGACAATATGCTAGAAATGTGTCTTATTCCACTTTCATCAAACTATTTGGATGTATTGCCTCCTGTGTCTGAGTTTACTGATAAGCGTGAGAAATTTATAAGAGAGCCCTTCAAAAATCAGATTCAAGTTGATTTTTCAAAAATAAAGGATTCGCTGAAGGAGTCTTTGCCGAGCTTTATGATCCCCTCTCATTTTGTGCAAATGGATGCTTTTCCACTTTCACAAAATGGCAAAATTATCAAGCAGGAGCTTCCCTTGCCAGAATCAATAGTTGTGGAGGACTCAGAAAACATTGAAGAAATGTCCACATTAGAACTTGGGCTAGCTGAAATTTGGAAAGAGACATTAGCGGTTTCAAAGGTGAAATTACACGACAATTTCTTCGAACTTGGAGGCCACTCGCTATTGGCTGTGAAGGTAATGTCCAAAATCGATGAGAAATTAGGGGTGAAAGTATCGATATCCACGCTTTTTCACTATCCTACGATTGCCTCTCTGGCTTCAAAAATAGCTGAAGAATCTCATTCGGAAGCTTGGTCTTGTATAGTCCCAATCAAGACGACAGGCTCGAGAAGGCCTTTGTACATTGTTCATGGAGCAGGTTTGAATGTTTTGTTTTTTTATAATTTAAAAAATTATTTGCATCCTGATCAGCCTATATATGGCATCCAAGCCAAAGGGCTCAATGGTACAGATGAGCCATTAGATTCTATTGAAGCTATGGCAAGGCACTATGTGGAAGAGCTTTTGAGATTTCATCCTCAAGGAGATGTAGAAATTTCAGGCTACTCATTTGGTGGAATCGTGGCATTTGAAATGGTCAGAATATTGAGAGAAGACTATGGGATCAACATTTCTAGGGTATTGATGATTGAGGCTTATGCTGATCAGTCGCAAGATTTCCCGAATAAATTTTCTGAAATTAGAGCAAAAGTGGCTACATTTTTGAAGAAGAGGTTTTTCAATTTGAAACTATTGATAAAAAGCCCAAGGCTATATAAAGATCATAAGCTACTATATGATTTTATTGTAAATTTAAATCAAGTTGTAAATTCAATCTTAGGTAAAGATATTGATTCAAATTTGGATCCTTTGATCAGAAGATTTAAGTATATCGAAAGATCCTTGTATAAAGCATTAAGTATACATCACATCCAGCCAATGGATATAAAGGTGGTGCTGCTAAAATCAAAAGACCAATATAATTGGCTGCCTGACTTTGAGACGTTTGGTTGGGTTGAATATGCTTCTGAAGTGGAAGTAGCTTTGATTCAAGGGGATCATCACAAAGTTTTCGATTCTGAAAATATTGAAGTAATGGCAAAATCCTTAGAGTTTGTCCTTATTAGAGATTAATATTAATAACATTAACAACAGGGACAGGTGGGGATTTCTTTGAAATGTGACTTGATAACTGATTTCGATAACAGTCCAAACGATGGGATTGATTGTGAAAAGATTGGAGTATGGCAGATTCCTGCCTACTCCGACCTTCCACATCAATCAGTCGTAGATTATGCTAAATCTTTAGGTTATTTGGATTTTTTACCCCCTGATGAGCAAGAGCTTTTTAGAAAATATTATATGTCTGAGGACAAGAATAGAAAGTTGATTTCTCAAATTGCAGTGAGGAGTATTTTATCAAAATATTTGAATATACCTCCAAAAGAAATTCAATTTGGGCAAAGCGAGTTTGGTAAGCCGTTTTTGAGGAATATAGAGCTTCAGTTTAATTTGACACACTCAGGGGATTATATTTATCTTGCTGTAGGGGAGAAGGTGCCCTTAGGAATAGATATTGAATTTGTATCACCGACTTTTGAGTATGAAGAATTGTTAGATCTGGTCTTTCAGCCGGATGAAATTGATCATATTCAGCTTTCAGAAAATTCATTGCTGACTTTTTTTCAATATTGGACCAGGAAGGAAGCTTTTTTGAAAGCTGTAGGTTATGGTTTTTCTATTCCCCCTCAAGCAGTACCTGTCAATTTTGGTTCAAATTTCTTCGGCCTTACTAGAGACCTTGGTTTTAGTCACTGGACTAGTGTTACTTGTGAAGTTTTACCGGATTACATTCTAAGCATTGCTTTGGCGAGTGAAAAGCAACCTTCATTGAAGTTTGATGTATGGGATTTTATGAAAATGGAAAGAATTAACTCTTAGAAAGTTAAGGTAAACCATTTTCGAGACATAGTTTTTCATTCAAAAAAATCACATCAATTAAATCATTTAATGTAGTTATCAGGCAAGCCAGCTTTTATAATTCTAAATCTTATGCTGAACTTTTGGATGAAAGAGTGAATTTTTTCAGAAGGGGTAAAGCTAAACCGATTTAAGTTAATTGAAATAGGTAGTAAATATACTGATAAGGTAATATTTTACCTGAAAATTTTATAAGTAAAATGACTAACAATTGTTTATTAAAAATAATAAAATGTATTTTGAATACAAAAATTTGTTTTTTAAAATCATTGTATTAATTTTATGCCATTGAAAAAGTATTGTATAACCGTCACTATTTCTATCTCAATTTTATGAAAGTTGTCAATGTAGTCTTGTCTGGAGGAGTAGGTAGTAGGCTTTGGCCTTTGTCTAGAAAATCCAGGCCAAAGCAATACCTCCCCCTATTTGATGGAAGGTCCTTGTTTGAACTATCCATAGAGAGGAACATTGCCTTTTGTGAAGAAATTTGTGTGGTTGGAGGTATCGATAACTATCAGTTATCAAGAGATATTATGCGCAAAATGCAAGTTGAAAGATATACTGAATTGGTAGAAGCCTGTCCACGCAATACCGCAGCAGCCATAGCTTTTGCAGCTTTTGCAGCAAATCCAGATGATATTTTATTGATTACACCATCTGATCATTTGATCAAGGTGGATGAAGATTATCGAAATGCGGTGAGTCAAGCTATTCAAATGGCATCAGATGATCACATAGTGACATTTGGGCTCAAGCCAAAGCATGCTGAGACTGGGTTTGGGTATGTTGAGCATGAAGGGAATGAAGTGATTTCCTTTAGAGAAAAGCCTTCAGAAGATCTAGCGCAAATGTTTTTAGAATCTGGTAAGTTCTTGTGGAACAGTGGAATGTTTTGTTTCAAAGCAGGGGTCTTTCTTGAGGAATTGAAGAAGTATGAACCGGTGGTGTTTGAAAAAAGTCAGAAGGTGTATGTCAAGAGAAATGGGATATATATGAATGATTTGATTTCCAGAGAGATACCATCGATCAGTGTGGATTATGCTGTGATGGAGCGTACCGACAAGATCAAAGTGATACCTTCTTTTTTTGAATGGTCTGATATGGGTAGTTTTCAAGCAATATATGATGCAGCTCCAGCAGATGATCAAAGAAAGATTCAATCAAACATGGTGTTAAATTCCAGTAAGTTGGTTGAGTTTGTGGGTGTAGAGAATGTGATTTTAGTGGAGACAGAAGATGCGATTTTAGTACTTCATAAAGAAAAAGCACAAGATGTCAAAAAAGTATATGAAAGATTGGAATTGGAGAACCCTAAATATTTGCGATAATGATCAATAAAGTAAGCAAAATATATGTGGCAGGTCACCGCGGTATGGTAGGTTCTGCTATTGTGAATCACTTGAAATCGCTTGGCTATGAAAACATAGTCACTCGTAGGTCTGGTGAACTTGACTTACGAAATCAACTTGAGGTTGAATATTTCTTTTCTCAAGAAAAACCAAAAGTAGTAATCGATGCAGCGGCTCGTGTTGGGGGTATCCTAGCGAATAGAGATTATCCTTATCAATTTTTGATAGATAATCTCAAGATTCAAAATAACCTGATAGAGTTTTCTTTACTTAATGATTGTGAGAAATTTATCTTTTTGGGAAGCTCTTGTATCTACCCGAAATTTTCACCACAACCTATCAAGGAGGATTATTTACTTACCTCAGAGCTTGAAGCGACAAATGAAGCCTATGCATTAGCAAAAATAGCTGGCGTAAAGGCATGCGAGTATGTTCGGAAACAATTTGGGAAAGATTATAGTAGTTTGATGCCTACTAACCTCTATGGCCCACGAGATAATTTTGATCTTGAAACTTCGCATGTGTTGCCAGCCATGATTACCAAATTCTATGAGGCAAAGCAGCAGGGTAACCAACCTGTAATCTTATGGGGGACAGGTTCCCCAATGAGGGAGTTTTTGCATGTAGATGATCTTGCTGCTGCGGTGACATTTGCATTGGAAAATGAGCTTCCAGACAACCTTTATAATGTAGGTACAGGGGTGGATATTACGATTAAAGAGCTTGCTTTGATGATTCAGCAGATAGTAGGCCATAGTGGGGATATCATCTGGGATGACAGTAAGCCAGATGGTACGCCTAGAAAATTGCTGGATGTTTCCAAAATGAAAACCCTTGGCTGGGAGGCAAAGACCAGTCTCAAGGAGGGTATTATAGAAACCTATGAATGGTACCTGGAGAATTCATACAATCTTAAAAAAGTAAAAATTAGCTAACCTATTTCGTGCAGACATATATCATGGAAAATTCACAAAACAAAAAGAAAGTAGCACTGATTACAGGTGTGACAGGCCAAGATGGCGCATATTTATCTGAATTGTTGCTTTCAAAAGGCTACATGGTTCATGGGATCAAGAGAAGAACATCACTTTTCAATACCGATAGAATCGACCATTTGTACCAAGACCCTCATTCAGAAAATGGAAATTTCAAACTTCATTTTGGTGACATGACAGATTCTATGAATCTAACCAAGATCATCCAAGAGACTCAACCAGACGAAATTTATAATTTGGCAGCGATGAGTCACGTGAAAGTTAGCTTTGATATTCCTGAGTACACTGCAAATGCGGATGGCATTGGTACATTGAGAATTCTGGAAGCAGTTAGACTTCTGGGTATGGAGAAAAAGACGAAGATCTATCAAGCCTCTACCTCTGAGTTATACGGATTGGTACAGGCAGTTCCTCAGTCTGAGACTACGCCATTTTATCCTAGATCTCCCTATGCGGTGGCAAAGATGTATGCCTACTGGATTACCGTGAACTACAGAGAGGCTTACGATATGTATGCATGTAATGGAATACTATTTAACCACGAATCGCCATTGAGGGGAGAGACTTTTGTGACAAGGAAAATCACAAGAGCGGTATCTAAAATTGCTCTTGGTCTTCAAGATACCTTATACATGGGTAATCTTGATGCAAAGAGGGACTGGGGCCATGCTAAGGACTATGTGGAGGCCATGTACCTGATTTTACAGCAGGATAAGCCTTCAGATTATGTTATCGCTACAGGTGTTACGACAAAAGTTAGAGATTTTATCTCATTGGCTTTTGCAGAGGTAGGTTTCAATCTTAGATTTGAGGGAGAGGGTGTAGACGAAGTAGGTATACTAGACTCGATAGATTATGAGAAATTGGCTCATAATGTAGCATTAGTTGAGCACAAAGTAAACCTTGGTGATGTATTAGTAAGGGTAGATCCTGCTTATTTTAGGCCGACAGAAGTGGATCTTTTGATAGGTGATCCGACAAAGTCAAATAAGCAGCTTGGGTGGTATCCAAAGTATGACCTTAAGTCTTTGGTAAGTGAAATGGTCCTTTCAGATGTGGCATTGTTTAGAAAAGACCTAGATCTTATCAAGTCAGGACATCACATTTTGATGCAGCAAGAATAGTGAAGATTTAGATAGATGTAGTTTAATTTGGAACTTAGCCTGGAATGTTATTTTGGGCTATGTTTTTAATGTTTTATGCTGGAGTGTGGAAGTGAAATGATAACATTTTCTTGATAATTAAATATATTGAAATGCTTTTTATATACAGATTAATGTATTACGTTTGTGATATAAATTAATTAAATCTACAGGGCTAATTTTAATTGTGTTATGAGGGTGTCTATCTTTAAGCTTCTAGTGATCATGTTGGTGGCGAGTTCTTGTGCTAAAAGAAACTTGACCTATTTTAGTGACATTGAATCAAACTCAGACTATTCTATTCAAATCGATGAATTTTCCGAAGTGAAAATTAAACCATACGATAGGTTAAGAATAGAAGTGACCAGTCCAAGTGTTGAGTCCAATTTGATGTTCAACAGTGGTTATATCCAAGAGCACGAGGAGTTGGAAAATGGTGCCGAGACAAGACCAAATCCTGGAAATAACAATGTTTATTTAGTAAACTCAAAGGGTCAAATAGAATTCCCTATATTGGGTGCAATAAGTTTGACTGGTCTTACCATAGAAGAGGCAAAAGAGGAGATGAAG
This sequence comes from Belliella filtrata, assembly GCF_022549775.1. Classification (GTDB taxonomy): domain Bacteria; phylum Bacteroidota; class Bacteroidia; order Cytophagales; family Cyclobacteriaceae; genus Belliella; species Belliella filtrata. The sequence continues at coordinate 14,138 of NZ_JAKZGP010000048.1, read as the reverse complement.
TTTAGGCTGAAGTCGCATGTTAAGGAACCTAGTGTAAATATGACAATAGCAAACTTTAGAGTTACTGTTATAGGGGAAGTTAATAGGCCTTCAAATTTTTTAATATCTAGTGAACGTATCAATATTTTTGAAGCGATAGGTTTAGCAGGAGATTTAACTCCTTATGGCAAAAGAGAAAATGTACTTGTGATGAGAGATGAGGGTGGCAAGCGAAACGTGTATAGGGTGAACCTCAATAAAAAGGATGTATTAGCATCACCATATTATTATTTGGAGCAAAATGATATTGTTTACATTGAACCTGATCCGCGTAAACTTAAAGATACCAATAATAACACTACCTTAATTACTGTGATAACAGTTGCTTCATCTATACTAGTCGCTGTCATATTTAATTATCAAAACTTATTTAATTAAGATGAAAGTTTCAGATGTATTGCTTGACGGCTTTGGGTTCGAGAGGGGAATTGATCCTAAGAAAACCGTTAGAAAATATTTAAAATATAAATGGTTTTTCCTTTTAGGTATATCTATAGCTTTGTTCTTGGCATTGACATACTTGTTTTATGCAATGCCATTGTATCAAGTTTCAAGTAAAGTAGTTATCAAAGATAGAGAGAAAGGAGTTGATTTTTCCGACAATCCTTTGTTGCAAGAATTTGATAGTTATAGATCTTCAAAGATCATAGAAAATGAAATTGAAGTATTCAAGTCAGTACAGCTGATGAAAGGAGTTCTTGAGGATTTGGATATATTGATTTCCGTATTTTCGGTTGATAAATTTGGTCGAAAGAAAGAATTTTACAAAAGTGATAGCCCCATTCTTATTAACTGGGAAAATAGAGACTGGAAATATGAACTGAAGAATGATGAGTATAAGTTGGAAGTCTTGGATAAAAAGACATTTAGGATTTCTTTCGGTAATGTAAGTGAAAAATTCAAGTTTGGTGATCAAATTTCAGGTCATTTTGGTGATTTCTCAGTTTCTCTGAATGATAGTTTTGATTTCTCAGAACTGGAATCAAAAAGTTTTGTATTCTACTTTCATGGTAGTGAAGATCTGGCTAGAGCATACAGCCAAGGCTTAGTAGTGGAGCCTACAAATAGACAATCAAGTGTTTTGGAGATTTCTACTTTGGATAATATTCCGCAAAGAGCTGTGGAAATAGTAGATAGCTTAATTAAGAAGTATAATCTTCAAACGGAAGAAGAGAAGAACTCCTCTGCCACTACGGCTGTATCGTTTTTATCTGCACAGTTGAATGAATTGGCGATGGAGATTGATTCTATTGAGAGCAAGATAGAGAGGTTGAAAAGTCAAAATAGGATTAGTGATATCGATACGGAAGCTAGAGTAAATTTAGAACGATCAGCTAATGATAGAAGCCAAATTTCGAACTACAGGACACAGATTCAAGTGGTAGAATCGATTCAGAATTTGCTACAGAACAGCTCAACTGAAGATACAAAAACAATTCCTTCTGCGCTCACTTTGAATGATGTGGCATTAGTTGGCGCAATTGAAAATTATAATTCCTTACAAAGAGAAAAAGAAAGGTTATTAAGGGATGTTCAGCCTTCAAGCCCACTTGTGGTTTCTTTGAATGCGAGGATTTCAAGTCAAAGATCCAATATAGTTGATAACCTAAATAACCTAAAATCTAGTTTACAAATTGCAGTTAGGAATTTAGAAATTAACTCATCGAGATATGAAGGGAGGTCTTCAAAAATTCCACAGATTGAGAGAGAATTACAAGAGATCACAAGATTAAGATTGATCAAACTTGAGCAATTCCAAATGTTGAATAAAAAGAATGAAGAAGCTCAGATGTCATTGACGGCCACCTCAAATTCATTCTTAAGAATAATAGATACAGCAAAGGCATCTTATGCTCCAGTGAAACCTAATAGAATTATAATTTTAATATTTTCTATTGTAATGGGTTTCGGAATACCTTTCATGATAGTCTTTATCAAAAATCTATTTGATAATAAAATCGATAGTAAAAATGATGCTGAAAATATAACTCAACTTCCAGTCATCTCAGAGATATCAAAAAATGATATGGATGAAAATCTGGTATTTTCGGTAAACGGCAAATCCGCAGTTGCAGAACAATTTAGACTCTTGAGAGCCAATGTGTTCTCCACAATTGGTGAAAAGGATACCAGCATAATTCTAGTTACATCAAGTATGGCTGGAGAAGGCAAAACTTTTTGTAGTTTAAACTTAGGAGCAAGCCTCAATTTGATTGGGAAAAAAGTAGCTGTTTTGGAATTTGACTTAAGAAAACCATCACTTCTGAGAAGCTTAAAGATGCCTAAAGAGCAAGAAGGGATCATTGAGTATCTTTTGGGAGAGACAAAGGACCTAAACAGAATCCTGAAGAAGCATCCTGATCTAGATAACTTTTGGTATATCGGTGCAGGTAAACTGGTACATAATCCTGCGGAAGTTATTAGCATGTCACGATTAGATACACTAATGGATGAGTTATCTGCAATGTTTGATTATATAATCATTGACACTTCTCCAGTAGGGATGGTTCCAGACGCTTTTGCACTTTGTAAGTATGCTGACCTTACACTTTATGTGTTACGTTCCAATATGACAACTTCAGATCACTTGGCTTTTCTTTCTAATTTTGGGGTAAAAGATAAGCTGAAGAACCCAATGCTGATACTTAATGGAGTCAATGTGGTCAATGGTTACGGATATGGCTATGATTATGCACCAGCTTTAACTTGATCTTATACGTGATGATTCAAAATATAAGTTTGGGATACCAAAAGGTATTATCATATTTGAATGGAGGAGGAACCAGAAACGTAAAAGCCAAAAAAAACATCTTGAGCTCCATTTTTATAAAGGGGGCGAGTATTCTGATGAGTTTGGCTATGGTACCCCTCACTATTGAGTACGTAAATCCTTCTAGGTATGGAATATGGCTTACCCTAAGCTCAATTGTAGGTTGGTTTGCGTTTTTTGATATTGGCTTAACACAAGGGTTAAGAAATAAATTTGCTGAAGCCATAGCAGTAGGAGATGCCAAACAAGCAAAAGTATATGTATCAACGACATATGCGGCTTTGGTGTTGATTTTCTTTGTTGTCTGGGTACTTTTTTTGATTACAAATAGCTTTTTAGACTGGACAGAAATCTTGAAAGTAGACGCTTCAATGACTTCAGAGCTTTCTGTATTGGTTATCATAGTGTTCACTTATTTCTGTCTTCAGTTTATTCTAAAGACTGTAACTTCTATATTGACAGCTGATCAGCAGCCAGCCAAAGCAAGTTTCATCGAGCTTGTAGGTCAATTTATGGCTCTTCTCTCGATTTACCTACTCGTAGCAACGACAGAAGGCTCCTTAATAAATTTAGGTTTAGCACTTTGTATCAGTCCGATTCTGGTATTGGTATTAGCAAATTATGTTTTATTTAACAAAAAGTATAAAGCTTATAAACCTTCTATATCGAATATAGACTTCAAACATGCGAAGAGTTTGTTTCAATTGGGTGGTAAGTTTTTTATCATTCAGATTGCAGCCATCGTTCAGTATGAGTCTGCTAATATCATTATTGCAAGAAATTTCTCAACAACGGACGTTACAGCTTTTAATATAGTCTATCGATATTTTGGAATACTCAATATGGCTTTTGCAATTTTCTTGACCCCTTTTTGGTCAGCGTCTACTGAAGCATTTATGAAAAATGATTTGCAATGGATCAAAAGCAGTGTGAAAAAATACAATTATCTTAATTTGATTTTAGTGTTGGTAGGACTGGTTATGCTTTTCTTTGCTCAGGATATTTATAATTTATGGTTGGGAGAAGGTACTTTAGAGATTGACTTTAAGTTGTCACTTTGGGGATTGATATTCTTTAGTATTTTTCTATTTGGCAATACTTATGTGTCGTTTTTGAATGGAATTAGTGCATTGAGAATTCAGTTTTGGTCGAGTATAATTAGTCCATTTCTATATATACTAGTAGCTATATATTTAATTAACGAATTAAACTTGGGTGTGTTTGCATTATTTGTAGCTGCCTTGATTGCTAATATTAATGGAGCAATTTTAGCCCCCCTTCAATACTATATGATAGTAGTGAAAAATAAAAAGGGGTTTTGGCTTAAATAATTAACAGAAAATGAAGGTTTTACATTTGCAATATGCGACTACAAAATCTGGTAATTATACCAAGACTTTGCATGATTTAATGAGATCAAATGGAATTGACTCAAAAATTCTGTCTTTGCATAGAAGTAAGGATTTGGAAGACGATAATATTCATGGAGTATCCGGTAAGCTACCAAAGATCAAATCAGAAATTGATATTAAGATTCAAGCTTTTTTAAACCGTCAAATAAACTTCGATTTGGGTGGTTTTACATTTCCAATACTTGGAACTGATGTTTCTAAGCATCCTATGACGATCGAGTCTGATGTGATTTACATCCATTGGGCTTTAGGCGGTTTTCTGAGTATAGAAAGTTGGTTTTCATTGGCAAAGACTGGGAAACCAATCGTTTTTGTACTTCATGATTTATTTACATTCACTGGTGGCTGTCATTATACTTTTGGCTGTGACAAATTCAAAACAGCATGTAGTCAATGTCAAATTTTACAGAAATCAGAACCAATAGATCGAGCGAAGAAGCTTTTCAAGAAAAAAATGAAATTTTTCAAAAGTTTTGACAATATCTATTTTATCTCCCCAAGTGTTTGGATGAAACGACAAGCTGAAAGTGCATCCTTACTAGAGGGTAAAAGTATATTTCAAATTTACAATTCAGTTTCAAGAAGTTTTAAAAAGCTTAAAAATCAACCTTTTAGGACTAAAAATCTCATAAAGAACGAAACGAAAGTGATTGGATTTGGGGCAAACTATGTAAATAGTCCATATAAAGGGTTTCGATATTTACTTGAAGCATTGAAAATAATTGGGAAAAACGTTGAAGATACTTCCAAGTACGAAGTTTTAGTTTTCGGAGGTGATTTATCAAAAGAAATTTTGAAGCAAATTCCATTTAGAGTACACTACACAGGATATCTGTCTACTGAACATGAAATTTGTGAGGCTTATAATTCAATGGATGTATTTGTAGTCTCATCTCTGGAAGATAATTTACCAACAACAGTACTCGAAAGTTTAAAGTGTGAAACTCCAGTGGTCGGGTTTGAAACTGGTGGAGTTCCCGAAATGATCATTCACGAGAAAAACGGATATTTAGCTAAAAAATTTGATTCGCATGATTTAGCAAATTGCATCATTTCATGTCTAGAAAGTGGTATTTCTGGATCCTTGAATAGGAAGTTTTCAGATTCAGAAATTATTGAAAATCATCAAGAAGTATTTGAGAAAATCTTTCAGGTAGCTCGTTAAGTTATGGAGGTATTTACACAGGTTAGCAAAAGCTTACCCATAAAGCATACTTTGTCTGAATTGAGGCTCATGAACTTTTTCTTCATGGGATTCATCTTATATACCATGGGTTTTACGCTTACTTCCACTGGGATGGTTCATAATTTAATTTGTAGTGCAATCCAATTAATGGGTATTTTAATGTTTTTGCCTTCAAGTATTCTTTTGATCGAATTAAAGTTCGAGAATATTTATTTTAAGGTAATGATAGGCCTATATATTATTTACTTATGCTCAGTTGTCTTTAGGGGTTTTTTGTTTGATTTTGTCACCATTAGGGATTTATTGATAGATGCTTGGTTTGGTTTGTTTATTTATCTTGCCCCTATAGTTTGTTTGTTTTCCAATAAAAAGCTTTTAATTAAAAAAACCTTTGATGCTATTTATATATTATCAATAGTCTTTCTTATTTACGAAATTACCTTTTTAAATTTATTGATAGAAAGAGGTTCGCAAGAATCAATAGCAATGGCTGAGGTTTTTTCAAGAACATTGGGGCTGCCAGCTGGGTTTGTTTTATTGACCTATCGTTATCACAGCTTAAAGTTAAGACTTGTTTCAGGAGTTACAATTTCTGTAATTTTAGCTATGGCTTTGTATCAAGCTAGGAGAGGTTTAGCGCTGTATTGTTTGATGATTCTTATGTTTGCAGGTGTAATTTACCTAATGAAAGGCAGCAATAGGTCTTTTGTGCTTGTTACTCTTTTAATTTTTGCCAGCTCGATAGTCTTAGTTGGCTCTGAAGTTTTTGACAAGTCAGACTTCTTGTCCTCAATCAAAGAAAGAGGGTTGGAAGATACGAGAAGTAATGTTGAATTAAATTTTTACGAAGATATGCAAGGCATTGATTGGCTGATAGGTAGAGGAATCAATGGCTTGTATTATTGTCCTGGGATAGTTTGGGATGGCGAGGCATCTACATTTAGAGGTATAATTGAAACAGATTATCTTCAAATTATCCTGAAAGGTGGATTGGTTAGTTTAGGATTACTTTTTCTAATTATGATACCAGCCTCTATTTTGGGAATTTTCTTTTCAAAGAACTTATTGGTAAAAGCCTTTGGGATATGGATTTTCATAGGCTTGTTAAATATGTATCCTTCGTCAGTCAATACCTTTACGTTAAATTATTTGATCATGTGGATAGGAGTAGGGGTTTGCTATTCCAAAAGTTTACGAAATTTGACGGATGCGTCAATTGATAAATATTTCAAAAAACAAATTAGAAATTAAGTGAAACAATCAACAAAAATTTTGATTCTAAATCAACCATTTGATAATAATACGGGTGGTGGAATTACTTTGTCAAATTTATTTGAAGGCATTGATTCGGATAAGGTGGCTGTTGTCTGTTCTGCTCAACTAATTAATTCGAATACAAATTTTGAAAAATGCCGTCACTATTATCAACTTGGTGTGATAGAGCAAAAGTGGTTATTCCCTTTCAGTCTATTGCGGTCAAATAATCACTCTGGTTCAGTAAGGAAAAGTTTCCCTAATCCTGAGAGTCTCGCTGAGATCCCACAAAAACCAACCCTGAAAAGTACTTTGGTGAATAAGGTATTTTTTCCTTTTATAGGGTATTCTGGAATTTATCATAGCATATTTTCCTTGAAACTATCACCAAAATTGATCTCCTGGATAAAGGATTTTGATCCAGACATTATCTATGCCCAAGCACAAAGTTTACAAGAAGTTAGATTTTGTCAGGAAATCAAAGATAAATTTGGCCTACCATTTATTTTCCACATGATGGACGATTGGATTTCACTTCCGGGTCAATCTTTTATTTCAAAATTAATTTGGAAAAAAAAGATAGCATTAGAATTTGAAAAATTACTTAAGGCAAGTGATAAGGTTTTTACGATAAGTGATTATATGTCTAAAGAATACCTTCGTAGATACGGTATCAAATCGGATGTTTTTCACAATCCAGTAGACGATGATTTTTGGGGGCAACACCAAAAGCAACTTATGGCCCTAAATGATAGTCCTACTATTCTATATGCTGGTAGAGTAGGGTTAAGTATTGATGAGTCATTGATCATGATGGCAAATGCGGTGAATAGATTAAACCAGATTTACAAGACCCAGGTGAAATTTGTGATTCAAACGGAAAAGAAGCCAAATTGGGTTGATAAGTATAATTATGTTTATCATAAAAGGCAGGTACCCTATGTTGATTTGCCAGCTGCCTTTTCGAGTGCAGACATACTTTTTCTCCCATATGATTTTTCTAAAAAGTCTATTGATTTCATCAAATATTCTATGCCAACAAAAGCGTCTGAATATATGATTAGTGGAACTCCAATTCTAATCTTGGCACCCAAAGACACAGCTATTGTTGATGATGCTTTGAACTTAGGTTGGGCTCAAGTTCTTACAGAAGAACGATTAGAAAAACTAGTAGACATGATAGCTACTCTATTATTTAATAAAGAGCTTAGGACTCAAATAACGGATAATGCAAAACGTTTGGCAAAGCAAGTTCATAGTAAAAGAATCGTCCAAGAAAGATTCTTTAAGAATTTACATGAATCCGCAGGAGCAAAAGTGTAACTTATAAAAATTCAGTTGAAAGACAGATGTTTAGGAGTATCAGGTCAAATACTATACATGAAAAATTTGATCTTTATCTTCAAAGGATTGAAAGTGATTTTTTGAACCTATTGCTCATATGATTTTATCCCATGAAGTGGTATCAGTTTTGCCATGCCAAAATTTAGAGAAAATCTGTCCTAATAATTTCCTTTTTGTATTATTACTTTTTATTTTTAATATGCTTTCTTTCAGTTTATTAGCGAATTTTTCATAACTGAAATTATTGATTATTTCTAGGCTGTTTTTGCTCATCTCATTCTTTTCTGCATCTGATAGCTGTATGAATTTGATGATGGTGTCAGCAATTTCTTCAGGATTTTCTGGAGAAAAGCTGAAGCCATTTACATTGTTTTTCAATAACGTGTTACATGCATTCACTTTGTTGCTCAATAAGACCGGAAGACCAGATGCCAAAGCTTCATTTACCACTAAGCCCCAACTTTCTGAAAAACTAGGCAATATCAGGGCTTTGGACTTTGTCAAAAATTGAGGTATTTCCATAGGCTTCAAAGATCCTAAGAATTTCACTTTCTTTAAATTCAATTCTTCTGCAAGATTTTCCAAGGATTTTTTCAATATTCCGTCACCTACAATGATCAACTCATAGTTATCTGAATTTTTTTCCACCTTCTTCCATGCGCTTATTAATCCTTCTATGTTTTTCACAGGTACTAATCTTGCAACACAAATGATCCAGTTATTTTGTGACTCCTTAGTTTTGCTCGGATGAAATCTATCATTATTGACACAATTATATCCAAAAGATAGCTTTTGTGTATCAATACCCCAGTTTTTGTACTCTGAGATGTATTCTGGGGAAGGAACTAATATAGCATCAGCTTGATCATAAAGGTTTTTTTTGATGAAATTTACTAATCTGGTTTTTTTATAGAATGAATGAATGGCATCGTCAAAAAATAGTAATCTCTTTTTGTTTTTCAGAGTCCATTTCAAGGCAATAGCCCCTGATGCAAATACGGGAGGTCCTGCGATTATAAAATCTGGATCTATGGATTTTAATGATTCATTTACATTATAAATGAGCTGATCGTTAGGGACTTCTTCAGGACAACTTTCAGGAAATAGGGTCTCAACGAAATCAGGGATTTCTAATTTTTCATTAAAGTCGTAAGGAGAGCCTTTACCAAATAGTTGAATAGCATTGAGCTTTATCTTTTCATTTTTGAAGTAGTTATTTAGATAGATTAACCTCTCCGTCCAATATCCTCTTAAGTCATTGCTGATTACAGTTATTTTCATTTTATTGATTGGTATTAAGTGATCGATGGGGGTCAAAATAGCTTAAAACTTATATTATTATTTTGTTGATACTTTTAATTTGATATGGCCTTTTCAAATACCTCTTCGAAATAGCTTAATGAAAAATACTTTTGTAACTTATTTTTTAAATTATGATCGAAAGTTTCATTTTTTAATAATATCTTAATTATCTGTTCACTAAACTCTTTATTTCGGTCAGCGATGTTAAACACAGATTTGAAATCAGAAGGGAGGCCTTGAATAGCTTCAGGTGTACAAACTACATGATATGCATTATAGAGCATTTCTATTGTTTTGATGTTTACACCACTTACTAGTTTTATGGGGTTAATTATAATCTTTGATTTTTGATAGATTTCAAAGATTTCCTTAGGATTTTTCATTAAAGTGACATTTTTCAAATTACTTATGTAATTTTCTAAAGCCTTGTTTGGATTAGATCCAGCTATTAAAACTTTGACGTTTGGTAATTGCTCTACAACTTCCTTCAAAGGAAATTTGAGAAACCAAAGGATTGACTCTACATTATTTGGCATACTTAAATTACCTATGTAAGCAATGTCAAATTCAAAGCTTTCATTATTCCCATTCTCTATCTTATGATTGGTTGGGAATACTGGGGGAAGCCAAATTCCATTTTCTAGTCCCTGTTGTTTCCAAAGCGATAAGTCAGATTGTGAAATATCAAGAAAAGCCTCTGCATTTTTTAAGACTTTGAACTCTAAAGATTTAAGGTGTAATGAAATACTTAAAAAATTAAGATATGATTTCAAGTTTTGAGATGCACTTACTTGTTTTTTTATATAAATATGTTCAATATTATGAGACCTTACATAATATGGAATGTTAAATTTTTCTTTGATTTTGTCTACCAAATTGATCGAATAGATGCTTTCCATCAAAATACAGTCAGGTTGGAAGTCTTCTAACCTTGCGAATAATTCTTTCTTTTTAGTAGGTGTTATGTCACATTGAGTTACAAAGAAAGATTGCTTAAAACTAAAAATAATTTTTTTGAAAATCCCAAGTAATTTGTTTCCCCTTTCTATATAAAACACTTCCTCTAAATCGAGTTTAGATTGAAAGGAGTCGACTCCGTTATCACTTTCATGTTTGTTGACCCAAGCTATGAAGAACACTTTATGCCCCAAAAGTTTCAATGCTTGAATTCTATTGTATATATCAACTTTACCACCGTGATTTACAGGGTAAGGTATGTAAGGTGATACGATAACTATATTCATGTACTTGAGTCTTTTAAAATTGCTTATTTTGATTGAAAACCTAACTTCTGGATTGATATTAAGGACTCATTGAGCGCATTCAAGTTTCCAGAATAGAATGTTGGGTAATTTTTATAGAATTTATTGAAGACCTCAAAAGGAGTGTTATCTAAGTCATAAGTGGCTACGATTTCTCTTAGTATGGACTTTAGGCTTTCTTCAGTCCCATATTCTACAAAGCAATCAGCAAGTATTCCAGGTCCATGAATTGTAGGATTTTCATCAAGTCTCCATGCCATTGGCCAAGAATTGTCTTCTGTAAATACTAAACTTCCACAACTCAAGCATTCAGCAATAGGCAATCCAAAAGATTCATTAGATTGCATAAAATAAAAAGTAGATTTCCTATAAATATCTCGTATTTCTTCAATTTCATATTTACCTTCAAGACAGATATATGGAATGTTTAATTCTTCCAATACCCGGATTTGCATTTCGCGGGTACTTTTGAATTCCTTTCTTTCAAAATCAATAATTGCAAGTAGCCTTTCCTTTTTACATGGCTTGAGGTTAGCATCTTCTAAGAATAAACCTATCTGACTCCATGGTTTTTTTGGTGTTTGTTTGATTTCTGTAGTAGACGAAACTGCAAGATGCCATTCGAATACTTCCTCGCTGTGATCATTGTTGTCTTCTAGGAATTTGACCATAGTAGGAGCATTGCCTACATAATAGACTTCATATAGCATTAGTGGCTTAGACTTGGTGATCTTTTTAACCTTATCAATGTCGTATTCACTTTTCATAAACATTGTCGGGATGGTCTCCGAAAAAATTATCGCATCATAATTTTTAAGTTTTGAAAAGAATAAAAAGTCCTCAATTTTGTGGAGTAACTTGTAAATACCCCATATGAATTTTCCATATTTGAAATTTACATTCTCATAGCTTGAAAGCCGTCTGACAGAAGCAAGGTTTTCATAAATAAATGAATCATGGCCTAGTTTAGACAACATGCTTTTTAAACACCTTGCTAATATTTTTGGACTTCCATTTTGTGACCTCGTAATAATGGCGATTTTCATATTCAGTTTAAGAGCGACCTAGTTTAATCGAAACCAAAATTACAAAAAATATCGATTAATAAACAACAAAAAAAGTATTTTAAATACATAAAATAGTTTTTTAAATATTTTTGAACAAGTTGTTAATGATTATAATTGCTTGCTATTTCGATGACATAAAATGTCAAAATTAGATTAATTTAAACCAAGACATTAGCTGATAATGCTATATGAATCCTTTAGGTAAGTAACTTCACATAGATTTATAAAGGTTTTGTTCATTATTCCATTTAATGATTATTTTAACAAACTCTCTGTGTTTTTTGAGAACATTTTAAAGGAATATTGTCATTAATAATGCTTTACAAAGCGTTTGGATGCAATTAAATTGCCGTTGAATTGAATTCTTAACAAATATGTTCCCGAAATAAGGTTTTCGAGATCAAGTGTGACCTCATTACTATTCATTAAAAATTCATATGACTTTACTAAGTTACCATTTAATGAAAAAATTGAAGCTTTAACATTAAATTCTTCAGCTATATTGCCAAAGAATAGATTGAGATACCTGACAGTTGGGTTTGGACCGAATTTGAAATCTGTCAATTCTAAATATTCTTCAAAAGATGTTTCTTTTATAGTTATTTCTATTATTTCTGAAATATACCTATTACCATTTTTATCTAAAGCTTCAATCCAAATTTCATGTATGCCAAACGCTAGATTCGTCAAATCAAAACTGAATGGTTGTGATTCTATTTTGTTGATAGAAGATCCATTGACAAATATTTCAACTAAAGCAATTTCATGAATAAAATGAAGAAATTCTGGCTTGAAAGTGATATTTTCTGAACTTACAAACTCATGCTTGCCTTGCTCTATTTTTAAAATAATTTGTGGAACTTCCTTGATGTGAATTCTAATTGGTAAAGAAATTAAAATGCTGCCGTCTGAATAAACAAGCCTTGAGATCAAAGTTACTTCTCCTAATGGTGCATTTTCCCATATGAAATTGTAAGGAAAAATATTGGAAGAACCAATCAATGTATTTCCTCGGTAGTACTCGACTTTTTCAATTGGTTTATTAGAATTGGGAATTTGAACCTTAATTTCAAGATCAGTTCCTATGCTGTGTTCCGAAAGTGTTGTTGGAGAAATGATCCTAAAGACTGATTCATCTAACTCATTTTTAATTGTAATCTTATTCGAATTGCTTTGCTTGTATTTGTTTGGATCATTACCGATGATTTTAGCAAAGATCATATGGTCTCCTGGATTGGTTTTCTCCCATTTTGAAAAATAAGGGTATTCTTCAGCTGATGCAATAAGTTTATTTCCAGCGTAATATTCTATTCTCTTTACATTTTTAGTATCTCCATTAAACATTACCATTAGATCCACATTTTCATCAAAATCAAAGATTTGATCCGATATTGGACTTATTAATTCTATTTCTGGAATAGATTCATCTTGAACAACATTTATGCTTACTGGATTTGAGTATGAATTGTTTCCTCTGTTATTTGATACTCTAGCAATAAGCGTGTGTTTTCCTAATGGTGGGTTTATCCACACCACTTGGTAAGGGAATTCATGGGATTCCCCAATAAGTATATTGTTTTGAAAAAACTCAACTCTTGTCTCATTATCAGTAGGATCTAGTACATCTGCATTTATGACTATGTTTTCACCATAAATAAAAGTAGAGTTATTTGAGGGAGAGGTGATTTCCACAAATAGTGTTTCTTTAGGTCTTTCCGTTACTTGTATAGACCTTGCATCTGAAGCAGTTTTTCCATTTACATCTGTAGCGATTGCTGTGATATTTATGTCTCCAATAATCGAGATTCTCCAATTATAAGCGTAATTTCCATCGTTTCGGCTACCGATAAAAATGTTATTCCTAAAGTACTCTACTTTTACTATTTCTGAAGATTCCTCCGAGATTTCAACATTTAACAGTAACTGATCATCTCTGTAATAGTTGATTTTTTCTTCAGGAGAAATAATCTTAAAACTAGGATTTTTTTCTTTTTCAATTATTTGAATATTGACTGATGATGAGTTTTCGACAGCACCTTTGTCGTCTGTAGCTCTGGCTGTGATGGAATGATTTCCAAGTGGTGCATTGTCCCATACAAAGGTAAACGGCTCACTGCTTAGGGTACCGATGTGTGAGGTTCCGTTGAAAAACTCAACCTGTGTGATAGTTCCATCAGCATCTTGTGCCTCAGCATTGATACTGATGACGTCTCCAAAAGTGAAGGTTGAGTTGTTGGAAGGTGAAGTAATGTTAATAGTTGGAGCAATGTTAGTTTTTTCGTTGACCTGAATATTGATTGGTGATGAGATTGCGACAGCACCTTTGTCGTCTGTAGCTCTGGCTATGATGGAATGGTTTCCAAGTGGTGCATTGCCCCATACAAAGGTAAACGGCTCACTGCTTAGGGTACCGATGTGTGAGGTTCCGTTGAAAAACTCAACCTGTGTGATAGTTCCATCAGCATCTTGTGCCTCAGCATTGATACTGATGACGTCTCCAAA
>NZ_JAKZGP010000047.1 GCF_022549775.1 Belliella filtrata | reverse complement strand
TTTGCTTAGTCCTGATCCCTGCCACTTGGTGAACAGCTTGTAATATTCGTCGTTGCTAATCTTTTTCATGATGCAAGATTACAACCCAAACAGTAATTAGAAAAGATGGGGTTTATCGGACGGATACTATTATTGAATCGCAACATGATGAGCCTAATTGATGTTGTAAACTTTAAAAATATTTGCAAGGTCAATTTTCTGTTGTACAATTCGTTATGTTTGTATTGAAAAATAGAATAAATGTATTCAATAGTTACATTTTAGGGAAAAGAAAAGGCCGGTCTATTGACCGGCTTTTTCATAGTTCAAACAACTCAAACACTAATTTATTTTTATTCTACTTGAACTTCAAAATAATACTCTTGGCCGTTAGGGTATACTCCTAGTATCACTACTTCCTCACCTTTACTATCTTCCAAAAGTGCAATAAGGTCATTTGCTCCTGAAATCCTGTACCTTCCTTCTGCTCCTATCACGGAAGTTATAATGAATCCAACCTTGGCTCCAGATTTTTTCCAAGTATCATTTTCGATACTTATAATCGATGCACCACCTCTTATCTTGAGCCTATCTTTGATATTCGGCTTGATGTCTTCAAATTTGATTCCGCTGAATGAAGCGACTACAGGAACCTCTTTTCTTACAACTTTGGTATCACCGGATATATTCTTTAAGGTAGCTGAGGCTGTGATTTCTTTGCCGTTCCTGAGGTATTTGATATCGACTTTATCACCTGGTCTCTTTCTAGCAACCATTTCTTGTAGCTTAGCCACTGTGTTTGTTCTTGAACCATCTATTCCGATGATAATGTCCCCTTCTTGTAAGCCAGCTTCTTTTCCACCACTTCCATCATTGACGCCGAATACGTACACACCCTGTGATACACCTAGCTTTTTGTCTAGTTCCTCTTCCAAGTCAGGTGTGACGTCTCTAATTGTAACACCAAGAAGCCCTCGTTGAACTGTTCCGAATTCAAGCAAATCATCCATTACTTTCTTAACGATTGAGCTTGGAACAGCAAAGGCATAACCGTTGAATGTGCCTGTCCGAGAAGCGATAGCTGTATTGATACCGATGAGCTCTCCTGCTAAGTTCACAAGTGCTCCTCCTGAGTTTCCAGGGTTGACAACTGCGTCGGTTTGTAGAAAGGATTCGATGGATAAATTATTTTCTGCAGTTCTTAAAATACCAATGTTTCTTGCCTTTGCACTAATGATACCAGCGGTAACTGTAGAAGTAAGATCAAATGGATTGCCTACTGCTAGGACCCATTCACCTATTTTTGTCAAGTCAGAGTCTCCAAATTTTACGTAAGGCAGTCCTTTTTCCTCTATCTTTAGCAAAGCTAAATCTGTAGTGGGATCTGTACCGATAACTCTCGCGGTATAGCGTGTATTGTTTTCTAAAGAGATATCTACTTTTGTAGCATTTTCTATTACGTGATTATTGGTTACTATATACCCATCTTCAGAGATAATCACTCCAGAGCCTGAACTTCTTGCTTCTTGTGGCATTTGTTCCCTATTTGGAGACCTAAAACCAAAGAATTCTTCAAATGGGTCACCGCCTCTTTGACGCTGTGATACAGAGAGAGTACTTTTTACATGGACAACGGCAGGTGTAACTTGTTGTGCAGATGCCACAAAGTTGATCCCATCTGGTACAGTAAACTTGTCATCTGAGAGCCAGTTGACAAAACTTGTGTCTTGTTTGTCAGCGAAATTGCTGGCTGTATTTTGCTTTGATAAGTAGCTGGCACCAGCCAAAGCAACTATCCCTCCTATAAGAGAAGCTAATACAATGCTCAAGAAAAATTGCTTTTTATTCATGTTTTATTTTGGTTTTGTTCTTTTATGTAAGATACACGAAATTTAATGTGTTGTGTTATTTCAAATCAAGCATTTTTATGTCAAAACTAGCTGCTTTTAACATGGTTTAACATGATTCAAACTCCATTTAAACTTTTTTTAGAATGATCGAATAAAGTTATATGAGTGACTTAACTTATAACTAATATAACAGATTTTACTGTCTATGGTTCAGATTGGTAGTTTAATAAATTGAAGTTGAGTTTTGATAGGCATAGTTCGATTTTATGAATTATCTTTATTCTTTAATTTATCTATTTCACATGATGAGGTATTTCTTATTGATTTGTGCGTTCGCCTTTTTTTCTCAAGAAAGTTATGGTTTTCAAACCAACTTAGAAGCCATTGATACGCTATTGAATAGTAAAAGTGTCGAAGGAGAAAAGTTAGAGAGGCCGACACTTGAGGGGAGTATTAAAAGAGCTCAAGACTATACCATCCTACTGGGTAAGTTGAGCGTCAAGTTAGGCAACGAGATAGATACTGCAACAATTTTGGAGGATCTGCCAATTGCAGAGAGGCTGACTGAGGTGGTTCAGAGGCGTTTGGAAGATAGGGAACAGGCGATTAATATTCGGTATTTAAGTGAACTGGATAACTTGCTCAATAACATTAGGGCTCAGGTAGCTGTAGCAGAACGTCGAATAACCGCACGTACAGAGGAACTAATAGGTGTAAGGGAAGAGCTAGATTCTATGAAGCAAGACGGCTTAATGAGACTTGATCTTAAAGACCCTGATATACTTCCAGAATATCAAACCGCCTTGACTTTGTTGAGAACCAGAATTGGTAAGGCAGATAGTGCCTTGAATGCACAAAGGGTATTGACTGCAGAATTTCAAACTCGAGTATCTAATATGATGATCAGAGTTACGGAACTTTCTTCTGCATTAGATAATGAAAGAAGAAGAGCAGAGCGAGCACTTTTGTCAAAGGACATTAACTTTTTGTGGCAAAAGAAAAGTTATGAGTCTACTTCGAATTTATCAGAAGTATTTATGGATTCTTTACGTCTCAATGAGGTTATATTGACTCGTTATTTAAAGAGTCATTTAGGGGTCATGATTTTATTGCTAATAATATTTGGATTAGCAGCTACATGGGTAAGAAACATGGTTGTAAAAATTAGGAAAGAAAAAGAGTTCGCCAAAATCATTATCGATAGAGCTCATTATATACCTAAATTTCCTGTGCTCAGTGTCATTGTGATGTTGCTTCCATTCGTACCATTCCTTTTTACAAATCCTACAATTTCTTTTACAACGCTACTGTTATGGATAGATGTAGTGGTGGTCACGTTTTTGTTATGGTCTGGATTCCCCAAAGGTCTTTTTCAAACCTGGCTGGGATTTGTTTTCATATTCTTTATATATACCGTAAGTAACCTATACAGGGATGTAAATTACGCTGAAAGGTGGTATCTTCTTGTACTCAGTGTGGTGGGGATATTTTTAGCACTTAGAATATTGAAGTTCAAAAGGAATAACCCAGAGATGCTTCCATATCTCATCACCATCTTGGTAAAGCTTTTTATAGGTCTTCAATCATTTTCAATTTTGGCAAATGTTTTTGGGAGGTTTAATTTGTCCAAGCTTTTGGGGGTGGCAGCGGCGCTTAGTTTTTCACAAGCAATTGGCTTATACTTGTTTGTACAAATTGTGATGGAAATCATCTATTTGCAAATAGAAGTTCGGAAAACCAATGAGAATGATTTTACCTCATACATAGATTTTCACGGGATTCAGACGAGAGTGAAGCGAACCCTTTATGGCTTTGTAAGCTTAATTTGGATTTACTACTTTTTGGATAATTTGTCCTTGCTGGACTTATTTATGGATGAGAGTTTTAGTTTTTTAGCTACAGAAAGGAATCTTTTCAATACCAAGTTTACCTATGGCAACATATTGGTTTTCTTTGTGATCGTATATGTGGCAAGTATTTTGGCCAATAACATAGCCTACTTTGCGACTATCAAGGATCAGCAACAAGGTAGCCTTCGAGAGAAGCGGCTAGGGTCTTCTATATTATTGATAAGGCTGGGAGTTTTGGCTGCTGGATTTATACTAGCCATCGGAGCTTCTGGTATAGGCTTTGACAAAATCGCTATTGTGTTGGGAGCCTTGACACTGGGGATAAGCTTTGGTTTGCAGACCATAGTGAACAACTTGGTGTCGGGTGTAATTCTCGCATTTGAAAAACCTATTCAAATAGGAGATGCCATAGAAGTGGGGGGAAGGTCTGGTACGGTAAAAGATGTTGGGATCAGGTCAAGTAAAATACAATCCTATGACGGTTCAGAAATCATCATCCCCAATGGTGATTTGCTATCTCAACACCTGATCAATTGGACACTTTCTGATAAGCGTAGAAGGGTAGAGCTTCTTATTGGGGTCAGCTATAGGTCAGATGTAGATTTGGTGACAAGCTTGATCAAAAAGAGACTGGAAAGGGATGATATTATGAAAGCTCCTGAACCTAGAGTCTATTTGCAAAACTTTGCAGATAGCGCTATAGAATTCAGGGTGCTGTTTTGGGTAGAAAACTTTGATATATGGGTTATCTTGAGAGATGAAGTCATGAGAGGTATATTCAGTGACTTTAATTCCAACGGTGTCGAGATACCTTTCCCACAACGAGATTTGAATATCAAAAACTTCCCTTGGCTGAAAGGAGAGTCCATCAAGTCAATTCCGGAAGTGAGAGAGGAATCGGAGCCTAAAGATGATTCGGATATTAAAGGAAATGAAACTTGATTAGAGCTTGCTGAAAAAGTCTCAGGTATGCCAGGTTCAAAGCGGGCGAATGAAGATGTATGCTTATACTTCGAATGAGCTCAATGAAGAACATGGTATGCCTGAGACTAGCCTAAAAATTTCGAGTTTTGAAATTTTTAGAAGCTCTCAAATCAAGCTTGATCATTGAATAAGCTTGTACCTGTTTAAAAAGATATTACTTATTTAATGGGGAATTATCAAGACTTTAAGACTTTATTATCCAGTTGACGTTTTTTTAGCGTGCCCTGATTAATTTCGCTGCCTGATAGCTTCGTATATCACTACGCCTGCTGCCACTGATACGTTTAAGCTTTCGATATTGCCTGACAATGGGATTTTGACAAACTCATCGCTGATACCCATGAGTTCTTGAGAAATCCCATCTTCTTCTGATCCCATGATCAAGGCTGTGGGAGCTTTGAAATCTGCGTCGTACATGGCTCTTTCAGTTTTCTCTGTCACACTGACTACATTAAGTCCCATTTTCTTCAGATCTTTTACAGTGTAGTAGAGGTTTTTCACCCTACACACGGGGATGAAGTTTAGTGCACCTGCAGATGTCTTTACAGCATCTGAATTGATCTGTGCACTCCCTTTTTCTGGGATCACGATAGCATGTACACCAGCACAATCAGCTGTCCTTGCGATAGCTCCGAAGTTCCTGACGTCGGTGATTCTGTCAAGCACAAGCACCATTGGTGCAATACCTTTAGAGAAGCATTCATCTATCACATTGTCCAATGATGCATACTGAATGGATGAAATATGTGCAATTACACCTTGGTGATTTTTTCGAGTGATTCTGTTCAGCTTGGCATCAGGCACTCTTACGACAGGTATTCTTTCTTCTTTGGCTAACTTGAGCAATTCCTTGATCAAGTCATTGTTCAGCTCTTTATTGATCAGGATTTTATCAATATCTTTTTCAGCATGGATAGCTTCCATGACTGCTCTGGTACCGAATAAGAAATCTTTATCTTGCTCTCCTTTGTTGATTAGAAATCCATCCTTCCGCTTCTCCATAGTGTAATGCTTTGAAACCACTCCGGCTGTAGTGCTCGGGAGCGATTGAGTGTGTAATAATTTGGAGTCAAAATATTTTTGACGCGTGCAAAGGTAAAGTTTATTTTTGAATTTGAGTTAAGATCTCCATAAGTCCATATCTCTGCATTCTGGCGGAACACCACACCATTCGGTGGCCCCATCACCGTGTAGACCATGCCTCGATCTGTTTTCCAGCCTTCTTTGAAGTCTGTAAAAAGAATGTTAGCAAATTCGATTTGTCTGAAATATTCTCTGATCAATGTTTTGGCTGCTTCTTCATCTTTGGTGATTCCAATCCAATACTGATCTAGAGCCTTCTTTTTATCGGTAGCTTCCAATAACTGCTCATGTTCTTTTCTGGTTGAGATGTACACTACCATGTCAATCATGTCTTCCCAGGTGTTTACTCTTGGAAATGCTTCAGGAGCTGTTTTGATCATCAATCCAGCCGTAGAGTTGGTGTCGGATTGTATAAAATAATAGCCATCATCATCAAAACTCTTGGGCGTATTGATTAAATAATCTCCTTGGTACTCCACTTTTACTTCTCTAGGCACTGGGGCAGGTTTTGTTTCCATGGGAGGGAATGGAGCGCCAAATGCTGCGGGGTAATGAAACCTGTGTAAATTCATAGCTGATCCTTGAAACAGAAGTGCTTGCTCTTTGGTCAAGAAAGTCTGATCAAATGGAATACTATTACCGAAATAAGCACCAAAATTCGGGTGTCCTAGAATAAACGGACCAACCAAATCCATGTGGTAGTAGTATTCATCCCCCTGACGTGAATCGACAATTTTGACCAAAGCAATAGCCTCTGATTGTTCTTCTGGGATTACGATTCGCTCTTCAAAATAAAAATGGCTTGGTGTATCTTTTTTCAAATCACTCTCTTGAAACCTAGTGAGATTTTCCTGTGTGAAAGTCTGTTGATAGGAATTCAAAATGGTGTAATAAAATTCATAATCTTCAAATCTGGCATCATCCTCAAGTTTCTCTATGGGGATTTGCAAGATGAAATTTCTTTCACTTGATTGGATAGGGATGATTTTGGGTGAAAGCCTTGAGTACCGTGAGTACCTTAGGGATTGGTTGGTGTTTTCCAGACTTTGTTGGCCGAAAGATGCCGTGGTAGAAGTTAATCCTAGTAATAAAGCCAGGATTATTGCAGTGAATTTCGAAGAGATCTTGTTTCTTATCATTTGGTTCAAAAATTAACCTTAATTTTGCTCAAATTAATAAAATTTTAAATGGCTACCTATACAACGGAAATTGCATCAGATAAGTTGGTCAGTGACAACCCAATTCATCAACGATTACTCAAAGCCTATATTGCGGCCAAGCCTCTGGTCTCTGGAAATCTGCTTGAAGTTGGCTGCGGTGAAGGAAGGGGGGTTGAGGAATTACTTGATCAAGTAGATAGTTATCTTGGTATTGATAAGATTGAGTCCGTCATTGTTGATTTGAAAAGGAGGTTCCCGGAAGTTGATTTTCAGCAAGCTGTTATACCACCATTTGAAGGTTTAGTGTCCAATAGTTTTGATACTGTAGTCAGTTTTCAGGTGATCGAACACATTCAAGATGATCGACTTTTTTTGGAAGAGATCTATCGGGTATTGAAGCCTGGAGGAAAAGCAATTATTTCCACCCCAAACATTAGGCACACACTTTCTAGAAACCCTTGGCATATCAGAGAATATACCGCTAAGGAGCTAGAAGGGCTTTGTAACAAGATTTTTGACAAGGTAGAAGCAATGGGGATTGGTGGAAATGATAAAGTATGGAGCTATCATGAAGAAAACCGAAAATCGGTAAATAAAATCATGCGCTTTGATATCTTTGACCTGCAACACAGGCTTCCTGCTGCGGTCTTAAGGTTGCCATATGAGATTCTTAATCGCATGAATAGAAATAAACTTCACAAAAAGCAAGGTAGCGCAGTCACGGACATCAAGCATGATGATTATCTATTGGTTGATAATCCTGATCAGGGCTTGGATTTGTTTTATGTGTTGGGGAAAAAAAGCTGAAATGAATTACAGATCAATCTGGAAGTGGGTTGCACTTGTTAGCATTACATAAAAAAACACCCGAAACTATGGGTGCTTTTTTGTCTATGAAATGCTTAAGCAAGTACTTTTTCCAAACGCCTTGGTTGACTTTATTCCTGCTTTTGTGCTTTTCAAAAACGCAGGGTAACCATTCGCTTATCAAATGAAAACTGTAAATCCGAATTTAAACCCAATGGTATTTAGCTTGTTTGAAAATGAACTTTCATTTTCACTTAGTTTCATAGAATTGTAGCTGGCCATTAGATCAATAGAACTTTTTGCCCCTAACAGTATGGCTATACCCAGCCCTCCTCCGATGTTTGATAGGGAGTATTTGTTTTCGGTATTCACAGAGCCAATTTTGTTTTCTTGATTTCTTACTCCAAGAAGAGAATTTGCTTCTGCATAAGGTCTGATTTTTTCACCAGGAAAATAGTATCTGGCGAAGGGACCTGCGGCAAATAAGTTAGATTTGCTTTCTGTTTCAATGGCAGCTTGGGTAGTCTTACCATTACCAAAAGAGAGTGCCAAATCTAATCCAAGAGCTAGATTGTCTAGAACAAAATACCCGACTTTTGGAGATAGATAAATGTTTGAACTCTTTATTTCGCCAGTGCTTCCGTCAGCAAGTTCAAATTTGGAAGAGCTAAACCCTATCGTCATTGGACCGCTGACTTCACCAAGTCCAACGGTAGTTCCTGCCCCCAATAAAAACCTTCCCTTTTCTGTTTGGGCTTTGACTGTAAATCCACAGCATAATAAAACGAATACCAAAAGTCCTTTTTTCATAAAATTTATAAGATTAAACATTTAAATTATCTATAAGCTTCAAAGCAATATGCATTAAGTCCTCCTAAAGCAATAACTTTTCCCTTTTTGTTGTTTTCTCCTGGGGTAACATAGACTGCGGAAGTCCTGAACCTATCCCCACTTTCTCCTAAATTGTTGATGTCAATTTTCCACACTGTTTTTCCACTTCCAATGTCTACGGCATGAAGATTACCTGTAGCACCTCCTACAAAGTAAACTACTCCATTGAGGTAACTCATGTAGCTACTGGTGCCAGACCCTCTTGTTTTCCAAAGCTGAGTTCCTGATATTGGGTCAAGACAATAGACAAATTGATCTTCATTATTGACCACCAGCTTTCCTTCTTCGATCAGGAAATTGGAAAAGAATGTTTCCCCATCAAACCTTCGCTTCCAGAGCTGTTTTCCAGATCGGATGTCATGGCAGGCAAGTTCAAAGCCTACAGCCAAATAGACCCGGTCATTGTATATTACAGGAGGGTTTAGTAGTGTTCCATTTAGACTAGGCTCGACTATGACCGACTTCTCGTAAATCCATTCGCCGTTTGTTTTGTCCCATAGTCCAAGATATGACTGTAAGTTATATCCTGAGATACCCTCCTGCCAAACCACAATCAAGTGTTCTTTCCCATCAAAATCAATAGGGACTGCGGCGGGTACCGAGCCTATACGATTTCCTCCATAAAGATGATTGCCAGTAAAATTTGGAGTTAAATATTCTTCAATCTTCCCAGTATACATATCGCCTTTAAATACTATGGACTGATCAATAGAGTCAGGAAAGGCATCGGATCGACCAAAAATGTAAAATTCAGCACCTTTACCATAAGTATGAGACCAAAAAGATCTATCTTCTCGCTTTCTCCAATGGGTTTCTCCAGTTTTAATATTAACTGCATATAGCCGGCTTCCTATATTGTAAAAAAGGATGTTTTGATACAAATGAAACATGTATATAACTATCTCTTCTGTTTCAGGAACAAACCTTTCATCCCATTCCCAAATTGTATTACCACTTTCAGTATTTATCATAGATAGCAATCTTCCCAAAGGGCCATCTGTCATAGGAATCACTATGTTTTTCTCCAAATAAATCGGAGTATCCATTCTTCCATTGACTTGAGGATTGGATTTGTGCAGACGTTTTTTCCATAAGTAAGGAATGGATATCAGCTCCCCTTTATCATTACGCTTAAGCGTGGGAGTATCCTCTTTGGAGCATGAAGCTCCAAAGAGGATTATTAGGATGAAGATAAAATAAATTTTCACTTTTTTTTATCTTCTTGGTATAAAGAATAAATCATCTCTTAGTCCAAAAGCTCTTTCAAACTCAGCTTTGGTGGCATCATTAGGAGATCCATTGAGTCTGCTGTTGGACATGTTTAGCAATTCTATATGATTTGCGCCATTGATATAGTACCGATTTGAGCTTGGGATAAAAGAAAGATCTTGACTGTATGAAGGGATAAAACCATCGGAGGGGTAATTCACCATTACATTTCTAGTTCTCTGTATAAATCCCCATTCGCCACACGCACCGTCCCTGTCGTTTGGACTATAGCTATGTTTAAGTTCAAGAAGTCTTCCATGACTTCTTACACATGGAATCCATATTTGTTGATAATATGTCTGTTCTTCAAGTCTACTTGTTCGGGTCAAGCCATTCCAGATAGTTTCACTATTGTCAAAAAATATTTTCATAATTAAAAGAGTTTAAAATGTTTAGAAACTCCTTGAATATAACTCTTTAATTGAGAAAATAATTAGGTGACCTAAAAAAACTAAAAGCACCCTAGCTGTAAGGTGCTTTTAGTTTGTGTTAGTTCGAAATGGTAAAATATTCTACCTCCTGTCCAGACTTCTTCCGACACCAGTATTACCGATGTATCTTTCCAGGTTCTTCTTAAGTTCTGCGGCTAGCTCTTCATACCCTCTTTCTTCTAGCAATGGTACAAAATACCTCAGCATTTCTAGAGAAATCATAGCCTCCCGATCATATTCTCTATTGTTTTGAGCATAGAAGTCAAGTAATTGTATGGATTTGACAGACATTTTGTCGACAATATCTAGCGCCATATCATCTTCTCCTACTTCGAAAAGGAGAGGGACGGATTGCCCACTTGCCAAATCGTACGGTATAGCTTCATGTGGCATTTTTTCTATGCTGTGTTTTAAGATATCGGCAGCTTTATCCATTTCATCTTCATCTAGAAGTGCTATGGCGATGCTATTGATTGCGCTTCTATGATTTGAAGTGAATCTTCTAAACTCATCATCGAAATAATTGTCAGGATTATCCATTCCTCTGAAAGCAAAGTCTTCCATGATGTGTTTGTAAGATTTTTCAGTATTCACCAATTCGGCCCTGAAGTTTTGAGGTTTTCTTACTGGAAGCAATCTGTAAGTCATACCTTCCATGACTACATAATCCTCGATGTCGATTCCTATCGTCGCCAGTGAAGTGTTGTTGAAGTAGATAGGTCTTTCCCAGTTGTTGCTGGTGATTAGGTCTATCAGCATCAAGTTGCCTCTAGATACATACTCTCCTTTTATCCTTAGGTTCATTTGGTCTACCATCAATGCCTCCATACCTTCAGGGATCAAGCCATTGTTATAAACTTTTTCTATATCGACATCCAAGATGATGTTTCTGGCTGGCACCATGTTGATGGTCATTTTGCTTGATCCAGCGCTTAGCTTGAGCAGATCCGAATTGTTTTTGATAAGCTTCAGATACTCTTTGGCTGAAATCGCATCAAGACCCTCACGCTCCATGAGGTATAGGTAATCATTGGTTCCCTTCTTGTAGTTTTCATAGTCCAATGTAAAAGGGAGTGGTTCTGACTCATAAGCTTTACGAGTCATCTGATCTACATACCAATCCGTATCGAAGTAGCTCAAAACAACTACTCTGACGTCCGTACGGAAGTTTTCTACAGCCTGTACATACCAAAGTGGGAAAGTGTCATTGTCTCCACCAGTAAACAAGATGGCATTTGGTTCACATGACGCTAGGAAGTTTCTTGCAGAATCCACAGAGAAGTATCTACCTTGCCTGTTATGATCGTCCCAGTTTTGGATAGCCATGATCACAGGTACAGGGAAGGTTATCAAAGTGGCTACCACACCAGCTATGGCTAGGTTCTTATTGATTTTTCCAATCCAATGGGAAAGTGCCAATACTCCAAAACCTGCCCAAATGGCAAATGCATAGAATGAACCAACATAAATGTAATCCCGCTCTCTAGGCTCTACAGGAGGAGAGTTCAGGTAAAGCACAAGTACCACCCCCATCATTAAGAAGAGTCCTAATGTCACATAGAATGAATTGGGATCTTTTTTTGCCTGAAAGAAAATACCAATCAATCCAAGTATCAAGGGAAGCATCAGGTAATTGTTGTGCGCTTTGTTTTCTTTGATATAATCTGGGAACTTGTCACTAAAAGCATCAGTGATCCCTAGCCAAGGGGCATCTGAATAGTCGCTTTCTCTTCCAGAGAAATTCCACATAAAGTACCTCCAGTACATGTGACCAAGCTGATGGGTGAACATGAAGTATAAGTTGTCTCCAAAGCTTGGCTCCTGCCCTTGACTTAGTCCTAATTTGGATCTGTAAATCTGCTTGTGCCTTTCCTGGGTGGAGTAGACCCTTGGAAGAATTGTAGTCCTGCTAGGGTCGTATTTTGTTACGGTATTGTAGTCAACGATTTCATATTTGTCCTTGCCTTTTGCATAGACAGCAGATCCATCCTCTTGGGAGACTACTTTGGCATCAAAGTATTGCCCATGAAGTAGTGGTCTGTACCCATATTGCTCCCTTTTTAGATAAGATACATAGCTGATGATATCTTTAGGATTATTTTCATTGATGATAGGATCTTGGTTGGCTCGGATCACGATCAGTGCATAAGAGCTGTATCCTATCAGTACAAATGTCAATGAAAGTAAGATCGTGTTCAGGATTACCTTTTCTTTTTTGATGCTATAAAGAATAGCATATATCAAGGATCCTAAGAAAACCGCTGTAAAGAAAACTATACCAGATCCGAAAGGTAGACCTAGGCTATTGACAAAGAAGATTTCAATAGACCCCGCCATGCTTGGGAGACCTGGGATGATCAAGTTATTGATAACTATCAAAGCAACACCTCCGCAAAGTAATGCAATAGCGCCACCCTTGATGTTGGGATTTGGGTATTTCTTGAAGTAATAGATTAGCGCCAAAGCTGGTAAAGTAACCAAGTTAAGCAAATGGACTCCAATGGATAGGCCTACTAGATAGGCGATAAAGATCATCCACTTGTTTTCCAAGACAGGATCTTCAATCACATCCCATTTCAAAAATGCCCAAATTACGATCGCGGTGAAAAATGAAGACATGGCATACACTTCTGCTTCCACAGCAGAGAACCAAAAGCTATCGGAAAAGGTATATACCAAAGCACCTACTATTCCCGCTCCCATCAAAGAAATAGTCTGTCCGACACTTTCTTGACCAGCTTTGATACGGTAAAGT
The DNA here is from genome assembly GCF_022549775.1 of Belliella filtrata. GTDB lineage: Bacteria > Bacteroidota > Bacteroidia > Cytophagales > Cyclobacteriaceae > Belliella > Belliella filtrata. Next base: position 29,128 of record NZ_JAKZGP010000047.1, on the reverse strand, counting down.
TTTCTGCCAAGTAACGTGATCGACCAGAATAGAAATAAGATAGTGAGTCCAGAAAATATGGCACTACCCACATTCATCCAATAAGCTACTTGAAGACCATCACCCAAAGCCAAGAACCCAAACATCCTGTATACGAGTAGGAAAAATGGGGCTCCTGGAGGATGGGGTACTTGTAATTTGTAAGAAACAGCAATAAATTCTCCTGGATCCCAAAAGCTGGCTGTTTGTTCCACAGTGAGTATGTATACCAAAGTTGCTACTGCTGCAACAAGCCAACCTGTCAGGTTATTGACCTTTTTGTAATCAAGCATGGTTATTGAAATAGATGTATCGGGCGAAAATAATGAATAATTCAGTAAATTTTGGGATTTTAACAGGTTTTAAGCCTTTGTGATAAAAATTACTGATCTGTATGCGCTTTGAAGTTAATTTTGACATATTAATAAACAATGGTAAACATGAGTGGACAAGCAAAGAGTTTCAACGAATTAATCTCTGGAGAGATTCCAGTTTTGGTTGATTTCTATGCGACATGGTGCGGACCATGTCAGCAGCTAAGCCCTATTCTCCAAGAGGTTGCAAGTCAGATTGGAGATCAAGTGAAGATCATCAAGGTAGATGTGGACAAGAATCCATTGGTAGCTAGCAAGTACCAAGTAAGAGGTGTGCCTACATTAATTTTGTTTCAACAAGGAGAAATCCGCTGGAGACAATCTGGTGTAGTGCCTCAACATCAATTGATTCAATCTATCAAAAATAACATCAATTCAAAGGTCTGATTATGACAAATGTCACAAAGTATTTTTACGAGATTGATTAAGTTTGTCAGGGCTAAGAATAAAAGGTAAATAAGCTACAATGAAAATAGAACAAATATATACAGGTTGCCTGGCTCAAGGGGCATATTATATTGAATCAGCTGGTGAGGCGGCTATCATTGACCCATTGAGGGAAGTCCAGCCATACTTGGATAAGGCAGAGAAAAATAATGCCAAGATCAAATATGTCTTTGAGACACATTTTCATGCGGATTTTGTGTCAGGTCACAAAGACCTTGCAGCAAAGACAGGAGCTCAGATTGTATATGGACCTACAGGTATGAAGCTTGGTTTTAATGCCATTATAGCAGAAGATAATCAGGAATTTAAGGTGGGAGATTTGAGAATCAAATTGATCCATACTCCTGGGCATACTTTGGAGAGTTCTTGCTATTTGCTTTTCAATGAAGAAGGAAAAGAGGAGGCAATTTTCACAGGTGATACGTTGTTCATTGGAGATGTAGGAAGACCAGATTTGGCTCAGAAAGTGATTGCAGACTTGACACAAGACAAGCTTGCAGGGCATTTGTATGAATCATTGAGAAATAAGATTATGCCTTTGCCTGACGATTTGATCGTCTTTCCTGCGCACGGTGCAGGTTCGGCTTGTGGCAAAAACATGAGTAAGGAGACGTCCGATTCATTGGGCAATCAGAAAAAAACGAACTATGCACTTCAGGAGATGACCAAGGAGGAGTTTGTCAAAGAGGTGACCACTGGACTCACACCTCCTCCCGCTTATTTTCCACAGAATGTAATGATGAATATCCAAGGATATGATAGTATAGATGAAGTACTCCAGCGTGGTGTAAATCCACTTTCACCTCAAGCATTCGAAGCTGCTGCCAATGAGACTGGGGCAGTGATCCTCGATACCAGAGGACCTCAGGAATTTGCAAAGGGCTTTGTTCCAAATTCCATAAATATTGGAATAGATGGAAGTTTCGCTGTTTGGGTAGGGGCGCTGATACCTGACTTGAAGCAGGAGATTCTTGTAGTTTCAGAGCCAGGAAGAGAAGAGGAAGTGATTACTCGACTAGCTAGGGTAGGGTATGATTATGCTATAGGATATCTTGAAGGTGGCTTCCAAGCTTGGCAAGCTGAAGGCAGAGAAGTCGATTCAGTGACTTCAATTACGCCAGAGGAATTGGCAGATAGGCTAAGCCAAGGGATAGATGGACAAATCGTAGATGTCAGAAAGCAAAGTGAGTATCAAAGTGAGCATGTCCTAGGTGCTGAAAATGCTCCTTTGGATTATATCAACGAAAGTATGCTCAAGGTAGATAAAAACAAGACCCAATATGTTCATTGTGCTGGAGGGTATAGGTCTATGATTTTTGTTACTATCCTGAAAGCTAGGGGGTACGATAACCTAATCGATATCAAAGGAGGTTTTGGGGCAATCAAAGCTTCAGAGAAATTTCCAGTGAGTGATTATGTGTGCCCTTCCACATTACTTTAAGCACTTAATAAAGGTTAAATGAATTGAAAAAGCGACTTGGGGATTAATTGACCAAGTCGCTTTTTTCTTTATAAAATTTATTTTTAAAAGGTTTTGGTCAAGCATTTGGTTATTAAGTGATTTTTGTCACTTTTTACGGGTTTTGTTTTTTAGACTTTTGGGAATGATTCGGATTTTAGCCCTATGGATACTTCTCTTGATTCCCAGCTTTGTGTTTTCATCTCAAAGTCTAGATACGGCAGTAGTAAAGGGTTCTTCTCTGAAAAGCGATCTCAAGCGTGGAGAATTTGATTTTCATTTCAGATCGTATTTCATGTCTACCCTCAATAAGGGTCCTCTTATAGACTATGCAACTTTAGCAGCTGGTACTGGAATTGGATATACCAGTCCAGAGTGGGGAGGATTTCAATTTAGGTTCAATGGCTTTTTCACGTATCAGGTTTTTGAGCAAAATGTCCGAATAGCAGATCCTATTACCAATGCAGGGAATAGGTATGAAATTCTGCTCTATGATATGAATGATATCGAAAATACCAATAGACTAGATAGGCTAGAGGAGTTGTATATTGCGTATAGAAGGGAAAGGCTAAAGTTTGTTCTGGGTCGACAGAAAGTGAATAGTCCTCTGGTCAATGATCAAGACAATAGAATGAGGCCAAATATCTTTCAGGGCTTATCAGCAACATATTCTGGATTGAAAATCAAGACCACTATGATGTGGGTCAACCAAGTGAATATAAGAGGCACCGTGGATTGGTATAAGATTGATGATTCCTTTGGTGTCTACAGTTTTGGAAGGAATCCTTTCGGGGAGCCATCAAACTACAGTGACAACATAAAATCGAAAGGACTTGGGATCATCGGTGTCCAATTCCATGATGAAGGCTTGACAGGGCAACTGTGGAATTATACAGCTGATAATGTATTCAATATGAGCTTTGGGCAAGTCGAATATATAAGCAGTTTGACCAAAAGCACAAGACTACATTTGGGACTTCAAGGTTTTCATCAATTGCCTATTCGAGATGGAGGAAATCCTGATACTCAATTGACCTATATGCTCCCAAGTGAGCGATCTTCAGGTGTTGGGGCAAAAGTGGGCGTGTTCAAAGGCAAGCATAATTTCTCATTCAATTACCTAGCAATAGATGATAAGGGTAGGTTTCTATTTCCAAGAGAATGGGGCAGGGAACGATTCTTTGCAAGCCTGCCAAGAGAGCGTTTTGAAGGAGCTGGTGATATGCAGGCTTATACCTTCAAATACGACACGATAACAGGGATAGATGGTCTCATTGTAGAGCTTGGTGCAGGACTGGTCAATCACTCGGGGATGAATGCATACACAACCAATAAATATGGTATCCCTTCATACTATCATTTTGTAGGGCAATTGGAATATAGGTTCAAGGACTACTATGAGGGCTTAAACCTACAACTTCTCGCTGTGAATAAAGCTCCTAAAAATGGAGACAATCTAACAGACGAAATGAGAATCAATAGGGTGGGCATGTGGAATTTGAACTTTATTATTGATTATAGATTTTAATTTAAAAGAGAGGTATAAACAAATTCAGAAATCAATAAATGAACCTCTAGATCTGGAATGAAACAACAAATATAAATTATAGTAAAATGGAACAATTAATTGCATGGATCTCTCAACCTTGGCCATGGTATGTCGCCGGTCCGCTGATAGGTTTGACTGTACCTGTATTGCTTTTGGTAGGGAACAAGTCTTTCGGGATATCATCTTCTTTGAGGCACGTGTGCGCAATGTGCGTACCCGCGAATATCCCCTTTTTCACATATAATTGGAAGAAAGAGATGTGGAATATAATCTTTGTATTGGGGGTATTGGTAGGGGGCTTTTTAGCTACAACCTTTCTTTCCAATCCAGACACCATTGTAGTAGCTGAATCTACTCAAGCGGATTTAGCAGCCTTAGGTATCACTGATTATTCTAAGCTAATGCCAGCAGAGATTTTCAATTGGGAAAATCTATTTACAGCTAAAGGTCTACTTTTCTTCGTGATCGGAGGATTTATGGTTGGTTTTGGGACTCGGTATGCAGGAGGCTGTACGTCTGGGCATGCGATAATGGGAATATCTTCTTTGCAATGGCCTTCGCTAGTGGCTACGATATTTTTTATGATTGGTGGATTTTTGATGACCCATGTGCTTTTAGGTCCATTGATGAAATTGGTTGGTTTTTAAGAAAAGGTAAATTATGAAAGTGAAAGAACAAGTGAAAAATTTACAGCCTGAAGCGTGTGAAGCGCCAAACATGCAAGAAAGCAAAGAAGGCTTATTGAAATATTTAATTATAGGGATATTGTTTGGGACAGTATTTGTCAAAGCAGAAATCATCTCTTGGTTTAGGATTCAGGAAATGTTCAGGCTACAATCCTTCTTCATGTATGGCGTGATAGGTTCTGCCATAGCTGTAGGGGCATTGTCGATTCAGTTGATCAAGCGATTCAAAATAAAATCTCTTAAGGGTGACGAAATCAAGATCCCAAAAAAGGAATTTAGAAAAGGCCAAGTTATCGGCGGATTGATATTTGGCTTGGGATGGGCGGTGACTGGAGCTTGTCCAGGCCCACTCTTTGCTCAAATAGGAAGTGGGTTTACAGTAGTCTTGGTGACATTACTTAGTGCCATAGCTGGTACCTGGGTATATGGCAAGTTTTCTGATAAGCTTCCAAACTAAGAAATCAATGGCTGTCTCAATAGAGATGGCCATTATTCGTTAAATACCTTTTTGATCACAAATCTTATCATTAATATGGCAGCGAGAACCACACTGCCAGCGATTACAAATTCCATATGTCCAAAACTGCTGAAGTCAAAGAATTGTTTATGGTGTCAAAAAAATAATTGCCTATTTCTTGAGTTCAATCGATTGAAATTTTTTCAGCTTTCAAATTGTGATTTTTGGCTTTTGGCTAGGTGGAAATAGGTGTAACTTGCGGTCTGATTTCACCTATTGATTCCTATGACACTATTGCAAAAAAGGAGAGCGGCTCTCGGAAGTTTATTTTTTTTGGCAGGTATTTGCTTTGCTTCTTGGGCATCTAGAATTCCTGATATTCAGGCAAAGTTTGAGCTTTCTGAATCTCAATTGGGGACTTTACTTTTGGGTTTACCCATAGGCTCACTCATAGCCCTTCCCTTAGCCGGGTGGCTAGTTCATAAGTTTGGAAGTAAGCTAGTGATTATGATTAGCGGCTTGGGGTATATGATGTTTTTACCTTTGATTGGTTTTAGCTTTAGCCTTTGGATGCTTGTTCCTGTGATAGTGACTTTTGGGATGATTGGTAATTTGATGAACATATCATTGAATACCCAGGCATTGGCCATAGAGGATATGTATGGTAGGAGTATTTTGGCGTCTTTTCATGGGCTATGGAGTCTCGCTGGATTTGCAGGAGCTGGAGTGGGTGGGATCATGATTTACTTAGATGTATTGCCTAGGATTCACTATCTCTTTATAGCAGGTATTGTATTGTTGATTATAATCGTTTCCCCACGGTTTCTGGTCAAGGAGCAAGGGGCAAAAGGAAGTGGAGGTTTAGTACTGAAGAAACCTGACAATTTACTTTTGAGGATTGGAGGTATTGCATTTTTGGGCATGTTATCAGAAGGGTGTATGTTTGATTGGAGCGGTGTTTATTTCAAAAAAGTAGTTACTATCGATGCCAACCTGGCCTCTTTGGGATATGTGGCCTTTATGGGGGCAATGGCTTCAGGAAGGTTTGTTGCTGACAGGTTGAACAACCGATTTGGAAGATTAATGATTCTGAGAGGAAGTGGTGTATTGATTTTTTCGGGATTGATCTTGTCTGTCGTTTTTCCTAGCGCAGTACCAGCAGTTCTTGGTTTTTTGCTGGTTGGATTAGGTGTAGCGGCGATTATTCCAGTTTCTTATAGTATTGCAGGTCGGTCAAAGCAGTATTCAGCAGGTGTAGCTTTGGCGATGGTCTCTACCATTTCATTTTTCGGGTTTTTGGTAGGCCCTCCTTTGATTGGGTTTATCGCAGAGGTTTCGAGTCTAAAAGCTTCATTTGTGCTAATCGCCGTTGCGGGACTTGGGATTACTTTATTGACAAGTATCCGAATGGATGTGTTTGATGATGCGGTTTGATTTTACAACGAAGTGAGCCAAGTTTTTATCCAAAGGTCGCAGAGTGTATATTCAATGGAGTGAATTGGAAATTGTTTTGATTCACTTCTTTGAAGAAATATAAAGTGAAGCGTTTGTTGATTTTTGAGAAAAAAGTGGAGGATTGAATGGCTCTACCCCAAAGTCTGCTGAAGTTTTAGCCTAAAATATTGAAGCGGATAAAAGTTAGTCAAAAAAACTTCGAGGAATTGTGACCTTAAACAGTTAAAGCCACAAGACCCCGAAGTTTATTGAATGAGTTATGTGAGTATTTCTTACTTGCTTCTGTTCACAGAAACTTGATCCAAGCCTCTCTTTTTCAGAAGTGCATCTATTTTTGGTTCTGCACCTCTGAAATTCACATACATTTTCATTGGCTCGTCAGTACCTCCTTTTTCTAAGATTTCTTTTCTGAAGGCATGTGCTTTTTCTTGGTTGAAAAGCTCGGTTTCTTTGAAAGCTTGGAAAGCATCTGTGTCAAGTACGCCGGACCATATGTAGCTATAGTATCCAGAAGAGTAGCCACCTGCGAAAATATGCTGGAAGTACGGACTTCTGTACCTTGGGATGATTTCATCTATCAAACCAATTTTCTCCATAGAGGCTTTCTCAAATTTCTCAGCATCTATAGTAATGTCCTCTGACTGGGTGTGGTAATCCAAGTCCATGAGTGAAGCTGCAAGGTATTCTGTTGTTGCAAAGCCCTGTCCGAAAGTACCGCTTTTAGTAAGTTTAGCAATCAATTCATCAGAGATCACTTCGCCAGTTTCATAATGAAAAGCATATTCTTTCATTACGCTTGGCTCTGTAGCCCAGTTTTCCATAACTTGTGATGGTAGCTCTACAAAGTCCCTAGGAACTGAAGTTCCTGCCAAGCTTCTGTATTGTACATTTGAAAGCAAGCCATGAAGGGCATGTCCAAACTCATGGAAGAAGGTAGTCACTTCGTCAAAAGTCAATAAAGCTGGTGCGTTTGCAGTAGGTCTTGAGAAGTTACACACAATAGAGATTATAGGGGCTTTTCTTTCTCCGTTTTCTGTCTTTTGAGCTCTGTATGAAGTCATCCATGCTCCACCTCTTTTGGATGTTCTTGGGTGAAAATCCATGTATAAAACTCCTACATGGCTTCCGTCAGCCTCTTTGACTTCATAGGCTTTGGCATCTGGATGGTAGGTAGGAATATCTGCGATTTCTTCAAAAGTAAGTCCCCATAGGTTTTTGACTACCATGAAAACACCGTCTTGAACTTTCGCCAATGAAAAATAAGGCTTGATCTCCTGTTCGTCAAGATCAAATTTTTGCTGGCGCAATTTTTCTTCATAGAATCTCCAGTCCCATGGTTCTATTTGAAAGTCTTCACCTTCAGCTTTCACCAAAGCTTGCATTTCATCCCTTTCTACTTTTGCTTTTGCTAGGGCAGGAGCCCAAAGCTGATTCAGTAGTGTATACACATTGTCGGCATTTTTTGCCATAGACTCTTCCAAGACATAATCTGCGTGGGTATTGTAGCCAAGTAGCTGCGCTTTCTGTCTTCTCAGGTTAGCAGTCTCGATCAAGCCTGCTTTGTTGTCGTATTCATTGCCTTGGTCTGCTCTATTTTTGTATGCTTCCCAGATTTTCTTTCTCAATTCTCTATTTTCTGCATATTGCAGAAATGGCATGATGCTAGGGTTCTGAAGTGTGAAAACCCATTCGCCTTCTTCACCAGCAGCATTTGCATCATCTGCTGCACTTTCTATCAGTCCTTTAGGCAATCCTTCAAGGTCTTCTTCTTTGTCTACCACAAGCTTGAATGCATTGGTTTCAGCAAGTAAGTTTTGACCAAATTGAAGCGTGAGCGATGATAGTTTGGTGTTGATTTCTCTCAGCTTTTCTTTGTCAGCCTCACTTAGGTTAGCTCCATTTCTTACAAAAGACTTGTAAGTTTTTTCCAAAAGCTTTTCTTGCTCAGGGTTAAGGTTAAGAGATTCTTTGCTGTCCCATACTGCTTTTACTCTGTTAAAAAGATCAGCATTCAAAGAAATGTTGTCGCCATGCGCCGAAAGTTCTGGAGCTAGTTCTTTAGCAATCGCTTGAATCTCATCATTGGTGTTTGCTGAGTTCAAGTTGTAAAATACACTTGAGGCTTTGCTGAGTAGCTCACCTGCATACTCCATAGCTTCTATCGTGTTTTCAAATGTCGGTTCTTCCGTGTTGTTGACGATTTGATCGATTTCCGCCTGATGCTGCTTGATGCCTTCTCGGATCGCAGGAGCAAAATGCTCATTCTTGATTTTGTCAAACGGTGGGACTTCGAAAGGCGTATCGTAAGCCTCAAAGAAAGGGTTCATAGCATCTGTTTTTTGTTCACTTGGCTCACATGCATACAGTATAGTCGCTGTAGTGGCCAATGCTAAAATTGTTTTTTTCATATCCAATTCATATTTGGGTTGGTGGTGCAAATATAGCTATAATATCAAGTTGTTCGAAAATGTCAAAAAAATCAGCTGTTGATATTATTTTTTCTGTGGTATTGGGTACTATGCTGGCTTGACTTACCTTTGCCGTGATCAAATGGAAAAATGAGAAAATGAATATTATAAAGGGGTTGATAGTTGTGAGTTGTATTTTTGGCATGCTACAGCAAAGTCTTGCACAGTCAGGTGATTCATATGTGATTTTGATTTCTTTGGATGGATATCGGTATGATTATACAGCGCGATTTCAGCCAAAGAATCTATTAGGAATGATAGCTGAAGGCACAGCTGCCAAGTCTATGATCCCCTCATTTCCGACCAAAACCTTCCCGAATCACTACAGCATTGCAACTGGGATGAAGCCAGAAAACCATGGCTTAATCAATAATGCATTTTATGATTCGAAAAAGGATCAAGTCTATAGTATTCGCAATAGAAATATTGTAGAAGATGGCTATTGGTATGGAGGGAAGCCACTTTGGGTATTGGCTGAAGAGCAGGGCCTCAAAGCTGCGAGTTTTTTCTTTGTCGGCTCTGAAGCAGATGTTCAAGGAGTGAGGCCTTCCTACTATAGAAACTATGACGCTGCAGTCTCTAATCTGACTCGAGTTACGCAAGCCCTCACATGGCTTGAGCTACCTGAAGAGGAAAGGCCCAGGTTAATCACCTTGTATTTTTCAGATATAGATGATGTAGGACACGCTTATGGGCCTAATAATGATGAGCAGCTAAAAAGAAGAATTGAAAAGCTAGATCATGAACTAGGGGTATTATTTGAAGGAGTGAAAAGTCTCGACCTCGACGTAAATCTTTTTGTAGTGTCTGATCATGGGATGGTCGATGTGCCTAAAGAGAATTTGATCAACCTAGATCACCTCACCAAAGATATAGACGCAAGGGTAGTTAACAATGGGGCTCTGGCACATCTTTACTTAAATAATCCACTGGAATTAGAGGATGTTTTTCTAAAGCTGTCTGATTCTTCAGAACCTTTTCAAGTGGTGAAAGTAAAGGACAAGCGATACTACAAGAATATAACATCTTATGCAGATCGACTTGGGGATTTGCTTATCCTGCCTGATTTTGGGTTTTATTTGGCCACCACACCTGACATGGTCAAGTATCAGCAGAAGTCAGGGACGCTGAGAACAGAAGTATTTGGCGAGCACGGCTACAGTCCAGCGTATAAAGAGATGCATGCCATATTCTATGCAGCGGGAGAAAACATCAAGGAGGGGTTGAGCATAGAATCTTTTCAAAATATTCATGTCTATCCCTTGATTGCATATCTCTTAGGTTTACCGATTCCTGAGGGCATAGATGGGGATTTGAAGGTGTTGAAGAAGATATTGAAAAGTGAAGAATAATGAAGGAAATAGAGGGTAGAAAAGAAGTGTCAATATTGGTTAGGTCTTTTTATGAAAAAGTAAGAAGAGATGAGTTGTTAGGGCCAATATTTAATGGGATTGTGGAGGATTGGGAAATGCATCTGGAAAGATTGACAGATTTTTGGGAGATGGTTTTATTGCACTCTGGGCCAGGTGCAGGAAAGTTCAATCCAGTGCCAGTGCACAAGGAGGTAGATCGACATACGGGAAGTGAGATTGATCAAAACCATTTTGAGCATTGGCTTTCTCTATGGGAGACCACTTTGCAAGAACATTTCGAAGGTGAAGTAGCTGAATTTGCTAAAGCGCATGCCCACAAGATGGCTCATATCCTATTCTTTAAAATCATGGAAGGAAGAAGCGTTGGTGGCCATAGGATGTAAGGTTAAAGTTTCACTATGTTTTATGAGACTTTTTCACCAAGCCTTAGTTAAGAGTTAATTGACTTCCACGGAAGGGTGTTCAAATACATTAGCTTTAGGAAATCATATTCACGCCAAAATAGCTATCAGGCTTGCCAATGAAAGCAATCTTACTTTGGAGCTGGCAACAGTGCATGTACATATTTTTTTCAAGCTAGTTTAGCTGTAATTTCATATTTAGGGAATAAAATTGCAGTTTTGCACAAACTCAATTTTCTATGTCTATTCTGCTAAAATCGCTTAGGTTTATTGATTCTGATACCGTTCATGAATTGAAGGATTATGTTGTTGATAGTGATGGCTTAAGGGAGTATGATGCTGGCTCTTATGTGAATATTACTGAAACCATTGACTGCCAAGGTTTATTTGCTTCAGAGGGTTGGGTGGATTTGAGGTGTCTTGCAGGAGAACCAGGAGAGGAGTACAAAGAGACACTAGAAAGTCTAGGGGAGTTACTGAAACATGCTGGTTTTGCCAAAGCTGTGCTGATGCCCAATACCAAACCAGCATTACAATTCAAAAGTGATCTTTTATCCTTGAAGCAAAGGACTAGTGAGTGGTTTACGGAAGCATTATTCCAAGTTTCGGTTACCAAAGACAACAAAGGGGAGGATTTTACAGATATTTTGGATTTGAATGCTCATGGAGGGTATATTTTTGGAGATGGCTTGAAGCCTTTGAGTAATCCAGACAGATTCATGAAAGTACTCCAATACCTTCAAAAGTTTGATGGAGTACTCTTTGATCACAGTTATGAACCCTTATTGGCTGTGTTTGGTCAGATGCACGAGGGAGTGGTGTCCACTCGAATAGGCATGAAAGGAATCCCAAATCTCGCGGAGGAAGTTGCGATCAAAAGAAATATAGATATCCTAAGGTATGCTGGTGGCAACTTGCATTTCCAGACGATCAGTACAGCTGGTGCTGTGGAGGAAATCAGGAAAGCTAAACAAGAGGGATTGAATGTGACTTGTGATGTGTCTGTGTACCAATTGTTATTTACAGATGAAGATCTTCAAGGTTTTGATACGCAGCTGAAAGTTGATCCGCCATTTAGAAGTGATGAAGATAGGGTTGCGCTGCTAGCTGGTCTGAAGGATGGTACTATCGATGCCTTGGTGTCCAATCATCAGCCTCAAGATTTTGATGCAAAGCACATGGAGTTTGATTTGGCATCTTCAGGTATGATAGGTCTTCAGACTTTTTTGCCTGCATTGGTGAAGCTATCTGAAGAAATGCCTTGGCCATTGCTTATCTCGAAGGTAACAAATGGTGCAAATGCTGTTTTAAGAACTCATGATAGTAAGTCTGCCAAGTTTACTATTTTTGATCCTAAAGCATCATGGGAGTATGATGGGAATTCGAATCTTTCTTTGTCAGCAAATCATCCATGGATGAACACTACCCTGGAAGGAAAAGTAAAGTATGTAATCAATCAAGGTGAACTGATCAAACTATAATGTCTAAATACTTCTCATACGCGATTCAAATAGGGCTACTAGGCGCAGCGTTTTCTATTTTAGCATTCTTTGGTATTGGTTTGTTTCTTGAGCAGGATCCTACCTTATCGAGTCAGTTATTTAGTTTTGTGACTGTGCCCTTATTTGTTGGGGCGGCGCTGTATTTCATCAGATGGAAGTTCAATGACAATCACCTGAGTTTTGCTGAAGGCATGACAGTCGGCTTTGTAGTGTATTTCACCAATGCTTTGGTTTCTTTTGTTGGCATCACAGTAGGGTTATATCTAGCCCCTTCACTTTTTGAGATTATCAAAGAGAATAAACTGCTGATTACAGCTGATAAAAAAGATTTTACCATAGAACAATATGGGCAAGAAGTATTTGATAGAACTTATCAAAGTATCAGTGAACTTACAGTTGTGAATATAACTTTGAACGATTTTATTTGGAAAATTGTGTTTGGACTATTTTTTACGATCATAATTTCCATTATTTTGAGAAGAAATTTAAACTAACATAAATATGGAACCAAAACAAACACCGTTTAAAGCAGGTGTCAATGCAGGATTGATACTTGGTATTGTATCTATAATCTTAACTTTTGTCTTTTATTTTCTGGGTGCAGAGCAGCTGGTAAGCACGCTATTTCAAGTTGTTTCTCTTGTAGTTTCTCTAGGTTTAGTGATTTATTTCGGTATTCAATACCGAAAATCAATCGGGGGTTATATGGAGTTTGGTGCAGCTTTCAATTTTTCATTCGTTACCTTAGTAGTTGGTGCGTTGATAAGTGTTGCAGGCATGATGATTTTGTATTTTGTGGTAGATCCAGCTTTGCCAGGAGTGATGGCTGATGCAACATTAGAAAAAAGTATGGCTATGATGGAAAGTTTTGGTGTGGCAGATGCCATGACTAGTGATCAGATTGATGAGATGAGAAAGTCTGTTGCAGATGGCTTCACACCTTTGGGTATGCTGAAAGGTCAGCTATTTATGCTTATAGGCTATGCAATAATAGCTTTGATTCTTGGTGCTATATTGAAGAAGAGAGATAAATCTTTAGATTATTAATCAAAAAAAATGACTCAAATTTCCATTGTTGTCCCTGTTTTCAATGAGCAGGAGTCTTTACCAGAATTGAGTAATTGGATCAGCCGGGTCGTCAATGACCACGGCTTTTCTTATGAAATAATCTTTGTCAATGATGGAAGTACTGATGGTTCTTGGTCGGAGATTCAGCGGCTAGCTTCCTTGAATCCAGCTATAAAAGGAGTGAATTTCACTCGGAATTATGGTAAATCAGCAGCACTAGATATGGCATTCAGCAAAGCTTCTGGTGAAGTAGTGATTACCATGGATGCAGATCTCCAAGATAGCCCAGATGAGATCCCGGAACTATATCACATGATTGTGGAGGAGGGTTACGATGTGGTGTCAGGCTGGAAGAAAAAGCGCTATGATCCTATCTCTAAGACTATACCTTCCAAGTTTTTCAATGGCGTAACCAGGTGGATATCCGGAATTAAATTGCACGACTTCAACTGTGGATTGAAAGCTTATAAACTCAAAGTGGTCAAAAATATTCATATCTATGGAGAGATGCATCGTTACATTCCACTAATAGCAAAGTGGAATGGATATACTAAGATCGGTGAAAAAGTAGTCGAACACAGGGCTCGAAAATATGGGGTGACTAAGTTTGGACTCGAAAGGTTTCTCAATGGATTCTTAGATTTGATCTCAGTGTCATTTGTGAATCGATACAAGAAAAAACCTATGCACTTCTTCGGGACGCTAGGTACAGTTTCGTTTATGTCTGGTTTTTTGATTACGATTTGGCTTATTTTTCAAAAAGTATATGGTCTCTACCAAGGAAGCAAAGTAAGGGAAATTACAGATCAGCCTCTGTTTTTCTTGGCCTTAGTGGCTTTGATCGTAGGTGTTCAGTTGTTTTTGACTGGATTCATATCGGAGATGATGACTTCCAACAATTCACGAAAAGCAGATTACAATATCAGTGATCAAGTGAACCTAGAAGATTGATGCAATTCAGTGTAATCATACCAGTATATAACAGGCCTGAAGAAATTGATGCTTTATTAGAGAGCTTGGTGATTCAAGAACTAATGCCCTTTGAGGTTATTATTGTAGAAGATGGTTCTTCTGTAAGGTGTGAGCTAATTGTGAGAGCATATTCAGACAGGTTGAACCTAAAGTATTTCTTCATAGAGAACCGAGGTCAGGGCTTTGCAAGAAACTTTGGTATGGAAAAGGCAGCAGGAGATTTTTTTGTAATGTTCGACTCCGACTGCATTATACCAACGGGCTATTTCAAAGCTCTAAAACTAGCTATTGAAAGTAGAAGCCTTGATGCATTTGGAGGTCCTGATGCAGCATCCAGCGAGTTCTCGATGTTGCAAAAAGCCATGAATTACAGTATGACTTCATTTTTGACCACTGGCGGGATAAGGGGCAAATTAAAGGATCCTGCAAAATACCAAGCAAGAGGGTATAACATGGGCTTGACAAAAAATGCTTTCATGGCATCTGGTGGATTTATTGATCCAAATAAGGGAGAGGATATAGAATTGAGTATTCGATTGAAAAAGTTGGGCTATAAGCTTGAGTTGGTCGAAGAGGCTTTTGTCTATCATAACAGAAAAAGTACCCTTACTTCATTTTTCAAGCAAAGTTTTTCTTTTGGTAGGAATAGAATAAATATAAGCAGATATCACCCTGATGCGGTGAAGATGGTACACCTATTGCCTTTGTTTTTTCTTGTTTTTTGGATCGTTACTATAGTTTTCAATGTGCTATTGCCTTTGTTTTGGCTAGCAAGTATCAATAATATTATTTTGATACTTTGGCTGGTGGCTATTTTGATCAGTGCTACTGTGGCTAATCAATCTTTATTTGTCGGTTTTTTGGCTGTAATTACTTCATTTGGTCAGCTCAGTGCCTATGGATTAGGTTTGCTATGCGAATGGTTTGTGAAGAAAACGAAAGGTTAATTTATCCTTTTTCGCAGAAGAAGATTACTTCATCTTTTGGTAAGGCATATTTAGAAACAACTTCCTTGCTTAGAGATTTTACGAAGTGATTCTCACTTACTTTTAGACCAGATTGACTCAGTCTGCTTGCGTAATCATTGCCATATTTTCGAACATGGTCTCTCTGTCCGAAAAGTTTTTCACGCATAGCTGGATCAGTGATAGATTTGTCTTCGATAGTTGAAGGTAGATCGTATACTGGTGATTGGATGATTCCCCAGCCTGTGTTTTTTAGTACACGATTGATTTCTTGGCAGGCTAAAATATCGTCTTCTACATGCTCCATGACATGATTACAAAATACCACATCGAAGGTGTTTGCCTCAAATGGGATTTGGTGAACATCCATTTTTACTTTGGCTAGAGGAGATTCTATATCACCAGTGATGTATTCCAAATTGGGTAATTTATTCATGCTGTCAATAAAGCAAAGCTCTGGTGCTATGTGAAGTACCTTGAGAGGCTTGTTGAAGAACTGGGTTTCTTTTTGTAAAAAAAGCCACATCAGCCTGTGTCTTTCAAGGGCAAGACAATTTGGGCAGAGGGCATTTTCTCTTGCTTTTCTTCCATAAGGTAGAAACTTTCTAAAATGACTTCCACACACGTTGCAAGTGACTTTATTTCCTTGGTAAAAAATGGCCAGCACTCTCAAAAAAAAGTGAGATACCAACTGCAGGTATTTTCTAGGAATATATCGGATGACGAAGCTGATGATTGACTTCATTTATGCAATTTTGATATTGTTCATTTTTATTTTTTGCAAGATACTCAAAGATGTGTCAATGGCTGATAAGATTTGATTGTTATTGTCAAAATTGAGTTTGTATACTATTCTTAAGAAGCGAAATTTAGTTTTGTTTTTGTGGCTCAGGTATTGATATTCAATCGTTTTGGTATAAGCTTCATCAAAGAAATAAGATTTAGGTTTGATGCAGTTTCGGTTGATCCTTTTTTGCAATAATATCTAAAAGTTTAAATCAATGTTGATGCCTTATTAAGTTTTATGTTAATGGTAGTATAAAATGCTCATTGGGTAAACTTTGGATTTTCGAAATATTAATTTTGTAATTGTCAATTACTAAAAATTTTAGAATGAAAAATAGAAAATTATATATCAGTTTTGGTATAGCTTTGATTGTTTTGATCTTTCTATGGCGGTTTTTGTCAAGTTCTGTGGGGGAGACGTTCGATATTATGGCAGATGTGAAGCATGGAAGCTTTAAAGTTGAGATCACCAGTTCAGGCGAATTGGAAGCATTGAACTCTGTGGAGGTCTTGGGTCCTGTGGAGGCGAGGAGATTCAGAGTGAATAATATCACTATAGAAAGTATGGTTGATGAAGGGACAGTAGTAAGACAAGGAGATTTTATTGCAGAGCTTGATAAGTCAGAGCTTTTTGGGAGAATTGAGGATAAGAGACTGGATCTTGAGCAGAGCAAAGCCCAATATGAGCAGATTCAATTAGATACATCTTTGGTCTTGAGGCAAGAGCGTGACAATATTACAAATCTAGAATATGGTGTTCAAGAACGGCAATTGGTTCTTGAGCAATCACAGTATGAGCCACCTGCGATCATCAAGCAAAATGAATATAATTTAGAAAAGGCCGAGAGAGATCTAGAGCAAGCAAAAGATCGCTACAGGGTGAAAAGACTTCAGGAGAGAGCAAGGATGGTAGAAGTGGCTGCTCGAGTAAGGGAAAATGAGAATGAGCTGGTACAGATGAGGGAAGTCTTGGAGAAATTTACAGTGACAGCCCCTCAAAATGGTATGGTAATCTATCAGGCTATGCGAGGAGGTAAGGTCAAGGCTGGATCTCAAGTGAGTGCTTGGAATCCTGTAGTTGCAACTTTGCCGGATCTTTCTAGAATGAGAAGTGTGACCTACATCAATGAAGTAGATATTCGAAAAATAAAAGCAGGTCAGGAAGTGGAGATAGGATTAGATGCTTTTCCTGACAAAAAGTTGACAGGCAAAGTCACAAGAGTAGCCAATATCGGTCAGCAACGTCCAAATTCTGATGCTAAGGTATTCGAAGTAGTGATAGAGGTCAATGAGAGCGATAATACCTTAAGGCCAGCCATGACTACGAGTAATAATATTGTAGTAGATCGATTGGAAGACGTGAGTTATGTTCCATTGGAAGCGATAAATGTCCAAAATGACAGTATAAATTATGTTTTCTTGAAAAATGGTACCAAGCAAGAAGTTCTTCTTGGGACTTCAAACATGAATGATATCGTCATCGAAGCCGGAATAAAAACAGGAGATCGGGTATATCTATCTACCCCTTCATGGGCCAAAGATTCTCCAGTCAAATTGCTGCCGGAGCTGGAAGGAAAGCGCAGGCAGATTGCTGAGCCAGATGTTCTAGAGGAAGAATCAGGAAATGAAAGACCGAATAGACCTAGAGGAGAGAGAAGGAGGGAGAGACCGTGAAAAAACCTGTGATAGATGAAAGGTTGTTGGCCAATTTTTCCATTGCTTTGGAAGCTGTGGTTGCAAATAGGTTGAGATCATTTCTTACAGCCCTAGGGATTATTTTTGGTGTAGCAGCAGTTATAGCCATGCTGGCAATCGGGAATGGTGCCCAGCAAGAGATCATGGAGCAGATTAAATTGGTGGGGGTGAATAATATTGTGATAGAGCCAATCATTGAGCAAGTGGAAGAAAGCGTGGATGAGCAAAGTGATCTTGAAAGTGAGCGGAAGAGATTTTCGCCGGGGTTAAGATTGCTTGATGTAGAATCTATCGAAGAGACAATTCATGGAATTCAGCAACTTAGTCCCGAGATTGTCCTCGAAACGCACATGGTGTATGGTGGAGTTAGACGGTCGGCCAAGCTAGTAGGGATCAAGCCTTCTTATTTTGAAGTACTAGATTTTAGATTGGAAGACGGTAAGCATTTCAGTAAGTCAAATCAAATAAATGGCGATCCTGTATGTATCATAGGGAAGGCTGTGCAAAGAAGGTTTTTCCCTAAAGAAAACCCTATAGGTAAACGGATCAAAAGTGGGAATCAATGGCTTGAAATCATAGGTGTCATGGAAGAGCGCTTGGTCTCAGAGCAGAGTATTTCTAAACTCGGAATTAGGGATTTCAACATGGATGTGTATGTACCAATCCAAAGCATGTTGATAAGGTTTAAAAATAGAGATTTGGTAACTAGCTATGACCTAGAAGAAGGTTCTGGCAACCAAAGGAATGCTAACTATCACCAGATAGACAAACTCGTTGTACAGGTAAAGGAAAGTGAGTCACTGAAACCAACAGCAGAGGTGATTTCAAAGCTATTAGCAAGAAGTCACAATGGTGTTGTAGATTTTGAAATTACAATTCCAGAACTTTTGCTTAAGCAGCAGCAGCGTACTCAAAATATATTCAATATTGTACTTGGAGCCATAGCGGGTATCTCACTTCTAGTGGGAGGGATAGGCATTATGAATATCATGCTGGCCTCTGTAATGGAAAGAATAAAAGAAATTGGCCTAAGGCTTTCGTTGGGAGCAAAAAAATCCGATATTGTCAATCAGTTCCTTTTCGAATCAGTGATGATTAGTGTGTCTGGGGGATTGATAGGTGTCATTTTGGGAGTAGTGTTAGCTTATTTGGTATCAGTGTTTGGGGATTTCCCTACAGTTGTTTCCTTGTCATCTATCATTTTATCTTTTGGAGTAGCGGCTACAGTGGGTTTGATTTTCGGAATTGCTCCAGCTCAGAAAGCTGCTAGTCAGGATCCAATAACTTCTTTACGATATGAATAGAAAATTATCTCTTTGCCTTTTTATAGTAGGATTGTCTCTTACTGGTCACATAAGTAACGCCCAACAGCAGGTAGAATATTCACTTGATCAAGTTGTGAATAGGGCAAAAGCACAATCTCCCGCAGCACTAAGGGTAGAGACTCAGCGAGAAAATAGGTACTGGCAGTATAGGCTTTTTAGGTCAAACTATAACCCTCAATTGAGGCTAGGGGGGACAATACCTGGCTTTACACAAGCCTTCAATAATGTAGAGCAACCAGATGGTACTTTTATTCCTCGTCAGATCAGACAGAATTTGATGGATGTTGAGCTTGGTGTTCAGCAGGAAATAGCGGCTACGGGGGGGATTATTTCTGTCAATTCATCGACTAATAGGTTTGATAACTTCTTAGCGCCGCAGGGTGTCCCTAGAACACAATGGACAGGTGTACCTGTCAATGTAAGGCTAAGTCAACCGATTTTCAATTTTAACCGATTGAAATGGGATAAGATGATTGAACCATTAAGGTACGAAGAAAGTAAAAGAGAATTTGTAGAAGCAATGGAGGGGGTCAGTAGGACTGTGACCAGTTTGTTTTTTGATTACTTAGAGGCTCAGGTGAATTTGGAGATTTCATCACTAAACTTGAAAAATACTGAAGATATTTTTAAAATAGAACAAGGTAGGTACAATATCGGGATGACCTATGAAGATAAATTGCTTCAGGTGGAGCTTCAAGTACTACAAGCAAAGCAGCAGCTTGCACAGGCCAGACTTGATATGGAGGAGCGATCTCTTCGCTTAAAGTCTTTTGTTGGTCTTAATGAGGCCACCAATCTTGCACTTGTAATACCTAAGGAAATTCCTGATTTCAAAGTGCCAGTGGATGAGGCCTTAGAAAGAGCATATCAAAATAGGGCTGCAGCGCTAGGGTTCGAAAGAAGAAGAATAGAGGGAGATGCAGAAATCGCAAGAGCAAGAGGACAGAGATTCGATATGACTATCAATGCTTCTTATGGACTTAATAATGCTGGCTTAGATTGGAGAGATCTTTATACTGATCCAAATCGACAAACCTTGGTGAATCTTGGGTTTTATATTCCAGTATTGGATTGGGGAAGAAACAAAGCTAGAATGGGACAAGCAAAAGCAGCAAAAAAGCTTATTGAATATGAAATAGATCAGGAAGTAATTGATTTTGAGCAATTGATCTACACCAAAGTCAAGAATTTTGAAATGCTTAAAGACAGGATGGAGATCACCAAAGTGTCGGACCAAGTGGCAGAGAAAAGATACGAAATATCATTGGGTAGGTATCAAAATGGGAATGTAACGATCACCGATCTGAATATCGCTCAGCAAGAAAAAGATAGTAATAGAAGAGCATATATTCAGTCATTAAGAGATTATTGGTATGCTTACTATGAGATGAGGGCACTTACACTTTATGATTTTGAAAACAATAGGCTATTGTACAATCCGGAGAATGAAGATTAATAGAAAAGGTCAAGACTTACTGTCTTGACCATTTTTACTTTGAATCCTTCTAGCCTTTTTCAAGGCCTCATGAATGATCCATTCTATTTGGCCATTGGTACTGCGGAATTCGTCTTCTGCCCATTTTTCCACAGCCTGCATCATCTTTTCATCTAGTCTTAGGGCAAAGGGTTTTTTAGCCATTTAAATCTTATCTTTCTTTGATAACCATTGTTTATTGGTTCAGTGTGCCTACATTCAATACTGGACTTGCAGCACGGTCTGAACACAAGACCACCATCAAATTACTTACCATCGCTGCTTTTCTATCTTCTTCAAACTCTATGATACCTTTGATTTTCAAGTCTTCTAGAGCCATCTCCACCATACCCACTGCACCGTCTACGATTTTTCTTCTAGCGGCCACTATCGCTGTAGCTTGCTGACGCTGTAGCATGGCTGATGCGATCTCGGAAGCATATGCCAAGTGAGAAATCCTTGCTTCGATTACTTTGATGCCAGCATGATTCAGTCTTTCTGCTATTTCTTCTTCCAAAGAATGATTGACTTCTTCTACCCCAGAGCGAAGTGTGATTTCAGCGTTTTCTGCTTCAAAATCATCGTATGGGTATTTTCCAGCCATTTTTCTTACAGCTGCATCAGTCTGTAAGTGGACAAAGTTTTCATAGTCATTAACTTCAAAAGTTGCTTTGAAGGTATCTTCCACTTGCCAGACTACAATGGTACCCACCATTACAGGATTACCAATTTTATCATTTACCTTGAGAGGTTTATTTTCAAAGTTTCTGACACGCAATGAGATTTTTTCTTTTGTCATAAAAGGGTTTACCCAGAAAAAGCCATTAGCTTTTACAGTTCCTTTATAAGCTCCAAATAAAACCAAAACCATGGCTTTGTTAGGTTGAAGTGTGAAAAAGCCAGGCGTAATTCCAATAAATAAAATAGTAGATACAACGGCTAACGGTACAATTTTATTTGCAACAGCATACACAGTTACTGTGATCATTGCAAACGCTACCATGATCATGAGATAGCCAGAAAGGGGTTTAGTTATTTTCTCCATATTGTAATGATATTAAATTGATATCATTGCAATATACTCAATATGTTGATGAATGGTTGTGAATTCAAGAATAATTATTTATTCTTTTACATTAAAGCAATGAGAAATACTTCACTAGTTTACGATCCAAAACATGTCCCCCGAACCAGTCTGTATCATTTTTCGATTGTCAAATTCACCGATGATACTTGCATCTTCATTCAATAAATTTGCCTTGAAGGGTCGTGAATCCTCATAAACTGCTTGTATCAAAACATCTTCATTGAGGTCAATTTTAGAAATAGGAGTTAGGTTGTTGGAAACAAGATTTTGATAAATGAATCCAGTTTCACCGTTTGGGAGCTTTATCCTGTACCAGTCCGCTACAGCTGCTTGAATATCAATTATGGTGTTGACAGGGAGTTGTCTTATGGTGTTGGATTGAGTGCTTGGTTCCTGTCTTAGATTGGCCTTTTCGACAATGATTTTGTTAAATTTCCTAATGTTGCTGCTGTCAGCAAAGTTTGGTGGTGTGAAGTCAACAGCTGAAGCCAAAAAATGAAAGGGGTCTACAGCTCCTCTTCCAGACTTGTAGATGCCAAAGTGTAGGTGTGGTGGCGTGGTGATTGCGTTTCCCGTATTCCCTACAAGCCCCAAGGTGTCTCCTGGTTTGACTTTTTTTCCTACATTGACAAGCTGACTGTCAAGGTGCGCATAGTAATAAGAGTATGAGCCTGAACTCATGCTTACCGTTTTGCCACCGAGCCTGTTGGTACCAACTCGGGAGACACGGCCTTCGGTGACAGCAAGCACTGGAGTTCCTTTGGGAGCGAAGACGTCTATACCTTCATGCCTTCTCGCACCACCATCTCGATCTACACCAAAGAAACTGCCAATAGATTTATGGTTTTTTCCTTCTATTGGGAAGTCCAAGGAAGCGTTGTAGCGAATACGCACTTGAACTATTCCACCCCTGAAAAGTTCTGGCTGTACTCTTATTGCATGTGTACTTGTTTTTGAAACCTGATAGGTGAGTGAATGATCTTCTTTTGCGAAATGTATGTTTTTCCAAGATTCACTGTTTTTTTCAAAAACATCAATGAAAATCTTACTGCTATCTTGAGAAATGTGATCTACAAAGATTTCAATTTCTTGACCTTCATTCACCTCATATGATAAGAAGACAGCTTGAGGTTTGGATTGATCAAACCTGGTAACTTCTTGATAAGGTAAGGTTATACTAGAAGGTGCCCGTAACGCAGATTCCCCTGCTTCCAACCAATCTTTAGCTATAGCATAGTTTTCCATTCCAGCATTTCTAAGACTAGATTCATAGTCTTTGTAGGGGCTAGAGGAACCAAGGAATTTGTCGATTTTAGTGCCATTACACGAGAAGAGTAATGCACAACAAGTGAATAGTATCGTTAATGGTCTGGTTTTCATGATCAGAAAAGTGCAAGAACCATGCAGGATATTTTTAGTAAAGAGTAAGCTTTGTTTTTCAAGAAAAAAAATACTTATTGATAGAGTATGTTATGAGGTAAGAGTAAGGTGCACTTCACAAAAAACCTCATCAAAATATTTTGATGAGGCCGTTTATTTTTTATAACACATTGTACTTAGTACTACAATTAAGTCAACATGGCGCCATCTACTTGAAGCACCTGCCCTGAAATATAGGAACTCATATCTGAGCCTAAGAATACACAAGCATTGGCTACCTCATCAGGCTGTCCACCTCGCTTCATTGGGATTGCATCTCTCCAGCCTTGAACAGTTTTTTCATCCAATACAGCAGTCATTTCTGTTTCAATAAACCCAGGAGCTACGGCATTGCATCTGATATTCCTAGAGCCTAGTTCTAAAGCAACTGATTTAGTAAAACCTACTATCCCAGATTTGGAAGCTGCATAGTTTGCTTGGCCAGCGTTACCTTTGATGCCTACTACAGAGGTGATGTTGATGATAGCTCCAGCCTTGGCTTTCATCATGGTTCGAGTGGCGGCTTTTACAGTGTTGAAGCAAGATTTAAGGTTCACATTAATGACCTCATCCCAAGCCTCTTCAGTCATTCTCATGAGTAAGTTGTCACGGGTGATTCCAGCATTGTTTATTAATATATCAAGTCCTCCAAATTCTGAAACCACAGCGTTGACCAGTTCTTCTGCTGCAGCAAATTGCGATGCATCAGAACGATATCCTTTTGCTTTGATACCATATGCTGCCAGTTCATTTTCCAATTCTTGGCCTTTCTCTACGCTAGAAAGGTAGGTGAATGCTACGTTTGCACCTTCTTGTGCGTATTTGATTGCGATTGCTCTTCCTATTCCTTTAGATGCTCCCGTAATCAGAGCCGTTTTCCCACTTAGTAATCCCATGGTTTATTTTCTTTGAATTTGTTTTTGATTAAGATCCAAAAATAATGAAAATTTATTTAGCACGCAGAGCCGCAAAGATGATTGATTAAATGCCATTAGAAATCTAATTATAGACCATTGACCATTCTTTTAATACCGTCTCTGATTAGGTTTTTTTAAAATTTATTAAGAGGCCTAGTTTAATGTTTGTCAATTTTAGATAAGTTAATAATTGCTTGTAATGGACTTTTGAAAGTGATTCTACAGACTTTAATTAAACTAAGGTTTTGTCTTCTACAATCAAATCTGCTTTGAATCCATTTCCAAAAATCATACCTCGCCATTTGACCTTAATTGCAGTCTGTCTTTCAACTTTTAAGCCTTTGTTTTTAAGTTCGAAAACAATATGTTTTCATAAACATTCTCAAATAGGCCTGGTCCTAAATTGGAGTGGATTAAGTAACATGAATCGATAATTGATTTTGAAATTTCATTTTTACTCATAAAAACATGAATTTAGATTTATAGAAAAATTTTAACCCTAAACTTACAAAAACATATCAAACATATGATATGACAAATAAGGAACAATTTCTCTGTGTCTTTGCGTGCAATAATATTACAGAGTTCTTAATTTTTTTCTCTCCCCAAAAGCCTTATTTTTGCGTAGCTTAAATGAAAATTAAATCAAAGAAATATGTCTTCAACGAAATATGATGTAATAGTAGTGGGTTCTGGCCCAGGTGGGTATGTGGCGGCAATCCGTGCGTCTCAGTTGGGTTTGAAAACAGCAGTTGTAGAAGCTGCGGAATTGGGTGGTATTTGTTTGAACTGGGGTTGTATTCCTACCAAAGCATTGATCAAAAGTGCACAAGTTTTTGAATATATCAATCATGCCAAAGATTACGGAATCAAAGTTTCTGATGCAGAGATGGATTTCGAAGCTATGGTAAAAAGAAGTAGAGATGTAGCTGGGGGGATGTCGAAAGGTATCCAATTTCTTTTTAAAAAAAATAAGATTGACCAATTGCTAGGATGGGGCAAGGTACAGCCTGGTAAAAAAGTGGAAGTGGAAGATAAGGACGGTAAGAAAACTGTCTATGCAGCAGATCATATCATCATAGCAACTGGAGGTAGAGCAAGGGAGTTGCCGGCGTTGAATATTGATAATGAGAAAATCATTGGTTACAGAAAAGCGATGACCTTAGAGAAAAAGCCAGCGAAAATGGTGGTAGTGGGTTCTGGAGCGATTGGGGTTGAGTTTGCTTATGTGTACAGTGCGATTGGAGTGGAGGTAACTATCGTGGAATTCATGGATAGAATCGTCCCAAATGAAGATGAAGAAGTATCCAAAACTTTGGAGAAGATATACAAAAAGGCTGGACTGAAAATCATGACCAGCACTGAAGTGACGGCCGTAGATACCAAAGGGAAGGGCTGTAAAGTAACCGTGAAAGACAAAAAGGGTGCAGAATCTACTCTAGAGTGTGATGTAGTACTTTCAGCTGTAGGTGTGGTTTCCAATGTCGAGAACATAGGGTTGGAAGATGTAGGGATTCTAGTAGAAAAAGGTAAAATTAAGGTAGATGAGTACTACAAAACCAATATGCCGGGGTATTATGCCATAGGTGATGTCGTGCCTGGGCCAGCTTTGGCACACGTAGCTTCAGCAGAAGGGATCATCTGTGTAGAGAAAATCGCTGGGCATCATCCAGAAGCCCTAGATTATAATAATATTCCAGGTTGTACTTATTGTATCCCAGAAATTTCCTCTGTAGGGTATACAGAGGCTCAAGCCAAAGAAGCAGGATATGAACTGAAGGTTGGGAAATTCCCTTTCTCGGCATCAGGAAAAGCTTCAGCAGCTGGTGCAAAAGATGGTTTTGTGAAGTTGGTATTTGATGCCAAGTATGGTGAGCTTTTGGGTGCGCATATGATAGGGGCCAATGTCACAGAAATGATTGCAGAGATCGTTGCAGTGAGGAAATTGGAAACTACGGGAATGGATCTAATCAAAACCGTACACCCTCACCCGACCATGTCTGAGGCAGTGATGGAAGCAGCTGCAGCCGCTTACGGTGAGGTTATACATTTGTAATTCAGCATAATTAATCTTAATATTATAGGCACAAGGCATCATGTTTACCTTGTGCTTTCTTTTTTAAAGAATGTCAAACCCCTTAAAAATCACCTTTTGGAAGAAGAACAGTTAGTAGCAGGACTGAGGGCGCAGGATCGAAAGACCGTGGAGTACTTATATGAAAAGTATTCCAGAGCCCTTTTCGCCGTGATTTCTAGGATAATCATTGATCGAGATATAGCAGAGGAAGTTTTCCATGATGCTTTTATCAAGATCACTAGAAAAATCGACGGCTATGATGAAACAAAGGGAAGGCTTTATACTTGGATGGCAAATATTTGTAGAAACTCTGCCATTGACAAAACCAGGTCTAAAGAATTCTCAAACCGCAGTAAGACCAATACCATTGAAGACTACGTATATGGTATTGAAAGCGAATCGGGTACCTTGGAACTTGTAGATGGGATTGGTGTCAAAGAGCTCTTGACAGCACTCAACGAGGAGCAAAGGTTTGTGATTGAATGTATTTATTTCAAAGGTTATTCTCATTCTGAAATCTCAGAAGAGCATGGCATTCCTTTAGGTACGGTGAAGTCACGTATTCGAGCAGCTGTAAATGTGTTAAAAAAGAACTTAGAGAAAATTTAGTGGATATTAGAGCGTACATATCGTCAGGAAAGCTCGAACTCTACCTTCTAGGAGAGTTGAGTGAGCGGGAGCAGGAAGAAGTGGTCAAACTGGCAGCGACATACCCTGAAATCAAACAGGAGCTGGAGCAGTTAGAAGATGCGCTTTTTGCCTTCGATAGTATTTCAGCACCAGCACTATCAGCTGGTATGAAAGATCGCGTGATGCAAACTTGGGAAGAGGAAGTTAACAATAACTCCATACTTCCAAAGACTAAAGTAATTCAAAAGGAACAGACAGCAATCGTACCAAAAACGGTGCAAATGACTCCTTGGAAAACTTATGCAGCAGCAGCTTCTATCGTAGCAGTAATGGCTAGTGTTTTAGCTATTTATTTTGCAAACAGGTATTTTGATACAGATCAGCGTCTTATGGCATTGGTAGAAGAAAGAGCAGTGCTAGCAGAAGAACTGGATCAGTACAAAGTGAATTATGAACAAGCGGATGAGCAATTAGAAACCTTATTGGCTGGAAACTTCCAGCGTGTGCCTATGAAAGGCGATGGGTTTGAGATGCAAAAAGACGCGCAGGTAGATGTATGGTGGGATCAAAATGCAGAAAGTGTTTTCATCTCTGTCAATACATTGAATGAATTGGATGAGAACTCAGACTATCAGCTGTGGGCGATCGGAGACGATGGGCCAGTAGGAATAGGTCTGGTGAATGCAGGACAGAAGTTTAGCCTGCAACAGATGCAAGCAGTAGCAGCAGCAGGAGCCTTTGCTATCACTATAGAGCCTAAAGGAGGGAGTGAAAGCCCAACCCTAGAGAAGCTTGTAGTATTAGGTCCAGTTGCTTAACTCATGAATTAATAAATTAAAGAAAACCGACATGAAAGTGTCGGTTTTCTTTTTTACTTCAAATTCCCCAACTTGTACATTCAAATATCAAATCCAGATGGAACTTCAACTTTCTACACCTGCTCTATTGTTTTCAGCCATTACGTTGATGATGTTGGCATTTACAAATCGATTTTTGGCCGTTGCTAGTCTGATTCGGGGGCTTCACAAAAAATACCTCGAAAACCCTGATGAAAAGATCATCATTGAGCAAATTCACAACCTCAAAAGGCGCTTGAGTATGATCAAGTACATGCAGCTTTGTGGGGTGTTGAGCTTTTTGCTATGTGTGATATGTATGTACCTGATCTTTATAGCAGCTCAACCCGCAGCCAATTATGTGTTTATTGGTAGCATGTTAGCACTTTTGATTTCCTTAGGGATTTCTTTGGTGGAAATCCTTATATCTACCCAAGCATTGAATCTTGAGTTGAAGGATATGGAAGCGTTATTTCAAGCACGAGCTAGTAGTTTTTGGTTCAAGAAAGATAAAAATGAAGAAAAGGTTTAGAATGAATTTGATAAAGGCGGCTGTAATAGGTTTTTTACTAAGTGCTTGTACAGGAAAATCTAGTACAAATGAAAATCATGCAGAAGCATCGAGTAGGTTTTATATTGAGATCGGGAACTTTGAGGAAGCAAAGCTCTTTTACTCCTGGACAACAGATAGGATTCCCATGGTATCTGCTCACAGGGGAGGTCCTTATCCAGGTTTTCCAGAGAATGCCATCGAGACTTTTGAAAATGTAATCAGTCACACCCCCGCTATCCTTGAGTTTGATGTGGCATTGACCAAAGATTCCGTGATGGTCTTAATGCATGATAATACTGTGGACAGGACGACTAATGGATCAGGAAAGGTAATTGATATGACTTTTGAAGAAATCAGAAACCTTAGGCTGAAGGACAATGATGGTAATCTTACTGATTTCATAATTCCAACGCTTGATGAAGTTTTGGCTTGGGGAAAAGGGAAGGTGCTTTTCACTGTTGATATCAAGCGTGAGGTCCCTTTTGAACTTGTTGTGGATGCCATAAAGAGCCACCAAGCTGAGCCATATGCTGCGGTGATTACTTACAGCGTGGAGGCAGCCAAGAAGGTTCATGCCCTTCATGCAGACTTGATGCTTTCGGTCACGATCCGAAACGAGGGAGAGTTAGAGAGATTTGAGAATTCAGGGATTCCTGTAGACCGTTGGATTGCCTTTACGGGTACATCAGAAAGGCCAAAAGCATTTAACGAGACTTTGCATGAGCGAGGCGTTTTTACCATTCTTGGAGTTTTGGGTAATTTGGATCGAAGTGCTATCTCAAGAGGAGATCATATCTATACGGAATTTGTGGAAAATGGAGTCGATATCTTAGCCACAGACAGACCAATAGAGGCTTCGGAAGCGATTAAGTTCTTGTTTCCGGAGGAGAGTTCAAAATTTAAGTATTTTGATGAGAGAAAGAAACACGATTAATATACGATGGAAATATGTTGGAAATACAATTGAAATATTGCGGATCATCTTTGGGATAAAATGTGAGAATTTATTTCAATGTCGTTTAGTTAAGCAAATTAATAAAAAAAATGTGTAAATTATAGGGGTATATAGGGGGTAACTCTAATTCTGAAAAAAAGGAAGATTACAGGCTAAAACTAACTAAACATATTGACAATG
>NZ_JAKZGP010000046.1 GCF_022549775.1 Belliella filtrata | reverse complement strand
GCAAAAACACAAAAACTGGTTTAATTAAAAAAAAGAATTCCCTGGAAACAGGGTCATGGGAATCCTATGTCTATTTTCTAAAGCAAATTGATCAAACTACTTCAATTATTTAAAATCGGAATTGCTGCTGAATTATATTGTATTTGGGGAATTGAAAGAAATATGTTACCAAGAATTCTTAAAGAAACTATCAAAGTGAAACTATTAAAAGGGAAAACTTTAGA
Organism: Belliella filtrata; assembly: GCF_022549775.1. Lineage (GTDB taxonomy): Bacteria > Bacteroidota > Bacteroidia > Cytophagales > Cyclobacteriaceae > Belliella > Belliella filtrata. The sequence continues at coordinate 42,668 of NZ_JAKZGP010000046.1, read as the reverse complement.
GATTTTGTATAATAGCATAGAAAAGCCTCCTATCAAATGATGAAAGGAGGCTTTTCAAATTTTACTACCAAATCAAGTTCAAGAATTGTGATTCAATGTCGTTTAGATTAGAACTGCCCTGTTTTCCTTCAAATAGCCCATGTGTGAGATAAACCCCAATACGTTGGCCTAACCGGTCAAGTCTTCTTAGCTTAAGTAAACAACATTAAACTGTGTTCTCAAACTACCTCTCTTCATATTTTGGCCTATTTGGTCTTTTATAAGCTTCTGAACTGTTTAGAAGTCGCAAGACTTCTTTAATTGCCGCTTCAAGTTGCGCATCTTTACCCTTGGCCAAGCTTCCAAAATCTTCTACTACTTCGATATCTGGGTCTACACCGTGACCTTCTTTGAACCACTCGCCATTTGGATCATACATCCTGAAAGTCGGGACTGTTACAGAGCCGCCATCTATGAGTTCGGGTGCACCAGAGATTCCAATCAGCCCTCCCCATGTTCTGGTTCCTATGAGTGGTCCTAGGTTTCTTTTTCTGAAATAATCTGGAAAAGCATCCCCACCTGAACCAGAGAAGCCATTGATGAGCATTACTTTTGGTCCAAAATTTCCTGAAGGTGGCCAATCCCAGTCTTCACCATCTCTTACTGCCCAGTGCGCTAATGGTCCCCTGTCAAGCAGTTCGATAAATCTATCTGGTATCTGCCCTCCGTTGTTGAATCGCTCATCGATGATAAATCCTTCTTTGTTCATCTGTCCGTAGAATTGACGGAAGAGTTCATTCTGTCCATCTACTCCTGTACTTGGGACAAAGATATAACCTATCTTACCATTAGTTGCTTCTTCTACACGCTCCCTGAATCCATTGATCCATGCTAGATTTCTCAATCTTGCTTCTGAGGAAAGTGACTTTACCAAGACTTTTCTAGCTCCTGAAGTATTTGGACTACCATTTACAGTGAGTTGAACAGTTTTATTTGCGAGCCCTTGAAGCGCAGCATAGATAGAATTCTCATTGTCTAAAGTTTGACCATTGATTTCAAGAATGTAGTCACCCTCTTTGATATCAACACCAGGCTTTTGTAATGGAGACCTCACTTCAAGATCCCAGGGCGCACCTTTGATGATTTTTTTGATTCTGTAGGCACCATTTTCAAAAGAAAAATCAGCTCCAAGGTAACCCACATTGATGCTACTGGCACTTTCCATACTTCCACCACTTACATATGTATGTGAAGCATTGAGTTCAGCTATCAAGTTTCCGATGATGCTGTTGACATCTCTTCTAGAAGTAGCTTGAGTGACTAGGTTGCCATATTTTGTTTTCATGCTATCCCAGTCTACACCATGCATGGTAGAGTCGTAGAAGTAGTCTCTTTCGAGCCTCCATACTTCATGGAAGATTTGTTTCCATTCTTCTGCCGGAACTACAGCTATCTTCATGTCCTTGGTAGGTACAGCATCTTCTATGTTTTTTCCAGGAGCTGGGTCTATCACTCCCCATTGGCCTCTTGAGCTTACGAGGAGTTTGTTGCCATTGGCGGATAATTGGTAGCTACCTACACGTTCCATGATTGTCTTGGATTCTTCTTCTTCAAAATCATAGAACTCCAGCTTTGAGGTTGTTCCAGATGCACTTCCTGAATTTGGATACCTCAAGTATATCAGCTTGTCTTTGGTGGTTGCCAATGATGCAATATTACCTACTTCAATGTCTAGCATCTCAAGCCTCTCTTCAAAACCTTCAACTTCAAAAGTTATTTTATCAACTTTGCCTTCGTCCTTCTTATCATCTTCTTTTTTCTTATCATCATCGCCATCTTTTTTCACCTCTTGGGTATCATTCTTCAATGTGAGCAGTGAAGGAACTGATTTCGCAACAGTACCAACAGCTATTCCAGTGGTATTTGGATAGATGAAAGTGTTGTCTATGTCAGAATACAGTGGGTCAAAATTTCTGTTGGTAGTGAAGAAGAGGTACTTACCGTCTCTACTGAATACTGGTGAATTGTCTGCATAAAAGCCAGAAGTAATCTGACTGACTTTATTACTGGCTAGTTCGTATAGGTAAATTTCTGAAGTTGCTCTATTTTGCTTAGACATGCTGTAGACAACATATCTACTGTCTGGAGACCAATTTACTTCAAACCCTTGTAGGTTACCTTCAAACATGTATTTGCCTTTGTCAATGACTTTTGCAGCACCACTGTTGATCTCAATCATCATGATTTCCATGGCCTGATTGATCGTAACAATCTTTTTACTGTCTGGTGACCAGTAGATATTGTAGTAAAACCCTTTTTTGAATGAGGTAAGCTCTTTGGTAGATTTCTTTTCTAAATCTTTGACATGAAGTTGGTATTCCCCTGAGGCATCTGACCAATAGGCCAATAGTCTACCATCTGGAGACCAAGAAGGATACCTTTCTGCAACGCCACTTGTAGTGGTCTCATTGGTGATAAACCCTTCACTTGCAGGTAAGTTGAAAACATCACCACGTGCTGATACCAATACTCGCTTGCCATCAGGTGAAATGCTTGCAGATTGCATGTAATCAGAGGCATTTGTAAGGATTGGCATGAGTGCTTTTTGATCAGAAATAACTTTGACTGGAATCTCTTTGCTTCTTGAAGAGGCAATATTGTAAAGGTAAAGTTTGCCACCTGCCTCGAATACGATTTCTTTGGTGCTGTTAGAAGGGAAAGTGATGTCAAAGTCCTCAAATGAAGTCAATTGACTATGATTTTTGCCTTTGATATCATATTTCCAAAGGTTGTTTCGTCCTTCTGGCCCATTGTCGGACATGTAGAAGATAGCATCATCGATCCACATAGGAAGTTCATCGTTGGCATCATTTGAAGTGATGTTTTCTGTTTGAAGGTTTTCCAAGTTGAAAACTGTGATATCAGGAGCTGTCCCACCTCTGTATCTTTTCCAATTTCTATTTACCCTACTTCTATCTGTGTAGGCGATAGATTTTCCATTAGGAGAAAATGATCCAAACTCTCCATAAGGTACTGCAAGCTTAGAGGGATGCCCTCCTGTCACTGGTACGGTGTAGAACTGTGAAAACCTCTCTTTGCCACTTTCACGACCTGAGGAAAAAAGGACAGACTTGCCATCAGGTGTCCACCCTAGTACAAGGTCAGACATCCCATGATATGTCAAGCGTTTTGGAATTCCACCAGTGGAAGGCATGACGTAAATATCATTGTTGCCATTGTAGTTAGCTGTAAAGGCTATTTGGTTTCCATCTGGAGAGAACTTGGGATACATTTCTGGGCCTTCCGGGGAAGTAAGACGGTGTGCAGTACCGCCTTCTTTAGCGACCAACCAAATATCATCTCCATAGCAGAATACAATATGGGTGTCTGAAACATCTGGATGTCGCATCAGGCTAGCATCCAATTGCGCCAATGCCGAAGCAATTGGGGATAGTGATAGAATCAATAATAACAGTCTTTTCATTAATATTTGGGTTAAATGTAATCCACGCTACTGAACTGGAATATGTAGCAATGGACTGAACCTTTGATAAATTTTATCTCAAATTACAGAATTTGATCGAAAACAAGTGGTCAGCATTGAGATATTGAGACTCAGAAGCGATTGAAAATTTAATGCCATCAATACACTAAGTATTGTAAGCTATTGATTTTAAGGTTATTATATTTGAATATTCAGGTATTTGCTTTAAAATAAGTTCGCAACCGTCCCCTCATCGGACAGCAAGCCGTACAATAGACAAAAATGTTCGGTGTAGCTTTATAAGCTATCAATCAAGTTTAATCCTTACAAATCCCAATTCATCGTCAATGTTTTCATAAAGCCAAATGGTATTGTTTAAAAAGAAATATCTTGATGGTTCCTTAGTGTAATGCTCTAATTTTGTTTCTTTAATGATTTTTAGATTTTTATCCAAAAGGGTTAAAAAAACTTCTGATCTTAAGAATTTTGGATTTCCATATTCATCTGGCTCTTCCTCATACTTGTTTTTGAAGGACAATCGGACAAATTGTTGAGAAACCGGATCCCATTTTGGAGTCATAAAGTTTATGGACTCAAAAAACTTTCTTCTGAAGACCATACCTTTTTCTATATCCACTTTTGAGGGCATTTCAGTTTCATTTTTATTACCTGTAAGCTTGCTATCCCAAGGAATCAAATACAAAGAATCTAAGGACATATCATAAACATAAGCTTCATTGAAAGCATCATTGGTCATAATAATTCTTCCAGCGTTGAATATTGGAAAAGGAGCGACACGAAACGCACCACCAGAGGTAAATTCCATGTGAAATTCATCAAGCTTTTCTGTCTCAGGTAATGGAATTTTATGATAAGTTTCTTTTTCCAAATCAAATTTCATGATAAAAAATTCTTTTGGTTCGCTTTTGATATAAACACCAAAAATCTGTGAGGGATCATTAGGGTGTTCGACCAATCCCATAGGAAAGGATGATGCACCTTTAATTTCTTGTGGTCCAAACTTATCTAGGTTTAGATCCTTAATTTTTTTACCCGTCTGGTCAAAAACTGCGTTGAGCCCATAGGACCAGATCATAATTTGCTCATCAGATGTCAAGGAATAGCCACCAATATAGGATCCCATCCCATTAGGCCCTTCTCTCTCAAATTGAAGTGTTTTTTCTAGGGTCAATGTCTCTAAATTGATTTTATCAAACTTGGATGAATTAAAAACATAATTAAAGAGAAATTTTCCCTCATTTGAAAGCTCGGGATAGCTGAGTCCATATCGTAAATCAATATGCCCTTCTCCAGCATCGACCACTACTGTATCCATAGTCAAGTTAAACTCATAGCTCTCCAGAGATTTGTTTTTCTCAGTAGAGCAAGCTGTCACTAAGATCAGCCCTGAAATCAATCCAATTATAATTTTTTTCATCTTTATATTAGTTTATGGTCATCCTCACAAAGCCCAATTCATCGTCTATATTTTCAAAGAGCCAGATGGTGTTATCGATATAGAAATGGCTTGGAGGAGTTTTGGTGTAGCCTTCCAATATGGTTTCTTTGATGATATTTAAGTCCTTATCCATTAGTGTTAGGTAGACTATAGCACTTGATTCAGTTAACCTGCCATTTTCATCCTTCTCTTCGCTAAAGGCTGTTTTATGAGATAATCGTACATATTGCTTACTTATCGGATCCCATTGAGGCATCGAGAAATTTATAGACTCTGAAAATTTCCTAGTATGTTCTTCTGCCTCTTCCATTTGCGCGATTTTAGGAAGCTTCGCTTCGTTTTTGTTGCCGGTCAGTGAACTCTCCCAACTTTTGGTAATTAAGGAATCTATAGCGGTATCAAAAATGTATGCTTCATTGAATGCGGTGGTAGTGAAAATGATCTTATCTTCTACTATAATTGGACGGGGAGAGCTAGGGTGATAGCCTCCTGCTGCCTGTCCATTGTACTCAATTTCCATCCTAAAATCATTGAGTTTTTCAGGAAATGGAAGAGATATTCTTTTGTAACTTCTATTTTCCAAATCAAACTTAATGAGGTAATATTCATTGTCATTCCACTGTACAAAAAAACCATAAATTTCATTTGGTTTACCAGGTATTTCAATCAGTCGGATCGGGAATGATCCATTTCCATTCAGTTCTTCATTAGCAATTTTATCCAACTCTAGGTCTTTGATTTTCTCTCCTGTTGGACTGAAAATGGCATAGAGTCCATAGGACCAGATCATGAAGTTGTTCTCTGGTGTGATGGAGTATCCTCCAATGTAGGAACCAATGCTATTTGGCCCATCTTTTTCAAACTTTATGGTTTTTTCTAGTTCTAGTGTTTCTAAATTTATTTTATCAAAAGTGGCTTGACCATGTGTATAGTGGTACAAATACTTTCTATCTTTTGAAAGTGCTGGGCTACTAAGTCCGTAAACCAAATTGATAATCTCATTTCCAGCATCTACCACAACTGTATCCATAGTCAAGTTAAACTCAAAGCTCTCCAGAGATTTGTTTTTCTCAGTAGAGCAAGCTGTTACCAAGATCAGCCCTGAAATCAATGCAATTATATTTTTTTTCATCTTTATATTAGTTTATGGTCATCCTCACAAAGCCCATTTCATCGTCTATATTTTCAAAAAGCCAGATTTGGCCATCTTTGACAAAGTGCTTGGTTGGTTTATTCTGGAATTCAGGTATTTTTGATTCTGCGATGAGGTTAAAATCTTCATCAAAAATGCTGAGGTAAACTTCCGCACCAATTGGCTTAAATGCGCCATAGTCGTACTTCTCTTCTCCAAAAATTGTTTTTACAGCAAAACGATAATATAATCTATTTTTTTCATCCCAATTAAAACCCCCAAAGTTGATATCCTCTTCTGATAATCTAACAGATTCCCACAGTTTTTCATATTCAACTTCTTTTGGATACTGAAACCTCTTTTTGTCTCCAACCAATGGGCCGTCCCAAGCCTTAAATGATAAAGAATCCGTGACAATATCATAGATATACGCATAATTATAAGCGTTTGATATAATGATTGTCTTATTCTGATCGACTGTATATTCTACATCTTTATTTAAGCGCCCAACCTTAGAACCATTAAATAAAATCTCTGAATAAAATTCAGTGGATTTATTTATTTCTGGAAGATCTATCTTTTTGAAACTGGCATCGGAAAAATCAAAAATCAGGAGACTTATTGTGTTGGTATCCCATTCATCATACAATGTCAGAAACTTATCCTGCTCATTTGGGAATTGGGTGATTTGAAACAACTCAAAATCTTCAGGAAAATCTGAATCTTTCAGAATACTTTCTATTGATAAGTCACGAATAAGCTTACCTTGATGATCCCAGATCCCTTTTTTTTCATAAGACCAAAATATGATATTGCCATCTGGACTACTAGCGATGTATCTAACATATAAACCTACCCCGTCAGGCCCTTCTTTTTCATATTTGATATTATCCACTAGCTTGAGCTCGTCAAGGTTAATTTTCTCAATGGTAAAGGCACTGCGATTCCAATTGAAAAAGTATTTTCTATCATTAGAAAGATCTGAAAATAGAAGCCTATCATTCAAATTCAAAAATTCATCTCCAGTATCTACCATAACTGTGTCAAAGGAATAGGTAAGTTCGGTCAGAATCGTAATTTCTCTATTAGAATCTCTATTGCCTCCACATGAAATCAATAATATAAAAGCAAATAGGAGAATTAGGTTTTGCATTTCTAGCTATTTAATTTTTACTTGATTTTCATCCTCACAAATCCCAATTCATCGTCTATATTCTCAAAGAGCCAGATTTGGCCATCCTTGACAAAGTGCTTGGTTGGTCTATTCTGGAATTCCGGTATTTTTGACTCAGCAATGAGATCAAAGTCTTTATCAAAAATGCTCAAGAAAACTTCGGCACCACTGACTTTATAAGTTTCAAACTCCGTCAATTCTTCACTGTAGATTGTTTTAACTGAGAATCTGTAGTACTTTTTATTTTTCATGTCCCAAAGAAATGGACCATAATTGATTTCTTCATTTGCTTTTCTTATAGCCTCGGCTCGCTCTTTTCCTTCAGCTGGTACTTCTTTTGGAAGTTGGGTAGTTTGTTTGCTGCCAACCATTGGCCCGTCCCAAGTTTTGAAATAGAGTGAATCCGCCTTCATGTCATAGATGTAAGCTTGGTTGAAAGAATTCAAAGCCAATATGATTTTATCATTATAGACTGTTTGCATGGTTCCTGCATTGAAGCTACCCATCCATTGTCCTCCATTTAGCAAGGTGATTTCGAATTCAGCTAGCTTTTGCAGTTCAGGTAATTCTATCTTTCTGAAACTGTCATCAGAAAAATCAAAAATCAAGAAATAAAAATCAAGAGACCTCCATTTTCTATGAAAGGTAAGGTACTTATCTGGCTCATTTGGAATTTGAACGAGTCTTGACAACATCACTTCGTCGGTATGCTCCGTATTTTCCAATAACTTGTCTATAGGTAATTCACGAATAAGTACTCCACTCTGATCCCATACTCCTTTTTTGGAAGACCAAAAAAGACTATTATCATCTTGTGTTATGGCAAAATCAAATGTGAAAGCTCCGACTCCATTTGGTCCTTCCTTTTCAAAGTTTACTGTATTTAATAGCCTCAATTCATCGAGATCTATTTTCTCCAAGGTGTTGGTATTTCTATTCCAATTGAAAAGATACCTTTCATTAGCTGAAAGATCAGATAAGTAAAGATTGTCATTCAAATGCAAAAACTTGTCCCCAGCATCTACCATCACGGTATCAAAGGAATATGAGAGGTTGGTTTCAATACTGAGACCCTGTTCTTCATCTTTCCCACAAGAATACAGTACCAGGGCAATTATTGGAAGTATTAAGTTTTTCATATTGTAACTTTTAATTGATTTTCATTCTTATAAGTCCTAGCTCATCATCTACATTTAAGTAACAGTAAATCAGGCCATTTTTAACAAATAGAGCTGATGGAACTTTATTGAAGATATCAGAAATTTCCTGCTCTCCAATCACTTCAAAGTTTTCATCGATGATACTGATAAAAACTTTGGACTTTACCTTTTCGTCTCCTACCGTCGGGAGGTTGAAGGAGGCAAATCGGTAAAAAACATTATTGCTTGCATCCCAAAAAAGCTTGCTAAAAAGAATCTCTTCCTTCAGTTTTTTTGTCATCTCTTGCATTTCTTCTATCGTATCAGGGTCATTGGAATAGGTTCCTGACTTTTCGTTTGGAAATAGTGAGTTGGTGATCTCATACAGCCTAAGTTCAGCAGACTGCGGATCGTAGCGGTAAATGGCATTGAAAGCATCACACCAAAAGATCAACTGATCTTTGTGAGAAATAACCTCCAATTTGGGAACATCCGCATAGACTTCCATATACTCCCCATTACTTTTCGAAAATGTAACCCTAAAGTTTTCGCGTTTTTGAAAGGCTTCCAGCGTGATAACTTGCGTTTGTTCTTGCTCAAGGTCTACGACTACTATATTAGAATTTGACTTTGAGAAAAAATTGTTGATCCCGCAATACATCAGCTTACCATCTTCTGAAAAAGCTAGTGGGTTCAATGATTCACCTTCGTCCAGCCCTTCTTTCAACAACTCATTATTTAAGCTTAGATGCTTGATCACCTCACCATTCATTTTCGCAAGAATGATCGACTGGGTAAAATTGTTAAATGCTATCTTCTCATCATTTATCAAGTGAATGTCATAAGGATAACTACCTACCCCATTAGGACCTTCTCTTTCGAAGAGCCTCTTCTCTTCCAATATCAAATTTTCTACATCTATCAGTTCAAGTTGAAATGCCTTAACGTCCCAAAAATAAAGCTTACTACCAGCTTTATTGATCTTCAAGTTGGAGCTTGTACCTGCCATCAAAATTTCCTCCCCTGCGTCTACGACTACAGTATCCATGCTCAGGGTGAAATCAGCATAATCTTTGGCCAAACGTTGCTCAGAATCTCCCCCACAGGAAAACATTGCGAGAGCAATAATTAGTAAAGTAAAATATTTCATATCGTATGAGTTAATTGGCCTTGATCCTAACGTATCCTAACTCGTCATTCACATTGAGAAAACAATAGATCAAGCCGTCTTTAACAAATTGAGCGGCTGGTACTGTTTTGAAAAGATTAGAAACTTCTTTTTCTACCATCATTTCAAAGTTTTCGCTGATGATGCTAAGGAAAACCCTTGACTTACTATCTTCGTCGGCTATTTTTGGCAGGTTATAGGATGAAAATCTGTAGTAAATTTTGTTTTTATCATCCCACAAGAGCTTTGAAAAACTTACTTCAAGGTTTATTTTACTTATTTCTTCAGACATCGCTTCATAGGAAGAAACATCATTTTTGTAAGTCCCCATTTTCTCGTTTGCGGTGAGTGAGCTGATAATCAGCTCAAACTTTAGAGAGTCATTCTTAGCATCATAAGTATACACATTAGTAAATGCATCTGACCAAAAAATAACCTTTTCGCGATTTTTTTCTAAATCAAGACTTGGAGACACCATCGACATTGAAGTTCCTCCATTGGACGCTGACTTGAAGGTAACTCTAAAATTCTCTCTTTTATCAAACTCGGGCAACTCAATCAGATCAGTAGTTTTATTGATCCAGTCAACTTTAACAATATTGGAGTTTAACTTTGAAAAATTCGTAATCTCACAATACATCCAATTCCAATCATCCGAAAATCCAAGTAATGACAAAGAGCTTGTATCATCTAGATTTGCCGTAATCCATTCATCACTCAATTTGATCCTATCTTTGACATTTCCTTCAAAATCTGTGATCACCACCTGATTCCAATCACTAAACGCCATTCGGTCTTCTCCTGCCAAACAAGATTGGTAGGCATCTTTTCCCACTCCATTGGGCCCTTCAGTCTCAAAAGTTTTCTTAGCTAGTAGTTGAAAATTATCTAAATCAACAATCTCTAGGCCTGCGGATCTCCCGTCCCAGTAATATAACCTTCTTGCGTCTCTTGAATATGAATGTCCATAAGGATTGGTCGCTGCCATCAATATCTCATCCCCTGAGTCTACCACCACCGTATCCATACTGATGGTGATATCGGTATAATTTCCAGCCGAACTTTGATCAGAATTTCCTCCACAGGAGAAGAGAAGTAGAGCGACAAATGGAAGTATAGAATATTTCATATCATAAATTTCAATTCACCTTGATCCTAACATATCCCAACTCGTCATTCACATTGAGAAAACAATAGATTAATCCGTCTTTGACAAATTGAGCTGTGGGCACTGTTTTAAACATATCCGAAACTTCCTTTTCCCCGATGACCTCAAAAGCCTCGTTGATTATGTTAATAAAGACCCTTCCTTTTAACTTTTCATCGGCTACTTGGGGTAAATCATATGATGAAAACCTGTAATAAATTTTGTTTTTATCATCCCAAAAAAGCTTTGAAAAGGTCATTTCTAAGAAGTATTTTTGAATTTCTTCTTGCATAGACTCATCGGAAGTAACATCATTTTTGAAATTTCCAATTTTCTCGTTTGGTGTAAGTGTACTGGTGATTGTCTTGAAGTTTAGTGAATCGGTCATGGGATCGTAGACATAAATGCTATTGAAGGCATCTGACCAAAAAATAACTTTGTCATAATTTTTTTCTAACTCAAGACTCGGTGAAACCGTAAGCATTGAAGTGCCTCCATTACTTTCTGTTTTATGTGTGATCCGGAGGTTTTCTCTTTTGTCATACGCTGACAGCTCAAGTAATTGTGTAGTTTTATTCTTCAAATCTACTTTCACTATATTGGAGTTCAATCTTGAAAAAGTTTTGATGCTACAGAACATCAAATCTCCATCATAAGAAAAACCAAGTATTGCCAATGACTCATTATCATCTAATCCATCCTTTATCCAATCATCATTTAAATTGATCCTCCCTTGAACATTTCCTTGCAAATCGACTAATGTTACTTGTTCCCAGTTGATCAAAGCTAGTGAGTGATCGCCTATCAAATATCCTTGCATCGCATATTGACTTACTCCATTGGGCCCTTCTTTTTCGAATTCTCTCTTTTCAATGAGTTCAAGCTTATCCAAATCTATAATTTCCAAACTGGCAGTTCTACCATGCCAGAAGTAAAGTTTATTTTGATCAGAATTTTGGGGGTAATTTGGAAAACTGGTCACCGCCATTGTGATTTCACCTTTGGAGTCAATGACTACAGTGTCCATGGTTATCTGAATTTCGTCGTAAGCCTTGCCGTAGGTTCCCGATTTCTTCTCTTTGCAAGAAATCAAAAACATAAAAGCGATCACAATTAGTAGGTTTTTCATCAACTGCTTAGCTATTTAATAATCAATTGATTTTTAGCCTGACAAAACCCAATTCGTCATCTACATTCAAGTAATTGTAAATCAGCCCATCTTTGACAAACAATGCTTGAGGTCTGGATTTGAAATGTTCGCTGATTTCTTTTTCTCCAATTACCTCGAAGCTTTGATCAAGGATACTCAAAAAGACATTGAACTTGGTTTCCTCATCGTCGTTTAGTTTGGGCTTGGCGTAGTAAGAGAAGCGGTAGAAAACCTTGTTTTTATTATCCCATAGAGGTTGAGAAAAGGAAATTTCCTGATTGATTTTGTTCATCTCTTCTTGAAATGATTCTTGGCTTGACACCTCGTTGCGATAAGTGCCCATTTTCTCATTTGGGGTGAGTTTATTGGTGATCATCTCAAAGGTGACAGAGTCTGTATCATGATCGTAGACATACAAATTGCTGAAAGCGTCCGAAGTAAAAATGATCTTACCATTGTTTTTCAAAGTAGAAATGCCTGGGGCATACATAGACATTCCGCCACCATCATATTTGAAAGTTACTCTGAAGTTTTCTCGCTTATCGAATTCGGGCAATTCAAAAATCTTGGTGGTATTATTCTCTAGATCAACTTCTACGATATTGGAATTAATTTTAGAAAAATTTGTGATAGCACAGTACATAAAGTTACCATCTGATGAAAAGACTAAAGGATTCAAAGATTCTGACTCATCTAAATTTTCCTTAATCCATTCATCTTCAAGTTTGATCCTTTTTTTGACTTTGCCATCAAAATCAATGATTTTTACTTCGTTCCATTCACCAACTGCAAATATTTCATCATTTATATATTTGGAGCTATAAGCATATTGACCTACTCCATTTGGCCCTTCTTTTTCGAACTCTTTTTTTTCTACTAGTTCCAAGAGGTCAAGGTCTATGATCTCCATGCTTGCAGATCTTCCGTCCCAATAGAAAAGCTTATCTAAATCATTGCTATAAGAATACCCAAATGAGCTGGTCGCTGCCATAAGGATTTCATCTTTGGAATCTACGATGACAGTATCCATGCTGATGCTGATATCATCATAGCTTGAAGAGTGAACGGCATCCCCTGATTTACCGCAAGAGATAACTAGAATGGTGAGGAAGATAAGGTAGAGGTTTTTCATGGTATTTGATTGTGTGATTTAAAGAAGAAAAAGTTTTTAGCATCTCCCACAAATCACAAAAATCAAAATCGTTCATAGCCAAAAACTAAATCGATTGTTAATATAAGGCATCAGTACTTTAGATCATACTTAATTTAAAGTAAATTAACATTTTAGCGGAAAATTAACCCCTAAATCTGCCATCACACCAGTAACCATTAGAAATATGTTTAAGTTACTCATTCAGAGCATAACTTACGAAGGCTTTATGATACCCAAGGTGATGCCTTGAGGAAGAGGTGTCATACTTTCAGCCTTGGTATTGCGCTTAATTTATTTTCTAAAACCCGCAAGAGAATTCCGTAATCGATTGATTTATAGTATCAATAGGTCTTCTAGGTTTTACTCAATTATTTCTAATAACTGATTGGTAGTCAATGAAAACCTGAAAGGTCTGCGAATTTTGGCTCTATAGTGAATCAATAGCTGCTAATAAGAAAAATGTAAAACAGGTGAGTTCTGACTTAAGACTCAACCAAATCTTCTTTCTCTTCCTTATTTGGCATTTTTGGTCTAATCAATAGTCTGAGGCTTGGATCGAACGCTAGGTAGTTCCATGCCCAGTTTATGAAAATGAATAACTTGTTTTTCACACCTAGAATAGCCATGAGGTGGACAAAAAGCCAAGTTAACCAAGCGAGTAGTCCTTGGAATTTTATGAATGGTAAGTCTACCACGGCAAGCTTTCTACCTATAGTAGCCATTGATCCGAGATCTTTGTACTGGAAAGGCTTCCAATTTTGCCCATTTGGGTTTTTGATCAGGTTGTCAGCTAGGTTATTACCTTGCTGGAGTGCTACTTGGGCGATTTGAGGATGGCCACTGGGGTGCTCATCGGTAATCATCAATGCCATATCACCTATAACAAATATATCATCTGAACAAGCCAGTTTATTGTATTGATCAACCACCAGTCTACCATTAGGAAGAACTTGATCTTCTATCAAGCCTTTGATCTTATTTGCTTTTACTCCTGCTGCCCACAGCAAAGTTTTAGTCTTAATACTCTCTTTTCCTTTCAGATAGACCAGATCCCCATCATAGTCTGATACCTGGGTATCTAACATTACCTCTACTCCTAAGTTTTCAAGATAGGTTTTCGCTTTCTCTTTGGCGATATCTGACATGCTTGCGAGTAAGTTAGGTCCTGCTTCGATCAAGACCACTTTCATATTCTTGAAACTCAGCTCGGGGTAGTCCTTTGGGAATACATTATTTCTCAACTCAGCTACTGCACCAGCTAGCTCGACTCCGGTAGGCCCACCACCCACGATCACAATATTCATGATGGGTTTACGCTCATCTACATCAGCTACATTGATGGCTGTCTCATAGTTTGCGATGATTTTGTTTCGGATGTAAAGTGCTTCAGAAACAGATTTCATCGGACTACTTTTGGCTTCTACATTTTTTAGGCCGAAAAAATTTGTATCTGTCCCAAGTGCCAATACCAAATAATCATAGTCTACATAACCGACATCTGTGTAGAGTCTTTTCTGCCCTTGATCTATCTGCTTGGCTTCAGCCATTCTGAATGTCACGTTTTTTGAATGGTGAAATACTTTTCTTAAAGGGAAGGAAATAGCACTTGGCTCCAAGCCAGAGGTTGCCACTTGATAGAATAGGGGTTGAAATTGATGATAATTATTTTTGTCTAAAAGTAGCACTTGATAGGGTTTCCCCATAAGCTTTCGTGCCATTTTCAATCCAGCAAAGCCTGCACCGATAATAACAATTTTAGGAAGGTTTGATTGGGGAAGGTTTGGTAGTGGAGAGTTTTTATAAAAATCCATAGGAGATTTGTTAGATGCTAAATTTAGTTACGAATTTATTCAAAAAAGGTCGTAAAAAATTGATTTTTATTGAATACTTGGCATAAACAACATCAGCTAAACGAAGTTCAATAAAAAAGTTTTGTTAATTTTACAGTCGTAAAAATTGTTTTAATATGGGAAGAGCTTTCGAGTTTAGAAAAGAAAGAAAATTCAAACGCTGGAGTAAGATGTCCAAGGTGTTCACTCGCCTAGGAAAGGAAATAGTCATGGCAGTGAAAGCGGGTGGCCCTGATCCTGCAAATAACACCAAGCTGAGAACAGTTATCCAAAATGCCAAAGGTGCAGCAATGCCCAAGGATAGGATAGAAGCAGCGATCAAAAGAGCTTCAAATAAAGATGAGAAGGACTACGAAGAGGTATTGTACGAAGGCTATGGTCCCCATGGTGTGGCAGTGATCATTGAGACCTCTACAGATAATACCAATAGGACGGTTGCGAATGTCAGAAGCTACTTTTCCAAAAGCAATGGCTCACTGAGTACATCGGGTTCGGTAAGCTTTATGTTCAACAAAAAAGCAGTGTTTAGATTTGCTCAAGGAGAACATGATATTGAAGAGTTGGAGCTGGAGTTGATAGATTTTGGACTTGATGAGGTAGCTGAGAATGAGGGTGAGATCTTTGTTTACACGGCATTCGAAGACTTCGGGAATATGCAAAAAGCTCTTGAAGAACGTAGTATTGATATCATCAACGCAGATTTTCAATGGTTTCCGACTACCACAGTTGAGCTGAATGAAGAGCAAGAAGAAGAGATTAATAAATTGATTGAAAAGTTGGAAGATGACGATGATGTAAATCAGGTTTTCACCAATATGGCATAAAAGCTTACCTGCTAGTTGAGTCTGGCAGGTTTTTTTACTTGAAAAGTATTTCTCATAAAGATATGTTTATTGAAAAGGAATTGGGCACATAAGGTGTCGCCTTAATATACTTTCAATACTCAATTTAGAGTGATTTTGCTTTTCTAACAAACATTAAATCATGGCATTTCCAAAGAGAAAAAACATTAAAGAAGAGCAGAGACAATTGCTCGTCATAGTAGGGAGCAAGAATCCTGTAAAAATAAGTAGTACAGATTCAGCCTTTCATCAAGCGTTTGAGAATACTGCATTTCTGGTAGAGGGTCTCAATGTGAGTTCGGAGGTTGGTGATCAACCGATAGGTTGTGAACAGACGTACCTTGGCGCATTCAATAGAGCAAAAAATTCCAAACTTGTTTTTCCAGAAGGAGATTTTTGGGTTGGGATAGAAGGTGGTGTCGAAGAAAATGAAGCTGATGAAATGTCGGCTTTCGCTTGGGTGGTCGTGATCGATAAGGAGGACAAGGTGGGTAAGGCAAAAACAGCCTCTTTTTATCTCCCGAAAGTGATTGCGGACTTGATAAAAGGTGGAATGGAGCTGGGTGATGCAGATGATCAGGTATTCAATAGGGAAAACTCCAAGCAAGGCAATGGAGCAGTAGGAATACTGACCAATGGAGCTGTCAATAGGAAGGAATACTATGCTCAGGCTTTGATTTTGGCATTGATTCCATTTGTTAATAAATCGATCTATATCTAGTACATCAATCTATCATTGAGATTTTCGATTGGCATAAGGACTAATTAGGCAGTAAATTTGCAGTTCTTAAATAGAAAAAATAAAAGCTATGTTACAAGAATTAGAAACAGATACACTAGAAGAGATAGTTGGTCAAAATGATAAGGTAGTAGTGCAATATGGTGCTACTTGGTGTGGCAACTGTAGAATAATGAAGCCAAAGATGAAAAGATTAGCAGGCTCTTATGAAGGGATTATTTTTCTTTATGTAGATGCAGAGAAACTACCTGAATCAAGAAAGTTGGCATCTGTCACTAATCTTCCTACCTTTGCATCATTCAAAGATGGAAAACTAGTCAACCAAGTACAAACAAATAAGGAAGAAGGACTTAAAAATTTGATAGATGAGATTGCCGATAATTAAGCATGTATTAGGCTTCATTGAAGCTAATGATGAAGATTGGGTAAAGGAAACTATTGAGCTTCTAGAAAATATGACGGAAATTTCTTCGTTGAAAGATGAAGAGATTGAAGTGATGGGTGAGCTTCTTTCAAATTTATATGGTACATTAGAGGTCAGTCAGATGATCAAAGATGGAATGGACAAAAAAGAAGCCATGAATGCATTCATGAAGCGCGTCACAGGTTCCATTGACAAATAAAGCGAAAAGTTGTTTTTAATCACCCAGATTTAACACAAAATCGCTAAATGAGGACTCTTCGGAGTCCTTATTGTTTTTTAAGGTTTTCCAAAAACTGACCAAGTGCTTTTTGCCAATTTGGGTCTGCATCCCAATCTGGGCCAATATACAATTCATTTCTGACCAAAAATTTGATGTAGTATTTTACCACTATCCTTGTCGATGAAGATGGATCGGTGACTTCAAGCCCCATGCTTTCCATCAAGTCAGCTTCTCTCCCCTCTACTCTCATCAACAAGAACTGAACCCTATCTCTTATCAGTTCGGCTTCGGGTTTTGCTTCGGTCAAAAACGCTACTTGATGAGAGTAGTTAGCTTTCAAGATTCCTTCCATTCCTCTTTTTTCGGCCACTTGCTCGGCGGCAATAGCTTCAGCAGATTTACCAAGAAGATCATACCTGTACATCGTCAAAAACCCAGCTTCTCCAACAGTGCCCGAAAGAGGAATGCCTAGCTTGAACACATCAAGGTTTAGTGGATTTCTTTTCAGAAATCTACGCTGAGAAGTTGGAACAGTACCTTCAGGTGTTGGGTATTCCGGTACATCAAGCACAAGCATATTTTTTGATCTAATATTCTTCCCCAATGCTTCTAGACTCTCTTTCATGCTAGCAGCATCCGGCATTTGAAGAGAAAATTCAGCCGCATTGGAAACAATGTTTTTGTTATTGGTATATGGAGTGATTGTCAGCGCTATTTCTCCATTCGGTTTTCTTGTGAGCAGAACGATACTTTTGACCTGCCGCTTATTGAATGCTTCAGCATATCCAGCTTGGGTCTCTTCAGACAAGGCTACATCTTCGAGTTCATAATATGCCACTGGATCACCACCAGCTGCTACAAGCCCTGGATGTACATTTTCCGCTATATCCGTCCAATTCATAGGAGGTCTAGCCTGTGGTGCCGCAGAGATCATTACTACAGCTTTTCCATTCAAAAAACTTTCAGGCAAGCCCTGACCATTCATGGACATTGACATAAAAAAAAACAACAGCATTGCTGAGATATACTTCATATTTTAAGATATTGCCAAAGTTCTGATTACTTCACGAATATAGTGAACGTGACCAGATGATAATAATTATTCAATTGATTTAACAAATATATCAACCCAAATGAATTTCTCAATGCAAAAAAAATTAGTGTGTTGTTTTATTGTGCTGAGCAGCTGGCTTTTCTGTTTTTCCTTGAAAGCGCAACAAGTAGATCATGACCAATTGATAGCTGATATCAAATACCTGGCCTCTGAGGAGCTTGAAGGTAGGAAGCCACTGAGCGAGGGAAGCTTGAAAGCAAGAAAGTATATCAAAGACAGGTTTCAATTACTTGGCCTAAGTAGCCAATACACGGATTATACACAGTATTTTGATTTTACGAATAGAAGAGATGGAAGAACCTATCAAAAGGCTGCCAATATTGTGGGTTTTATCCCTGGGAAAGAAACTGAAAAGATCATCGTGATCATGGGACATTATGATCACCTTGGTCAAAGGGGAGAAGAAATGATTCTTGGTGCCGATGACAATGCCTCAGGAACGGCCGCAATGATGGCTTTGGCTGGATATTTTGCAGATAATAAACCTAGGCATTCTATGATGTTTGTAGCCTTGGATGCTGAAGAAATGGGGATGCAAGGAGCAAGAGCCTTGGTTGCTGATTTTCCTTTTCCATTAGATCAAGTAAAAGTAAATATCAACATGGATATGGTCAGTAGAAATGATGATAACGAACTCTATGCTGTAGGTACACATCACTATCCATTTTTGAAACCTAGTTTAGAAAAGGCTGCTAAAGGGAAGTTTCCGAAGCTTATGTTTGGTCATGATGTACCAGGGTCGGGAAGTCAGGATTGGACAAATGCATCTGATCATGCACAGTTCCATCAGAAGGGGGTTCCGTTTATCTACTTTGGTGTCGAAGATCATCCAGATTACCATACGCCAAGAGATACTTTTGAAAACATTCAGCCTGAGTTTTTCAAAGCTGCAGTTGATTTGATTTTGGCTTCTTTGATTGAGCTTGATACAGATTTGTTGGATTGATGAGAACGGCAAACATTCAAAAAGAGAGGAAGTATAGTTCAGTCTATACTTCCTTTTTTTGTAAAACTGTATTTTACTTTTTAATACCCTTATACTGATACCAAAACAAAGCTGGGAAAATTAAAGCTTTTAACTTCCAATCGTTTTTCTCAGAGATCGAAAGGCTCATATCTTCGTGAACTGTACGATACATTTTCCCTGCTAACAAGCAGTGAGCAATTAGTAGCAAAAAAATGATGGCGTATACAATTAACTCTGTCATATTTTCTCAAAAATTAATGCTGCCCAATTGTCTTTATCTTTTTGATCGATCATCTTGAATCCAACGGAAATAGCTTTCTGCTCAATATCAGGAATATCATGAGTATAGAATCCGCTTAGTAATAGGTTTCCATGAGTTTTGACCAAGGAAGCATATATTGCTAATTCATCAAGAAGGACATTCTTGTTGATATTGGCTAAGACGATATCAAATGTGCCTTGAGGAGCAACTTCTCTGACTGTACCCAAGCCCATTCGCACATCCTTCATGCCATTGAGGTCAAAGTTCTCATTGCCATTTTCTACACACCAATCATCAATATCAAAAGCTTCTACTTGAGATGCACCCAACTTGTGTGCCATGATAGCTAAGATGCCAGTGCCAGCACCGATATCGATTACCCTTTTTCCTTTATGATCCACTCGGAGCTGGTGAGATAGCATCAAAAAGGTGGTGGCGTGATGACCTGTACCAAAAGACATTTTTGGGTTGATCAAGATCTCATGCTTGACCTCAGGCTTCGGAGCATGAAATGAAGCCCTTACATACACAACATCACCTACCAGAATAGGGTCGTAATGTTTTTCCCATTCTTCATTCCAATTGACTTTTTCCATTACACCTTCCTCTACCTCTATAGATGCAACATCTTGATACTTTGCTATGACTGCATCATATGATTCTTTGTCAAAAGTAGACTCTTCGATATAGGCATCGATACCCCTTTCTGTTTCCAAAAAGGAGTCAAACCCTACTTCTGATAGCTCCGCAATAAGGATCTCACGAAAATCTTCTTTGCAATTAATCTTAAACTCTAAATACTGCATAAATTGTTGTTGGAAAGGGGACAAAAGACCTGACAGGTTTGATCTTGACAAACAGCTATTCTTTATCGAATATCAGATAAATCAATGTAGAATGAAAACCTGGCAGGTCTAAATTTTGGCAATTAGAATGACTTGATGATATCTACAAAGTCACGTGACTTCAAAGAAGCTCCACCGATCAATCCTCCATCCACATCTGCTTTGGAGAATATATCTTTGGCATTGCCTGGGTTACAGCTTCCACCATAAAGGATCGACGTATTGTCAGCTGCTTCTTGGCCATATTTGCCAGCCAAATGGTCTCGCAGAGCTTTGTGCATTTCTTGAGCTTGGTCCGAAGAAGCAGTCTTTCCAGTGCCGATAGCCCAGATTGGTTCATAGGCAATCACGATTTTTGCAAAATCCTCATCACTCAAGCCAAAAAGACTTTCAGTCAATTGGTTTTTCACATAATCCTCATGCGTACCAGCTTCCCTGATTTCCAAAGGTTCTCCACAGCAAAATATAGGAGTAAGGCCATTTTCCAAAGCTTGTTTTACTTTGGCAGTAAGTAGCTCATTGCTTTCATTGAAGTATTCTCTTCTTTCGCTGTGACCAATGATCACATAGGTAGCTCCAAAAGATTTGAGCATAGGTGCTGAAGTCTCTCCAGTGAAAGCCCCTGAAGCTTTGTCAGAGCAGTTTTGACCACCTAAAAATAGGTTTGGGGTATCACCTACAAGTTTTTTTACAGGGAAAAGGTGTACAAAGGGAGGGTTCAATACAACGGTTACATCCTTGATGTTTTCATCTTTGTACATATTGACAATCTCTGTGGTTAATTTTTGACCTTCATCAAAAGTGAGATTCATTTTCCAGTTTCCTGCTACGATTTTCTTACGCATGGTATTAATGGTTTGGTTAATAGATTTGAAAAAAATAACATAAGCCGTTACTTTGCCACAAAATTACACAAAATGTCCTACCCACGAAACGAATATGGAAATGAACAGCCTAAAAAGTACTGGAGCCTTCAGGAGGCAAAGGTAAAAATAGCTGCTTATTGTGCCTATCAGGATCGTTGCCAAAAGGAGGTCAGGACCAAGCTCCACGAAAAAGGAATCTATGGGGAGCAGGCGGAGGAGTTGATTTCAGAGATGATCAGTGAGAATTTTCTGAACGAAGAGCGATTTGCGCAATCTTTTGTCAGAGGAAGGTTTCGCTTGAAAAAATGGGGTAGAAATAAAATTTTGCAGGAGTTGAAATTCAAAGGAGTCAGCCCGAATTGTATCAAATCAGGGATGAAAGAAATAGATCCCGAGGAGTATTTCCAAATCCTCTGTCAAGTCGCAGAGAAAAAATGGAGAATGACCAAAGAGACGGATTCCTTCAAAAGGAAATACAAAGTCCAGCAGTACTTGATGTCAAGGGGGTTTGAGATGGATTTGATATTGGAGGTGATGGAGGTAGTTGGGGAGTCTGATGGTTAAATCGTATTTGATATACTGAAAATGACCATTTTTCTTTGAGAAGTATGTCTAGTTCAATAGGTTTTCATTCTTTGAAAATTTTGAATAGAACTTTTGTTTTCTTAGTTTCATGAATGGTTTAGAACTAAGTTATGAGGAGAACAGCAAAAAAATTACGCTGCCTTTAAGAAGGTAAATTAATTTTTACATTTTGATCTATTTATCTTCATTACTTTCAATTTATCAAGTAAAAATTAAATCCATGCAATCCGAAAAGCCTACCCAACCTCTAGGAAGTTTTCCTGACGAGAACTTTAACCAAGTCGAAATCCATTATTGCACGCAATGTAGGTGGATGCTAAGAAGTGTATGGATGGCGCAGGAGCTGTTGACTACATTTGAAGGAAACATCTCTGCTATGACGCTACGACCAGGTACTGGAGGGATTTTTGAAATCTATGTCAATGGGACTTGTCTATGGTCAAGAAAGAAAATGGAAAGATTTCCAGAAATCACGGAATTGAAACAGCTTGTCCGTGACATTTTAGCACCAAATAAGAGCCTTGGGCATGCTGATAAAAAAGACAAATAGATTTTATGATCAATTACCACAACAAGAAATTCAAAGCCATCAGTAATTCTACAAATGGAGAAGTTTCTTCCCAAATGGTGTTTCATTACATCCAAGTTGGGAATATCCTTACTTGTGAATACGCTGGTGGTAGAATAATCAAAGGCCATTTGATCGGCTTGGTAGATGACATCGGGAACATAGATATGAGGTATCATCAGGTCAATGATAGTGGGGTTATCATGACGGGTACATGTAAGTCAACACCAGAAATCCTCTCAAATGGAAAGATTCGCCTACTTGAAAAATGGCACTGGACTTGCCAAGATTTTTCTGCGGGCGAATCTATCTTAGAAGAACTCGGGTGATGGATATAGACTTTTTTATCTAAACGGTTTTTGATTATTATTTGGCTTTTGAAATCCTCCCAAAATAATACACTACTGAAAAGCACAATATCGGTATGATAAATGCCAGCTTGATGCTACCAGTGTAATCTGACAATTGTCCTTGTAATACAGGTAATACAGCACCGCCCAAAATCGCCATGATCAAGCCTGCACCACCAATTTTGGTATCTTCCCCAAGGCCTTTGAGTCCAAGCCCAAAAATTGTCGGGAACATTAAAGACATACATGCCGAAACTGCTATCAAAGCTATGACACCAAAATAGCCACTACCCACAATTGCCAAACCCAAGAGTAGCATGGCTGCAACTGACAAAAACTGCAAAAGTCTAGCTGGTTGGATGTAGTTCATCAGGTAGGTACATATAAACCTAGAAATCAAGAATACAACTAATGCTGCTATGTAATAAGTGGAGGCATCAGCTTCCATGATAGAAAGCTCTTCCATGACATACCTGATGGTAAAAGACCAAACCCCTATCTGAGCCCCTACATAAAAGAACTGTGCTACCACAGACATCAGGTAGCTTTTATTTTGGATCAATCTAGAAAATGAAGCCTTCAAATGAAGCTGGTCATTGTCTTTGGCTTGAGGCATGGAAGAAAAGAAAATAATCAGCCATAGCACTACCAGCACCAAAGCTACTCCTACATAAGGCCCCATGACGGCTTGTAATTCTCGACCCTGCATCTCCTGAAGCATTCCAATGTCCATGTTACTTCTTTCTTCCATAGATGCAATATCAAGTTTGGAAAGTATGAAGTACTTACTCAAGATAACTCCCGAAATAGATCCGATTGGGTTAAAGGATTGTGCTAGATTCAGCCTTTTAGTCGCTGTCTCAGGCGAGCCTATCTCCAGAATATAAGGGTTGGCGGCAGTCTCTAGGATCGAAAGTCCTCCAGCTAAAATGAACAAGGCCAATAGAAAATGACTGTACACCATCGATTGACTTGCTGGGTAGAATAGCAATGCTCCAGCAATAAAAAGTCCTAAACCAATCAAAATGCCTATTTTATAACTATATTTTTTGATCAAAAAAGCCGCAGGGAGTGCC
Organism: Belliella filtrata; assembly: GCF_022549775.1. GTDB lineage: Bacteria > Bacteroidota > Bacteroidia > Cytophagales > Cyclobacteriaceae > Belliella > Belliella filtrata. Next base: position 18,975 of record NZ_JAKZGP010000046.1, on the reverse strand, counting down.
AGGCAAAAATATGCACCATAGAATGCACTTTGTACAAAGGATGTCTGAAAATCTGACAAACTTAGCACCCTCTTGAATGCAGCCAATAAGGTATCGGTCATGTTATTGGCCAGTCCCCACATAAAGAATAGGCTCGTTACCAAGACAAATGCAAGCGCATTTCTACTGTTTTTAGTCATGATGGATTTTGGGTTTAATAGTTGTTTTCCAAGGACTAGTTATTAGAGATTTTGCGTTTTTCTCATTTCCAATCCATTTATGTTTGAGCTTTTCAAGTTATTGCCCTATCCAAGTGCACATAACCTCCATCAGCATGTAGGAACTGACCCGTGGTATGGTTTGACTTGCTTGAAATGAGAAATACTGCAAGGGATGCTATCTCTTCTATTTTTGTCATTCTACTTCCGAAAGGAACTTTTGAAGAGATTTGCTTTTCTTTTTCTTCAGGATTGTCAAAAGTCACATTTAGCCATTTTTTATAATATGGAGTCATGACTTCTGCTGGGATGATCGCATTGACACGTATGCCAAAAGGAGCTAGCTCCAAAGCCCATTCTCTCGTCAACGCTAAGTGAGCACCTTTGGCTGCGGCATAGCCAGAAGTACCACCTTGCCCTGTAAGAGCTACTTTTGAGCTAATGTTGAGAATATTTCCCTGACTTTCTTTGAGATAGGGTAGTGCGAAATGCACCAAATCAAAATAGTGGTTGAGATTGAGCATAAGAGATTTACGGAATGCTTCAGGCCCCTTTTCTAGGCTTGCCCCATCGTTACTTCCAGCATTATTGATGATACCGTCTAACCTGCCATATTTTTGGTAAGTGAAGTCAATTGCCTCTTTGCAATAGAGAGTGTCCTGAAGATCTCCAAGGATGTAATCAGCCTGAAGACCTTGGTCTTTGAGTTTACTTACGAAGTTTGTGGTAGTCTCTCTGGACCATGAAGCAATTATAGGTATTCCGCCTTCTAGCGCTATTGCTTCACTGATTCCACCACCGATTCCTTCAGACCCTCCAGTGACGATATATACTTTATCTTTTAATCCTAAATCCATGCTATTTACTGTATTTTATAAAATTTAACCGCATTTCCTCCCATGATTGAAGCCTGCTCTGTGCGTGATAATTTGCTGATGTATTGAGTTACAATGCTTTGGACAGCATCATAAGAGCCTGAAAGCGTACATACAGGCCAGTCAGAACCATACATCAGCCTATCTGACCCAAACTGCTCAAGGACAAAATCCATGTAAGGTACAAAGTCATTATATTCCCACGTGCCCCACTTAGCTTCTGTTACCATTCCAGAAATCTTGCAAGATACATTTTCATATTGAGCAAGTTGTTTGATTCCCTTTTTCCAAGTTTCCATGTCATTTCCACCTATGGAAGGTTTGGCAATGTGATCTAGCACAAATGCTTGATGAGGTAATTGGCTTACGGCTTCTGCGGCAGTTGATAATTGTTTTGGGAAAATTAATATATCATAAGTATAACTAAACTTGGAAAGTAGCTTCAACCCTTTCATAAAATCTGCTCTCAAGATATAGGCATCGTCTTCTTCATCCTGGAGTACGTGTCTAAACCCTTTGAGGAGAGGTCTGGAAGCATATGTTTCTAACTTTGTTTCGAGCTGAGAGGATTGTAAATCAGTCCATCCTACTACACCTTTGATGATGGAGTTCCCTTGTGCTAAATCTAAAAGAAACTCAGTTTCTTCATCACTTTGATCAGCTTGTACAGCTATGCATCCATCCAAGTTTGATTTTTCAAGTAGAGGGATTAGGTCTTTCGGCAAAAAGTCACTTTTCAGCACAGACATACTGTCCTCAATCCATGCATGCTTATGCGAGTCATACTTCCAAAAATGTTGATGGGCGTCTATTTTTAGGGATTGTGACATGGTGTTATTTTGGGGTTTCAGAGATTAGAGATTTACAGTTGCTTTGATCACTTGTGTTTCAGGATTGATCCAACTATCAAAAACAGCTATCATATCTTCAAACGCTGCTTCATGTGTAATAAAGGATTCGGTAGGAAATAATTTTTCGCCTAACATATTGATCACAAAGTCAAAATCCTCATGAGTTGCATTTCTACTACACATAATGGTGGATTCCTTTGCATGTATCCCGGGGTGACTGAACACCAGCTCACCTTTGGATAGCCCAACAAGTACATACCTGCCACCATGACTCATATAGTTAGGACCAGACTCTAGCGCCACTTTACTTCCAGTGGCATCGAAGACTGCTTGACAGTTTGAGCCTGCTGTTAGAACTTTGATTTCTTCCTCTGCACTTGGTCTTGCGATTACACCATGATCCACACCGATTTGGTCTTTTGCATATTGTATTCGCTGTGGATTGATGTCTAAGGCAATTACTGTGGCTCCTTTGATTTTTGCTATCGCCATGATGGCTAAGCCAATCGGGCCACAACCCATCACGAGTACATGCTCGCCTGCCTGGATATTTGCTCTTCTGATAGCATGTGCAGCAATAGCCAGAGGCTCTACAAGTGCCATCTCACTATAGCTTAGGTTTGGTGTTCTTAGCAAAGACCAACTTGGTACAGCTAAGTATTCTTGCATACCTCCGTCCACATGTACGCCCATGACACGCATATTGACACAGCAATTGGTCTTACCTGATTTGCATGCGATACAATTGCCACAGTGTAAATAAGGAATGAGGATTACTTTTTCACATTTTGCAAAATCTGATTTATTGGACTCTTCAACGACAGCTGCCAGTTCATGACCTAATATCCTGGGGTATGAAAAGTATGCCTGGTTGCCCGCATAAGCATGGATATCCGTACCACAAATTCCAATTTTCTTAATAGCAATCAATACTTCACCTTCTTTAAGGGTAGGTTTTTGGGTTTCTTTTAAAGTGAATTTCCCAGGGTTTTCACAGACAATATATTTCATATTTTTACTTTAGAAAAATGGAAGTCAAATTTAACTTGACTTCCTTTTTAATATGTGTTTTGGTATCTAATGAGGATTTTATTTTCAGAAATGTTAATTTAACACTTATTAAATCAACTTTCAAAATCGCAAATGGAATTCTTGAGATTTATTTTTGATAGATCTTATAAACCAAGGCAACCTCATTTGGAGCTGTGTTTGGCTTTTCAACAGTAAGATGATCATTCTCAACTTTCCATTTTACTTTTTCATTGCTTCCTAAAAGCTCAATCTTTTTAATTTTTAGAGCATTTTCTGAAGACTTGCCAAGGTTTTTGATTTTTATGGATTGCTCTGGTATGCCAAATATACTTGCGTATAAGATTTTACCTTTTTGATTAAACCTGATGTCATTTGATCCAAACTTGATCTTACCTTCATTGAATCCTTGTGCACTGATTGGATTTGATGTTTCTACGGCTGGGCCTTCACCGTAGACTAACCATGGTCTAGTTTCAAAGATACTTTCTCCATTCACTTCCATCCAGTCACCGATTTGATTGACGATTTTAATTTCTTTGTCGTCTAGAGTTCCATCGCCCTTGATTGGAACACTTAGCAATAGGTTACCATTTTTGCTTACGATATCTATGAGCGTGTGGACTACGTCCTTGGCGGACTTGTACCTGTCATTTTTATAATAGTCTTCGCTATAGTGCCAATTGCCAATACATGTACATGTCTGCCAGGGCAGCTCTTGAATTTCATTTGGTGCACCTCTTTCTACATCCCATACCAAGCTTTTCTTTTGTTCGTCCGTAAGTATTTTACCAAATAGCACTGCATTCAGTTTTCCATCATTTAGCTTCATATTCTGATTGTAGTAATGAGCTGCTATTTTGAGTCCAGCATCTGAGACAGGATATAGTGGCAGAGCAGTGTCATCAAAGTAAATGAGGTCAGGGTTGAATTTGTTGATCAAATCGATGGTTCGATTGTAGAAGTTTTCACTGTATGCTACAGATGGTAGTGAAGCACCATTTTTCCAATCCCACTGCCCATGAATGGTAGCTATATCATTGGCTTCTTCACTCAAGGAGTGATCTTGAGCATATAGTGCCTGCGGGTCAAGTCCTTCCCACCAAGTACCTTTGCCATCATCTTTGGTCAGTGTTCCATCATAAGAGACGCCTTTCAGTGGACCCTCATGATCCGATTGCTGGGCAGTCTCATACCATAGCCAGGCATGAGCTGAATGTACACTTAGTCCAAGCGGCAAGTCATTGTTTTTTGCTGCTTGTGCCCAACGCTCAATGATGTCAGTTTTTGGGCCAAGGTTGACACTGTTCCACTCTTGATATTTGCTGTCCCAAAGATCCATATTGTCATGATGGTTGGCCATGGCAAAGAAATATTGTGCCCCTGCTCTTTTGTATAAGGCTACAAGTTTTTCAGGGTCCCAATTTTCGGCTTTCCAGTTGCGAATGATGTCTTTGAAGCCGAATTGGGAAGGGTGTCCATAATTTTCTACATGCCAATTGTAGACTCTGCTTCCTTGCTTATACATTTCACGGCCATACCAATCACCTTGGCCAGGTTCGCATTGAGGTCCCCAGTGCGCCCATATTCCAAATTTAGCATTTCTATACCATTCAGGGACTTCGTAATTGCTTAAGGATTCCCAATTTGCTTCAAATTTTCCAGTCAGTTGCTGTTCATTGTTTGAGCCAATTGGTGCGTGGAAAGCTTTTTGTGCGTATGTTTTTAAATTTAGTGTTGTAGCTATTATGATGCTAAACACTAAGCGAATCGAAGGATTATTTTTCATGATTTGAAGTGGTTTGATTTTCATTTTGGGTTTTGTATTTGTTCTTAGATAAGTGAAAGATCCTTTTCATCAAAGTCCATTTTTCACCATGTTTTGCCCATGGAAGTGGGGTTTGAAATTGATTCATTAAAGATTCCCATTCTTGTACTTTATTGTTGGAAGCGTCCATTTGGGCTTTTTTTGAGAAACTAAAGTCTGATTCGGTTTCGATAACCATGATGAGCCGATTGCCTGTTCTGAAAATTTCCATTGAGATTATACCCGCTTCAAAAATACTTTGGCGGATTTCGGGCCAGGAATCCTTATGCCACTCTTCATAGGCTGCAATGAGTTTTGGATCATCTTTTAGATCAGTTGCGAGATAGTGTCTGTTCATTCTGGGTTTGAATAGGTTTGGGATAAGTAATGTTAAGATAAAATCTATTGCTTTTCCAGTCAAACGTTTGTTTTGGTGATTGTATAGTACTATTGAGTTTTGATAAAAAGTTTGTCCAACAAAGACGCTTGTAAATGATTTTGTTCTTACCTAAAATCTGCCGACCGTTCAGGTTTTTATTGTCTACTAATCAGTTACTAGGAATAATCGAGTGGAATCTGTAAGGTCTATTGTCATTATAAATCAACCAATTATAATGTTTTTTTTTACGGATTTTGGATTTTAAGTTAAATGAACTAATTATTTCCGAAAATTGAAGATTTACAAGCTTCGAATTGATGCATAAGCTTCAAAGTTGAGGTGCGAAGCTCTACTATTGGTCTTTAGATTAAGTGTGAAATTCTACCTGTTGTAGTAGTATAGGTCAATTTTATAAAGAAATTTCTTAACTTGAGTACGCAATGAGTTTGTACAAGAAAAGAGTAAATATTAGAGATTTAGCCAAAATCTTGGGAGTAACACCTTCTACGATTTCTAGGGCTCTTAATGGACATGAAAGCATCAGTGACTCCAGAAAGGATCAGATTGTGCAATTGGCAAAAGAATTGGGTTACAGACCTAATCAAATAGCCAAGAGTATGGTCTCTAACAAAACTTTTACGATTGGTTTACTTCTTCCTGAGTTTACCCACAATTACTTTAATAACATTCTTGCAGGTATCGAAAGTGTATCTTTTCATAAGGGTTATCAACTTTTTATCTGTACTTCAGATGAACTCAAAGAGAAGGAGGAAAAGTCATGTATGGCTTTTTTAAATACCAGAGTCGATGGTGTTTTGGCTGCGGTAGGGAATGATTCGGATGATTTGAGTCATTTTGAGACAGTCATAGAAGACGGGACACCTTTGGTACTTCTTGATAGAATTTGTGAAGACTTGAATACTTCCTACGTAGTCACTGACGACTTTCAAGGATCATTGGATGCTGTTCAGTATTTAGTTCAAACGGGTTGTAAGCAAATCCTACACATTAAGGGGCCTGAATATATCTCCACTAGTTTCAATAGGTACTTGGGATATTTGGAAGGGTTGAAGAAAAACGGCTTGAGCTTAGAAGAAGATATGATCTTGTTGGGGGAGGATGAGGATTTTGAAAAAAAGCTACAGCGAATCTTAGATACTAATGATGTAGATGGAATTTTTGCTTTTAGCGATTATTACGCATATGATGCTATCAAAGTATTGCAAAAACGAGGAATTAGCATTCCTGATCAGATTTCTGTCATCGGCTATGCTGATGAGCCTATAGCGCAATATATTAGCCCACAACTTTCTACAGTAAAGCAACCCGCTTTTGAAATTGGCAAGCATGCGGCTGAAATTCTTTTCAAAATGATCGAAGATAAAAACTCTACAATCATGTCCAAACAATTGGCAACAACTTTGATCATCAGGGAATCAACTAAGTAGGATCTGCTTAAATACTCAAAACCAGTTGGTAATGTATGGGTTATTTACCTAGTCATTGATCTTGGAGAGGGTTTTTCTGCAAATGAACACAAAACTCTTGCAGTATTTTGACTTGGTTGTGTTAGCCAGCTTCATGCAATCTACTTCGTTGGTTTCATTTCGCAGTATATTTATTCATCTGCACTTCTCCAACCCATATCTTACTCAAATCGGACTTTTTCAGCAGATCCTAAGTAGTTTCTGATATACAGGGAACTATATTTCATTACCTTCAATTTGCTTCCACCTAAATTATAATTTCAAATTGCCCAGAAATCTTCTTTTTTGGTGATCGTATAATCTAATGAAATTACCCCGTTCTGAAATTGATAAATTGAATTGAGAGAAAGTAATTGCATTGTTTCAAACTCATTGAATAGGGATATACCTTGTCCTAAAACAATGGGGTTTAAGAATAACCAAAACCCATCAATCAAATTCAACTCCATAAGGGTTTGGGTCGCTTGTGGGCTTCCAAAAAGGAGAATTTCATTACTATTTTGATTGATGGAGGATTTTATTTCTTTTACTTGTTCAGAAATATTGTCCGTGATAATGTTGGTATTCGGAAGCGATGCTTCTTTCATTGTTGAAGAAAGGACTAATTTATGCGTATTATTATACCATTTGGAATGCACTTTTTCATGGTTGGTAGCATTTGGTCTTGAACCAGCCTTTGGCCAGTAGTTCTCCATTATCTCAAATGTCTTGCGTCCATACATTGCTGTGTTTGTCTTGCCGACACGTTGACTTACAAACTTAAAAATCTCTTGATCCAGTTTTACCCAACTGAGACTCCCTTTTGAGTCCGACACAAATCCATCTAATGAAATGTGCATAAATGATATGATTTTTCTCATTTGAATTTTAGATTTTCTTCAAAACGAAATTTTACCATCTGCTCAATCAACCCATACGGGATCTCTTGGTCAAGAGGAAATTGTACAGAGCCTTTCCCTTGTTTGTATTTTGATAAAGAATCTTTGAACTTCTCATGTCCCGTAGGTGTAGCATAAAATCCAATATGGTGCTTGAATGCTGCATAATACACGAGAGGTTTTCCACAGGTTTTATAAGCTGGCATGCCATAAGCTATTGACTCCAATGCTTCAGGAGCTTGAAGCAAAACAATCTCTCTGATTTTTAAAAGTATTGATTTCACAGGATCCGCAAATCCATCAATATATTCATTTACATCTTTCATACTGTCATCCTTTCAATTTCAATAATTCTCCTTTTCGCTTCACTAAATTTTTATAATCCCATTGAATCTCTTTTGATTTTGAGAGCCACCTTTCTAAATCCGCCATATCGATTTGAGATACATTGATATAAAAAATTGAAGCATCTTTGAATTTCTTGCCCAAAATATTGAGCTTATCTTCCTCAAAATCTGCCCCACTCCAAAACATCAACCTAACTCCAGGTTTTTGTATGCTGTAACCGACTGTAGGGTTGCCATCTAAAAACCAAACAGGATGCCTATGCCAAATTTTACTTTCTGATTCAGGCAAACACCTGCCCACAATTTCTGAAATTGCATTACAAATCTCCGTGTATTCTTTTTTTTGTAAATTGTTGTATGCCTGAATCTCCGGGTTTATCATAAGTAGGTGGTTCTATTTTTACAATTGTCAATGTATAATATAACATTAAGCTAAATAGAGAAAAACGGAGTATTTATGTTTCATATTCTCAAATGTATCTATAATTGAGCTCATTGAAGCCGTGCAAATACGACAATCTCTCAGGTGATTTGCGACAAGAAATTCCTTACTTTTTTTGATTACCATGATGATCTCCTCTTCATGTGTTAACTTTGCCTCCATGCTAAAGCAAATAAATACCCTTATCATCAAAGAACTCACTTTGGAGTGGAGGCAAAAGTATGCCTTGAACGGGATACTTTTGTATGTGGTATCGGCGGTGTTTATTACCTACTTGAGCGTAGGTGCAAAGCAAGGAAACATCGGGGTGCCTACATGGAATGCTTTGTATTGGATCATCATTTTGTTTTCAGCGGTCAATGCAGTTGCTAAGAGTTTTGTGCAGGAGCATCAAGGAAGACAGTTATACTATTACATGATTGCATCCCCAGAGTCGATTATCATTTCCAAAATGATATACAATTCAATTTTGACCTTAGTATTGGCTTTGTTAGGCTACTTTGTATTCTCTATCATTCTAGGTAATCCCGTTCAGGATCAAGGGCTGTTTTTGCTGAATTTGGTTTTAGGATCACTGGGGTTTTCAGCATGCCTTACGATGGTTTCTGCTATTGCTTCCAAAGCAAGCAACAATGCGACACTGATGGCTATATTAAGTTTCCCAATAATCATCCCCATACTTCTCATGGCTATAAGGGTGTCAAAAAATGCAATAGATGGCCTAGACTGGAGTGTCAGTATAGATAAGATCATTACCCTTATGGCTATCAATGCAATCATTTCTGCTACCTCCTATATTCTGTTTCCATACTTGTGGAGGAGCTAGTATTGAGGGCTTGAGGGTGGCTTATTTCCGAATAAAACCTCATAAGTATTTAGTACTATAGAATTTCATGGAACTAAATAAGGTTTCGGGCAATTTTATCCACTTAATTTTTAAACTTTTCAAAAGTGCTGCGGTCAGGGATGTGTTCCTTTTTCAAAGTATTCCGTTATACAATTGACTCAAATATCTCACAAAAATGGCAAGAATCAGGAAGTTATACCTTATTTTTGCACTCGAAAAGTGCAGGGCAGGTTACACGAAATCGAGTCAGTTTGCTGTGTGAATACGTGACCAAAGCTTTTCAATTGAATATGAATTCTGGTCTAGGGTTAGTCTCGATGCTTGCTTGAGGTAGACCATCAGATCAATGAAAGACAAATTATAACAGATGAAATTTAGCTGGTGGAAAATTTTGACCATAGTCTTGTTGGCCTATACCATCATTGGGGGGCTAGTTATGGATGTTCCCCGACTACCCATACTTAACGAAACGATCAGAGCCTTATATTTCCATGTCACCATGTGGTTTGGAATGATCATTATGCTTGTCGTAGCGGTAGTCTACAGCATCAAATACCTTCGAACCAACGACCTCAGACACGACGACATTGCTATAGAATTTACCAATGCAGCCATACTTTTTGGTGTATTGGGAATAGTCACTGGTATGCTATGGGCGAAATTTACTTGGGGAGATTACTGGAGTGGAGATCCTAAGCAAAACGCTTCGGCGATAGGTATATTGATGTATTTTGCCTATCTGATCCTCCGCAATTCCCTCACGGATGTGCAGCAAAGGGCCAGAATAGGAGCCGTTTACAATATTTTTGCATTTGCAGCATTTATTCCATTGATTTTTGTTTTGCCAAGACTCACCGATAGCCTTCATCCAGGCAACGGAGGGAATCCAGGCTTCAATGCCTATGATATGGATAGCAATCTAAGGATGGTATTCTATCCAGCGATCATTGGATGGACACTTTTAGGTACATGGATGAGCATCGTGAGGGTAAGGGTAAAGAGAATAGAGAGAAGAATAGAAGATAAATTGATAAATCAAGTATCATGAAGAAGTTAATAATAATCTTGTTTTTCTTGGTCAGCTTGCAAGGTATGGCTCAGGAGAAAATAGCAATCACGGAGGAAGATTATGAAAACTCAAGCATAGAAATGGCTGATGTGATGAGATCCGAAGGGAAAATTTATGTATTGGTTGGGATAATAGGGATTGTTTTTGGAGGAATCTTGGTTTACATCATTGGTACTGATCGAAGGGTTGCGAGATTAGAGAAATTGGTACAAGAAGAGAAGTAAGTTTAAATTAAGAACATTTTCATTATGAAAAAGGGACATATATTAGGCCTTGGGATCATTGCGATCGCCATAGTGATCATCATCTCCATGCTAGGTGATGCGAGTACATACGAAAGCTTTGCCACAGCTAAAGCAATGAAAGCCAAAGGTGAAGACAAAGCAATTCACGTAGTAGGTCAACTTAAAAAAGGTGAATCTGGAAATGTAGAAGGAATTGAGGTCAATGAAGACAAGACATCTTTTTACTTTTTGATGGTGGACAATGATGGTACAGAACAGCGTGTGTTTTACAATGAACCTGTACCAGCTGATTTTCATAGATCAGAGCAAGTAGTCGTGATAGGTGGCTACAAGAATGAAGAGATATTCATGGCTGACAAAATCTTGATGAAATGTCCTTCCAAGTATCAAGAAAATGAAGTGAGCACTGCGGGAATGTAAATTTGAAAATTTAGAAGTTATGATGAATACCTTTGTGGGTAATTTAGGTCATATGGCCACTATTCTTGCTTTTGTAAGTGCGGTGCTGACGGCCTTTTCTTATTATAAATATTATCAAGCAAATGAGCTTGAGAAGTCCAATTGGAGAAATTTTAGTCGCGTGATGTTTTACATTCACTCCGTAGCTTCGGTGACTATAGCAATATCGCTTTTTGAAATAATTTACAATCACAGGTTCGAGTATTTTTATGCCTATTCTCACTCTTCCTCTGCACTACCGGTTCACTACATGATTTCTAGTTTTTGGGAGGGACAAGAAGGAGCATTTATCCTTTGGATCTTCTGGAATGTCGTACTTGGCTTGGTCGTGATACATACCAATAAAGCTTGGGAAGGTCCAGTAATGATAGTTTTTGCTTTAGTTCAAGCTTTTTTGGTTTCTATGATATTGGGAGTAGTGATTGGAGATTTGAAGATTGGTAGTTCTCCATTTATTTTATTGCGAGATGCTGTTTCGGCTCCGATCTTCCAGATCAACCCTGATTTTGTTCCAGAAGATGGGACAGGGTTGAACCCGCTACTACAAAACATTTGGATGGTTATTCATCCTCCGACATTGTTCTTGGGTTATGCAAGTACTTTGGTTCCATTTGCATTTCTTATGGCTGGCTTAGCTACGAAGCGATATTCCGAATGGATTCGCCCTACCTTGCCATGGGCTATATTCTCTGCCATGATTTTAGGTATGGGAATCATTATGGGTGCTTATTGGGCATATGTTACCTTAAACTTTGGTGGGTATTGGAACTGGGATCCAGTAGAGAATGCCGTCTATGTACCATGGTTGATATTGGTGGCGGGTATACACACCATGATTACATACAAGAAAAGTGCTACAGCACTGAAGACCTCCATTGTACTCGTAATTTCCTCTTTTATCCTTGTGCTTTATGCTACATTTTTGGTAAGAAGTGGAGTCTTAGGTGATTCGTCTGTTCACTCTTTTACTGACTTGGGTTTGTCAGGTCAATTGTTGATATACATGCTATTCTTTTTGGCAATGGCTATTTTCTTTGCCGTAAGGTCTTGGAAATATATACCAACTTCAGAGAAGGAAGCTTCAGTCTATTCAAGAGAGTTTTGGATTTTCATAGGTGCTACTACCTTGGGGCTAATGGCTTTTCAAGTAATCCTACCGACGTCAATACCCGTTTGGAATTCAATTGTTGAAAGTTTTGGAGGCATATCAAATATGGCACCTCCAGCCGATCAAGTAGGTTTCTATACCAAGTTTCAGTTGTGGTTTGCCGTTGTCCTAGCTTTATTGACAGCTGTGGGTCAGTTTTTTTGGTGGAAAAAGATGGATGCCAAGACATTGAAAGAGACACTAGTCACTCCATATGTCATTTCTGTATTGCTTTCTGCTGGTATTATTGTGCTGGGTAAGGTATATAACTTAAGCTATATGGTTGTGGTTATGGCAGGTACATTTACAATCGTGGCCAATGCTACAATCTTGAGTAAGTTGCTCAAAAAGTCTACATTCAAGCTTGCAGGAGGCTCTTTGGCTCATATTGGCTTAGGGATGATTTTGATCGGAGTGATGTTTTCATCTGGATATTCTGAAGTTATTTCTCAAAACATGTCAGGATTGACCTATAGAAATGATTTCGAAGATGAAGTGAACAAGGAACATGCCTTGCTATGGATCAATAAACCTACTCAAATCAAAGAATATACAGCAATCTATAGAGGAAGACAGAAGAAAGTAGTTGGCGTACCAGGGCTTGTCAATGCTAAACTTCTCAAACCGACGGAGCAAGTCAATCAAGCAATAGCTTTGGTAGACATTGTAGTCAATGATAAGACCTATTATAGAGAGGGTGAGTTTGTAGATATCGTTTTGGAAGAAAATGATTACTTCAAGATTGATTATTATCAAGATGATGAATTCAAGTTTTCTCTGAGTCCAATGGCGCAATACAATTCTTCCATGGGATTGCTTTCATCACCAGATTCGAGAAGATTTATTGATAAAGATCTCTACACTTTCGTGTCGGTAATAAGTGATCTCGAAGATCCAGAATGGAGAGAAGATGAAACTTACGAAGTGTCTCCAGGGGAGATGGTCCACATCTCAGACATGGTTACCAAGTTAGAAAGTGCAGATGTGGTTACAGAACTGGATGGCATGCAGCTTTTTGATGGAGATGTAGCAGTGAAGGCGAGGCTTGTTGTGCAAGATTATGATGTAGAGAAAGTCCTTGAGCCAGTATTTATCATTAGAAATAATCAAGTTGGAAGAATTCCAGTGATTGATCATGAGCTTGGTGTAAAGGTAGAACTAACCAATATCGTACCCGAAGAGAACAAGTTCATCTTTACAGTCAACAGGACGCAAAAAGATTATGTAGTACTAAAGGCAATGGTGAAGCCACAAATCAATATCTTGTGGGCAGGTACCATTATCATGCTGATAGGGTTCTGTGTAGCGATATACAGAAGGTATGATGAGTTTTCGAAGATGCGAGATAAGGGAGTGGAATAGTAAAGTTATATTCTTTATCTTTCAGGATGAACTATAAGATAGCTGTGCTTGGTACTGGAAATGTGGCTACCCACTTGGTACCTGCACTTGAGCAAGCTGGACATACTGTCACTGAAGTATATGGCAGAGATATATTGGCTGCATCCAAAGTCTGTGACAAAGTGTATGTAGCTGAAGCCAAAGATGATCTTGATTTTTCGGAAAGTGAGGCAAGGCTTTTTATTTTGGCAGTAAGTGATAGTGCTATTTCGGAGATTGCCGATGAGATCATTTTGCCTGAGGATAGTATTTTAGTCCATACTTCTGGCACTATTCCATTGAGTATATTGGGATATAGCTCAGCATCCTATACTGGTATCCTTTATCCATTACAGACTTTTTCCAAAGGTAGAGAAATAGATTTTGATGATGTGCCATTTCTAGTGGAATCCGAAGATCAGGAAACATTACAACATTTAAAAAAAGTAGCCAAAAGCTTGTCAAACCAAGTTTATGTAGTCAAGTCCAAAGATAGATTGGCACTCCATGTAGCGGCTGTTTTTGCTAGTAACTTCACCAATCATATGCTTAGGCTATCTGAGGAGATCATGGGAAGGCAAGGGTTGGATTTCGAAATGCTAAAACCACTTATTATTGAATCGATAAGCAAAAGCCTAGATATCGGGGCAAAACGCGCTCAAACTGGCCCCGCAATCCGCGGAGATTATAGTACCCTTGATAATCATTTTCAATTCTTGAATTACAACGAGCAAGTAGCTGAAATATATCGGCTGATTTCTCAGGATATCATTGATGTGAATTGATGAAGCATATTTGCTTCAAATCTTGTCTTTGTAGGTATGGAAGATATTGCTCATACTAAAAATAATAAAACCATTGAAGCATGATTAATCTTCAATGGTTTTCATTTTTTTAAGCTTCACTGATTCACTTGAAATTACAATTAGTGATTCCAAGTACCGAATTTCCCAGCTTGGTAATCTTGATATGCCTGCATGATCTCTTGCTGTGTGTTCATCACAAATGGTCCTTGTGCTACCATTGGCTCATTGAGTGGTAAGGCATGGCCAAGGATGATGATGGCGTCTTCTGAAGCCTCTACAGTCAAAGAGTCCCCGTCTTGATTGAATTCTACGAGATTTCTATAAGTTATAACTTCTCCATTTACCTTGACTGAGCCTTTCACAACATAGAAAAAGATGTTTTCATCTTGGGGGATATTTTTGGTAAATCTTCCACCAGCATTCATGTGTATGGTACTCATGGTAATGGGAGATAGTGTTTTGAACGAACCTTTTTTCTCTTCCCATTCACCAGCTATCAGCTGCACATTAATTTTGCCTTCGTCGAGTTTGAAGTTTGTAATTTCATCTTTTTGAAGACCCAAATACCTTGGCTTGGTCATTTTATGCTTTGCTGGAAGGTTGACCCACAGTTGCAAAATCTCCAAGTCACCACCTTCTTTTTTGAATTTATCAGAACTTACTTCAGCATGTATCAATCCGCTCCCTGCGGTCATCCATTGTATGCCTCCAGCTTCGATCACTGACTCATGTCCACCAGAATCTTTGTGCATGATATCGCCTTCAAGGATAAATGTCACTGTTTCCATTCCTCTGTGAGGATGAGGGCCAAATGGCAGCCCCTGGTTGTTTTTAGGGTAAGTTTGGTGACCATGATGATTCAAGAATATGAATGGGTCAATTTGGGAAAGTTTTGCTGATGGTAATGGGTTGAAAGTAATAAGGTCAGCGATTGGGTGATATGAAGCAGCATGTATGTTTTTGATCGTTCTCATAGCTTGTAATTAATGTATATACATGTAATGCTAAATTTTGCCATTTTGTTCCTTCAAGGACAAAAAAAATACCGATGAGATTCACCGGTATTTTATCGATATTGATATGTATCTTGAGTAAGCTTAGAGGTTATTTAAGCCAAGCCAACTGAATTTCATCTGGTGCTTTCATTCTATCTGCCAATCTCATGTATCTGTCTGAAAGGTTTGAAAGGTAATCCTGTGCTTTGGCAGCCATGTCGTTAAGTCCTGTGAGGGATTCAATCTTCCACAGCTTCACCAAATGGTCAATGATTCTTGCATAATCCCAGCCTGTGTAAACACCGATCTTTTGAGTAATAGCTGAGAACTGATCAAACAAAGTAGGGTTAGGTCCTCCTTTGCCCATAAGAACAGCTGGCATTACGATCTGCTTACGCATCATTTTTTCAAATGCCAGTATCGCCCCATTTGGATCGATATTGAATATTTCAGACATGAAAGATTTGTATGCTTTCTCGTGCCTTGCTTCGTCACCTGCTATCGTTTTACAGATTCTTGACAATACATCATCACCAGCCTTATCAGCAAGTTTACCTGTATTTACGTGAGATATCTTAGTAGCTCTTTCTTGGAATGAAGTGTAGATAATTGCCTGATACGGATCTTTTTCTGATTTCGGATCAAAACCATTGTATATCAGTCTGTGGATAGTTTGCTCTACTTTTTTCATATCAGCTCGTGCCGATAAGTAAAGGTATTTGTTGAGCAGGTCACCGTGTCTGTTTTCTTCAGCAGTCCAAGCCTTTGACCATCTTACCCAGCCTGAAGGGCTTAGAAGGTTGCCTTCTGGATTGATGCCTTCTAGTAAGTTGAAGTAGGTCTGGTAGCTAGGCAAAGCCTCTTCTGTGATCATATTTCCGATAAGAGAAGTGATGATCGTATCTGGGATGCCAGCAGCTCTTTCTTGAAGCAATTTGACTTGATCAAACGCATCAGGAGCACTCATATCTGGCAAGAAGTCAGTGGGCTGCCAACATTCATCCGGATCTACCAGAGTATTGTCCACAGCATGCCCAACAAAGTCATCAAGTTGACTGATAACTTCTAAGTTTTTTTCTAATTCGTAATTGATATGTTCTGACTTGTTCATAGTAAATCTTGTTTTCCTTTGACAATACAATGCATTAACACTTTGCCAATGAGAAATCCCCTATAAAGATACGGACATTCTACTGATTTGAAATAAGGAAAACCAGATTTCTAATTTGAGTTTCCTGATTAATAGGATAATTGGTAGGCAACGACCTTATTTTTGAAGAACGTAGGTACCAAAAGAATATTTTCTTCAGGGATATAATCTATATCAGCAGTATTGGATTCTTCGCTTTTCGTATCTAAGATGAGTGTCTCTTTACCGTCTCTGATAAGATAGATTTCTCCTTGCCATCTACTAGCAATGAATGTATGGTCATCAATAATGATCAGTCCATCTCCGCCAGTTACCACATCATTGATCATTTCGAACTCACCGTCTTCATCGTACTTTTTCAGTCCTTTACCATCTAGACCATACAATGTTCCGTCAGGAGACACTCTTAGACCATTGATATTTGCTTGACCTGTGGCAAAATCGAAAATTTCTCCATTGAGTAAATAATGAATTTTGCCGTTCTCCATATCAGAGAAGTAGATTTTATCATTATGTACGTCAATGTCATTGAGAAACTTGGCTCCTTCGACCTTATGTCTATTGAGAATCTTGGCTTCTTCAATATCTATTTCTACGATTTCATCAATATTAGTAACATAAAGCTTGCCATTACTGATTCCCATTCCTTTTGGAGCATCTATTCCAGTGATCCAGTCCTTTTCAACGACATTACCTTCTTTATCAATGATGCTAATGAATCCTTTTCCATCCTTCTCATTTGGACTACCGTCAATATTTGAAACATATATTTTTCCACTTTTTTCATCATACAGTGTAGATTCATTGGTGGTTAATACGTCGTCAGTTTTCCAAAGTAGGGTGAGAGAGGGTGAAATCTCTTCAAGTTCGTTCTCATTAGTATCTTCTTTGACTGTTTCTACTGATCCTCCACTGCATGCCCAGAAGGTCATCAAAGCAAAAAGAGACAAATAGGTGATTGCATTTTTTTTCATGTTGGTTTGTGTTTTGGTGATTTAGGTAAGATTTGTTTAGTTTATTTCAGTTGTTGGTCAGTATTTTGACCGTGTATTTGATTTTAGTTGTTTTATACCATAAATATAACCGTTTATAAATCTTAAGGTTTTGATATTTTGAATATTCATTAAATTGATAATCTATAAAAATTTATCAACATGAAGAAAATTCTATCAATCGCTCTAGGAGCCACATTGGCTTTGGCATGTAGTGAAGAACCTCAAGAGGTCGATTATACTCAACTCAGTGATGAAGAAAGACTAGAGGTGGCAAAAGAGATTGCCCAAAGTACCATTATAGTGGATGGTCACATGGATTTGCCTTTTCGGATGTATAATCTTGGGAACACCATGAATGGGGATGTGTATGATTTTATAAACAGGCAAGAATCTGGAAATATTGATTATGTAAGAGCTAAAGAAGGCGGAATGGACGCACCATTTATGGCAATCTATATTCCAGCTGGCTATCAGGAGCGAGGAGGAGCAAAAGCTTTGGCTGATACCTTAATAATGATGGTAGAAAGAATGGCTACGACCTGGCCTGATAAGTTAGCATTAGCCAAATCTGTAGAAGATATAGAAAATAATTTCAAGAATGGACTTTTATCACTCCCTATGGGTATAGAGAATGCAGCTGCAATCGAGGATGATATCAATAATGTGGAGTATTTCTACAACAAAGGAATCCGATACATGACACTTACACATGGAAAAGATAACCTGGTAGGTGATTCTTCATATGATGATGCGGAAACTCATGGAGGATTGAGTGAATTTGGTAAAGAAGTGGTCGCAGAGATGAATAGACTGGGTATGATTATAGATGTGTCTCACATCACAGATAAGACATTTTTTGATGTGGCTGAACATAGTAAAGCACCGATTGTAGCTACTCACAGCTCTGCAAGAAATTTCACACCAGGTTTTGAAAGAAACGTTTCAGACGATATCATCAAGAAAATAGCAGAGAAGGACGGTTTAGTCATGATTACTTTTGGAGGTAGTTTTGTAGATCAAGCATTCTCTGATAAAAATACAGCCAATAGAGCGCATGTTACAGCGTGGCTTGAAGAGCAAGGCCTTACTAGAAGAGATACAGCTGCGCAAGCTTATATCGAAAAATATATGGCTGACAATAGACCTTCTGTACATGTGTCGAAGGTAGCAGAACACATAGATTATGTAGTAAAGCTTGTTGGAGTTGATTATGTAGGATTGGGATCAGACTTTGATGGAGTAGGTGATACGCTTCCGGAAGGACTGAAAGATGCATCAATGTATCCAAATCTGATCGCTGAACTATTGAAGCTTGGATATTCGAAAGAAGATATTGAGAAAATATGTAGCAAGAATTTCTTCAGGGTTTGGAAATCAATCGAAGCTGTAGCAAAATAGCATAAGATAACGATGAGTCTTAAAAAAAGCCTTAGATATCTAAGGCTTTTTTTAGTATTAAAGGTTTTTGATTCAATGTCGTTTAGTTAAGGATTAAATTGGTTTATAATTCATATAATGAGGTTTTTTTGGCTTTTTGAGCCTGGGTAGCTTTCTACCTGGTCTTTCAACTTCCCGAGTTTTGTAGACTAA